>NZ_VEIP01000020.1:0-503 GCF_007680655.1 Pantoea sp. PSNIH1
ACCATCTCAACGCCTTCTGGCAGCTCAACTGAACCGGTCACGTCAGTGGTACGGAAGTAGAACTGTGGACGGTAGCCTTTGAAGAACGGAGTATGACGGCCGCCTTCGTCTTTAGACAGAACGTAAACTTCTGACTCGAACTTGGTGTGTGGCTTGATTGAGCCCGGCTTCGCCAGAACCTGTCCACGCTGGATGTCTTCACGCTTGATACCGCGCAGCAGAACACCACAGTTCTCGCCCGCCTGACCCTGGTCCAGCAGCTTGCGGAACATCTCAACACCGGTACAGGTTGATTTCGCGGTATCTTTGATGCCCACGATTTCAACTTCGTCACCGACTTTAACGATGCCGCGCTCAACACGACCGGTAACAACGGTACCGCGGCCTGAGATTGAGAACACGTCTTCGATTGGCAGCAGGAACGGCAGGTCGATAGCACGAACCGGATCCGGGATGTAGCTGTCCAGGTAGCCAGCCAGCTCGATGATTTTGCCTTCCCACTC
>NZ_VEIP01000021.1:0-458 GCF_007680655.1 Pantoea sp. PSNIH1
TTACTTTCTATCAGACAATCTGTGTGAGCACTTCGCGGGAAGGTATCTTCAGGTAAGGAGGTGATCCAACCGCAGGTTCCCCTACGGTTACCTTGTTACGACTTCACCCCAGTCATGAATCACAAAGTGGTAAGCGCCCTCCCGGAGGTTAAGCTACCTACTTCTTTTGCAACCCACTCCCATGGTGTGACGGGCGGTGTGTACAAGGCCCGGGAACGTATTCACCGTAGCATTCTGATCTACGATTACTAGCGATTCCGACTTCACGGAGTCGAGTTGCAGACTCCGATCCGGACTACGACGCACTTTATGAGGTCCGCTTGCTCTCGCGAGGTCGCTTCTCTTTGTATGCGCCATTGTAGCACGTGTGTAGCCCTGGCCGTAAGGGCCATGATGACTTGACGTCATCCCCACCTTCCTCCGGTTTATCACCGGCAGTCTCCTTTGAGTTCCCGGCA
>NZ_VEIP01000022.1:0-414 GCF_007680655.1 Pantoea sp. PSNIH1
ACCTGCGGTTGGATCACCTCCTTACCTGAAGATACCTTCCCGCGAAGTGCTCACACAGATTGTCTGATAGAAAGTAATGAGCAAGACGGCTGCGAAGTCGCGACACGATGTGTCCCCTTCGTCTAGCGGTTAGGACTCCGCCCTTTCACGGCGGCAACAGGGGTTCGAATCCCCTAGGGGACGCCACTTGCTTGGTGACAGGTGAAAGGTGTCTCCACAGTATCTCAAAACCGGCTTGCGAGTCGCGTTTGAGATATTTGCTCTTTAACAATCCGGAACAAGCTGAAAATTTGAAACGACCGCGTCGTATCCGTTCTCCGTAATAAGAACGAGGCATGATGCGGCCGGGTCTCAAGATTATCGCGATTCACAGCGTTCAAAACGCCTGTGGGTTGTGAGGTTAAGCGACCAAGC
>NZ_VEIP01000023.1:0-311 GCF_007680655.1 Pantoea sp. PSNIH1
TGGTGGGTGATGACGGGTTCGAACCGCCGACCCCCTCCTTGTAAGGGAGATGCTCTACCAACTGAGCTAATCACCCACTTCGGTACTTCTTTAACAGGCTGTCTGGCTAAGATATGGTGGGTGATGACGGGTTCGAACCGCCGACCCCCTCCTTGTAAGGGAGATGCTCTACCAACTGAGCTAATCACCCATATCTTATCTCTTACTACCTGTTCACTGCGGGCCACCTTAAGAGTGGTGGGTGATGACGGGTTCGAACCGCCGACCCCCTCCTTGTAAGGGAGATGCTCTACCAACTGAGCTAATCACCC
>NZ_VEIP01000024.1:0-300 GCF_007680655.1 Pantoea sp. PSNIH1
TCCCCCACTTTGGTCCGAAGACGTTATGCGGTATTAGCTACCGTTTCCAGTAGTTATCCCCCTCCACCGGGCAGTTTCCCAGACATTACTCACCCGTCCGCCACTCGTCACCCGGGGAGCAAGCTCCCCTGTGCTACCGTCCGACTTGCATGTGTTAGGCCTGCCGCCAGCGTTCAATCTGAGCCATGATCAAACTCTTCAATTTAAAGTTTGATTTGCTTAAACACGTTAAGCGGTGCTCTGTGAATTAAACTTCGTAATGAATTACGTGTTCACTCAGCAAAGACTTGATATTTTTTA
>NZ_VEIP01000025.1:0-282 GCF_007680655.1 Pantoea sp. PSNIH1
GGATCGAACCGCTGACCTCCTGCGTGCAAGGCAGGCGCTCTCCCAGCTGAGCTATAGCCCCATACAGTCACTGCAGAAACCGTCTGTTACCACTCACCAGGAGTCCCGTTTATGACAAACGGTCATTTCTTTTCAGGCAAGGCAAAGGGGCGCGACGTATAGTTCACTATACGAGCGGCGCTTTAACGCAGCATGAGAAGAAATGTGGTAGGCCTGAGTGGACTTGAACCACCGACCTCACCCTTATCAGGGGTGCGCTCTAACCACCTGAGCTACAAGCCT
>NZ_VEIP01000026.1:0-277 GCF_007680655.1 Pantoea sp. PSNIH1
AGGCTTGTAGCTCAGGTGGTTAGAGCGCACCCCTGATAAGGGTGAGGTCGGTGGTTCAAGTCCACTCAGGCCTACCAGATTTGTCTCATGCTGCGTTATGTCTCCGGCTCGCATAGTTCACTATGCTTCGCGGAAACATGCCTTGCCTGAGCCAAATCAACGTTTCTCCCTGGAGAGAAGTTGAGTGGTAGTAGATGGTCTCTGCAGTGACTGTATGGGGCTATAGCTCAGCTGGGAGAGCGCCTGCCTTGCACGCAGGAGGTCAGCGGTTCGATCC
>NZ_VEIP01000027.1:0-268 GCF_007680655.1 Pantoea sp. PSNIH1
GCGAATGGCGGCCGGTCCCGGGGAAGCGGGCGTGAGCGAGGGAACCGCGCAGCGGCGGACGGGGCTGGCGCAGGGCCCGGGAGTGCAGAGGGCGCGGCCAGGCGTCCTCTGCCCGGTCGCCGTGCCGGAGCACAGGCTGCCGCCGCAGCTGACGGCGAACGGAACCGGCCCCGGGGCAGCAGCACGCGGCTGTGCGCTAAGCAGTGCGCGGCACTGAGGGGGTTCCGCCCGCCAGGCTTCTGGCAGTTTCAGCGGCATCTCCGCACGC
>NZ_VEIP01000028.1:0-267 GCF_007680655.1 Pantoea sp. PSNIH1
CTTTCGCCGACGTCCTGTCGGCTCATCCCGGAACCGTGCCCTCCCTCGGCGGACCCGAATGGCGCTTCCCGCCGCTGCTGGTTTTTTCTCTTTTTCTTACGTTTTTTATGGCTGAAGGTTTCGTGAAGAAGCTTCAGACCACACCGCAACACTTTTAAAAAAACAAAATGAAAAATTTACAGGCGGGGAGGAGGGGCGCCATCCGCAGCGCCGGGCGCAGAGCGACGGCCAGGGCGAGCCGGCAGGACGCCGGCGAGAGCGCGGGCT
>NZ_VEIP01000002.1:0-456136 GCF_007680655.1 Pantoea sp. PSNIH1
CTCAGAAGTGAAACGCCGTAGCGCCGATGGTAGTGTGGGGCCTCCCCATGCGAGAGTAGGGAACTGCCAGGCATCCATCAAGTAAAAGAGCCCTGAACACGCGTTCAGGGCTTTTTTACGTCTGCAGAAAATAACTTTTACGTTCGCTCACGGCTATTGCTGAAGCATCAGCATGCTATGGGTACTTTTTTTTCCTCAAAAAAGATCTTACCGTCTCGCTTTTAGTGCCGGCGCAATTTCCTTTCTTCTCTGTCGCTGTCGGTTATGCCACATTAAGCTGAAACATTTTCATAAATAGCATGAAGTCTCGACATTCCGCGTATGCCAGGCTAATCTCGGGCATCTGGATGTCTAAACGTTTATATGGTTATCAGCAAGAGGTGAGCAGGTTATGCCAATCAGGGTGCCCGACGAATTACCGGCAGTGAATTTCTTACGTGATGAAAATGTGTTTGTGATGACCTCATCGCGCGCCCGTGTTCAGGAGATCCGCCCGTTAAAAGTACTGATCCTTAACCTGATGCCAAAAAAGATCGAGACTGAAAATCAGTTTTTACGTCTGCTCTCTAACTCACCGCTGCAAATTGATGTGCAGCTATTGCGGATAGACAGCCGCGAATCGCGCAATACCCCCAGCGAACATCTGAATAACTTTTACTGCAATTTCGAAGAGATACAGCACGATAACTTCGATGGCCTGATTGTGACAGGTGCGCCGCTGGGTCTGGTTGACTTTAATGACGTCGCCTACTGGCCGCAGATCCAGCGCGTGCTGCACTGGGCAAACGAGCATGTCACCTCTACGCTGTTTGTCTGCTGGGCGGTACAGGCTGCGCTGAACATTCTGTATGGTATTCCCAAGCAGACGCGGCAAAACAAACTGTCAGGCGTCTATGAACATCAGATCCTGCATCCGCACGCTTTGCTGACGCGCGGCTTTGATGACAATTTTCTGGCGCCGCATTCGCGCTATGCGGATTTTCCCAGCCAGCTTATACGCGACTACACCGATCTCGAACTGTTTGCTGAATCTGAGGCAACCGGCGCCTATCTGATGGCGAGTAAAGACAAGCGGCTGGCCTTTGTAACCGGGCACCCGGAATATGACGCGCTGACCCTTGCAGGTGAATTTCACCGGGATAATGATGCGGGTCTGCAGCCGGAAGTGCCGTTTAACTATTTCCCGCAGAACAATCCGGTCCTGCCGCCACGTGCGACCTGGCGCAGCCACGGCAACCTGCTGTTCTCTAACTGGCTGAACTACTATGTTTACCAGATCACGCCGTTTGACCTGCGCCACATGAATCCGACTCTCGACTGATCTCTTTTTAGCTTCTCTCCACCGCGATCGCCCTCAGGCCATCGCGGTTTTTTTATGTCTTTTCCAAAGCAGAAACCATTGCCTTTATTTTGATACTTTAAATAACAGTATATACAGAGAGTTAATGATTATCTTTTCATAAAATGGAAATAGTTTTTGAAATAAAAATTAAAATGCATATGCTCTGATCCTGTCGGTTACAAAACATCCAGTATTCTGATCCCGGCAGTAAACCAGGATCGCTTCAGGAGAGAGCCAGCATGACAGACACGATTATTCACTCTACGCTGACCTTCACTCAGCCCTTCTCAGACGCGGAGCAGCAACTGCTGACGCCGGCGGCTATTGATTTTCTGCAGGCGCTGGTCGTGCGCTTTGCCCCGGAACGCGATCGACTGCTTAAAGCGCGGCAGCAGCGCCAGCGGGACTACGATCGCGGAGCGCTGCCTGACTTTAATGCGGAAACCACTTCCATTCGTGAAAATGAATGGCAGGTGCGCCCGCTGCCTGAGCTGCTGTGCGATCGCCGGGTCGAAATTACCGGGCCACCCGATCGCAAAATGACCATTAACGCGCTGAACGCCAACGTTAAGGTTTTTATGGCGGATTTCGAGGATTCGCTGGCTCCGTGCTGGAGCAAGCTGATTGAAGGGCAGCAGGTGCTGCGTGAAGCGGTCGCCGGTACGCTGCGTTTTACCCGCGATGATGGCCGGATCTACCAGCTGCGCTCCGATCCTGCACTGCTGATGTGCCGGGTGCGCGGATTACATCTGGCTGAAAAGCATGTGGAGTGGCGCGACAAAGCGATTCCGGCTGGCCTGTTTGATTTTGCTCTCTTTGTATTCCATAACGTGCGGGCGCTGCAGGAAAAAGGGCATGCACCGTGGTTTTATCTGCCTAAAACCGAGCACGCCAGTGAGGTAGCGTGGTGGCGTGAGATCTTCCGCTTCAGCGAAGATCGTTTTGATCTGCCGCGTGGCACGATCAAAGCCACGGTACTGATTGAAACGCTGCCCGCGGTGTTTCAGATGGATGAAATCCTGTGGGAGCTGCGCGACCACGCCGTAGCGCTTAACTGCGGCCGCTGGGATTACATCTTCAGCTACATCAAAACGCTGGGGCAGCACGGCGATCGCATTCTGCCCGATCGACAGCAGATCACCATGGATCAGCCATTTCTGGATACGTACTCCCGGCTGCTGATTAAAACCTGCCACCGGCGCGGCGTACTGGCAATGGGCGGCATGTCTGCACTCATCCCGGCGCAGGAAGAGACGCGCAATGCGTGGGTAAAAGAGAAAGTTGAGGAAGATAAAGCGCGCGAAGCGGGTAACGGCCATGACGGGACATGGGTTGCGCATCCTGGTCTGGCAGATATTGCCATGAAGGTGTTTGATCGCCAGCTGGGCGATCGCGCCAATCAGCTGCACGTGACGCGTAATACTGATTCGCCGGTAACGGCTGAGCGGCTGCTGCGTCCCTGCCGCGGTTTACGTACCGAAGCGGGCATGCGCGCAAACATCCGCGTTGCGCTGCAGTATCTGGAAGCGTGGATTAGCGGTAACGGCTGCGTGCCGATTGAGGGACTGATGGAAGATGCGGCAACGGCTGAAATCGCCCGCGCCTCTATCTGGCAGTGGATCCGTCACAAACAGATCCTGAGTGATGGCCAGCTGGTCACTGCTGCCCTGTTTGAGCAGTTTCTTGACGAAGAGCTGGCCGCACTGCGCCAGCGCTACGGCGATATACGTTTTCAGCAGGGACGCTTTGAAGATGCAGCCGCGCTGATGGCGCAAATCACCACGGATAAAGAGCTGGTTCCATTTCTGACGCTGCCAGGCTACCGCCTGCTGGCCTGACCCCCGGAGAGAGTGCTATGAATCGGACACAACAGATCACACAACTGGAAATGAGCTGGCAGGATGCGCGCTGGAACGGTATCACGCGTCCCTATCGGGCAGAAGAGGTCATCAGCCTGCGCGGCTCGGTAACGCCCGCCTGCACGCTGGCAGAACGGGGCGCCGTCAGGCTCTGGTCGCTGCTGAACGGCGGCGCGACTAAAGGTTATATTAATAGCCTTGGTGCGTTAACCGGGGGGCAGGCAGTGCAGCAGGCGAAAGCCGGTATCGAAGCGATCTATCTCTCGGGCTGGCAGGTGGCGGCGGATGCGAACCTCGCCGGGCAGATGTACCCCGATCAGTCGCTCTATCCGGTTAACTCTGTACCGGAGGTGGTGCAGCGGATTAATCAGAGCTTTCAGCGCGCCGATCAGATCCAGTGGGCCAGCGGCCTGTCGCCGGAAGATGACGCGTATGTCGACTATTTTCTGCCGATAGTGGCCGATGCGGAGGCGGGCTTTGGCGGCGTACTGAACGCTTTTGAGCTGATGAAATCGATGATTGTGGCCGGGGCTGGCGCCGTGCATTTTGAAGATCAGCTGGCGGCGGTAAAAAAATGCGGCCATATGGGCGGTAAGGTGCTGGTGCCAACGCAGGACGCGATTCAGAAACTGGTAGCTGCACGCCTTGCGGCTGATGTCATGAATGTGCCAACCGTGCTGATTGCGCGCACCGATGCGGATGCCGCCGACTTAATTACTTCTGACTGCGATCCGAACGACAGCGCGTTTATCACCGGTGAACGTACGCCGGAGGGATTTTATCGCACCCGTGCCGGGATCGAGCAGGCGATCAGCCGCGGTCTTGCCTATGCGCCCTATGCCGATGTTTTATGGTGTGAAACCTCCACGCCCGATCTGGCGCTGGCGCAGCGCTTTGCTGACGCGATACACGCGCGCTATCCCGGCAAACTGCTGGCTTACAACTGCTCACCCTCATTTAACTGGAAGAAAAACCTCGACGATCGCACCATCGCACGCTTTCAGCAGGCGCTGAGCGACATGGGCTATCGCTTTCAGTTTATTACGCTGGCCGGGATCCACAGCATGTGGTTCAGCATGTTTGACCTGGCGCACGCGTACGCGCAGGGCGAGGGGATGCGCCACTACGTTGAAAAAGTGCAGCAGCCGGAATTTGCGGCGCGCGACAAAGGCTACACCTTTTCATCGCATCAGCAGGAAGTGGGCACCGGTTACTTTGATCGCATCACCACGGTGATTCAGGGCGGCGCATCTTCTGTGACGGCCCTGACCGGCTCAACGGAAACCGCGCAGTTCTGATCGGATCGGCAAGAGAGGCGCCGCTGCTGTGCAGCGGCTCGTGGCCACCGCGTACCGGAGATAACTGATGTCACCCGGAGAATCCCTTATCGCCCATACCATTCTGCAGGGCTTTGACGCGCAGTACGGTCGTTTTCTCGATATCACCGCCGGTGCGCAGCAGCGGTTTGAGCAGGCTGACTGGCCGGCGGCGCAGCGCGCCATGAAGGAGCGCATACATCTGTATGATCATCATGTCACCCTGGTAGTCAGTCAGTTGCGCGTGCTGAACGGGCAGGCGGAGTGGGATACCGCCTTCTGGCTGCGGGTAAAGGCGCACTATGAGACGCTGCTGCCGGGCTATCCGCGCCATGAAATTGCAGAGAGCTTTTTTAACTCCGTTTACTGCCGGCTGCAGGGGCACAGCCATCTGTTTCCGGAGCGGCTGTTTATTCACTCCTCGCAGCCGGGTTTGCAACAACCGGAAGCGCAGCGTCCACTGTCGCGTCGCTATGCTCCCCGGCCGGACTGGCAGAGTGCGCTGCGGCAGCTGCTGTCCGATCTTCCTCTGCGGCTGACGTGGCAGGATCGGGCACGCGATATCCGCTGGATTGAGCGGCATCTGAAGGAGCAGTTCAGCGCGGCGCAGCTGGCCGGTGCCGTGCTGGAGGTCGCCAGCGAACTTTTCTATCGTAACAAAACCGCGTGGATTGTCGCGCGGCTGCAGTTCCGCAGCGGTGAGATCCTGCCCTGTCTGCTGCCGATCCAGCGCGACAGCGATGGACAGCTGTGGATCGATACCTGCCTGACGGATCGCGATGAGGCGAGCATCGTATTTGGCTTCGCCCGCGCCAGCTTCATGGTTTACGCCCCGGTGCCTGCGGCGCTGGTGGCGTGGCTGCAGCCGCTGCTGCCAGGCAAAACCCTCGCCGAGCGCTATATCGCCATTGGCTGCCAGAAACACGGTAAAACCGAGAGCTACCGCGAATATCTGCACTATCTGGCACGCCATGATGACGCATTTGCGCCTGCGCCTGGCGTGCGCGGCATGGTGATGCTGGTGTTTACTCTGCCGGGCTACGATCGGGTATTCAAGGTCATTAAAGACCGTTTCGCGCCGCAAAAGGAGGTAACGGAAGCGCAGGTGCACGACTGCTACCGGCTGGTCAAAGAGCACGATCGCGTCGGACGCATGGCGGATACGCAGGAGTTTCGCTATTTTGCCCTGCCGCGCGCGCGGATCCCGGACGCGCTGATGGCGGAGTTCATGCGCGATATACCGGAAAAGATCACGCTGCGCGATGAGAACGTTATCATTCGTCATCTCTGGCTGGAGCGTCGCATGGAGCCGCTTAACCTCTGGCTGCAGCACGCCAGCGAGGCGCAGCGTCGGCATGCGCTGGAGGAGTATGGCAATGCCATCTGTCAGCTGGCGGCGGCTAACATTTTTCCCGGCGATATGCTGTTTAAAAATTTCGGTATGACGCGCCACGGGCGCGTGGTGTTTTATGACTACGATGAAATCCGCCTGATGACTGAGCTGATATTCCGTGACGTTCCGCCCGCGCGTTATGAAGAGCAGGAGCTGCAGGCAGAGCCCTGGTACAGCGTCGGGCCCGATGACATATTTCCGGAGACGTTCCGTTACGCGCTCTGCAGCGAACCCGCGACCGGCAGGCTGCTGCAGACGCTGCATCCGCAGCTGTTTGACCCCGGCTGGTGGCGATCGCTGCAGGCGCAGATCCGCAATGGCCATGTTGAAGAGGCGATGGCGTGGCGTAACGCCCGGCGCTTCAGCGTGCGCTACGCCACGGTAGCAGTTTAACGCCCGGCGTACGCCTGCGTGACCGTTCGGGCGGCGCGGATCACCAGCGCACCCAGCTCGGTAATACGATCGTCCGTCATACGGGCCAGCGGGCCTGAAATAGAGATCGCGGCAAACGCGTCGCCGTGCTCGTCATAAATAGGTGCCGCTACGCAGCGCAGCCCCAGCGCATGCTCCTCATCATCATGCGAGAAGCCCATTTTGCGGATCAGCGCCAGATTCTCTTTCAGCGTATGCGGCGACATCAGCGTTTTAGGCGTATAGCCGTGCAGGCCTTTCTGATGCAGCAGTGCAGTTACCTGATCGTCATTCAGATGGGCCAGAAAAGCTTTCCCGGCGCCGGAAGCGTGCATCGGCAGCTTGCCGCCAATCGGGGCTGACATACGCATCAGCTGCGTGCACTGCACCTGATCAACAATCACCGCCTGATAATCACTCAGGTCCAGCACCGCCAGATTCACCGTCTCGCCAGCTTCCTCCATTAGTCGCCGTAACACCGGATGCACAATGGCCAGCAGATTGCGGCTCTGCAGAAAACTGCTGCCCACCACAAAGGCGTGGGCGCCAATCGTCCAGTAGCCCAGATCGCCCACCTGATGCACAAAGCCCTGCTGCTGCATCGTGGAGAGCAGACGATGCGTGGTTGAATTTGGCAGGCCCGCCTGCTGCGCCAGCTCGGTCAGCGCCACGCTGCCGTGCGCGTCGGCAATTAGCTCCAGCAGACGCAGGCCGCGCGTCAGCGACTGAACCTGACCGCCAGCCGGCGGCGTAGCCGCAGGGGAGGTAACGCGAGGTTTTTTTCCGCGTTTAGCCGGTACCGGGGTAGCCATAGTTGCTCCATTTCAGCGTTGTACGTGGAAACCATTTTCGTTTTAACCATTATGGAGGCAAATGCAGTTGTGCTGGTCGGATCTGTGAGCAATGAGGAAAGAAAGCGTGCGGAGTCTGACTGATGCCAGGGGAAAGAGGGGTGGAGAGCATCAGCACAGATAGAGTGCGCGGGTGTTACCCCGCGCCCGATCTTAATTAAACCGCGCGTCGCGATCGGCGGTCAGATCGTAGAGCTGATATTTACGACTCAGCATCTGGCCACCATCACGCGTCAGCGGCACCCAGTTCACCTGTGCACGGCCGCGCGTTGGCGTGACGGTAAACAGATCCATCGGAACCGAAATATAGAAGCCTTTGGTAAAGTCGCCTTCGCCATACGCTTCAGATGAAACGTTGGTTTTGGTGGCGTAGAAGCCCACGGTGACGCCGCTGTCGTAGCGTTTGGAGATATCCAGCGTGGCGCCTTTATCCTTCGCCAGGTATTGCCCCACGCTCGCTTTCACCAGCACATCCTGCATAAACCACGGGCGCCAGTAGGCGGTCAGATGACCGGTTGGCGCTTTGTAGTCGCGGAACTGCATCATGTTGTCCCAGTCGCGTTGTTTGACATAGTTGGCATCAACGCCCACCGCCCAGTTGCTGTCTACCGGGCGGTAGAGCACTTCAGCACCGGCGCCGCCATACATGGTCTCCAGATAGCCGCCATAAACCTGACCATACAGGTTATTACCGAGGTAATGCATATAGTTGGCCTGCAGATCGTTTACGTAGACATTGTTTTTCACATAGTCGCGGATATGGGTACGCACGCGCGGCAGCGTGGAGTCAGAGGGCGCGCCGTTATAATTGAAGCGGTCATAGTTGTTCACGATATTGCCGAACAGGCTGCCGCCCACCAGCAGGTGATCGGTCAGCCAGTAATCCGCGTTTGCCATCGCGCCAACCTGATACATATAGAAGCTTTCCGGCCCGCCAACTGACTGGTTGAGCACCGGTGACAGGCTGTAGTTCAGGCGATCTTTACGCATAAACAGGCCCTGCTCGGTTGCGCCCGGATCGACCGGATTAACGCGCGACTGCTGCAGCGGCTGCTCATGCCCCAGCGGATAGCCGCTGAGCGTATTATGCAGGCTGGCAACCTGCGTGCGCGTCGTCACCTGCGGCATATT
Source organism: Pantoea sp. PSNIH1 (assembly GCF_007680655.1). Taxonomy (NCBI): domain Bacteria; kingdom Pseudomonadati; phylum Pseudomonadota; class Gammaproteobacteria; order Enterobacterales; family Erwiniaceae; genus Pantoea; species Pantoea sp. PSNIH1. Next base: position 8,304 of record NZ_VEIP01000002.1, read on the forward strand.
AAAGCGCGACTCCGTGACGGCAATCGTGTCAATGCCGGCCGGCAGGTGATTCATCATAATACGATTGGCGCGATCAACGCCTTCGCGCGTATCGCGATATTTGATCTGCTCACCGCTGACGTAAAGGGTAGCGCCTTTGGTCTGAATGCGCGGGCCATTGAATCCGGCGTCATACTTCAGTGCGCTAAGCTGGCTGGCGACCACGGCAGAATCCAGCAGATCGCCCTGCGGATGCGGGTCGTAAGCAGGCTTCGGCGTATCGATATGCGTCTGGCGCAGATCGTTGAAGTTGGTGCGAATGGTGACGCCAAACATAAAGGTGTTGCCGCGCTCATAGCTGGCATTGATATCTGCCCAGTCAGTAAGGCGATAAATCGCACCGGCGTTGACTTTGCTGCGCTGCTCCAGCCGTCCGGCAAAGTCATCCTGATAGTCGTTGCCCTCATACTCCAGCTTAAGGCGCAGCGGCTGCCAGGGCGTCTGATACTCCACGCCGCCAAAAAGGGCAGCAGGGCCATGAAACAGCTGTGAGCCATTGACTGAACCAGCCGTGCCGCCACCGGTGCGGCTGCAATAGCTGTCGCTGTAAGAGCAAAACGGGTTTTTCACGGTGCCGCTGTTGCCGAGATAGCCCCAGCCAAGGCCCAGCGTAAAATCGAATGGCCCCCAGGCTTTAGACGCCACCAGATATTCGCTGTCAAACAGCCCGGTGCCGCCGAGGTCGCGTGAACCCACCGCCACCTCCGGCAGCCAGTAGCTCTCCTGCCAGAGGCGCAGTTTCAGATCGAACGCTTTATCTTTATAACTCTGGTTGCCGCTGAAATCTTCCACGCCGCTGTAGCGACGGGTCCGCACATCGGTATAGCGTACGGTGGTTTCCAGCCACGACAGAAGCTGAAGCGAGGCGGAGTAGTAGCGATACTGATCGTTATCCCGCGCGTTAAGGCTGAATTCACCCTCTTTCGCCATGCGGGCGGTAGGCGTCTGCAGCAGGCCGACGCCGCCAAAATCGGATTGTGAAGGACCCACCGGCTGCGGCCAGGTTTCAGCCTGCACCTGGCAGGCGGCAGAGACAGATGCAGCCAGCAGGCTGAGCAGTAGTTGTTTTTTCATTATTGCGGGATCCGGTGAGTCAGAACAGAAATCAGACGCGTATTTAAATCTGCCTGGCCCCACGGCAGGCTCCATGAGGTAAAGCCGAGCCAGATAATGCTGCCGGGTTCAACTTCAGCATGACGCTGATTCCAGTAGGCGACCGGAACCTGACGGACCTCGCCAGATGGCGCAATAACGGTGGCCACGCTGCGATCGCCGCCGGTCAGGCGTTCGTGTGCGGCGAGATAGTCGCGTACGCTGCGTCCGGGCTGCCAGCTCTCTGCGCCAGGCCGGGCGAGGGCGCCCATAATCAGTACCTGGTGCGGTTCCGGCAGGGTATAGAGGTCATAACTGCCCTGCAGCGCACGATCCGCTTCCGGATGCAGCCGCAGCCAGTCGATATCCAGCGAGGTAAACTGCCGGCCGGTAACCGGCAGCGCGTTGAGCTGCCGGATCACTGCACCGATGGTTGCGCCGAGTGCGGCATCGCTGCTGCCCTGCCAGGCGCGCAGATCGGTCAGCAGCTGGTGGCGCTGTTGCTGTACGGCAGCGGTAGCACCGCGCTCTGCTATGACGGTGCCGGGCCACCAGGTATTGAGGCCGGGATGCGTCAGCAGCTGGCTCAGACGCTGAACGTCATCAATCTGCATGCTGCTATCGCCTGTCGCAGCGTGCACGGTAATCTGGCCTGCGGCCAGCGCGTTGCCTGCCGCAGGCAGAGCCAGTGCAGCCAGCAGAGTTATTATTTTTTTCATGATTTAGCCGGCTTCAGAAGGGTGGTTACAACAGGAAACTGGTCAGCGGCAAGCATTTGCTGCGCCTGCAGCACCGTGCCGTCGCGGTTGTCGATCCAGAACGTGTTCTGCCAGGTGCGGTTCAGGCTCGCCATCGACACATTTTCCTGCCAGACGCGGCACGGTATCGCTTCTCCCGCCAGCGTCAGCACTTCATCGGTGCCGCGCTCAAACTGCGAGACCGCCGTTGCGGCGCGTACCCGATCCTGTTCACGCCACTGCACGACGCGTGTCCAGCTGGCACCGTTCTGCAGATGCAGCGCATCAGCCAGCGGATCCCCGGCGAGGTTGCTGACCGCCTGCAGGTTGTCGCGCAGTCCCAGCGTTTTCACCAGGCGGCCATGCTGCATCACCAGCATGGCTTTGTCCTGAGTCACCCACTTTTGCTGACCCGCTTCAAGGTAGCCGAGTACCACAAAGATACGTGCGCCATTGTCGATGCGGGCGTACATACTGGCGTAAGGGAGTTTCTGAATCTGTTCGGCACTGACCGTGACGTCGTCGGGACCATTGACGGCAAGCATGACGGTCTGCTCAAGACCTTTTTGCGTCTGTGTGCAGGCCTGCAGCAACAGACAAAGCAGCAGCAAAGAGAGTTGGCGCACTGTGTGTATCCCTGTCTAAAAAACAAAAGCAAAAAATAACCACACGGCGGTGTGGTCAGGAGTCAAAGCGTATTATCAGCGGGTCGTGCCCGTTGTGGTTGTTGTTGTACCGGTATTTGCGCCATCACCGCCGCCGCCGCCGCCAGCAGCGGCAAGGCCGAGACCTACCAGCGCGCCGAGCGCGCCAATCCCCACCGCGGTCGATGCGCCAGAGGAGATCGCGCCCGCCTGTGCGCCGGCTGCTGCGCCGGTCTCTTCCGGTACGGCGTGGGCGGCAGAAGCGACCGCGAGATATAACAAGGCTGCACCGGCAGCCACGAGTTTTTTCATAACAGCGTTTCCTGCATTTAGAAAAAAAATGAATGAAGGAGCTATCCTGGTTTCAGGCGCATTTACGTCAGAGCAATAAAATATCAGCCTGTAGCAGGCTAAAAAGCGCGCCCGTATCCGGCTGCTGTGGTATTGCAGTCAGAAAAAACCGGCGTGAATAGCTTTTTTCCGTGGCCCGTTTGCTACTGCCTGAAGCGTAAATATGACGACATTATATACGGCAGGATTTTACACTTTTTTAGTAAAATTTGGCACGGAATAGGAATTATCGGATTTTCCTGATGGGTTGTAAATTTAAATCCGCGTGGATTCAGGGGGGCTGAGCGCCTGTTGCACGCAATCAGATCCGGTAAAATCTGTGATTTTTGCAGAGGCTTAGCGCAACATCAGATTTTCTGTAGCCAGCCGAAGGGATATTTTCATCAGCAATGAATGGCCGTATTAAAACCGGCAAATAAGCGGAATAAAAAAAGGCGGCCAGCGGCCGCCCTGATGATCCTGATGCAAATTAACGCCAGGATTTGTAGCGATTGATCAATCCATTGGTCGAGCTGTCGTGACTGGCAATATCTGCGTCATTTTCCAGCTCAGGCAAAATACGATTTGCCAGCTGTTTGCCCAGTTCCACGCCCCACTGATCGAACGTGTAAATATTCAGAATGGCACCCTGCGTGAAAATCTTATGTTCATACAGCGCAATCAGCGCACCCAGGCTGTAAGGGGTAATTTCGCGCAGCAGAATGGAGTTAGTCGGACGGTTACCTTCAAACACTTTAAACGGCACAACGTGCGCCACGGACTCCGCCGATTTGCCGGCATCCGTAAATTCTTTCTCTACCGTATCGCGTGACTTACCAAACGCCAGCGCCTCGGTCTGAGCAAAAAAGTTCGACAGCAGCTTCTGGTGGTGATCGGCCAGCGCGTTATGGGTAATGGCCGGTGCAATAAAGTCGCACGGCACCAGCTTGGTTCCCTGATGGATCAGCTGATAAAACGCATGCTGACCATTGGTGCCAGGCTCGCCCCAGATAATCGGGCCGGTCTGATAGTCGACCGGATTGCCTTCACGATCGACATACTTGCCGTTCGATTCCATGTTGCCCTGCTGGAAATAGGCAGCAAAGCGATGCATATACTGGTCGTAAGGCAGGATCGCTTCGGTTTCGGCACCAAAAAAGTTGTTGTACCAGATACCGATCAGCGCCAGCAGCACCGGCAGGTTCTGCTCCGCCGGAGCGGTGGCAAAATGCTGATCCATCGCGTGTGCGCCGCTGAGCAGCTGCGTGAAGTTGTCAAATCCGATGGAGAGAATAATAGAGAGGCCGATGGCCGACCAGAGCGAGTAGCGCCCGCCAACCCAGTCCCAGAACTCAAACATGTTGCTGGTATCAATACCAAACTCGCTGACCGCTTTGCCGTTGGTAGAGAGCGCGGCAAAATGTTTTGCCACGTGCTGCTGATCGCCCGCCGTTTTCAGGAACCAGTCGCGTGCGCTGTGCGCATTGGTCATGGTTTCCTGCGTGGTGAAGGTTTTTGAGGCCACCAGGAACAGCGTGGTTTCCGGGTTCAGATCTTTCAGCGTCTCAGCAATATGCGTGCCGTCAACGTTGGAGACAAAGTGCATATTCAGATGGTTTTTATAAGGGCGCAGCGCCTCAGTCACCATAAACGGACCGAGATCGGAGCCGCCAATGCCGATGTTGACCACATCGGTAATGGGCTTACCGGTGTATCCCTTCCATTCGCCGCTGATGATACGCTCAGAGAAGCCTTTCATCTTGTCCAGCACGGCGTTGACTTCCGGCATCACATCTTTGCCATCAACCAGAATCGGCGTATTGCTGCGGTTGCGCAGCGCCACGTGCAGCACGGCGCGCTCTTCCGTACGGTTGATCTTCTCGCCGGAGAACATCGATTTAATGGCGCCCGCCAGGTCAGTCTCTTTAGCCAGCGCCTGTAATTTTGTGAGGGTTTCCTCAGTGATACGGTTTTTTGAGAAATCCACCAGCATCTGGTCATCGAAAGTAGCGGAGAATTTCGCAAAACGATCGGCATCCTGCTGAAAAAGATCGGCGATCTGCACTGATTTCATCTGTTCAAAATGCTGCTGCAGCGCTTGCCACGCTGCGGTTTGTGTCGGATTGATATTTTTCATGGCAACACTCTTGTTGATATAAGAACCGTCATTTCATCCGGGCGCGTTCCGCTGGCCCGGCATGCTTAGTTTCTCTTACGGCGCGCTGCTGATACCCCGGTGTGCGCCTGTTTATCAGGGGCATAACCGCGTCGGGTACAGTCGAACAGGCATCGCGCAAACGCATTTCAGTATGACCATAGTTGCAGGCGAAAGGAAAAATTTTGTGACCCTGGCCGCACGGTTTCAGTGAAATCCAGGCGCCAGTATGCCGCATGCGGAAAAGATAAATTCTGCGGCGCGTCAGTAAAAAGCCGCGTAAGCGGGCGCTTTTGTATCAGGGATCCCGCATCGGGCGCGGCGCGCATTTACAGCGGGGCTTCGCGCGTTAAAAAATCATTTCTCCGGATGCCACAAGGCTGGACAGCAGCACAATTTGTCGATAATTTATGCCCGCGACTTGCACCTCCGGGTGCAAGCCAGAAGAGGCGCGTCGCCCAGGCAGTGTGTTTGAGGATCCGTATCCGGCGAAAACACATCAGGGGGTGCGACGCCGAGATGGCATAACACGCGGAGTGTTGTGCTGTCGGCTGCAGGGGCTGAATCCTCTGGGTTGTCACCAGAAGCGTCCGCAGTCGGACGTTTCGCAAGGTGAAGTGCTTTTGGTGACTCATCTCCTGATCTTGTCTGTCCAATTCCGCTCTTCTCTTGTGCCAAGGCTGTTATCCCTGTCTTCTGAACCGAATTCCCGGCGGAAGATAACCTGACACGAGGTTTGTTACATGTCTCAACCGTTGATTGTGGCAAAATTTGGTGGCACCAGCGTTGCCGATTTCGATGCCATGAACCGCAGCGCAGACGTTGTGCTGTCCGATGCCCACACCCGTCTGGTCGTTCTCTCTGCGTCTGCTGGCGTGACGAATCTGCTGGTCGCGCTGGCCGAGGGCCAGGATCAGGCAGAGCGTACCCAGATGCTGGATGAAATTCGCCGTATCCAGTACGCCATTATCGATCGCCTTGCTGCGCCGGATGTGATCCGTGAAGAAATTGACCGCGTGCTGGAAAACATCACCATGCTGTCAGATACCACGGCACTGGCCAATTCTCTGGCTCTTACCGATGAGCTGGTCAGCCACGGCGAACTGATGTCAACGCTGCTGTTTGTCGAGATCCTGCGCGAGCGCGGTGTCAATGCCGAGTGGTTTGACGTTCGCAAAGTGATGCGCACCAGCGATCGTTTTGGCCGGGCCGAGCCGCAGGTGGCTGAGCTGCAGACGCTGGCAGCGGCGCAGCTGCAGCCGCGCATTGCCGAAGCGCTGGTGGTGACTCAGGGCTTTATCGGCAGCGAGAGCAAAGGACGCACCACCACGCTGGGCCGCGGCGGCAGCGATTATACTGCTGCGCTGCTGGGCGAGGCGCTGCAGGCTGAGCGCATCGATATCTGGACCGACGTGGCAGGTATCTATACCACCGATCCGCGCGTGGTGCCGGCTGCGCGCCGTATCGAAGAGATCACCTTCGAAGAGGCGGCAGAAATGGCAATTTTTGGCGCGAAAGTGCTCCATCCCGCCACGCTGCTGCCGGCGGTACGCAGCGATATCCCGGTGTTTGTTGGCTCCAGTAAAGATCCGGCCGCCGGCGGCACGCGCGTCTGCAATGAAACGCGTAATCCGCCGCTGTTCCGCGCGCTGGCACTGCGTCGCAAGCAGACGCTGCTAACGCTGCACAGCCTGAACATGCTGCACGCGCACGGTTTTCTGGCTGAGGTGTTTGCGATTCTGGCGCGCCATAATGTTTCTGTGGATCTGGTCACCACCTCTGAAGTCAGCGTGGCGCTGACGCTGGATAACACCGGCTCCACCAGCAGCGTGGATAGCCTGCTGACGCAGGCGCTGCTTACCGAGCTCTCTTCGCTGTGCCGCGTGGAAGTTGAAGAGAATCTGGCGCTGGTCGCTATTATCGGTAACAACCTGTCGAAAGCCTGCGGCGTGGGCAAAGAGGTCTTTGGTGCGCTGGAGCCGTTTAATCTGCGCATGATTTGCTACGGTGCCAGCAGCTACAACCTCTGTTTCCTGGTGCCGACGCCAGATGCGGAAGCGGTGGTGCGCGCGCTGCATCACAATCTGTTTGGTGCCTGATACCCCCCTTATGATGCTGATTAGCCGGACGCTGTCCGGCTTTTTTTCCGGCTAATCCCGCCATATCTGCTGGCGTTTGCCGCAAAGCGCAGTGTTATTTCCCGCTTCAGGGCGCAATACGCAGCAGCTGATAGGCAATTGCCGCCGGCACCGTCGTCGGCGATAACGAAATGTTATGATCCCTTCCGATTGCAGCGGTCGTTCCCCGTGCGATCTTTCACCTGTGGCACATTATCTAAAACCTCTCCGGCTCGTTTTTGTAGCGGACAAAGGTCTCTGAAAAAGGAAGTGTTTCATGCTCGCCAGTATCACCCGCCTGTTTCCACTCTGGGCTGTACTGCTCTCAGTCGCCGCCTACTACTCGCCATCCACCTTTACCGGTATCGGTCCGTGGGTCTCTTATCTGCTGATGCTGATCATGTTTGGCATGGGCGTTACGCTAAATATTGACGATTTTAAACGCGTGCTGGTGCGTCCGGCTCCGGTGATTGCCGGCACCTTTCTGCACTATCTGGTGATGCCGCTGGCCGCATGGGCGCTGGCAAAGCTGTTTCAGATGCCGCCCGATCTGGCTGCCGGCATGATTCTGGTCGGCAGCGTCGCCAGCGGAACCGCGTCAAACGTAATGATTTACCTGGCGAAGGGCGATGTGGCGCTCTCGGTGACGATCTCTTCCGTCTCTGCGCTGGTGGGCGTGTTTGCCACTCCGCTGCTGACCCGTTTTTACGTTGATACGCATATTCAGGTCGACGTGGTGGGGATGCTGCTGAGCATCGTGAAAATTGTGGTGATCCCGATTTCACTCGGGCTGATTATTCATCACACCATGAACAGCGTGGTGCGCCGCGTTGAACCCTGGCTGCCGGCGTTTTCCATGCTCTGCATTTTGCTGATTATCAGCGCGGTGGTGGCGGGTAGCCAGAGCTTTATCGGATCGGTGGGCCTGATGGTGATTCTGGCGGTGATCCTGCATAACGCCATTGGTCTGCTCGGCGGCTACTGGGGCGGCAAGCTGTTTGGCTTTGATGAGTCGACCTGCCGCACGCTGGCGCTGGAGGTGGGGATGCAGAATTCGGGGCTGGCGGCTACGCTCGGCAAACTCTATTTCTCACCGCTTGCTGCCCTGCCGGGTGCACTCTTCTCGGTCTGGCACAACCTCTCCGGCTCACTGCTGGCAGGCTACTGGTCTGGCAAACCCATAAAGAAAAAATCCTGAATGGTTGATGCGGGCGATGCCAGTCGCCCGCAGCCATAGCATGCGGTTATAACTTCAGATACGCCCGGATCCCATCCAGAAGCATCTGCGTCGCCAGCATAATCAGGATCAGTCCCATCAGCCGCTCCAGCGCGTTAACGCCTTTGTCGCCCAGCAGGCGCAGAAACAGCCCCGACAGCAGCAGAATGATAACCGTAGCTCCCCAGGCGATCAGCAGCGCGCCGACCAGATGGCTCATCTGATGCGGGTACTGGTGCGACAGCAGCATCAGCGTGGCCAGCAGTGAGGGGCCGGCGACCAGCGGGATGGCCAGCGGCACGAGAAACGGCTCCTCGCCAGCCGGCAGGCCGCTGCTGCCGGTGTCGCCGGAGGGAAAAATCATGCGAATCGCGATCAGGAACAGAATAATGCCGCCGGAAATAGAGACCGTTTCGGTGCGCAGGTTCAGGAACATCAGAATGCGTTCACCGGCAAACAGAAACAGCAGCATCAGACCGAGCGCAATCAGCATTTCGCGCATCAGCACCACGCGACGGCGTCTGGGTTCCAGATGTTTCAGCACCGACATAAAAATAGGCAGGTTGCCGAGAGGATCCATGATCAGCAGCAGCAGCACGGTCGCAGATATCATTTCAGTCATGGGCGGTAAACCACTCCTTTCTGTTGGTGTTCACTATTATTAGCTCTGTTGCTGAAAAAACAGGTGTAATCGAATTAATTCACTTGCCAGAAGTGCAGCATTTTGTAGAGTTGAAGGTCGCAGGTAAACCTGAATATTACGCAGGCTCGCGCATCGTTAGCGCCGGGTCTGATACATGCACTATACAGGCCTCGGCCCGAGCTCCTGAGACGGACAGAAAATGAAGAATGTAGGTTTTATTGGTTGGCGTGGCATGGTCGGCTCTGTGCTGATGTCACGAATGAGCGAAGAACGCGATTTTGACGTGATCAATCCGGTGTTCTTCTCTACGTCGCAGCTGGGTCAGGCTGCGCCCGCGTTTGGCGGTAAGTCAACCGGCGCGCTGCAGGATGCGTTTGATATTGACGCGCTGAAAGCGCTCGACATCATTATTACCTGCCAGGGCGGCGACTATACCAGTGAAGTCTATCCAAAGCTGCGCGAGAGCGGCTGGCAGGGCTACTGGATTGATGCAGCTTCTACGCTGCGCATGAAAGATGACGCCATCATTATTCTCGATCCGGTCAACAATCAGGTGATTCGCGACGGCCTGAACAACGGCATCAAAACCTTTGTCGGTGGCAACTGCACCGTCAGCCTGATGCTGATGTCGCTGGGCGGCCTGTTTGCGAACGATCTGGTAGAGTGGGCCTCGGTGGCGACTTACCAGGCGGCGTCCGGCGGCGGCGCGCGTCATATGCGCGAACTGCTGACGCAGATGGGTATGCTGCATGACCATGTCGCTCCGGCGCTGCAGGATCCCGCTTCCGCTATTCTGGAGATTGAGCGCAGCGTGACTGATTTTACCCGTTCCGGCACGCTGCCGACGGATAACTTTGGTGTGCCACTGGCGGGCAGCCTGATTCCCTGGATCGACAAGCAGCTCGACAATGGCCAGAGCCGCGAAGAGTGGAAAGGGCAGGCGGAGACCAACAAGATCCTCAATACCGGCAACATCATTCCGGTTGACGGCCTCTGCGTGCGCGTCGGCGCGCTGCGCTGCCACAGCCAGGCGTTTACGCTGAAGCTGAAAAAAGATCTGCCGCTGGCAGAGATTGAGCAGCTGCTCGCGGCGCATAACGAGTGGGTAAAAGTGGTGCCAAACGATCGCGAGATCACGATGCGCGAGCTGACGCCCGCTGCGGTTACCGGTCGCCTGACCACGCCGGTTGGCCGCCTGCGCAAACTCAACATGGGACCGGAGTATCTTTCCGCTTTCACCGTTGGCGATCAGCTGCTGTGGGGTGCCGCAGAACCGCTGCGTCGCATGCTGCGTCTGCTTATCGACTAAGCGCAGCGACATCAGACAGGCCGGGGTTTCCCGGCTTTTTTTTAATCAGCTGACGGGCAAAACCTAAGGCAAATTGCCGCCAGCGAGTGATCGGCTTCCCTTTTTTGTTTTTCCGATAACAATTTTTCACGTTCCTCCCTGGCTTCTGCCAACCCCAAGCTATGATTTAACTGAGAAGTACCGATTGTTAACAGGTTGTACTTTGTAAGCGAATTAGTAGTGGTACCTGGCAACGAATTTTCCCATGGAGGGTGGCCTCTCTTGCCAGCGTACGTATGACTCAATGAAAAGCAGCGCACTTACAGCGGCACAGCTGCCCCTGCGGTCGCCTGCACAAAATCATAGGAAGAAAGTCATGTCAGAGTTTCCCGATCGCGATGCGATCAATGCGCTTTTTGCCGGGGATTACGCCGACCCCTTTTCTGTCCTGGGAATGCACCAGACCGTTCAGGGCCTTGAAGTCCGCGCGCTGCTGCCGGATGCGTCTGAAGTCTGGGTGATTGAAACCAAAACCGGCCGCAAATGTGGTCAGCTGAAGTGTCTGGATTCACGCGGCTTTTTCAGCGGAGTGATTCCGCGCCGCAAGAACATGTTTCGCTATCAGCTGGCGGTGAACTGGCATGGTCAGCAGAATCTGATTGATGACGCCTACCGTTTTGGCCCGCTGCTGGCCGATATGGACGCCTGGCTGCTGGCTGAAGGTACGCACCAGCGTCCGTATGAAACCCTGGGTGCGCACGGCGCGACCATTGATGGCGTCAGCGGCATCCGCTTTGCCGTATGGGCGCCGAATGCCCGGCGCGTCTCTGTGGTGGGCGACTTCAACTTCTGGGACGGCCGCCGTCATCCGATGCGCTTCCGGCGCGAACTCGGTATCTGGGAGCTGTTTGTGCCGGGTGCGGTAAACGGACAGCTCTATAAATATGAGATTGTCGATTTACACGGGCAGATGCGTATCAAAGCTGACCCGTTTGCGTTTGAAGCGCAGATGCGCCCGCAGACGGCATCGATGATCTGCGGCCTGCCGCCGAAGGTTGAGATGCAGCCAGTGCGCAAAGCGGCGAACGGTTTTGATCAGCCTATCTCTATTTATGAGGTGCACCTCGGCTCATGGCGACGCCACACCGATAACAACTTCTGGCTGAGCTACAAAGAGCTGGCTGAGCAGCTTATCCCCTATGTCAAAGAGATGGGCTTTACCCATATCGAGCTGCTGCCGATTAATGAGCATCCGTTTGACGGCAGCTGGGGTTATCAGCCGCTGGGCATGTATGCGCCGACGCGGCGCTTCGGCACGCGCGATGAGTTCCGTCAGTTTATTGCAGCGGCACATGAGGCGGGTATCAACGTACTGCTGGACTGGGTACCGGGCCATTTTCCTGACGACGACTTCGGTCTGGCGAAATTTGACGGCACTGAACTCTATGAACACAGCGATCCGCGCGAAGGGTATCATCAGGACTGGAATACGCTGATCTATAACTTTGGGCGGCGTGAAGTCAGCAACTATCTCTCCGGTAACGCGCTTTACTGGCTGGAGCGGTTTGGCATTGACGGCCTGCGCGTGGATGCGGTGGCTTCAATGATCTACCGCGACTACAGCCGTAAAGCGGGCGAGTGGATCCCGAATCATCTGGGCGGGCGCGAAAATCTGGAAGCGATTGCATTTCTGCGTCATACCAACCAGACGCTGGGCACGGCGGTACCTGGCAGCATCACCGTGGCGGAAGAGTCAACCGACTTCCCTGGCGTCACGCGCCCGAGCGAAAATGAAGGGCTGGGCTTCTGGTTTAAGTGGAACCTGGGCTGGATGCACGACACCCTCGACTACATGAAGCTCGACCCGGTACATCGCCGCTATCATCACAATCTGATGACATTTGGCATGGCCTACAACTACAGCGAAAACTTCGTGCTGCCGCTCTCCCATGACGAAGTGGTGCACGGCAAGCGCTCTATTCTCGATCGCATGCCGGGTGACGCCTGGCAGAAGTTCGCTAACCTGCGCGCCTACTACGGCTGGATGTGGGCGTTTCCGGGTAAAAAGCTGCAGTTTATGGGCAATGAGTTTGCTCAGGGGCGCGAGTGGAACCATGACGTCAGCCTCGACTGGCACCTGCTGGAAGGCGATGACAACTGGCATCACGGCGTGCAGCGTCTGGTACGCGATCTCAACCACACCTATCGCCACTATGCGCCACTTTATCAGCTCGACTTTGATCCGCAGGGCTTTGAGTGGCTGGTAGTGGATGACCACGATAACTCGGTGTTTGTCTTTGTACGCCGCGACCGCGAAGGCAATGAGATCATTGTTGCCAGCAACTTTACGCCGGTCACGCGCCAGGATTACCGTTTTGGCGTCAATCAGGCGGGCAGCTGGCGCGAAGTGCTGAATACCGATCAGCACGACTATCACGGCAGCGACGTGCGTAACCACAGCATCGCCCGCACCGACGAGATTGCCAGCCACGGCCGCGCGCAGTCGCTGAGTCTGACCCTGCCACCGCTGTCGACCATCTGGCTGGTGCGGGAGGCGGACTGATGATCGAAGCGGGCCAGCCTGCGCCGCACGGGGCCCGCTATGATGGACGCGGCGTCAACTTCACGCTCTTCTCGCGTCACGCAGAGAAGGTGGAGCTCTGCCTGTTCAGCTGTGAAGGAGAGGAGCAGCGTCTGACGCTGCCCGCCCGCAGCGGCGATATCTGGCACGGCTATATTGCCGGGCTGAAGCCGGGTCAGCGCTACGGCTATCGCGTTTATGGTCCGTGGGATCCGCAGCGGGGACACCGTTTTAATCCGGCTAAACTGCTGGTGGACCCCTGCGCCAAAGCCGTTACCGGCAGCGTTGCGGATGACGCCGCGCTGTATGGCGGCATCGCGCAGCCTGACAGTCAGGACAGCGCCGGCTGCATGCCCAAATCGCTGGTTATCGCTGAAGACTTTGACTGGGAAGACGATCGGCCACCGCGTACGCCCTGGGGCAAAACGGTCATTTACGAAGCGCACGTGCGCGGTCTGACGCAGCTGCATCCGGAAATTCCTGAAACGCTGCGCGGGACGTATGCGGCGCTCGGCCACCCTGCTATGGTGAAGTACCTGCGCGACCTCGGCATTACCGCGCTGGAGCTGCTGCCGGTGGCGGCGTTTGCCAGCGAGCCGCGGCTGCAGCGGACAGGGCTGCAAAACTACTGGGGCTACAACCCCTACGCGCTCTGGGCGGTACACCCGGATTATGCGTCAGGGGAAGCGGGCGTCACAGCGCTGCAGGAGTTTCAGCAGGCGGTGAAAACGCTGCACGCAGCAGGTATTGAAGTGATCCTGGACGTGGTCTTTAACCACTCCGCAGAGCTGGAAGAGATTGGCCCGACGCTGTCGCTGCGCGGGGTGGATAACGCCAGCTACTACTGGCTTGATGAGCAGGGGAATTACCAGAACTGGACCGGCTGCGGCAACACGCTAAATCTCAGCGATCCGCAGGTGGTGGCGTGGGCGCTGGAAGCGCTGCGATACTGGGTACAGCACTGTCACGTTGATGGCTTTCGCTTTGATCTCGCCAGCGTGCTGGGGCGTACGCCGGACTTTTGCGCTGAAGCACCGCTGCTGGCGGCGATTCGCGCCTGTCCGGTTCTGTCGCAGGTCAAGCTGATTGCTGAGCCGTGGGATATCGGCGAAAACGGCTATCAGGTGGGCCGGTTTCCGCCAGGCTTTGCCGAATGGAACGACCATTTTCGCGACGCCGCACGCCGCTACTGGCTGCATGGCGAACTGAACAACGGCGAGCTGGCGCGTCGGTTTGCCGCCTCAGCCGATCTGTTTCAGCAGGCAGGGCGCCGGCCGCACGCCAGCATTAATTTTATTACCGCGCATGATGGCTTCACGCTGCGCGACCTGGTGAGCTATAACCATAAACATAATCAGGCTAACGGCGAGGATAACCGCGACGGCAGCAGTGACAACTTCAGTCATAACCACGGGCATGAAGGGCTGAAAGCGAATCCGGATGTCCTGCAGCGGCGGCGGCACAGCGCGCATGCGCTGCTGACCACGCTGCTGCTGGCACAGGGCACGCCGATGCTGCTGGCGGGCGATGAGCGCGGCCAGAGCCAGTATGGCAACAACAACGCCTACTGTCAGAATAACCTGCTGACGTGGCTCAACTGGCAGCAGGATGATGAAGGGCTGGTCGACTTTACTGCGGCGCTGATCCAGCTGCGCCAGCGCATTCCGGCGCTGACGGCAGACTGCTGGTGGCAGGAAGGTGATGGTCAGGTGCAGTGGTTCAATGCCAGCGGCAAACCACTGGAACCAGAAGAGTGGGAGCGGGGTGCGCATCAGATGCAAATCCTGCTGTCGGATCGCTGGCTGATAACAATAAATGCAACAGATGCAATCAGTGACCTAGCCTTACCAGACGGAGAATGGCATGCCATACCTCCTTTCGCCGGGGAAGATAATCCCATTTTGACAACTGTCTGGCACGGGCCCGCACGCGGCGTGTGTGTGTTCCTAAAGCAATCATAAGGAGTCAGACATGGTGAAGTTAGACAGAAACGATCCTCTGATGCTGGCGCGCCAGCTCCCTACCCAGACAGTTGCCCTGATCCTTGCTGGCGGACGCGGCACGCGTCTGAAAGATCTGACCGCAAAACGCGCGAAGCCTGCCGTTCACTTTGGCGGCAAGTTTCGTATCATCGACTTTGCCCTTTCCAACTGCATTAACTCAGGCATCCGGCGCATCGGCGTCATTACCCAGTATCAGTCGCATACGCTGACGCAGCATATTCAGCGCGGCTGGTCACTGTTTAACGAAGAGATGAATGAGTTTGTCGATTTGCTGCCCGCTCAGCAGCGCGCCGCGACGGAGTACTGGTATCGCGGCACCGCCGATGCGGTGACGCAGAACCTCGATATTATCCGGCGCTATAACGCACAGTACATCGTGATCCTTGCCGGCGATCACATCTACAAAATGGACTACTCGCGTATGCTGCTCGACCACGCTGAACGCGGGGCGAAGTGCACTATCGCCTGTCTGCCGGTTCCGCTGGCGGAAGCGACCGCCTTTGGCGTGATGGCGGTAGATGCTGACAACAACGTGGTCGATTTTGTTGAAAAACCCGCGACTCCTCCCGCTATGCCTGGCGACGCAGATAAGGCGCTGGCAAGTATGGGTATCTATGTTTTCAATGCCGACTATCTTTATCAGTTACTGGAAGAAGATTTGCTGGTAGAGAACTCCAGCCACGACTTTGGCAAAGATCTGCTGCCAAAAATTGTGGCGAGCGGTGAGGCGTATGCACATTCATTCACGCTCTCCTGCGTGCAGAACGATGAGAATGCAGAACCCTACTGGCGTGATGTAGGTACGCTGGAGGCCTACTGGCGTGCGAATCTTGATCTGGCATCCGTGACGCCAGAGCTGGATATGTATGACCATGAATGGCCCATCCGGACCCATATGGAGCCACTGCCGCCGGCTAAATTTGTGCAGGATCGCTCCGGCAGTCATGGCATGACCATGAACTCGCTGGTATCGGGCGGCTGTATTATTTCCGGCTCCGTAGTCGTGAATTCAGTGCTGTTTCCGCGCGTGCGCGTAAACTCATTTTGCAATATTGATTCAGCGGTGCTGTTACCGGATGTTGTGGTAGGCCGTTCGTGCCGGCTTCGCCGCTGTGTAATTGACCGTGCCTGCGCAATCCCGGAGGGCATGGTGATTGGAGAGAATCCGGATGAAGACAGCCGGCGTTTTTACCGATCGGAAGAGGGCATCGTACTGGTGACGCGCGCCATGCTGGCCAGGCTGGCCACCGCGGGTCAGTGAGTGGCGACAAGCATACAAAAAAACCGCCGCGTGGAACGCGCGCGATAACATAATAGGGGTTCAGGATGCAGGTTTTACATGTCTGTTCAGAGCTTTTTCCGCTGCTGAAAACGGGCGGGCTGGCTGATGTCGTCGGCGCATTACCGCAGGCGCAAATAGCCGATGGTACGGATACGCGGGTACTGATCCCGGCGTTTCCGGATCTGCGTAAAGGAATTCCTGATACTGACGTGGTGGCGGAGCTGCAAACTTTTGCCGGGCCCGTGCGCCTGCTGTTCGGGCAGTACAACGGTGTCGGTATTTATCTGATTGATGCGCCAGGACTGTATGACCGTCCCGGCAGCCCCTACCACGACACGTCGCAGTTCGCATACGTAGACAACTATCTGCGTTTCGCACTGCTGGGCTGGATGGGTGCCGAGCTGGCCAGCGGAGTAGATGGCCTGTGGCGTCCGCAGATTGTGCACGCGCATGACTGGCATGCCGGTCTGACCTGCGCCTATATCGCCGCGCGCGGCAATCCGGCTAAAACGGTCTTTACCGTACACAACCTTGCCTATCAGGGGCTGTTTAACGCCCGGCATCTGGATGAGATTCAGATCCCGCGCGAATATTTTGGCATGCATGGCCTGGAGTTTTACGGCCAGATCTCTTACCTCAAGGCTGGTCTGTTCTTTGCCGATCACATCACAGCGGTCAGTCCGACCTACGCGCTGGAGATCACCCGACCGGAGTTTGGTTATGGCATGGAAGCGCTGCTGGAGCAGCGTCTGCGTGAAGGTCGTCTGAGCGGTATTCTCAACGGTGTGGATCCGGGCATCTGGGATCCGGCTCATGACCTGCTGCTGACCGCCCGTTATGACCGCGAAACCCTGGAAAGCAAAGCGGAAAACAAACGTCAGCTGCAGATCGCTATGGGACTGAAGGTCGATGATAAAGTGCCGGTTTTCTGCGTCATCAGCCGGCTGACAAAACAGAAAGGGCTCGATCTGGTGCTGGAAGCGCTGCCGGGTCTGCTGGCACAGGGCGGGCAGCTGGTCCTGCTGGGTCAGGGCGACGCCGAACTGCAGCAGGGTTTTCTTGCAGCCGCGGCGGAGCATCCTGGCAGCGTGGGCGTACAGATTGGCTATCACGAAGCGTTCTCACACCGCATTGTTGGCGGTGCCGATGTGATTATGGTTCCCAGCCGCTTTGAACCCTGCGGGCTGACGCAGCTCTATGGCCTGAAATATGGCACGCTGCCGCTGGTGCGTCGTACCGGTGGCCTGGCCGATACCGTACAGGATAGCTCTCTGGAGAACCTGGCAGATGGTGTTGCCAGCGGCTTCAGTTTTGAAGACAGCAATGCCTGGTCACTGCTGCGGGCTATTCGTCGCGCCTTTGTACTCTGGTCACGGCCTTCACTGTGGCGCTATGTTCAGCGCCAGGCCATGGCGATGGATTTCAGCTGGCAGGTGGCTGCGCAGGCCTACCGCGATCTTTATCAACGTATGCTGTAATTGAGAGATTGGGAGTCCGGATATGAATGCACCTTTCACCTACGCCTCACCCACGCTGACGGTTGAAGCGCTGAAGCACTCAATCGCCTATAAGCTGATGTTTACGATTGGCAAAGATCCTTCAATCGCGAATAAACACGAGTGGCTGAACGCCTCGCTGCTCGCGGTGCGCGACCGTATGGTGGAGCGCTGGCTGCGTTCCAGCCGTGCGCAGCTGTCGCAGGATGTGCGTCAGGTTTACTACCTGTCGATGGAGTTCCTGATGGGCCGCACGCTGGGCAATGCGCTGCTGGCGATGGGCATTTATGACGATCTCAATCAGGCGCTGGATGAGATGGGACTCAATCTCAGCGAACTGATGGAAGAGGAAAACGATCCCGGACTCGGCAACGGCGGCCTTGGTCGTCTGGCCGCCTGCTTTTTAGATTCGCTGGCAACATTAGGCCTGCCGGGACGCGGTTACGGCATCCGCTATGACTACGGTATGTTCCGGCAGAACATTGTCGACGGCCAGCAGCGTGAGTCGCCGGACTACTGGCTGGAGTATGGCAATCCGTGGGAATTTCAGCGCCATAATACCCGCTATAAAGTGCGTTTCGGCGGTCGTCTGCAGCATGAGGGCGCGCGCGTTCGCTGGATTGAAACGGAAGAGATTGTCGCGATGGCGTACGATCAAATCATTCCCGGTTTTGACACCGATGCCACCAATACCCTGCGGCTGTGGGGGGCGCAGGCGAGCAATGAGATCAATCTCGGCAAGTTTAACCAGGGCGACTACTTTGCGGCCGTCGAGGACAAAAATCATTCCGAGAACGTTTCGCGGGTTCTCTATCCGGATGATTCAACCTACTCAGGACGCGAGCTGCGGCTGCGTCAGGAGTACTTTCTTGTCTCCTCTACGGTGCAGGATATTCTGCATCGCCACTGGAAAATGCATGAAACCTGGGACAACCTTGCTGACAAAGTCGCTATCCATTTGAACGACACGCATCCGGTTCTGGCGATCCCGGAGCTGATGCGGCTGCTGATTGATGAGTATAAATTCAGCTGGGATGACGCGTTTGAAGTCACCTGTCAGATCTTCTCCTATACCAACCATACGCTGATGAGCGAGGCGCTGGAGACCTGGCCGGTAGATATGATCGGCAAAATTTTGCCGCGTCACCTGAGTATTATTTTCGAGATCAACGATTACTTCCTGAAGACGATTCAGGAGCACTATCCCGACGACTGGGATCTGATGTCGCGCATCTCGATTATCGATGAGAATGATGGCCGCCGCATCCGTATGGCGTGGCTGGCGGTGGTGGTGAGTCACAAAGTAAACGGCGTCTCTGAGCTGCACTCCAATTTGATGGTGCAGTCGCTGTTTGCCGACTTTGCCCGGCTCTTTCCGGGACGTTTCTGCAACAAGACCAACGGCGTGACGCCGCGTCGCTGGCTGGCGCTGGCGAATCCGGCGCTCTCCGGCGTGCTGGATGAAACCATTGGCCGCACCTGGCGCACCGATCTGTCACAGCTCAGCGAGCTGCAGCCGCATATCGACTACCCGGCGTTTATTCGCCAGGTTGCCGATGCCAAATTTGCCAACAAGCAGCGGCTGGCGGCATGGGTCGCCAAAAATATGGATATCGTGCTCAATCCGCACGCGCTGTTCGATGTACAGATCAAGCGTATTCACGAGTATAAACGGCAGCTGCTTAACGTGCTGCATGTGATCACCCGCTATAACCGGATCAAAGCCGATCCCGATGCCAGCTGGGTACCGCGCGTAAATATTTTTGCCGGCAAAGCCGCCTCGGCCTACTACGTGGCAAAACATATTATTCATCTGATCAATGATGTGGCTGACGTGATCAATAACGATCCGCAGGTAAAGAACAAGCTGAAAGTAGTGTTTATCCCTAACTACGGCGTCAGCCTCGCGCAGATCATCATTCCGGCAGCCGATCTTTCCGAGCAGATCTCCACGGCGGGTACTGAGGCCTCCGGCACCAGTAACATGAAGTTTGCGCTAAACGGCGCGCTGACCATCGGCACGCTGGATGGCGCAAACGTGGAGATGCGCGAGCACGTGGGCGCAGAGAACATCTTTATCTTCGGCAACACCACGCCGCAGGTTGAGCAGCTGCGCAAAGAGGGCTACAACCCGCGCAAATACTTTGAGGAAGATGCTGAGCTGCATCAGGTGCTGACGCAGATTGCCACCGGCGTGTTCAGCCCGCAGGAGCCGGGACGTTATCGTAACCTGTTTGATGCGCTGGTGAACTTTGGTGACCACTATCAGCTGCTGGCGGATTACCGCAGCTATGTGGATACGCAGGATAAAGTGGATAAGCTTTACCGGCAGCCGGATGAGTGGCAGCGCCGTGCAGCGCTGAATATCGCCGGTATGGGCTACTTCTCGTCAGATCGTACCATTCAGGAGTATGCGGATGAGATCTGGCATATTTCGCCGGTAAGGTTATAAAAAAGGTCGCCATGAATGGCGACCCTGGGAAATATGGCCCGGTGCGCATCAATGCGCATCGGGTAACGGCTTACTTCAGCGTAATGCTCTTCACAATGCTGTCTGCATCGCTCTGCGCCTGCTGCTGATTCTCCGCCGGCAGGGTGATCTGTAGCGTCAAAAGCTGGTTATCGACTTTTGCCAGCACTACCGTTGACCACGATGTCTGATTGTTAGCGGAAATCACCGTATCCAGCTGCTGTGCCGGCTGGTCTTTCAGCGTTACCGCTTTATTCGACACCACCTGCAGCTGCGGATCGCGATTGCGCTGCTGCTGCTCCAGACGTTTTGAGAGCGTCTCAAGTGAGTCACTGGTCGGGTCGCCGGCGATCACAATAATGGCGCGCTGGCCGGTTTCATTAGCGTAGACGTGCATATTGGTGGATTCAGAGCCGAGTTTACCGCTCTTATCAGACATGCCTGCAGGCAGCGTAAAGCTCAGTTTCCCTTCCATCAGATTCACCGTCTGAGCGGACTGGCTGACGCTGGTGCCGCTGTTGTCAGCAGCATCCTCTTTTTTCTGATCGCACGCCGCCAGGCCCAGCACCAGCAGGCCGATACCTGCATACTTCACTACGTTGCGCATTCTGTTCCCTTTTACAATTCCAGTCTGGCTTATACAAACGGAATCGGCGGTCAAAAGCAACCGCCGATGTGTCAGGAAATCTTAGCGCACCGCGCCATTTCGTCTATGGCACATTAGCCGAAATTGATCTGGCGCGCCTGATGCCGTTCCGCCATGCGCTTCAGGGCGGCATTCAGCAGCAGGCCGTAGGCGGGCAGGAAGAAGATCAGGCAGATCAGCACCTTGAAGCTGTAGTCCACCAGGGCAATCTCGACCCAGTGCGCTGCCATGAAGGGATCCTGGCTCTTATAGAAAGCGATAAAGAAAAAGGCCAGCGTATCGCTGACGTTGCCGAGAAACATGGCGCAGGCTGGCGCTATCCACCACTGCGGCAGCTGGCGCAGACGGTTAAAGACGTGAACGTCGAGGATCTGACCCAGCGCATAGGCCATAAAGCTGGCGCAGGCGATACGGGCGACAAAGAGATTGACCTGCTGCAGCGACGCCCAGCCCTGCCATGCCCCCTGATAAAAGAGGCAGGAGATAGCGTAGGAGATAAACAGCGCCGGGATCATCACTGCGAGAATAATGCGCCGCGCAAGCGGAGCGCCGAAAATACGCACGGTCAGGTCGGTTGCGAGAAAAATAAAGGGAAAGCTGAACGCACCCCAGGTGGTATGAAAACCGAAAATAGCGACCGGCAGCTGAACCAGATAATTGCTGGAGGTGATCACCAGCAGATGAAACAGCGACAGCCAGAAAAGGGCGTGCATGCGCTGACGCGCAGAAAAAGCGATCATAGTGAGCCTTTTTAAACAATGGGGTGAGGGAACCCATCCATTCATCGTTCGCATTTTTGCTGCGCTGACTGCGCGTGCCAAAAGGCGAAGGATTTTGGGGACTAAGCAACGGTATTGAAAAATCGGACGGCATCTTAACCCGTTGCGCAATTTATGCAACGGTTAATTTTAACGCAATCGTTGTCGCCTTGCGCTGCGGAAATGGCGAGCTAGAATGAGCATCCCTGTTACTGACCGATAAGAGAATCATGAGCGATCCTTTCTCCGCACCCGACCATACGCTGGATGCGCTGGGCCTGCGCTGCCCTGAACCCGTGATGATGGTACGCAAGACGGTACGCACAATGCAGGCGGGTGAAACGCTGCTGATTATTGCCGACGATCCGGCGACCACGCGCGATATCCCCGGTTTCTGCCGCTTTATGGATCACGATTTACTGGCACAGCAGACGGAAGCGCTGCCGTACCAGTATCTGATCAGGAAAGGCGCGGAGGCCTGACGGGGGGCTGGCGCAGCAGACGCAGAGCGTTTGCGGTCACCAGCGCCGTAGCACCCGAATCGGCCAGCACCGCCAGCCACAAGCCGGTTAAGCCGAGCAGCGTCGTGAGCAGAAACAGCGCCTTCAGCCCCAGCGCCAGCGTAATATTCTGCAGCACGATGGCGCGGGCGCGCCGCGCCAGCGCGACAGTCTGCGGCAGAAGAGTCAGGCGATTCTGCGTCAGCGCAGCGTCAGCCGTTTCCAGCGCCACGTCAGTGCCGCTGCCCATAGCAATCCCGATAGCCGCCGCTTTCATCGCTGGCGCATCATTAATGCCGTCACCCACCATCGCCAGCGGCTGCTGCTGGCTCAGCGCGCGTACGGCACTGACTTTGTCTGCCGGCAGCAAACCCGCCCGATATTCAATATTAAGTTCTGCCGCTATGGCGGCGGCCGCACGCGGGTTATCTCCGGTCAGCATGACGCTGGCGATCCCCGCGGCTCTGAGCTGATCGATAGCCGCCGCAGCCTCTTCACGCAGCCGATCCTGCAGCGCCAGCAGCCCCAGCGGCCGATCTGCCTGCAGCAGGATCACTACCGTGTTGCCCTCGCGCTCGTACTCCATCACACGCTGCCGCTGCTGATCGCTCAATCCCGGCGCGGCACGCGGTGTCAGCAGCTGATAAGGGACGCCGTCAATGCTCGCGCGAATACCGCTGCCCGCCAGCGCCTGCTGCTGTTGCGCATCCGGCAGAGTCAGCTGCCGTTTCGCGGCTTCTGCGACAATTGCCTGCGCCAGCGGATGCCCGGACCCGCGCTCTGCCGCCGCCGCGAGGCGCAGCAGCGCCGCTTCGTCAGTCTGACCAAAAGCGCGGATCGCCGTAACCTGCGGTTTACCCAGGGTCAGCGTGCCGGTTTTGTCGAAGGCGATAACCTGCACGCGGCTCAGCTGCTCCAGCGCGGCGCCACCTTTAAGCAGCACGCCCTGACGCGCGGCAGAGGCCAGCGCTGAAGTCACCGCCGCCGGCGTTGAGATCACCAGCGCGCAGGGGCAGCCAATCAGCAGCAGCGTCAGCCCTTTATAGATCCACGGCTGCCACTCTCCCAGGCCAGAGAGCGGCGGGACCACCATCACCAGTAGCGCCAGCAGCATAATGGCCGGCGTATAGATGCGGCTAAAGCGATCGATAAAGCGTTCTGCCGGTGCGCGATGGCTCTCCGCTTCATCAATGAGCTGCAGGATACGATCGATAGCGCTCTCTCCCGGCAGAGAGGTCACTTTTATCTGCACCAGCCGATCAACGCTGGTGGCGCCGGCCATCAGCCGATCGCCGGGCTGATGGCTCACCGGCAGGGACTCACCGGTTAATGCGCTTTCATCAAAACTGGCGCTGAACTGCAGCAGCTCGCCATCAACCGGCAGGCGGCCGCCGGCGGCAACTTCAATAATGTCGCCCGGCTGCAGCGCCGCCAGCGGGACCGCAACGCGCTGCGCGCCCTGCAGCCGTGTCGCACGCTCCGGACGCAGCGCCATCAGAGCGGTCACACCGCGTCGCGCCTGCGCTGCGGCCCAGGCCTCAAGCCGCTCACCGATTAAAAACAGCAGCAGCACCATCGCAGCTTCGGCATGAGCGCCCGTTACCAGCGCGCCGGCTGCCGCCGCCGTCATCAGCGTTTCGATTGAGAAAGGCGAGCCGCTGCGGATCCGCTGCCAGGCGCTGTGCGCGACCGGCAGGAGACCGGCCAGCGCGGTCGCAACAAACAGGCGATCGCCCCAGATCGGTGACTGCTGACTTATCAGCCAGCTCGTCAGCATCAGCAGTGCCAGCAGCAGCAGCGCGGCGCGATCGCGCCAGCATGAAGTCGCCGGCGGGGGAGCGGGGGCATCAGCGGCGTGCAGCCTGAAGCCCGCCTGTTTTACCGCCTGTTCTATAGCGGCCTGCATGGCGGTGGGGGCACAGACTTCCAGCTTTTCACTGGCAAAAATCACGCGCGCCTGCGTGACCTGCGGCAACTTTTGCACGGCGGTTTCGATAGTGCGCGCGCAGCCCGGGCAGTCCATCCCGGTAATTCGCCAGCGCAGTGCAGGCAGCCCGTTAGCAGAGTCTCTGTTTTCATCCGCGTCAGCTGACGCCGCGCTTCCGGCACAGCAGGCGGTGCCGGTTGTGACGGGCGTGGTCAGACGGGTGAAGCGGGCCGCGGGCAGGGGGCGCACAGCAGCGTGTGGCCGCAGTTTGCTGCCCGGCCGGTCACAGCCGCAGGGGGAAATCTGTTGATGCATGGAGCCTCCGGTATCAGTAACGGGCAGCTGCCCGTTACTGAAGGCTACACTCTGGAGTCAGCTCCAGAGTCAAGCCCGGAATGGCCGGATTATCAGGAGAGCCAGAGTGAACGCACGATCATAAAATGACCGGCAAAATAGCAGGCGGCGACAATGGCGCTGTCAGCGCTGAAGCGGCGGCGATAGTGTGAAATAAACCAGATGATATTGGCCAGCAGCAGCAGGCCCGCACCAATCAGCAGCGAGAAACTGTAGTCGGTCGGACGGAAAAAGTAGTTTTCAGCCGCCATCCAGTTCATCACCAGCGTCATGCCAATCAGGGTACAGATGGGCCAGCGCAGCTCCTCCAGCCGCGTCCAGAGCAGCGCAATGACCGCAACGCCGATAATCAGAAACGTCAGCGGAATAGGCCAGTAGAAGCTCATGGTCATATGGGCGGTAAAACTGATGGTGTAGAGCAGATGCGAAAGGAAAAACGCGCCCAGCGCATAAAGCATTTGCTGTCGGGGCAGCAGCATCAGCGCATCGCCTGCCAGCGTGGCAATCAGTCCGGCAAGGATCAGATAGTCAGTGGTGTTCACGGCCGGTGCCTGCCAGGCCCAGGCAACCAGCAGCAGCAGGGTAACAGGTTTAAACAGCCAGCGTTGCCACTGCGGACCGCGATAGGAGGCATCCACATAGAGCCAGCCGGAAAAAAGTACTGCAAGGAAAGACCAAAGCATTTTTTCTCCCTTTTGTAGACGAGATGTCCACACTGTTGAAATATCCCAGACTCTCTTTGAGTTTAAGTTACCGCTGGTAAATGTGACAATCGGGCAACTCTGGTTGTATGCTTTAGCTTCTTTTTTAATGATCAAATGAAGTGAAGTGCGAGCAAAAACATGAGCAAACCACCGCTAATCTTTTTTATCGTCCTGGCGATTATCGCCATTCTGGCGACCCGGCAGTTTATCAAGCAGCGGCGGGAAGCTGCGGTTAACGACGCCTCCCCGGTACGATCGCTGACCGTGCAGGTAAAAACCAAGCGTGAATATCCGGCACCGAATCGTCGTTCGCGTCAGCGCGAAGAGATTGCCGGTGAAGAGATGAAATATGAAGCCTGGTTTCATCCGCTGAACGGGGCGAGCGACATTAAAACCGCGGTCAGCGCCAGCGATTATCACCAGATGGATAAGGGCGTAAAAGGCGAGCTGAAGATGCAGGGCAGCCGTTTTGTCAGCTTTACCCCCGCGCGCTGAAACCGGAGCGCCGGCAAAGGTGCCCCGGTTAGCGCCGGATCACATCTTCGGATAGTGCTTTTTCTGCCAGGCGAGCAGCTCAAATACCCCGAAAAAGAAAATCTTAGCCTGCGTGGCGCCGCTCAGCTTCGGCGCCTCTTTGGGCTGGGTGGCGCGCAGCAGCACCAGCTGCAGTCCATGCATAATCACCATGAAAAACAGGGCGACATGCACAAAATAGCGCAGCGGTGTGGGGAAAGGGTGCACCAGATTAAGCAGCAGAAAAGCCCAGACGCAAATCATCAGTAACCGTCCCAGATTAAGCCACATCATGCGCCTCCTGTTGGCGTTGATAGAGTCGATAGGCGACCTGACCGGCGATCTTCTCCCGGTAAAGCAGCCAGCTGGCGGGCACGTCAGGCGCCCCCTGTTCCACTTCACTTTCCACGTAAATCAGCGCGTCTGCGCTCAGCCACTGATTGCGCTCCAGCAGCGCCAGCGTCTCCGCCAGCAACCCTTTGCGAAAGGGCGGATCGACAAATACGATATCAAAAGCTTCGCCAGGCTGAGCCAGCCACTGCAGCGCGCTGGTCTGCACCACCGTCGCCTGCGTGGCGCGCAGCGTGTCGACATTGCGTGACAGCTGCTGCGCTACGCTGCGCTCCAGCTCCAGCAGCGTGACGCAACCCGCATAGCGCGACAGCGCTTCGAGACCCAGCGCGCCGCTGCCGGCGAAGCAGTCGAGGCAGCGCGCCTGCGGAAGGTCGGGTGCCAGCCAGTTAAACAGGGTTTCGCGTACGCGATCGGTCGTGGGGCGCAGGCCTGCGCTATCCGGCACCGGAAGTTTACGGCCGCGCCACTGGCCGCCAATGATGCGGATCTGGCCAGCGCCGCCGCCGCTGCGGGGTGATTTACTCATTTTGCTCACAACTCGTCATAATTTGTTGCGTAGTTTAACGGGCGCGACAGGCAGAAGAAACGTAAAAAAGGGTGCTGTGGTGCGCTGGCCGGAAAGTGTTAGACTATTGAACGATACAAGCGTGCGTAATTCGCTG
Source organism: Pantoea sp. PSNIH1 (assembly GCF_007680655.1). Lineage (NCBI taxonomy): Bacteria > Pseudomonadati > Pseudomonadota > Gammaproteobacteria > Enterobacterales > Erwiniaceae > Pantoea > Pantoea sp. PSNIH1. The sequence continues at coordinate 34,815 of NZ_VEIP01000002.1, forward strand.
ATTTTACGCCGCAGAAAGCTAAAAAACTGAATTTATATCCCCTGGGGACAGCGTGCTACCGGGAATAAGCCATCGAGGAGTGTAGTTACACAATGGCAAAAGAGAAAAAACGCGGCTTTTTTTCCTGGCTGGGATTTGGCAAGGAAGAGCAGGCACCCGCCCCGGCTGAAGAGCAGGTAAAAGAGCAGCCTGCAGAGGAGGCTCAGCCCGCTGCCGCTGAAGAGAGTGCGTCAGAGCGTGCCGAAGCGCAGGCAGCAGAAACCGTTGCGCTGACGGAGCAACTGGCGAAAGAGCAGGCGGCAGCAGATCAGGCAGCCCGGCATGCGCTGCCACCTGAAGAGGCCATCATCACCGCGCAGCCGGAGGAGATCCTGCCGGAAGAGGAGCCTGAGCTGACGCCGCTGCCGGTCAATGAAGAGATCCTGCCGGAAGAGGAGCCTGAGCTGGCGCCGCTGCCGGTTAATGAAGAGATCCTGCCGGAAGAGGAGCCTGAACGGGCGCCGCTGCCGGTTGCTGAAGAGACCCTGCCGCAAGAAGAACCTGAACTGGCGCCGCTGCCGGGAGAGATACCGGCTGCCACTGCCGGGGAGCCACCGCTGACAGCCGCCGTCGCGCCGGAACCGGTTCTGCCCGGCGATGAAAGCCAGCTGGCGGAAGCGGAACCTCTGGCAGATGAGGATGCGCCGCTCAGCGATGAAGAGCTGGAGGCACTGGCGCTGGCGGAAACCTACGCTGAAGACGCCGCTGCAGACTCTGCAGACACCGTAAGCGATCTTCCGCTGGCGGCCGCGCCTATTGTGGCGCAGGAGCAGGAGCGCCCGACTAAAGAGGGCTTTTTTGCGCGCCTCAAGCGCAGCCTGGTTAAAACGCGCACCAACCTTGGCTCAGGTTTTATCAGCCTGTTTCGCGGTAAAAAGATTGATGACGACCTGTTTGACGAGCTGGAAGAGCAGCTGCTGATTGCGGATGTGGGCGTGGAAACTACTCGCCGGATTATCACCAGCCTGACTCAGCAGGCGAGCCGCAAACAGCTGCGCGATGCTGAAGCGCTCTATGGTCTGCTGAAGGCGGAAATGGCCGGCATTCTCGATAAAGTCGATGCGCCGCTGGATGTCAGTGGCAAAACGCCGTTTGTGATCCTGATGGTCGGCGTAAACGGCGTCGGCAAAACCACCACTATCGGTAAACTGGCGCGCCAGTATCAGGCGGAAGGCAAATCGGTGATGCTGGCTGCCGGCGATACCTTCCGTGCCGCTGCGGTCGAGCAGCTGCAGGTGTGGGGAGAGCGCAATCATATTCCGGTTGTGGCACAGCATACCGGTGCGGATTCCGCCTCGGTGATTTTCGATGCTATTCAGGCGGCGAAGTCGCGCAATGTGGATGTGTTAATTGCCGATACCGCTGGTCGCCTGCAGAACAAATCGCACCTGATGGAAGAGCTGAAAAAAATCACCCGCGTGATGAAGAAGCTGGATGAGGATGCGCCGCATGAAGTGATGCTGACGTTAGATGCCAGCACCGGACAGAATGCGGTGAGTCAGGCAAAACTGTTTAATGAAGCGGTAGGGCTGACCGGTATCGCCCTGACCAAGCTGGACGGCACGGCGAAGGGGGGCGTTATCTTCTCCATTGCCGATCAGTTCGGCATTCCTATTCGCTATATCGGTGTCGGAGAAGGCATCGAAGATTTACGGCCATTTAAGGCCGAAGACTTTATTGAGGCACTGTTTGCCCGAGAGGAATGATTGGCATGATTCGCTTTGAAGAAGTCAGTAAGGCTTATCTGGGAGGGCGCCAGGCGCTGCAGGGCGTTGATTTTCATCTGCGTCCCGGCGAGATGTCCTTCCTGACCGGACACTCCGGCGCGGGTAAAAGTACCCTGCTGAAGCTGATTTGCGGCATTGAGCGTCCGAGCGCCGGACAGATCTGGTTCAGCGGGCACGATATCTCCCGCCTGCGTCACAGCGAAGTGCCGTTTCTGCGGCGCCAGATTGGCATGATTTTCCAGGATCACCATCTGCTGATGGATCGCTCTGTCTATGACAATGTGGCTATCCCGCTGATTATTTCCGGCGCCAGCGGCGAAGATATCCGCCGTCGTGTTTCAGCGGCCCTGGATAAAGTCGGCCTGCTCGACAAAGCGAAAAGTTACCCGATTCAGCTCTCCGGCGGTGAACAGCAGCGCGTGGGTATTGCGCGCGCGGTGGTTAATAAACCCGCCGTACTGCTGGCAGATGAACCCACCGGTAACCTCGACAATGCACTGTCAGAAGATATCCTGCGCCTGTTTGAAGAGTTCAACCGGGTCGGGGTAACGGTACTGATGGCAACCCACGATCTGGGGCTGATCGCGCGGCGTAACTACCGCGTGATGACGCTGAATCAGGGACGTCTGCACGGAGGCCACGATGGTCAATAAACGCAACAAGCGCCCGGCGGCGGCCAGAGCGGCAAAGCAGCCTAAAACGCCGTCAAAGCGCAAAGCGCTAAAAGGTGGCTGGCAGGAGCAGTGGCGCTACGCCCTGCGCGGCACCCTGTCTGATATGTGGCGCCAGCCGCTGGCAACGCTGCTTACCGTTATGGTTATCGCGATTTCACTGACGCTGCCCAGCGTCTGTTACATGGTGTGGAAAAACGTCAGCCAGGCGGCCACCCAGTGGTATCCGGCGCCGCAGCTGACGGTCTATCTCGACAAGACGCTGGACGACAGTGCGGCAGAAAACGTCACCGCACAGCTTAAGCAGCTGGAAGGCGTCGACAGTGTGAACTACCTGACGCGCGACGAGGCGCAGAGTGAGTTTCGCAACTGGTCTGGTTTTGGCGGCGCGATGGATCTGCTGGAGCAGAATCCGCTGCCGGCGGTGGCCATCATCACGCCGAAGCTTAATTTCCAGAACTCAGACACTATGGCAAGCCTGCGCGATCGGGTGGCAAAAGTGCAGGGCGTGGATGAAGTACGGATGGATGACAGCTGGTTTGCCCGTCTGGCGGCGCTGACCGGTCTGGTCGGGCAGGTGGCCTCTATGATCGGTCTGCTGATGATTGTGGCAGTGTTCCTGGTGATTGGTAACAGCGTCCGGCTCAGCATCTTTGCCCGGCGTGACACCATCAACGTCCAGAAGCTGATTGGCGCAACGGATGGCTTTATCCTGCGGCCGTTCCTCTATGGCGGTGCGCTGCTCGGTTTTGCCGGTGCGCTGCTGTCGCTGGTGCTGTCTGAAGTGCTGGTGCTGCGACTGCAGTCGGTGGTGGCGCAGGTCGCGTCGGTGTTTGGCACCGCCTTTACGCTGGAAGGTTTTGCGTGGGACGAAGGCCTGCTGCTGCTGCTGATTGCCGCCATTATTGGCTGGATTGCTGCCTGGCTTGCCACTGTACAACATTTACGCCGATTTACGCCGCAGTAACCCATGGCAACGATTTTTTGATATACTCTTCCTCTGCCGCCAGCAATGCAGGCGCAGAGGAATGCTCCGATTTTCCCCGCTGTCACCTGTGTGTAAAATATTCACTGCTATAATTGAACTTGTGGATAACCCTGGCGTCTAATTAGCACAGATTGCTGTTGGTTTTCGCCTGACGTTGACATACTGTAGCGTCTGCGTAAGGACACGCGCAGCAACTCCATTGAATTTGTGAGGGTTTGAATGACCAAAGAAATGCAAACTTTAGCGATTGCTCCTCTGGGCAACCTGGAATCTTACGTTCGGGCTGCCAACAACTGGCCGGTATTGACGGCAGAAGAGGAAAAAGCACTGGCTGAGCGGCTGCATTACCAGGGCGATCTGGATGCAGCGAAAACGCTGATCCTGTCACACCTGCGCTTTGTTGTTCACATCGCACGTAACTATGCAGGTTATGGTTTGCCACAGGCGGATCTGATTCAGGAAGGCAATATCGGCCTGATGAAAGCGGTGCGCCGTTTTAATCCGGAAGTGGGCGTGCGCCTGGTCTCATTTGCAGTGCACTGGATCAAAGCAGAGATCCACGAGTACGTGCTGCGCAACTGGCGCATTGTCAAAGTCGCTACTACCAAAGCGCAGCGTAAGCTGTTCTTTAACCTGCGTAAAACCAAGCAGCGTCTGGGCTGGTTTAATCAGGATGAAGTTGACATGGTGGCGCGTGAACTCGGCGTCAGCACGAAAGATGTGCTGGAGATGGAGTCGCGTATGGCGGCACAGGACATGACCTTTGATATGTCCTCTGACGATGAGGCGGGCGACGGCAAGCCAATGGCTCCCGTACTCTACCTGCAGGATAAAACATCAGACTTCGCTGACGGTATCGAAGAGGATAACTGGGACGCCCACGCAGCGGATAAGCTGAGTGATGCGATGCTCAGCCTGGATGAACGCAGTCAGCATATCATCCGTGCCCGCTGGCTGGATGATGACAATAAAACCACACTGCAGGAGCTGGCCGACCGCTATGGCGTTTCAGCGGAGCGCGTGCGTCAGCTGGAAAAGAATGCGATGAAAAAGCTGCGCATGGCGATTGAAGCCTGACAGTTCGCAGACGGTAATAAGGGCAACCTCAGGGTTGCCCTTTTTTATGTCCGCCATCCGGCCGCGTAACGCTACTCTGCCACTTTTACCCAGCCATCTGCCTGCGCGCGGAAGCCACACGCCTGCATAAACGCCGCCCGGATCCCCTGGTCAGCATAGCCATCATCCGCAATCCACCAGTGATCCTGCGAACCATTCTGCGCCAGAGTCTCCTCCAGTAAGTAACGCCCGACGCCGCGCCGGCGCGTAGCCTCACGGACTTCAAAGTGCGTGATTTTGCCGTGGGTACCGCGGATTTCCAGCTGCAGCGCGCCCAGCAGCCGATCGTTAAACCGCGCGGCATAGAGCCGCTGCGTATCACTCAATGTCTTTTCCAGCTGCGCAATATCCTGCTGTGGCCAGATTTTAGCGAGGTCGATGCGATCCTGCGGCGTAAGTGAAACGATACGCTGAATAGTGAGTTTCATAACCCGTACCTGTACTGGCAGAAAGGGCATAGTGTAGCGAATTTATACAGTCAGAGCGCTGTCACTTTTTTGCGATAAAAACAGGTCAAATGGCAGACACTTTGCCAGGATTGTGGAGTAAGCCCGCAACGATTGCCGAATAAGCCAGCATAACACGCTACCCTGGTGCACAAATTACGGCCATAACCTCCAGAGTATTATGCTGTTCAGGCCGCTCATTACTGAATATGTCAGTTGATTTACAGCAGAAAATTCCTGTTTAATAACCTGAAAATAAAGCTGTTTTAACAAAAAAAGCCAGATAAGAACGCTAACTCCTTCTATCTGAATCAGTTTCCTCTTTCACTGGCTGAAATAAAACCAATCACAACAGACACGACATAATAGATGGGGAAGTACGCATGAAGATGAGTAAAGGACGCGCGTTACTGGCGGGCTGCGTTGCACTGGCAATGAGCCATGCCGCGCTGGCTGCCGATATTAAAATCGCTATCGTGGGTGCAGCAACCGGCCCGGTCGCGCAATATGGTGATATGCAGTTCACGGGTGCAGCGCAGGCGATCAAAGATATTAATGCCAAAGGCGGCGTAAACGGCGACAAGCTGGTTGGCGTGGAGTATGACGACGCGTGTGACCCGAAGCAGGCGGTTGCGGTGGCGAACAAAGTGGTTAACGACGGCATTAAATATGTTATCGGCCATCTCTGCTCCTCTTCTACGCAGCCTGCATCTGACATCTATAACGATGAAGGCATTCTGATGATTACGCCGGCCGCCACCGCCCCTGAACTGACGGCGCGTGGCTATGCTGACGTTATGCGCACTACCGGTCTCGACTCCGATCAGGGGCCGACGGCAGCGACCTATATTCTGGAGCAGATCAAGCCGAAGCGTATTGCCGTTGTGCATGACAAGCAGCAGTACGGCCAGGGTCTGGCGGAGTCCGTGCAGAAAACCCTGAAGGCCAAAGGTGGCAACGTGGTGCTGTTTGAGGGCATCACCGCCGGCGATAAAGATTTCTCCACGCTGATTGCCCGCCTGAAGAAAGAGAACGTCGATTTTGTTTACTACGGCGGCTACTACCCGGAGCTGGGGCAGATCCTGCGCCAGGCAAAAACTGCCGGCCTGAAAGCGGGCTTTATGGGACCAGAGGGCGTGGGTAACGCCTCACTCTCCAATATTGCTGGCGATGCATCAGAAGGGCTGTACGTCACGCTGCCAAAGCGTTATGACCAGCTGCCGGAGAACAAAGCGATCGTTGATGCCATTAAGGGCAACAGCGCTTCAAACCGCAAAGATCCGACCGGCCCGTTTGTCTGGACCACCTATGCCGCAATCCAGTCGCTGGTGGCGGGCATTGAGCGCAGCAAAAGCGATGAGCCCGATGCGATTGCAAAAAACCTGAAAGAGGGCGCACCGGTGCCAACCGTGATGGGCAACCTGAGCTGGGATCAGAAAGGCGATCTGAAAGGGTTCGAGTTCGGCGTGTTTAAATGGCACAAAGATGGCTCATCAACCGCAGTGAAATAAGCGCTGTTAACCGGTTCTACCGCATAGCGTAACTATCTCCCCCTCCCGTGCGCGGGCGGGGGCAGGGAGCTGGCAGACGCGCCGCGAGCGGTTTGCTGCCCTGACCCTTTCTTACCCCAGAGAGGGAATCTCTGATCCACTTGCAGGTCCTCATTATGTCCGAGCAGTTTCTCTATTTTATTCAGCAGATGTTCAACGGGGTCACCCTCGGGAGCACCTATGCGCTGATCGCGATTGGCTACACCATGGTGTATGGCATTATCGGCATGATCAACTTCGCCCACGGCGAGGTTTACATGATCGGCAGCTATGTCTCTTTTATTGTCATTGCCGCCCTGATGATGATGGGCATTGATACCTCGTGGCTGATGATCGCCGCCGGTTTTATCATGGCAGTGATCATCTCCAGCGCTTACGGCTGGAGTATTGAACGCGTTGCCTATAAGCCGGTGCGCTCTTCCAAGCGGCTGATTGCGCTTATCTCCGCCATCGGGATGTCTATTTTCCTGCAAAACTACGTCAGCCTGACCCAGGGCTCGCGCGATCTGGCGCTGCCCAGTCTGATCACCGGCCAGTGGACATTGGGTGAAAGCAACGGCTTCGCCGCCACGCTCACCACCATGCAGCTGGTGATCTGGGTAGTGACGTTTCTGGCAATGCTGGCGCTGACGCTGTTTATCCGCTATTCGCGTATGGGTCGCGCCTGTCGCGCCTGTGCGGAAGATCTGAAAATGGCGAGCCTGCTGGGCATCAATACCGATCGCGTTATTTCGCTGACCTTCGTGATCGGCGCGGCGATGGCAGCGGTCGCGGGCGTATTGCTGGGGCAGTTCTACGGCTCAATCAACCCGTTTATCGGCTTTATGGCCGGCATGAAAGCATTCACCGCAGCGGTTCTGGGCGGTATCGGCAGTATTCCGGGCGCTATGATTGGCGGGCTGGTACTCGGCATTGCGGAAGCGCTGACGTCAGCTTACCTCTCGACGGAATATAAAGATGTGGTCTCCTTTGCGCTGCTGATCGTGGTATTGCTGGTGATGCCAACCGGTATCCTGGGCCGCCCGGAGGTAGAGAAAGTATGAAGCGTCTCGGGCTGCTTAACGCCGTGCTTTCCGCGGCAATGCTGCTGGTGCTGGCCAGCTTCTTTATGGGCATGCGTCTCGACCTGGATGGCACCCGGCTGATTGTGGTCAGCGCGGGCGAGGTTCGCTGGAACTGGATCTTCGCCGGCTGCGCGGTGGTCTTTATCTTTCAGCTGCTGCGTCCGCTGTTTTCAGGCCGGTTTCACCGCAGCGGTAAAGCCTTTGTGCTGCCGGCGTTTGATGGATCTACCGCGAAGCAGAAACTGCTGATGGCGCTGCTGATCGTCGCTGCCGTTGCGTGGCCGCTGTTTGCCTCACGCGGCAGCATCGACATTGCTACGCTGACGCTGATCTACGTCATGCTGGGACTGGGGCTTAACGTGGTGGTTGGCCTCTCCGGACTGCTGGTGCTGGGCTACGGCGGTTTTTATGCCATTGGCGCCTATACCTTTGCGCTGCTGAACCACTACTACGGTTTTGGCTTCTGGGAGAGCCTGCCGCTGGCGGGCATCGTGGCGGGCGCCTTTGGCCTGATGCTGGGATTTCCGGTGCTGCGCCTGCGCGGCGACTATCTGGCGATTGTCACGCTCGGTTTCGGTGAAATCGTGCGTATTCTGCTGCTGAACAGTACGTCGATTACCGGCGGGCCGAACGGTATCGCGCAAATCCCCAAACCCGGCCTGTTTGGCATTGAGTTTGGCCGCCGCGTCAGCGAAGGGGGCTGGACGACGTTCCACGAGCTGACCGGGCTTGCCTACAACCCCAATCACCGCGTGATTTTCCTCTATCTGGTCGCGCTGCTGCTGGTGGTACTGACGCTATTTGTGATCAATCGCCTGCTGCGTATGCCGCTGGGGCGCGCATGGGAAGCGCTGCGCGAAGATGAGATCGCCTGCCGCTCGCTGGGGCTGAGCCCGACGCGCATCAAGCTGACCGCCTTTACCATCAGCGCCGTATTTGCCGGTTTTGCCGGGACGCTGTTTGCAGCGCGCCAGGGCTTTGTCAGCCCGGAGTCGTTTACGTTTGTTGAATCCGCTTTTGTGCTGGCTATCGTGGTACTGGGCGGGATGGGGTCTCAGCTGGCGGTGATCCTCGCGGCGATCCTGCTGGTGGTATCGCGTGAACTGATGCGCGATCTTAATGAGTACAGCATGCTGGTGCTGGGCGGCCTGATGGTGCTGATGATGATCTGGCGTCCGCAGGGGTTGCTACCGATGAAGCGTCCGCATCTGAAACTGAAAAAGAGCAAACAGGGAGAGCAGGCATGAGTCAGCCTTTATTAGCCGTTGAAGGCCTGATGATGCGTTTTGGCGGCCTGCTGGCCGTCAACAATGTGGCACTGGCGCTGCATCCGCAGGAAATTGTTTCGCTTATCGGACCCAACGGTGCCGGTAAAACCACCGTGTTTAACTGCCTGACCGGCTTCTATAAGCCGACCGGCGGCACCATTAAATTGCGCGATCGGCCGCTGCAGGGCCTGCCGGGACAGAAAATCGCGCGCATGGGCATTGTGCGCACGTTTCAGCACGTGCGGCTGTTCCGTGAGATGACGGTGATTGAAAATCTGCTGGTGGCGCAGCATCAGCATCTGAAAAGCGGCGTCTTTTCCGGCCTGTTAAAAACACCGGCGTTTCGCCGCGGTGAGAGCGAGGCGCTCGATCGCGCAGCCATCTGGCTGGAGCGTATCGGCCTGCTGGAGCTGGCAAACCGCCAGGCGGGTAATCTGGCTTACGGCCAGCAGCGCCGGCTGGAAATTGCCCGCTGCATGGTCACGCGCCCGGAGATCCTGATGCTGGACGAACCGGCCGCGGGCCTTAACCCGCGTGAAACGCATGAGCTGGATGCGCTGATCGCCGAGCTGCGCAGCGAGCACAAGGTATCAGTACTGCTGATTGAACACGATATGAAGCTGGTGATGGGCATTTCCGACCGCATCTACGTGGTCAATCAGGGAACGCCGCTGGCGAACGGTACACCGGAACAGATCCGCAACAACCCGGACGTGATCCGGGCTTATTTAGGTGAGGCGTAAGATGGCAAACCCGATGTTAACGCTGCAGGGTGTAAGCGCCCACTACGGTCCGATCCAGGCGCTGCACAATATTAATCTGCATATCAGTCAGGGGGAGATCGTCACGCTGATTGGTGCCAACGGCGCCGGTAAAACTACGCTGCTGGGTACGCTGTGCGGCGAGCCACGCGCCACCAGCGGCACCATTGTGTTTGACGGAAAAAACATTACCGACTGGCAGACGGCAAAAATCATGCGGGAGGCGATCGCGATCGTGCCGGAAGGGCGTCGGGTGTTTTCCCGCATGACGGTGGAGGAGAATCTGGCGATGGGCGGTTTCTTTGCCAGCCGGCATGAGTATCAGACGCGTATTGAGCGGGTTTACCAGCTCTTTCCCCGGCTGGCAGAACGCAAAGTGCAGCGTGCCGGTACCATGTCCGGCGGTGAACAGCAGATGCTGGCGATTGGTCGTGCGCTGATGAGCCAGCCGCGTCTGCTGCTGCTGGATGAACCCTCGCTCGGGCTGGCGCCTATCATCATCCAGCAGATTTTTGACACTATTGAGCAGCTGCGTAAAGAGGGGATGACCATCTTTCTGGTTGAGCAAAACGCCAATCAGGCGCTGAAGCTTGCCGATCGCGGTTACGTGCTGGAGAACGGTCACGTGGTGCTGGAGGACAGCGGTGAGGCGCTGCTCTCTAACGAAGCGGTGCGCAGCGCCTATCTCGGTGCCTGATCGGCCTGCGGCCCGGTATCCTGCCGGGCCGCCTTTTTCCTGCCTGCCGCTTTTTTGCTGAAAAATGTGCACAACGTTCACGTTTTACCGCCCGGCTGGCGCGTTTCTGTGTGTCATATCTCTGTCATATTTCGGTTATTTTTCTATCATCTTCCCGTGTCATGTTACTCCGCGAACAAAAAATGCGTGATATTGCGCGTACCTAACAGCACAGGAAAACTTTATGACCGCTTTAACGCTTCGTCCCCGTCTGATGAGTGTGTTGCTTGGTCTGGCGCTCAGCGGTAACGCGCTGGCTGCGACCGAAATCCCTTTCTGGCACTCAATGGAAGGGGAGTTAGGCAAAGAAGTTGACTCTCTGGCACAGCGTTTTAACCAGGCGCATCCCGATTACAAAATTGTGCCCACTTACAAAGGTAACTACGAGCAGAGCCTGGCGGCGGGGATCGCAGCGGTACGCACCGGTAAAGCGCCTGCGCTGCTGCAGGTCTATGAAGTCGGTACGGCAACCATGATGGCCTCGAAAGCGATTGTGCCGGTGCACGACGTGTTCAGCCAGGCTGGCGTGCAGATGGATGCGAAGCAGTTTGTGCCAGCCGTGGCGGGTTACTACAGCGACAGCAGCGGTCAGCTGATCTCTCAGCCGTTTAACAGCTCAACGCCGGTGCTCTACTACAACAAAGATGCCTTTAAAAAAGCGGGGCTGGATCCGGAGCAGCCGCCGAAAACCTGGCAGGAGCTGGCAAAAGACGCCGCTGCGCTGCGTAAAGCCGGCATGAGCTGCGGCTATGCCAGCGGCTGGCAGGGCTGGATCCAGATTGAAAACTTCAGCGCGTGGCATGCGCTGCCGGTAGCCAGTAAAAACAACGGCTTCGACGGCACGGATGCGGTGCTGGAGTTCAACAAGCCGGTGCAGGTGCGGCATATCCAGATGCTCGAAGAGATGAACAAAAAAGGTGATTTTACCTACTTTGGACGCAAGGATGAGCCGACCGCCAAGTTTTATAACGGCGACTGTGGGATCACGACCGCCTCTTCCGGCTCGCTGGCGGATATCAAGCACTACGCCAAATTTAACTTCGGCGTAGGCATGATGCCGTATGACGAGACCGTGCCTGAAGCACCGCAGAACGCCATCATCGGTGGCGCCAGCCTGTGGGTGATGAAAGGCAAAGATGCGGCCACCTATAAAGGGGCGGCGGAGTTTATGAAGTTCCTCGCGCAGCCGGAGATTGCCGCCGAATGGCATCAGAAAACCGGCTACCTGCCGATCACTACCGCCGCCTACGAGCTGACCAGAAAGCAGGGTTTCTATGAGAAGAACCCGGGCGCGGATATCGCTACCCGGCAGATGCTCAACAAAGATCCGCTGCCATACACCAAAGGGATGCGTCTCGGCAATATGCCGCAAATCCGCACGGTGGTAGATGAAGAGCTGGAAGGCGTCTGGACCGGCAAGCAGACGCCGCAGGCAGCGCTGGATAACGCGGTTAAGCGCGGTAATGCACTGCTGCGCCGCTTTGAACAGCAGGTGAAATAAATCCGATCCACCGGGAGCGACGCTGGGTCGCTCCCGCTTTCAGCGTGAGTTCGCTATGCCCTCATCGTCTCGTCCGGTCTTTCGTGCCCGGCTGCTGCCCTATTTGCTGATGGCACCGCAGCTGATTATCACCGCCATCTTCTTTCTCTGGCCTGCCGGAGAGGCCCTCTGGTATTCGCTGCAGAGCATCGATCCGTTTGGCATCTCCAGCACCTTTGTCGGGCTGGAGAACTTCAGCCGTCTGTTCAGCGATCCCTACTATCTCGACTCCTTCTGGACCACGATAGTGTTCAGCCTGCTGGTCACGGTGCTGGGGATGCTGTTCTCGCTCCTGCTGGCCGCGCTGGTTGACTATGTTGTGCGTCTGCAGAAGCTCTATCAGACCCTGCTGCTGCTGCCGTACGCGGTGGCACCGGTGGTCGCCGCAGTGCTGTGGATGTTCCTCTTTAATCCAGGGCTTGGGCTGCTCAGCCATCTGCTTAATCAGATGGGCTATAACTGGAACTATGCGCAGAACAGCGGTCAGGCGATGTTTCTGATCGTGCTCGCCTCTATCTGGCAGCAGATGAGCTACAACTTTCTGTTTTTCTTCGCGGCGCTGCAGTCGATTCCGAAGTCGCTGACTGAGGCGGCCGCTATCGACGGGGCCGGGCCGGTACGGCGCTTTTTTCATCTTTCTCTGCCGCTGATTACGCCGGTGAGCTTCTTTCTGCTGGTGGTCAACCTGGTCTACGCCTTCTTTGATACCTTCCCGGTCATTGATGCCGCCACCGGTGGCGGGCCGGTACAGTCCACCACCACGCTTATCTACAAAATTTATCGGGAAGGATTTACCGGTCTCGATCTCTCCTCATCTGCCGCGCAGTCAGTCGTGCTGATGCTGCTGGTGATTGGCCTCACTATTCTGCAGTTCCGCTTTGTTGAGCGTAAGGTGCAATATCAATGATTGAGAACCGACGCGGGCTGGATATTTTCAGCCACACGCTGCTGATTCTGGGCGTGCTGACCATTCTGTTTCCGCTCTATGTCGCCTTTGTCGCCGCCACGCTGGATAACACGGCGGTTTATCAGGTCCCGATGACGCTGGTGCCCGGCACGCATCTGTGGGAGAACGTTTCGCGTATCTGGACGCAGGGCGTTAACGGCAGCGCCGCGTTTGGCATGATGTTGCTGAACAGCTTTATCATGGCGCTGGCGATTACGATCGGCAAAATCAGCGTCTCTATGCTCTCAGCTTTTGCGCTGGTCTGGTTTCGCTTTCCGCTGCGCACGCTCTTTTTCTGGCTGATTTTCATTACGCTGATGCTGCCGGTTGAAGTGCGTATCTTCCCGACGGTTGAGGTGATCGCTACCCTTAATCTGCTCGACAGCTACAGCGGGCTGACGCTGCCGCTGATGGCGTCGGCAACGGCCACCTTTCTGTTCCGCCAGTTCTTCCTGTCGCTGCCGGACGAGCTGATTGAAGCCGCGCGCATTGACGGTGCCGGGCCGATGCGCTTCTTTTGGGACATTGTTCTGCCGCTGTCAAAAACCAATCTTGCCGCGCTGTTTGTGATCACCTTTATCTACGGCTGGAATCAGTATCTCTGGCCGCTGCTGATTATCAATGATGCCAGTCTGAGCACCGCCGTGGCGGGGGTAAAAAGCATGATCAACACCAGCGGCGGCCCGACGCAGTGGAATGAAGTGATGGCGGCGATGTTATTAACCCTGATCCCACCGGTTGTGGTGGTTCTTGTAATGCAGCGCGCGTTTGTGCGTGGCCTGGTGGAGAATGAGAAATAGATGGCAGGCGTAACCTTACAGAGCGTGACGAAATCGTATGACGGCAAAAATGCGGTGATCCAGCCGCTAACCATCACCATCAACGAGGGCGAGTTTATGGTGATGGTGGGGCCCTCCGGCTGCGGCAAGTCGACGCTGCTGCGCATGGTGGCCGGACTCGAGCGCGTCAGCTCCGGCGACATTTTTATTGCTGAGCAGCGGGTCACGGAGATGGAGCCGAAAGATCGCGGCATTGCGATGGTGTTTCAGAACTACGCGCTCTACCCGCATATGACGGTAGGCGAAAACATGGGCTATGGCCTGAAAATCCGCGGCATGGGCAAAGCGCAGATCGCCCAGCGCGTGCTGGAGACCGCGCGTAGTCTGGAGCTTGACCACCTGCTGAACCGGCGACCGCGTGAACTCTCGGGCGGGCAGCGGCAGCGTGTGGCGATGGGACGCGCTATCGTGCGTGAACCGGCTGTCTTCCTGTTCGATGAACCCCTCTCCAACCTTGATGCGCGCCTGCGCGTGCAGATGCGTCTTGAACTGCAGCAGCTGCACCGCCGTCTGAAAACCACCAGCCTTTACGTCACGCACGATCAGGTTGAGGCGATGACGCTGGCGGAGCGGGTGATGGTGATGAACAAAGGGATTGTGGAGCAGGTTGGCACGCCGGTAGAGGTTTATGAGCGTCCGGCCAGCCAGTTTGTTGCCGCCTTTATCGGCTCCCCGGCGATGAACCTGCTGCCAGGAGAGATCAGCCGCGATGGCCTGCACTTTACGCTGGATGCGCTGAACAGCCTGCCGCTGGGCGAGAGACGGCCGCAGTGGGCTAACAGGCCGCTGACGCTCGGCATCCGTCCTGAGCATATTCATCTCTCTTCGCGTGAAGCAGGCGGCGTGCCGCTGGTGGTCGATACGCTGGAGATCCTCGGCGCGGATAACCTGGCACACAGCCATCTTGGTCAGGCGCGGCTGGTGGTACGGCTGCCGCACAGCGAACGTCCGCAGGCGGGCAGCACGCTGTGGCTGCATCTGCCGCCGGATGCGTTACACTTCTTCGATGCTGTTCATGGAAAACGTCTGGAATGAGTAACAACAACTGGCCCTACCCGAAAATTGTGGCCCATCGCGGCGGCGGTAAACTCGCGCCGGAAAACACGCTGGCGGCAATTGATACCGGCGCGCGTTATGGCCATACCATGATTGAGTTTGATGCCAAACTCTCGCAGGATAAACAGATCTTTCTGCTGCACGATGACACGCTCGATCGCACCAGCAGCGGCTGGGGCGTGGCGGGCGAACAGACGTGGGCGCAGCTGGCACAGCTCGATGCCGGCGACTGGTTCAGTGGGGCGTTTACGGGCGAGCCGCTGGCGCTGCTGACGGACGTGGCGGCGCGCTGTCGTCAGCACCGAATGATGGCGAACATCGAAATTAAACCCACCACCGGCACCGACGCGGAGACGGGCGCTGCCGTGGCGCTCGCCGCCCGTAAGCTCTGGCAGGGGCAGACACCTCCGCTGCTCTCCTCATTCTCACCTGAAGCGCTGGCGGCAGCACAGCAGGCTGCGCCAGAGCTGCCGCGCGGTCTGCTGCTGGATGAGTGGGATGACGCATGGCAGACGCTGACCAGCCAGCTGAAGTGTGTGTCGATTCACCTGAATTACCGGCTGCTCGACGCGGAGCGCACCGCGCTGCTGAAGGCAGCCGGGTTGCGTATCCTGGCCTATACGGTTAACCAGCCCGCGCGTGCCCGCGAGCTGCTGAGCTGGGGTGTGGATGCCATCTGCACCGACCGCATCGACATTATCGGTCCCGATTTCAGTTAGTTGTTATTCGGCATGGTGCCGTTCTGCTGCGTATTCTGACCCGGCTGCGACTGCAGTACCTGCTGCCGGGTGCTGTCGCGTTTTTCCTGCAGCTGCCGCTGCATATTTTGCGTCTGCCGCTGCTGATCCTGATGCAGCAGGCGCTGCTGCTGCTGCTGCTGGGTCTGCATCTGGGTCTGCATACGCTGCTGGCTTGGGTTATAGCCGGGCTGATTCACATTATTGTTATTCAGCGTATTTGCCATACCGCTCAGCGGCAGCAGGGCTGCCAGCGCAATAAGCCATGTTTTCATTATTCCCTCCGATCGTCTGACCTGCTGTGTAAACAGGCGGCCCGCAGGCCGCCTGCCTCTTAATCATAAGTTTATGCGATATCACAAAGCCTGAAATCGGGCGTGCGTGCAATTTGCGTTAAGTGTTATGTTTTTACTGCTTTAGCAAACACTTGCATCGATAAATAACAAATGTAAACAACTGAAAAGGATGGTGGCAGGATGAGGACAGCAGGCAGGTTGCGCCAGTTGAGCTGGGCGATGTTAATGAGTTTTACCGTGGTGCAGGGGGCTGCTGCGGCGCCCGCAAGCGCGCCGCCGATCTCCTATGGCGTTGACAGCGACACCTTTCATCCGGTAAAGGCGCAGCACGGCATGGTCGCTTCGGTGGATGCGATGGCAACGCAGGTGGGCGTGGATATTCTCCGACAGGGCGGCAATGCGGTGGATGCGGCGATCGCCGTGGGCTTTGCGCTGGCCGTTACTCATCCGCAGGCGGGTAATCTCGGCGGTGGCGGCTTTATGCTGCTGCGCACGGCGTCCGGGCGGACTGCTGCTATCGACTTTCGTGAAATGGCGCCGGCGCGCGCCTCGCGCGATATGTTCCTTGATAAGCAGGGTAATGCGGATAGTAAGTTATCACTTACTTCTCACCTGGCGTCTGGTACGCCGGGTACGGTTGCGGGATTTGCGCTGGCGGCAAAGAAGTATGGCACGCTGCCGCTGCGCACGCTGCTGGCCCCGGCTATAAAGCTGGCGCGTGACGGCATTATCGTCAACGATGCGCTGGCGGACGATCTCGCCACCTATGGCAAAGAGAACCTGATCAATCACGCCACCAGCCGGGCAATTTTTTACAAAGCGGATGGCAGACCTTACCAGAAAGGCGATCGGCTGGTGCAGAAGAACCTGGCGCGCAGCCTGCAGCTGATTGCGCAGCAGGGAGCCGATGCGTTTTATACCGGCCGCATTGCTGATGAGATCGCCAGCGAGATGGCACAGCACGGCGGGCTGATTGGCAAAGCGGATCTCGCCGCTTACCGTGCCGTAGAGCGTAAACCGGTCAGCGGCACCTACCGCGGCTATGAAGTGTTCTCTATGCCGCCACCCTCATCGGGCGGGATCCACATTGTGCAGATCCTGAATATCCTGGAGAACTTCGATCTGGCGAAGTGGGGCTTTGGCAGCGCAGACGCCATGCAGGTCATGGCAGAAGCGGAGAAGTACGCTTACGCCGATCGCTCAGAGTATCTTGGCGATCCCGATTTCGTTAAAGTGCCGCAGCAGGCGCTGACAAGCAAAGCCTATGCCAGGACCCTGGCGCAGCAGATCGATGTCAGCAAAGCGCGGCCGTCGTCAGAGATCAAACCGGGTAAGCTGGCACCGTACGAGAGCAATCAGACCACCCACTTCTCGGTGGTGGATAAAGCGGGCAACGCTGTGGCGGTAACCTATACCCTGAACACCTACTTTGGCAGCGGGATCGTGGCAGGCAACAGCGGCATCCTGATGAACAACGAAATGGATGATTTCTCCGCGAAGCCGGGTACGCCAAACGTTTACGGTCTGGTCGGCGGCGAGGCGAATGCGATTCAGCCGGCGAAGCGTCCGCTCTCCTCCATGTCACCGACGATTGTGGCCAAAGAGGGGAAAACCTGGCTGGTCACCGGCAGCCCGGGCGGCAGCCGGATCATCACGACCGTGCTGCAGATGGTGGTTAACAGCATCGATTTCGGGATGAACGTGGCGGAAGCGACTAACGCGCCGCGTTTTCATCATCAGTGGCTGCCCGATCAGCTGCGCGTGGAGAAAGGCTTCAGTCCCGATACGCTGCGCCTGCTGGAAGCGAAAGGCCAGCACGTGAAGGTGCTGCCGGCAATGGGCAGCACGCAGAGCATCATGATCGGTCCTGATGGCATGCGCTACGGCGCCTCCGATCCGCGTTCGGTTGACGATCTCAGCGCCGGTTATTAATCGCCGGTAAGTCCGATACTGCTTCCGGTATTGTTTAGCCAGCCTGCGTGCTGGCTTTTTTTATCGCCGATCGACCCATCCGGCATGCGGGCGGGCACCAGACACGGAAGCGGTAAAAATAGTGATAAACTCAGCCTATCTCTGGCCTCAGGTGCATACGATGAAGAAGAAAAGACCGGTATTACAGGACGTCGCCGATCGCGTCGGCATCACCAAAATGACCGTCAGTCGCTATCTGCGCGACCCGGAGCGGGTCTCCGCCGCGCTGCGTGACAAAATTGCCGTCGCGCTGGATGAGCTGGGCTATATCCCTAATCGTGCACCCGATATGCTCTCAAACGCCACCAGCCGCGCCATTGGCGTGCTGCTGCCCTCCCTGACCAACCAGGTCTTTGCTGACGTGCTGCGCGGAATTGAAACCGTGACCGATGAGGCGGGATATCAGACGCTGGTCGCGCACTTTGGCTACAATCCGGAAAAAGAGGAGCGGCAGCTGCGCTCGCTGCTGGGCTGGAATATTGACGGCGTGATCTTAACCGAACGCACCCATACCACCGGTACGCTGCGCATGCTGGAGGTAGCCGGGATCCCGGTCATTGAGATCATGGACAGCGTCACGCCATGTCTGGATATGGCGGTGGGATTTGATAATGTCGAAGCGGCGCGACAGATGACGCAGGCTATCCTGAAGAAAGGGCATTGCCATACGGTCTACCTGGGGGCGCGGCTCGATGAACGTACGCTGCAGAAGCAGCAGGGATATGAACAGGCAATGCGCGAGGCGGGGCTGACGCCGCACAGCGTGATGATGGAAGACGCCTCTTCCTTCAGCGCCGGCGCGCAGCTGCTGTGCGAGGCGCAAAAGCGCTATCCGGCAACCGACAGTCTGTTCTGTACTAACGATGACCTGGCCGTAGGCGCCATGTTTGAATGCCAGCGTCAGGGGCTGCGCGTGCCGGAGCAGATGGCGATCGCGGGCTTTCATGGTCACGATATTACGCAGGTCGTGACGCCGCGGCTGGCAACCGTGCTGACACCGCGCGAACGGATGGGGAGCGAGGCGGCTGCCATGCTGCTGGCGCGCATTGGTGGCGATCGTTCATTTAGCGGCCCGCTCGATATCGGCTTTGAGATTGCTGAAGGTGACAGCATCTGATTTTGGCGATTGTATGAGCCACTTCACACTTTTACGCTTTTCCGGCTGACGAGGGTTGTCAGCATCGGGACGCACTCCGACAATGAATGACAGATTTGTTATCGGTAACATTGGCAGAATAAGCTGCCGGAGCGCAAAACTATGATCACGCCATCTTCATCACATCACGTTTTTATCCTGATGGGTGTATCCGGCAGCGGAAAGTCTGTCGTTGCTAATCGGGTATCACACGAACTGAATACCGCTTTTCTGGATGGAGATTTCCTTCATCCGCGCAGCAACATCATGAAAATGGCGGAAGGCCATCCGCTGGATGACAACGATCGCCAGCCGTGGCTGCAGGCGCTGAACGACGCGGCTTTTGCCATGCAGCGCACTCAGGCGGTGTCGATTATCGTCTGCTCGGCGCTGAAAAAGTCCTATCGTGACATTTTGCGCCAGGGCAATCACAACCTGAAATTTATCTATCTGAAAGGCGATTTCGAAACCATTGAAACCCGCCTCAAAGCCCGTAAGGGTCACTTCTTCAAGCCGCAGATGCTGGTAACGCAGTTTGCCACGCTGCAGGAACCTGGCACAGATGAGGCAGATGTCCTGATGGTGGATATCAATCACTCGCTGGATGACGTTGTTGCAGCTACGGTTGCGACCATCAGGGATGCAATCAACAAGGGCGAGTAATGAGTACCGCAACGCTGGTGTTAACCGCAGCAGGCTCTGTCCTGCTGCTGCTGTTTCTGGTAATGAAAGCGCGGATGCACGCCTTTGTCGCCCTGATGTTAGTTTCTATTGGCGCCGGACTTTTCTCCGGTATGCCACTCGATCAGATCGCCGATACGATGCAGAAAGGCATGGGCGGCACGCTGGGCTTTCTTGCCATCGTCGTAGCGCTTGGCGCAATGTTCGGCAAAATTCTGCATGAAACCGGTGCGGTGGATCAGATCGCTATCCGGATGCTGAAAACCTTTGGCGAGAGCCGGGCGCACTATGCGATGGGGATCGCCGGGCTGATCTGCGCGCTGCCGCTGTTTTTTGAAGTTGCGGTGGTGCTGCTGATCAGCATCGCCTTTGCGGTGGCGCGCCGCACGCATGACAACCTGGTGAAGCTGGTGATCCCGCTGTTTGCCGGCGTAGCGGCGGCGGCGGCGTTTCTGCTGCCGGGACCTGCGCCGATGCTGCTGGCGGCACAAATGCACGCTGATTTTGGCTGGATGATCCTGCTGGGACTCTGCGCAGCCATTCCGGGGATGCTGATCGCCGGGCCGCTGTTTGGCAGCCTGATCGCCCGCCACGTCAGCTTCAGCGCGCCGCCGGAAGATCATCAGCCGGATGTGGACGAGGGCAGGCTGCCCTCATTTGGTTTCAGCCTCTCTCTGATCCTGTTTCCGCTGCTGCTGGTCGGGCTGAAAACCATCGGTGCGCGCTTTACCACGCCGGATACCCGGCTTTACGAATGGCTGGAATTTATTGGCCATCCGTTTACCGCGATTCTGCTGGCGCTGCTGGTGGCGATCTATGGCCTGGCGTACCGGCAGGGCATGGATAAAGAGAAGGTGATGCAGGTGTGCGGCAGCGCGCTGCAGCCCGCCGGCATTATTCTGCTGGTTATCGGTGCCGGCGGCGTCTTTAAGCAGGTGCTGGTTGACTCTGGCGTGGGGCCGGTGCTGGGTCACGCGCTGACCGGCGCCGGTATGCCGATCGCGCTGGCCTGCTTTATTCTGGCGGGCGCTATCCGGGTTATTCAGGGCTCTGCAACCGTGGCCTGTCTGACCACCGTAGGGCTGGTGATGCCGGTGATCGAACCGCTGCACTACAGCGGCGCGCAGCTCGCGGCGCTCTCAATCTGTATCGGCGGTGGCTCAATTATTATCAGCCACGTCAACGATGCCGGCTTCTGGCTGTTTGGCCGCTTTACCGGTGCCACCGAGGGCGAGACGCTAAAGACCTGGACGCTGATGGAGACCATCCTCGGCACCACCGGCGCCATCGTCGGCATGATTGCGTTTAGTTTGTTATCGTAAATAAACCAGGGGCGCATAAATGCGCCCCCTACATCGCCCTCGTAGGGGCGTCATTAATGACGCCCTGGCCGATGCCCGCACCGAATCATTTATGGCGATTGATACCGTGCACACCCTAAACCAGGGGCGTATAAATGCGCCTCTGCGTGCTTACCTTAATCTACTTCCCGCTCATCATCTGGCTGGTCGAGAACGGTGTAAGCCACCGCGCAGAACAGCGAATTAAGGCGCTTCATATCTCCCAGCAGCCCCAGATGCAGCGAACTGGTCTCAATGCTCTGCACATTATTCAGATGCAGCCGCTCCACGTGCGAGTGAGAGAAACGGCGGATCAGAATACGGAAGCGATGTTTGGCCCGCCGCAGACGTTTCGCGCTGGTGATATCATGCGACAGAAATACCGAGAGGCTCAGGCGCAGGTTATTCAGCACCTGCTCCTGCAGTGTATTCAGCTCTTCCAGCCCTTCTGCCGAAAAGGCCCGCCGCGCCTGCAACGATTTATCCGCAACGTCACCGCTCATGCGCTCAATGATGTCACCCGCCTGTTCAAGATTCAGCGCCATCTCAATAATTTCAGCCCAGCGCCGCGCATCCTCCTCTGCCAGATCTTCGCGCGGCATGCGGGCCAGATAGAGTTTGATCGCGGTATAGAGCACGTCAACATCATCATCCAGCTGCCGCACCCGGTGCGATTCACGCAGTTCGCCCCGGACTACGCGGCTGAACGACTCCAGCATCTGCTCCAGCACGTCGCCCATGCGCAGGGTCTCACGCGCGGCATTGACCAGCGCCAGCGCAGGCGTATCCAGCGCGCTTTTATCCAGATGTCTGGGCTTGAGATGCGCCTGATGCTCTGCATCGTCAGAAATCATACGCTGGCAGAGTCGCGCCATCGGTGCCGCAAACGGCACCATGATCAGGCAGCGTGCCAGGTTGTAGAAAACGTGGAAAAAGATCACCAGCTCTTCATCATTCACCGGCAGCCGATCCAGCAGCTCAGCAATAAAATCAACAAACGGCAGTACCGCAATGCTGCCGATAAGCTTGAACAGCAGGCTGCCGAGCGCCACCCGCTTGCCAGCCGCATTAGAACCGCTGGCGTTGATCATCGCCAGCAGGCCGCTGCCGAGGTTGGCACCAATGACCAGACAGAGCGCCACCTTAAATGAGATCACCCCGGCGGCCGTCAGGGTCGCGGTGATCAGCACCGCCGCCAGGCTCGAGTAGCTGATGATGGCAAAAACGGCGCCAATCAGGGCGTCCAGCAGCGTATCGCCGGTCAGGGTGGAGAAGAGCACCTGCACGCCCGAAGCCTGCGTTATCGGACGTGCTGCGGTGACAATCAGCTGCAGCGCCAGCAGGATCAGCCCGAGACCAATGGCAGCACGGCCCATCTGTCCGACGCGCGTCTGTTTGCGGCTGAGAAAAAAGACCACGCCAAAAAAGATAAACAGCGGGGAGAGCCAGGAGAGATCGAAGGTCAGCACGCGCGCCATAATGGCCGTGCCGACGTCAGCCCCCAGTACCACCACCAGGGCAGGTGTCAGGCTGACCAGGTTTTGCGCCACAAACGAGGTGACCAGCAGCGTAGTGGCGTTGCTGCTCTGTACCAGAGCGGTAACGCCAATGCCGGCCAGAAAAGCCATCGGTTTTTTTTCCACGCTGCGGCTCAGTACCCGGCGCAGATCGGCGCCGTACACGCGCATGATGCCGGTACGCACAATGTGGGTGCCCCAGACCAGCAGTGCGACAGCAGAAAGCAGATTAAGCAGAGTTAGCACGGTCGCAGGCTCCTGTATGCCAGGCAAAAAGCAGCCAGCTGCCTGCCTGGCAAACACGGCAGCGGGGGAAGACCGGTAGCGCACCGCATGAATTTTTCGTTAGATATAAATAACCTGAAGCGGCGTCGACCTGTTAACTGTAGCTGAATCCGGTTCACTGCGATGAGATATCCACGGCGTTTACGCTGCCCCTGCCGGAGAACCGCCACCTTAACGTCATATTGTGATTCAGATCACATTGCAGCATGATAGCGCTCTTCTCATTTGCGCATTAAGGACGCAGCAATGACAGATAAATCAGCCGCCGGTCAGCTCATCGCGACGGTGCTGCAGTGGGTACTTAACCTCGGCCTGTTAATCCTGGCCGTGATCCTGGTGGTGTTTCTCGGCAAGGAGACGATTCATCTGGCTAACGTGCTGTTCAGCACCGGTGAACAAGCGTCATCCTATCTGCTGATTGAAGGCATTGTGATCTACTTTCTCTACTTTGAATTTATCGCGCTGATTGTGAAATATTTTCAGTCGGGCTATCACTTTCCGCTGCGCTACTTTGTTTATATCGGGATCACCGCCATTATCCGGCTGATTATCGTTGACCACAAAAACCCGTTCGACACGCTCTGCTATTCCGCTGCGATCCTGATTCTGGTGGTCACGCTGTGGCTGGCAAACAGCAACCGGCTGAAGCGCGAATAACGTCCCTTATCATCTCCGGCGCTCGCGGCCGTGCCAGCGGCCGCGCTCTGCGGTAAACTAAGGCAACTTTTTTGCCGGAGATCGCCTGATGTCGCACGATGCGCTGCGCCAGTTATATGCCTTGCAGTGGTTACCCGCCTCCTCGCTGCTGCCCGCACCGCTGACCGACTGGCTGATGGAAGAAGATTCCATGACGCGCCGTTTTGAGCAGCACTGCCGGCAGGTTACCGTTCAACCCATCCGTGAAGGCTTTGTCAGCGCGGCGGAGGTCGCAGCAGAAGCGGCTTTTCTGCCGAACGATACGCGCTTCTGGCTGCGCGAAATCGTGCTGTGCGGCGACGGCGAGCCGTGGCTGCTGGGCCGCACCGTAGTGCCCGAGAGTACGCTGCAGGGACCGGAGCAGATGCTGCAGCAACTTGGCACACGCCCGCTGGGGCGCTATCTTTTTGCCTCTTCAGCGCTGAGCCGCGATTTTATTCATCCCGGCCAGGCCGGCGATCTGTGGGGACGGCGTTCGCGCCTGCGCCTGTCGGATAAGCCCCTTCTGTTAACTGAACTTTTTTTACCGGCATCGCCGCTTTACCGCGCGCTGCAGCAAGGATGAGACCCGTGCAAAAATCATTATCCGTAAGCAAATGGCAGGCTTACAGCCGCCTGATGCGCATCGACAAACCTATCGGCACGCTGCTGCTGATGTGGCCTACGCTCTGGGCGCTGTGGCTGGCTGGCATGGCGGTGCCGCCGCTGCCGGTGCTGATTGTGTTTGTGCTTGGCGTCATCGTTATGCGCGCTGCCGGCTGCGTCATCAATGATTACGCCGATCGCAAAGTGGATGGTCACGTCAAACGCACCGCCGGCCGGCCGCTGGCGAGCGGGGCGGTTTCAGAGAAAGAGGCAAAGCTGCTGTTTGCTGCGCTGGGCCTGCTGGCGTTTATGCTGGTGCTGACCATGAATCGCATGACCATCCTGCTCTCTTTCGG
Source organism: Pantoea sp. PSNIH1 (assembly GCF_007680655.1). Lineage (NCBI taxonomy): Bacteria > Pseudomonadati > Pseudomonadota > Gammaproteobacteria > Enterobacterales > Erwiniaceae > Pantoea > Pantoea sp. PSNIH1. The sequence continues at coordinate 59,161 of NZ_VEIP01000002.1, forward strand.
CGGGCTGGCGCTGGCTTGGGTCTACCCCTTTATGAAACGCTATACCCATCTGCCGCAGGTGGTGCTCGGCGCAGCCTTTGGCTGGGCGATCCCGATGGGGTGGGCTGCAGTAAGTGAGTCCTTACCTTTAGTCTGCTGGCTGGTGTTCTTCGCTAACATCTGCTGGACGGTGGCCTACGATACCCAGTACGCCATGGTGGATCGCGATGACGATTTGAAGATAGGCGTTAAATCTACGGCGATTCTGTTTGGTCGTTTTGACAAGCTGATTATTGGCCTGCTGCAGCTGGCCACGCTGGGGCTGATGGCGCTGGTGGGAAGTATGCTGAATCTGAACGGGGCATTCTACTGGTCACTGCTGGCTGCCGGCGCGCTGTTTGTCTATCAGCAGAGCCTGATCGCCCGCCGCGAACGCGACGCCTGCTTTCAGGCCTTTCTGAATAACAACTATGTGGGACTGGTGCTGTTTGCTGGCGTGCTGCTGAATACGCAGCCGTTTCTGGCGCTGTTCTGAACCGGCAGGGACGCATCCTGCGTCCCTGCCTTGCCTTACTCGTGTGCGACTGCACTCTCAATTGTCAGACGCACATCGCTGGTGACCAGCTCCGCCAGCATCTGCCACATCGCGTGCGTGCGCTCCGCATCGGCATCACCTGAGTCGCTGATATAGCGCTCATCGCGCAGCGTCAGCACTAGCGTGGTAAATACCGCCTTATCAAAGAACTCCGGCGCATTGATACCGTGCAGCACTGACAGACGCTGCGCCAGCGTGCGGCTCTCTTTCTCCAGCGTGCCGCGGTTGATCGTCGGTTTGGCACTGAGAATGGCGAAAGTGATCGCAAAGCGCTGCAGCGTTTCGCGAATACCGGCTGCCAGCAGCTGCAGCGTGCGATAGCGCGCGGCGCTCAGCTTAATCTGCCCATCCAGCTGCGTTACCAGCCCCTGTCGCGCCATCTCCGCGCACAGCGCGCTAAGCAGCGCCGGCAGTTCGGCACTTTCCCAGCGCAGGAACAGTTCACTTTTCAGCATCGGGTAGACCAGGCTTACCTGACGCAGAAGCTCTGCTTCGCTGATTTCGCGGTGCTGCTGCACAATCGCGGCAATCAGCGACGGCATCACCAGCATGTGCTGAATGTTATTCCGGTAGTAGGTCATCAGCACGGCCTGCTCGCGCGGCAGAATAATGATATCGCCGATGCTGTCCTGCTCGGTTTCAAACTTATTCATGCCCATCGCGTGATCCAGCAGCGCTTCGGCGCTCAGATCGGGCACCGTCGCTTCCGGTGAATAGGGCACGTTGCGCAGCAGCTGGGTGTAGCACTCCAGCTGCTCCGTCAGCTGCTCACGCGTCAGCGAGCGCTGACGGGACGCAAGCAGCGCGGTCACACACAGATTCATGGCGTTGGCCGCACCCGCTTCGTTAATGCGCACCATCAGGCGGGCAGCGATATCGTTTACCGCTGGCGTCATCCACGCGGGGCGCTGCGGATCGATCGGGTCGATCGCCTCGCGCCACTCGGGAATATGCTTGTTCAGGTAGTTAACCAGCGGCAGCGGTTCGCCAAAGTTAACGTAGCCCTGACCGAGATTGCGCAGCTTACGCAGGCCGCGCACCATCTGCACAAAGCCCTCTTTCTCTTTCGCTGCGCCGCGCAGCTCTTTGGCGTAAGTACCCACTTCCATTACGTGCTCATAGCCGATGTAGATCGGTACAAACGTAATCGGACGGCTGCCGCCGCGCAGCAGCGCCTGCAGCGTCATTGAAAGCGTGCCGGTTTTGGGATCGAGCAGGCGACCGGTGCGCGAGCGTCCGCCCTCAACAAAGTACTCAACCGAGTAGCCGCGGCTGAACAGCTCGCCCAGATATTCGCGGAATACGGTGGAGTAGAGTTTATTGCCCTTAAAGGTACGGCGAATAAAGAAGGCCCCCAGCCGGCGGAAAATGGGCCCGGCTGGCCAGAAGTTAAGATTGATACCGGCAGCGATGTGCGGCGGCACCAGCCCCTGATGATAAAGCACGTAGGAGAGCAGCAGATAATCCATATGGCTGCGGTGGCAGGGCACATAGACTATTTCATGACCATCCTGCGCCAGCTGACGCACGCGCTCGCCGCCGTTGACGCTAATGCCCTGATAGAGGCGGCTCCAGAGCCAGCCCATGATGCGGTCGGTAACGCGGATCGCCTCATATGAGAAGTCTGCCGCGATCTCTTCCATCATCTCAACGGCGTTTTGCTGCGCTTTTTCATGCGAAATCTTTTTGCTGCGCGCTTCATCTTCAACCGCTTTTTCAATCGCCTTCGACTGCAGCAGCTTGTTGAACAGATCCTGACGGGCGGGCAGGCTTGGTCCTACCGCGGCGAGACGCTGGCGGGCAAAGTGAATACGCGCCACGCGCGCCAGCTTCTGCGCAATCGACTTATCCGTGCCGTGTTCGGTCGCCATCTGGCGCAGCGAGACGGTGGAAGAGAAGCGGACAAAGCTGTCGCGACCGTGCCAGAGAATGGCGAAAAACTTCTGTACGCCATTCAGTACGCGCAGATGCGGCGTAGGCTCGCCCTGAATTTCACGACCCGGCGCACGGCCAAACATCACCGCCACCGGCAGCATCTGGACATCCAGCTGCGGGTTATTACGATGCAGATCCAGATAGTCGTGAAACAGTTTCACTGACTCCGGGTTCGCCACGTAGTAAGGAAAGACACGCGGGCCATCATGGATAAACACATGGCGCGGCAGCAGCGTGCCGTCAATCTCCAGCGGCGCGAGCGGATCGGGCAGATCAAGCCGCAGACACTGGTTGCGTAATGTAAGCAGGTCCGCCTTTGAATCATAAGGCAAAACATACATCACGGGACGAGTGGGATCGATACCGTGCTCCGAAACCGGATCGGTCGGTATGACCTTACTTTTTACCAAAATAGAGAGTGGTAAATTCAATAATTTGTAATAGAGTTTACGCCAACCTGACATAGACAACTTGAAGCCTCTTGTTAGCAAAGCGCGGCAAGCATACCAGAAAGTGCAGCGGAGATCTGTGGCTGTGCCATCGCACGCTGCGCACTCATTGACGCCAAAATTACTCAAGGGTTCCCTATTCATGGCAAATAACGTTACCGGCCTGCTGCGTATCATCAAAGCGGCGGGCTACTCCTGGCAGGGAATACGCGCAGCCTGGCAACATGAAGCGGCCTTTCGTCAGGAAGCCGTTGCAGCGGTGATTGCGGTAGTTGTCGCCTGCTGGCTGGATGTGGACGCAGTGACGCGCGTGCTGCTAATTGGTTCGGTGATACTGGTGGTGGTGGTGGAGATCCTCAACAGCGCGATTGAGGCGGTGGTCGACCGAATCGGCCAGGAGCGTCATCCGCTGGCGGGCCGCGCTAAGGATATGGGTTCTGCCGCCGTACTGCTGACGATCCTTCTCGCGCTGTTTGTCTGGATAACGCTGCTCTGGCCGCACGCATAATAAGGCCGCCCGTACCGATATATCGCTGATTTTTGCCGCAGCTGCGGTTTTCATTTCGCCAATACCTGTATATACTCACAGCGACTGTATAAACAACCAGGGGGCGGGATGAAAGCGTTAACCAGCAGGCAGCAGCAGGTCTATGACCTGATTCGCGACCATATTAATACAACCGGCATGCCGCCAACGCGTGCTGAAATCGCTTCACAGCTGGGCTTCCGCTCACCCAATGCAGCTGAAGAGCACCTGAAAGCGCTGGCGCGTAAAGGGGTCATTGAGATTGTCTCTGGCGCCTCGCGCGGCATTCGCTTGCTGATGGAAGAAGAGACAAGCGGCGGACTGCCGTTAATCGGGCGTGTCGCTGCCGGCGAGCCGCTGCTGGCTCAGGAGCACATCGAGACCCACTATCAGGTCGATGCTAACCTGTTCAAGCCGAGCGCGGATTTTCTGCTGCGCGTTAGCGGCATGTCGATGAAAGATATCGGGATTATGGATGGCGATCTGCTTGCCGTGCATAAAACCCAGGATGTGCGTAATGGCCAGGTCGTGGTGGCGCGCATTGACGACGAGGTCACCGTAAAACGCTGGAAAAAGCAGGGTGCTATCGTGCATCTGCTGCCGGAAAACAGCGATTTTCAGCCTATCGAAGTGGATACGCGCCAGCAGTCTCTGACCGTTGAAGGTCTGGCTGTCGGTATTGTCCGTACCGGTGAATGGCTGTAATACCTGGTTAGTCCCCCCGCTGCGGTCTGTGCTTGCACAGGCCGCGGTCTGCTATATTACCCCTCTGCTTCCAACCGTGGCGCCGTGCAGCTGCATGAGGCGCGTTGCCCGCAATAACAGGACTGGCTGATGCCGCTGTTTACCTCTTCTGATCGCACGCTCTGGCGCCTGGCGCTGCCCATGATCCTCTCTAACATCAGCGTACCGCTGCTGGGCATTGTGGATACGGCTATCATTGGCCACCTCGACAGCCCGGTTTACCTCGGCGGCGTAGCCGTGGGTGCAACGGCCACCAGCTTTGTCTTTATGCTGCTGCTCTTTTTGCGGATGAGCACCACTGGCCTGACGGCGCAGGCGTTCGGCGCCCGCGATAAGCCAGCGCTGGCGCGGGCGCTGATCCAGCCGATGCTGATTGCGCTGACGGCAGGCGTGCTGTTCATTGCGCTACGAACGCCGGTCAGCGAGCTGGCAGCCGCGCTGATGGGCGGCAGCGAGGCGGTGCAGCAGCAGGCACAAACCTTTATCGCTATCCGCTGGCTCAGCGCGCCTGCCACGCTGGCAAATCTGGTGATCCTCGGCTGGCTGCTCGGCGTACAGTATGCGCGCGCGCCGATGGTGCTGCTTATTACCGGCAACGTCGTGAATATCCTGCTCGATCTGCTGTTTGTTCTGCAGTGGCACTGGGGCGTGGCGGGTGCCGCAGCGGCCACCGCCGTCGCGGACTATGTGACGCTGGCCGTGGGGCTATGGATGGTGGCGCGGGTGCTGGCGCTGCGCGGCATATCATTTTCGCTGCTTAAAGCCAGCTGGCGCGGCGACGCCGCGCGCCTGTTCCGGCTTAACCGCGACATCATGCTGCGTTCGCTGCTGCTGCAGCTCTGCTTCGCCTCGCTGACGCTACTGGGCGCGCGACTCGGCGCTGACGTGGTCGCCGTCAATGCGGTATTGCTGATGTTCCTGACTTTTACTGCCTATGCGCTGGATGGTTTTGCGTATGCGGTGGAAGCCTGCTCCGGTGAGGCGACCGGCGCAGGCGATCGCAGCCGGCTGCGGCTGATCTGGTATGCCGCCTGCCGGCAGGCGGGCATTGTGGCGCTGCTGTTCGCTGTGATTTACGCCCTCTGCGGTCCGGCAATTATCGCGCTGCTGACCTCGATTGAGTCGCTGCGTGAGGCGGCTGACCGCTATCTGATCTGGCAGGTGATCCTGCCGCTGGCTGGCGTCTGGTGCTATCTGCTGGATGGGATGTTTATCGGAGCCACGCGCGGCCGGGATATGCGCAACAGCATGCTGCTGGCGGCGCTGGGCTATGCGCTGACGCTGCTGACGCTGCCGTGGCTCGGGAATCATGGTTTATGGCTGGCTATTACCGTATTTCTCGCGCTGAGAGGCATTACGCTCGGGCTGATCTGGCGTCATCACTGGCAGCGCGACAGCTGGTTCAGCGTGTGATAGCAGCCGGTCAGGCGGTAGCCCACAAAACTGGCAGTTTGTGCTGCAGCGGTTAACCTTAACGTGACAGCACGCGGGTTATATGGCGGTTCAGCCCGCGCTGTGGTGGCATACCGTCTGGCTCAGCAAACCGGGGAGAGATGCAATGAACAGAGATGAAGCGAGTGGCAGCTGGAAACAGTTTAAAGGAAAATGCAAAGAGCAGTGGGGCAAGCTGACCGATGATGACCTGAGCGTGATCGAAGGCAGACGCGAGCAGCTGATCGGCAAAATTCAGGAGCGCTACGGCTATGCCAGAGCAGAAGCGGAGCGCGAAGTAAACGAATGGGAAAGCCGGCACAACGATCCACACAGCTAGTGCCACCCCGCTTCAGAGCATAACCCGCCCGCATGCCTTCAGGCGTGCGCTCAGCCCTTTTTGCCGCGTTTTTTACTCATCGCTTCATGATCGTGCGCGCAGCTGGCGTGCTGTGTACAGGCGGCAATTTCCGCACAGTTTTCGCACAGGCCGTGCGCTTCAATTACCGTATGGCGCAGGCTGAAGTTTGCCTGGTCAGCCAGTCCCGCAATGATTTTTTCCACGCCGTGCGCCTGCTGTTCACTCACTGCGGCACAGCTGTCGCAAACCAGCATGACAGAGCTGTGGGCCGGCTCATTGAAATGATGGCAGACCACATAGCTGTTGTTGGACTCCACGCGGTGGATAAATCCCTGCTCCAGCAAAAAGTCGAGGGCGCGGTAAATCGTGGGCGGCTTCGCCTGAGGCTCACTCATACGCAGCTGATCCAGCAGATCGTAGGCGCTGACAGAACCTTTCTGCTCAGCCATCAGGCGCAGTACTTCGGCACGCTGTGGCGTAAGACGCACGCCGCGATCGAGACAGAGCGCCTCGACCTGGGTCAGCAGCTGCGCTGGGGTAAGAGTTGACATAATGTTCTCCGGCTAACAGGTGATGTTATTTTATCACACTCCATCCGCCCATGCTGTTTTTGCCTGCCCAGGCCGAAGCGTGCTGTCGATCACACTTATCCGGCAATTTTAAGCGTGTTTAGCGCGCTATTTTTGCTTTGCAAGTGACCAGATTCCCGATATGGTTCAGGCAGGCTAAAGTTATCACTGGCCTTATAAGAGCAATAATTCGCCTGAGTGGCTAAAAAAAGCGCAGTGTGACGCAATTGTGTCCAATTCTGCGAACAGCAGTGCTTATCCCTTTCAGTTCACAGCAATGAAGCGTTAGCCGCCATTCAGAATAGCGGTTAACACCATTATTTCGCCTACGCGACACTCAATAATTTTTTAAGGTGATAGCAGCCTCATGATGACAACACGCTTTACGCTGGCCCGGGTGGCTTATTTTGCTGGTTTAAACGCGCTGCTGGTTTCCTCTTCAGCGCTGGCCGCGGGAACCTGGTATGATGCGCGCAATGATGCGATGGGCGGAACCGGTGTCGCATCGTCGCACTGGAGCTCTGCCGTGCTGGCTAACCCCGCGCTGATGACACGCGCGCAGCCGGAAGAGAACGCCGGCATTATTTTTCCCTCTGCCGGGTTACAGGTGACGGATAAAGACAAGCTGGTCGATCGCATTGATGACATCACCGATACGGTTGATCGCTATCGCGACGTGATTGATAACATCAACGCGAATCTCATCTCGGATCCGTTTGCCGCCATCAATGCGGTACCGCAACTGCGTGCCGCAGCCGGTGATATGGCCGATCAGCTGCGCGGGCTTAAAGGTAACAAAGCGGATGCCACCGCTGGCGTTGCGCTGGCCGTCACCGTTCCCAATGCGACGCTGCCGTTTGCTTTTATTACCAAAGCCTATGGCACCGCCCATATCCGGGCCAATGTGGCTCAGAGCGATATCGATTATCTGGATAGTCTGGCAAACGGGGCGTTTCCGCAGCCGGGCGATCAGGATAACCTGCGCTCCAGCGCGAACGGACTGGCAGCGCTGGTCACCGATTATGGTATCGCCATGGCGCATGAGTTCACGGTTGCCGGTCATCCGGTCTCGCTCGGTATTACGCCCAAGCTGCAGAAGACCTGGCTCTATAACTACAGCGCCAGCGTCTATAACTACGATAAAAACGATCTTAAAAACGGACGCTATCGCAGTTCAGACACCGGCTTTAACGTTGATGCCGGTCTCGCAACCGCGTTTGCTGAAAACTGGACGTTTGGTCTGACCGGGCAGAACCTGATCTCACGCGATCTGGAAACCAAAGTCGTCAATGGCTATCGCGATACCTATCAAATCCGTCCGCTGGTGACAACCGGACTGGCATGGGAGCGCGGGCCGGTTACCCTGACCGGCGATGTGGACCTGACGGAAACCAAACGCTTTAAGTCGCAGGAGAGCAGCCAGTATGCGGGCGCAGGCGCGGAATATCGCGTGCTCGACTGGCTGGCACTGCGGGCAGGCTATCGCGCCGATCTGAAATCAAATGACGTTAATGTGGTTACAGCCGGCCTCGGGCTGTCGCCGTTTAATAATGCGGTGCATCTGGATCTCGCGGGCTCCGCCGGTAAAGATCGTACCTGGGGTGCGATGGTACAGCTCGGCTTTAACTTCTGACGGGTCTGTCACGGGCGGCTGTGTCGTCCGTGACGGCTGTGGTATCATTGCGCAGTTTCTCATCATTTAACTCCGGATCTACTGCGCTTCATGACTGATAACTTCTCTTCGCAACGCTTCTCTATCGCGCCGATGCTCGACTGGACCGATCGTCACTGCCGCTATTTTCATCGCAAGCTGACCGGCGATACGCTGCTCTATACCGAAATGGTGACGACCGGCGCGATTATTCATGGCAAAGGCGATTACCTTGCCTATAGCGAAGAGGAGCATCCGGTTGCGCTGCAGCTGGGCGGCAGCGATCCGGCGGCGCTGGCGCAGTGTGCCCGACTGGCTGAAGCGCGCGGTTACGATCAGATCAACCTTAACGTGGGCTGTCCTTCCGACCGCGTACAGAACGGTCGTTTTGGTGCCTGCCTGATGGCGGATGCGAACCTGGTGGCTGACTGCATTAAAGCGATGCGCGATGTGGTTTCTATTCCGGTCACGGTAAAAACCCGCATCGGTATTGATGAGCAGGACAGCTACGCGTTTCTGCGCGACTTTACCGGCACCGTGGCAGAGCGGGGCGGCTGCGACACCTTTATCATTCACGCTCGCAAAGCCTGGCTGTCAGGCCTGAGCCCCAAAGAGAACCGGGAGATCCCGCCGCTGGACTATCCGCGCGTTTATCAGCTAAAACGTGATTTTCCGGCGCTGACCATGGCGATCAACGGCGGGGTAAAAACGCTGGAAGAGGCCAAGACGCACCTGATGCATCTGGATGGCGTGATGATGGGCCGCGAAGCGTATCAAAATCCTTCCGTGCTGGCGCAGGTTGACCGCGAGCTTTTTGGCCGCACAACGCCGGCAGTGGATCTGGTCGCCGTTGTGCGTTCAATGTATCCCTATATCGAAGCGGAACTGACGCAGGGCACTTATCTGGGGCACGTCACCCGGCATATGCTGGGGCTGTTTCAGGGTATTCCGGGTGCCCGTCAGTGGCGACGGTATCTGAGCGAAAATGCCCATAAACCGGGTGCTGATGTGCGGGTGCTGGAAGCCGCGCTGGCGCTGGTGGCCGATCGCATCCCCCAGGAAGCGTAATCAGCGCGCTCTGAAAACCGCAGCAGAAATGGTGCGGTTTTATTTTGCCTGAAACCTGGTTTTTTTCACCACTTCTACCGCAGTGCCCTGAATAAATACTTTTAAATCAATATCTTATAAATTAACCGTTCTGGCACGAAAATTGTATCTGTCAGCAGAGTCCTGACAGAGGAGAATAGACGTGGAAATTGTATTTGTGCTTGGGTTCTTTTTAATGCTGTTGCTGACCGGCGTTTCCCTGCTGGGGGTGATTGCGGCTTTAGCCGTTGCCACCGCGCTGATGTTTTTAACCGGCCTGTTTGCCTTTGTTATAAAACTGTTACCCTGGCTGCTGCTGGCCGTGGTCGCCGTCTGGGTCTGGCGCAGCGTTACCACACCGGGTAGCAGCACCAGACTGAACCGGCTCAGGAGAAAAATCAGCAGGATGGAGCGACGCGGCTGGTAAAAAATGCGGCTCAGATCACAGCGCTGAATTCCGCTGGCGCTAAATAAAACGTAAACATATTTTTTACTTATGTTTTCTGCCACTATACGTATACAGATTCAGTACCGCTGTCCCTACACCAGCGCGAACTAAAAAAAGAATCAGGGGCTTCCTTCAGGAAGCCCTCTTTTTTTGCCTGCATCAGGGCAGCAGCAGGCTGGAACCCTGGGTCGCACGACTCTCCAGTATCTGATGCGCGCGCATGGCATCGCGCAGCGGGAACTTCTGCTGCTCCGGTACGTTTACCTGAATGGCGCGGCTGGCTATCAGGGAAAAGAGTTCACTGCTCGCCTGCTCCAGCTCCTCACGGTTTGTGATATAGCCAAACAGCGACGGGCGGGTGACAAACAGAGAGCCTTTCTTATTAAGAATTCCTAAATCCACGCCGGTTACCGGGCCGGAAGCGTTGCCAAAGCTGACCAGCAGCCCGTGGCGCTGCAGAGAGTCGAGCGATGGTTCCCAGGTATCCTTACCGACAGAGTCATACACCACGGCCACTTTTTTCCCCTGCGTCAGTTCGCTGACGCGCTGTGCAATATCCTCTTCGCGATAGTTGATGGTGGCCCATGCGCCAGCCGCTTTGGCAATCTGCGCTTTTTCGGCAGAACCCACCGTGCCGATAAGATGTGCACCCAGCGCTTTGGCCCACTGGCAGGCAATCAGACCCACACCGCCTGCGGCAGCATGAAACAGAAACGTCTCATCCGCTTTGACTTTCCAGGTTTGTCGCAGCAGATACTGGACCGTCAGCCCTTTGAGAAATGAGGCAGCCGCCGTTTCAAAAGAGATACTCTCCGGCAGCAGCGCCAGCCGCTCTTCCGCAACGTTGTGAAGTTCACTGTAAGCGCCCAGAGCGGCCTGACAGTAAACCACCCGATCGCCAGGCTGAAAACGCGTGACCGCTGCGCCCACTTTGCTGACCACGCCTGCCGCTTCGGTACCGAGTCCGGAAGGAAAGGCTGAAACCGGGTAGAGCCCGCTGCGCACATAGGTGTCGATATAGTTGATGCCTATCGCCCGGTTTTCTACCTGCACCTCATGCTCAGCCGGATCGGCAGGATCAAAATCTGCCCACTGCAAAACCTCCGGGCCACCGTGCTGACTGAACTGAATACGCTTTGCCATGCTGACTCCTGTGAATGTTCATCCGGGGGCGGTATACTTGCGCGTCCCTTTCACGATCGGTAATGCATTCACTATGGCAGGAAACAAACCCACCAACAAATCGAACGAACCCCGCGATCGGCAGCTGGAAGGCGTAAAAATGCCGCCGCACTCCATAGAAGCGGAGCAGTCGGTGCTGGGTGGGTTGATGCTGGACAACGAGCGCTGGGACAACGTCTCTGAGCGCGTTGTCGCAGACGATTTTTTTAACCGCTCACACCGCATGATTTTTGCTGAGATGCAGCGGCTGCTGGAGCTGGGCCAGCCTATCGACCTGATCACGCTGTCAGAGTCGCTGGAAACGCGCGGCGAGCTGGAGATGGCGGGCGGCTTTGCCTATCTGGCCGAACTCGCGAAAAATACGCCAAGTGCGGCTAACATCGGCGCCTATGCAGATATCGTGCGCGAACGTGCGGTAGTGCGTGAGATGATCGCGGTTGCCAATCAGATTGCCGACGCCGGTTACGATCCGCAGGGGCGGAGCAGTGAAGATCTGCTCGACTTTGCCGAATCCAACGTCTTTAAAATCGCCGAGCAGCGCGCGAATAAAGATGACGGCCCGCAGAACATTGAGCAGATCCTTGAAGCCACCGTGTCCCGTATTGAAGCGCTGGTCTCAACGCCGCACGATGGCGTAACCGGCGTAGATACCGGCTATCAGGATCTGAACAAAAAAACGGCCGGCCTGCAGGGGTCCGATCTGATTATCGTGGCGGCGCGTCCCTCAATGGGTAAAACCACGTTCGCCATGAACCTGTGCGAAAACGCCGCGATGCTCAATGAGAAACCGGTGCTGATCTTCAGTCTGGAGATGCCCAGCGAGCAGCTGATGATGCGTATGCTGGCATCCCTGTCGCGCGTGGACCAGACGCGTATTCGTACCGGCCAGCTGGAAGATGAGGACTGGGCGCGCATCTCCGCCACGATGGGTATTCTGCTGGAGAAGAAAAACATCTTTATTGATGACTCTTCCGGCCTGACGCCAACCGAAGTACGCTCGCGTGCCCGCCGCGTGTTCCGCGAAAATGGCGGTCTGAGCATGATCATGATCGACTATCTGCAGCTGATGCGCGTGCCGTCGCACTCCGAGAACCGTACGCTGGAGATCGCCGAAATTTCGCGTTCATTGAAAGCGCTGGCCAAAGAGCTGAATGTGCCGGTCGTGGCGCTGTCGCAGCTAAACCGTTCACTGGAGCAGCGCGCCGACAAACGTCCGGTTAACTCCGATCTGCGTGAATCAGGATCGATCGAGCAGGATGCTGACCTGATCATGTTTATCTACCGCGATGAGGTTTATCACGAAAACAGCGATCTGAAAGGCATCGCTGAGATCATCATCGGCAAGCAGCGTAACGGGCCGATCGGTACCGTGCGTCTTACCTTCAACGGCCAGTGGTCGCGCTTTGACAACTACGCCGGCCCGCAATACGACGACGAATAAGCCTTTGCCTGCCACTGCATGCACGTTTTGTGCATGCATCTCACGTCATCAGAAAATAGTGTTGGACAAGGCGACCCGCTATCAGGTTATCTGTGCCAAAGCGAATGTGACAACGCTGTGGGATCAGAATGACGCAGGTAGATGATTACGATCTTAAGATATTGACGCTATTACAATCTAACGGCCGTCTTACCAATCAGGAACTGAGCGATCTGGTGGGGTTATCCGCATCACAATGCTCACGCCGCCGCATCAACCTTGAACAGGCGAATTTAATCCTTGGCTATCATGCCCGGCTGTCGCCTGATGCGGTGGGTCTCGGCATGGTCGGACTGATTGAAGTGCGGCTGAAAAACCATACGCCCGATTACGAAGATAACTTTTTGCAGATGGTAGAAGCAGAACCCGCCATTGTTGACGCGTTTAAAACCACCGGAGACGCTGACTATCTGCTGAAAGTGGCGGTGGCCGATCTCGCCTCGCTGAGCGCGCTGATCAGCCAGCTGGTGGCGGGCCATCAGAGCGTGTCGCACGTTAAAACGGCGGTGGTACTCAACCGGCTGAAAGAGAATGGCCTGATGATGAAGCCTGCGCACAAAGTGCGCCATAAAGGTGCATAATGCGCCATAAAAGTGCATCAGACTCCCTCTCTCTGCTTATTTCTCGCGATTAAGACCGAATTTGTGCATGAATCAACGGTTTTATTCTGATTCATGCATAAAACTGTGCAATAAAGCGCCTTAGATATCAATGGGATATTCGCTGGCACCCTCCGGCTAAGCAGCAGCGAGGCCGGAGTGGTGCGTTTTTTGCAGCTATATCGCTTTTATTTGCACAGAGAACTCCTGATGGACAACATCGCTCAGCCAGTGGCGGCTCCTCACTCCCGTATCGAAGATGCGCTGGCTATCGTGCTGGGAACGCTGATGGTCTCATTTGGCGTCATGCTGCTGAAGCAGGCGGGCGCGCTGACCGGCGGAACGGCCGGTATCGCGTTTTTAATCAGCTACCTTTCATCCTCCTCTTTCGGCGCCGCCTTTTTTGCCATCAATCTGCCGTTTTACTGGCTGGCGATACGCCGCATGGGGTGGGAGTTTACCTGCAAAACCTTTGGTGCCGTGGCGCTGGTTTCCCTGTTCACACAGCTGCATCCGCTGTTTATCCACTTTTCGGCATTAAATCCTTTTTATGCGACACTGTTCGGTAACGTGGTCATGGGGATCGGGTTTATAGTGTTGTTTCGTCACAAAGCCAGCCTGGGTGGTATCAATATTCTGGCGCTCTGGCTGCAGGATCGCACCGGTCTGCGTGCCGGGAAGCTACAGATGATGGTTGATACCTGTGTGGTATGCGCCTCGCTGTTTGTCGTACCGCTACCGATGCTGCTGGCCTCTGTTGCGGGCGCGGCGATCCTCAACCTTATCATTGCGCTGAACCATCGTCCTGGCCGCTATCAGGTATAAAAGCGCCGTCTTACGCTTACTCATGCATTTTTATGGAGATCTGCACCGTGTTTCAAAACGTTGATGCCTACGCCGGCGATCCGATTCTGTCGCTGATGGAAACCTACAAACAAGATCCGCGCGCGCATAAAGTCAATCTCAGTATCGGCCTGTTCTACAACGAAGCAGGGATCGTTCCGCAGCTGCAGGCCGTTGCGGCAGCTGAAGAGCGTCTGCAGGCGCAGCCGCATCAGGCATCACTCTATCTGCCGATGGAAGGTTTAGGCCCTTACCGCAACGCCATTGCGCCGCTGCTGTTTGGTCACGAACACCCGGTGCTGAAAGCGGGACGCATCGCGTCTATTCAGACGCTGGGTGGTTCCGGTGCGCTGAAAGTGGGGGCTGATTTTCTGAAGCGCTATTTTCCGCACTCAGAGGTCTGGGTCAGCGATCCGACCTGGGAAAATCACGTAGCGATTTTTAACGGCGCGGGCTTCGCGGTAAACACCTACCCCTGGTACGATGCTGAGACCAACGGCGTTAAGTTTGACGCATTTATCCGCTGCCTGAAATCGCTGCCGAAGCATGCCATTGTGCTGCTGCATCCCTGCTGCCATAACCCGACCGGCGCCGATCTCACTGACGCCCAGTGGGATGAGACCACCGCCGTGCTGAAAGCGCAGGAGCTGATCCCGTTCCTCGATATCGCCTATCAGGGCTTTGGTGCAGGAATGGAAGAGGATGCTTACGCCATTCGCGCTATCGCAGCCGCGGGTCTGCCGGCGCTGGTGAGCAACTCATTTTCCAAGATTTTCTCGCTCTATGGCGAGCGCGTGGGCGGGCTCTCTGTGGTCTGCGACAGCGCTGAAGAAGCGGGACGGGTGCTGGGTCAGCTGAAAGCCACCGTGCGCCGCAACTACTCCAGTCCGCCAAATTTTGGTGCGCAGGTAGTCTCCTGCGTGCTGAATGATGCCGCATTACTGAACATGTGGCTGGCAGAAGTTGAAGCGATGCGCCTGCGTATTGCGGAGATGCGCCAGGCGCTGGTCAGCGAGCTGCAGGCAATTCTGCCGGGTAAAAATGTCGACTATCTGCTGAAGCAGCGCGGTATGTTCAGCTACACCGGTCTCAGCGCACAGCAGGTTGATCGCCTGCGCGATGAGTTCGGGATCTATCTTATCGCCAGCGGGCGTATGTGCGTTGCTGGTCTGAACCGCAGTAACGTTAAACGCGTTGCAGAGGCGTTTGCTGCCGTTATGTAACCGTCGGACGCGACACCACGAACCATCCGTTTTAATGCGGATGGTTTTTTTTTGCGTCTGCCAGGCAGGCTGATGCTTTTTCCTGCGGCAGGGTTTACCTTTCGCCAACATGCTGCACACTTAAGAGACCTGTTTTTTTAGGACTTTGCTATGTGGCAGCAACAGACCCTCACCCTGAGCGCAAAAGCGCGCGGGTTTCACCTCATTACCGATGAGATCTTAAGCCAGCTTAACGGCCTCAATGGCGTGCGCATCGGCCAGCTGCATCTGCTGTTACAGCATACCTCCGCGTCGCTGACGCTGAATGAAAACTGCGATCCCACCGTGCGCAGCGACATGGAGCAGCATTTCTTACGCCAGGTGCCTGAAAACGCAGGGTGGCAGCACGATTATGAAGGCGCAGACGATATGCCTGCCCATATCAAGTCGTCACTGCTGGGCGTTTCACTGCTGCTGCCGGTCAGTCGCGGGCGGCTGATGCTGGGGACCTGGCAGGGCATCTGGCTGGGCGAACATCGCATACAGGGCGGTGCCAGACGCATCGTCGCGACTTTACAAGGGGAATAACCAATGACGATTTCTGAGCTATTGACCTACTGCATGAGCAAACCCGCCGCAGAACAGGACATTAAAGAGGCGTGGGATGCAACGCAGATTAAGAGCCACGGTGTGCTGTTTGCCATGCTTTATGAGAAAGCAGGGCGGCCGGCGGTGACGCTGAAAACCTCTCCCGCACTGGCTGAACTGTTGCGTGAAGAGCACAGCGACGTCTTTCCCAGCGAATACCTGAATAAATCCTGCTGGAGCACGCTGTGGCTGGATGGATCGCTGAAGGATTCGCAGATTTACTATCTGGTTGACGCCTCTTACCAGCAGGCCGACGCCACGCACGCGGCGGGCGCCAGCCAGCACAACGCCTGAGCCGTTACGCCGCAGGCGTATCGCGCAGGGTATTGATATCGATGACAAAGCGATATTTTACATCGCTTTTCAGCATGCGCTCATACGCCTCATTAATTTGATCCATGGCAATCAGTTCAATGTCTGAGGTGATGCCGTGCTTGCCACAGAAATCGAGCATCTCCTGCGTTTCAGCGATGCCGCCGATCAGCGAGCCAGAGACACTGCGGCGTTTGAAAATCAGGTTAACCACCTGAGGTGCCGGATGATCGTGCTCGGGCACACCGACCAGCGTCATATTGCCATCACGCTTCAGCAGGGTGATAAACGGGTTGAGATCGTGCTGTGCGGCTACCGTGTTCAGAATAAAATCGAAACTGTTAGCGTGGGCCGCCATCTGATCGGCATCTTTAGATATCACCACTTCATCAGCGCCAAGACGTTTGCCATCTTCGACTTTTGATGGCGATGTCGTAAACAGCACGACCTGCGCGCCCATCGCATGGGCAATTTTCACCCCCATATGGCCCAGGCCGCCGAGGCCTACGATACCCACTTTTTTGCCCGGCCCGACATTCCAGTGGCGCAGCGGCGAATAGGTGGTGATCCCCGCGCACAGCAGCGGCGCAACGCCTGCCAGGTCGAGGTTTTCCGGCACGCGCAGCACAAAATCTTCGTTGACCACCATGCTGGTGGAGTAGCCACCGTAGGTGACCGCGCCGGTTTCGCGATCCTGGCCGTTGTAGGTGCCTGTCATGCCCTCTTCGCAATACTGCTCCAGCCCTTCCTGACAGCTCGGACAGCTGCGGCAGGAGTCAACCATACAGCCAACGCCCACCAGGTCACCGGGCTGATATTTATGGCTGTGCGCGCCCACGGCGGTTACGCGACCGACAATTTCATGGCCCGGTACGACCGGAAAAATTGTGTTGTTCCATTCGTTGCGCGCCTGGTGCAGATCGGAGTGGCAGACGCCGCAATAGAGCACTTCAATCTCCACATCATGCTCACGCAGTTCGCGCGGTTTGTAGTCGAACGGGGCGAGTTTTGATTTGGCGTCCTGTGCAGCCCAGGCATGGGTAATATTCATGGTGTCTCCAGTCGGATGTGTCGTGAGTAGGGTATGCAAACGCCTTACGGAGTTCGAAAGGCCGCAACGCTGAGGCAGCGTTGCAAGCAGACCGCTATAAGCGTAGTCAGCTCGCCTGGATGCGACCATGCCTGAAGTTGTCTGATTCTTGCCTGTTTCTGCATTTTGTTGCGTAATCAGGCACGTCTGAATAACCGGCAAATAAAAAGCCGCCCCGGAGGGCGGCCTGATAATGGTAAAGGCGCAGACAGAAAAGGCTTACTTCTTCAGCATCGGTTTCAGGAAGCGTGCGGTATGTGACTTTTCACACTCTGCCACGGTTTCCGGCGTACCGGCGACCAGGATCTCACCGCCGCCGCTGCCGCCTTCGGGACCCAGATCCACGATCCAGTCTGCGGTTTTAATCACATCCAGATTATGCTCAATCACCACAATGGTATTGCCCTGATTACGCAGCTGATGCAGGACTTCCAGCAGCTGCGCAATATCGGCAAAGTGCAGGCCGGTGGTCGGCTCATCCAGAATATAGAGCGTCTGTCCGGTACCGCGCTTCGACAGCTCACGCGCCAGCTTGACGCGCTGCGCCTCACCACCGGAGAGCGTGGTGGCGGACTGGCCGAGACGGATATAGGAGAGGCCGACATCCATCAGCGTCTGCAGCTTGCGTGCCAGCGCCGGGACCGCTTCAAAGAAGTCGCGCGCTTCTTCAATCGTCATCTCCAGCACTTCGTGAATGCTTTTGCCTTTGTACTTGATCTCCAGCGTTTCGCGGTTATAGCGCTTGCCTTTACACTGATCGCACGGCACATAGATGTCGGGCAGGAAGTGCATTTCCACTTTGATCACGCCATCGCCCTGGCACGCTTCACAGCGTCCGCCGCGCACGTTAAAGCTGAAGCGGCCCGGATTGTAGCCGCGCGAGCGCGACTCCGGCACACCGGCAAAGAGTTCACGCACCGGCGTAAAAATGCCGGTATAGGTCGCCGGGTTAGATCGTGGCGTACGCCCGATCGGGCTTTGATCGATGTCGATCACTTTATCGAAGTGTTCAAGGCCGGCGATCTCACGATAAGGTGCCGCTTCACCGCTGGTTGCACCGTTAAGCTGCTGCTGCGCGATCGGGAAAAGCGTATCGTTGATAAGCGTTGATTTCCCGGAGCCGGAGACGCCGGTGATGCAGGTAAACAGGCCAACCGGCAGCGTCAGCGTCACATCCTTCAGGTTATTGCCGTGCGCGCCGGTGAGCTTCAGCACTTTAGCCGGATCGCCTTTCACCCGCTCGGCCGGCACTGCGATTTCGCGCTTGCCGCTCAGGAACTGGCCGGTCAGCGACTCTTCATGCGCCATAATGGCGTGTACATCACCTTCAGCCACTATCTGTCCGCCGTGCACGCCCGCGCCCGGACCGATATCAATGATATGGTCAGCCGCTCTGATCGCGTCTTCGTCATGCTCTACCACAATCACGGTATTGCCGAGATCGCGCAGGTGGATCAGGGTCGAGAGCAGGCGTTCGTTATCGCGCTGGTGTAACCCGATAGAGGGCTCATCAAGAACGTACATGACGCCAACCAGGCCCGCGCCAATCTGGCTGGCCAGACGAATACGCTGCGCCTCGCCGCCGGAGAGCGTTTCAGCCGAACGTGACATGGAGAGATAGTTCAGGCCGACGTTGACCAGGAAACTCAGCCTATCGCCGATCTCTTTCAGGACTTTCTCAGCAATTTTTGCGCGCTGGCCGCTCAATTTAAGGTTGGTGAAAAACTCCATCGCATGACCAATACTCATTTCAGAGATGGTAGGCAGATTGGTATCTTCAACAAATACGTGGCGCGCTTCGCGGCGCAGGCGGGTACCGTGACAGCTGGTGCAGGCGCGGTTGCTGATAAACTTCGCCAGCTCTTCGCGCACCGCATTGGACTCCGTCTCTTTATAACGGCGCTCCATATTATGCAGCACCCCTTCAAACGGATGACGCCGCACGGAAGTGTCACCGCGATCGTTGATATATTTGAATTCAATATTCTCTTTGCCCGAGCCATACAGGATCACCTGACGCGCTTTGTCGCTCAGGCTGCTGAACGGCGCCTCTACGTCAAAATCGAGATGCTCAGCGAGCGAGCGCAGCATCTGGAAATAGTAGAAGTTGCGGCGATCCCAGCCGCGAATCGCACCGCCCGCCAGCGACAGCTCAGGGTTCTGCACCACGCGATCGGAATCGAAGTATTGCTGCACGCCAAGGCCGTCACAGGTCGGACAGGCGCCGGCCGGGTTGTTGAACGAAAACAGGCGCGGTTCCAGCTCACGCATGCTGTAGCCGCAGATCGGGCAGGCGAAGTTGGCGGAGAAGAGCATCTCTTCGCTGTCAGGATCGTCCATGTCCGCCACGATCGCGGTGCCGCCGCTGAGTTCAAGCGTGGTTTCAAACGACTCCGCCAGACGTGTCGCGAGATCGTCGCGCACGCGAAAACGATCGATGACGACTTCAATAGTGTGCTTTTTCTGCAGCTCAAGTTTCGGCGGATCGGAGAGATCGCACACTTCGCCATCGATGCGGGCACGGATGTAACCCTGCGCCGCCAGGTTTTCCAGCGTTTTGGTGTGCTCACCTTTGCGATCTTTCACCACCGGTGCCAGCAGCATCAGGCGGCGACCCTCTTCCTGCGCCAGCACCTGATCCACCATCTGGCTTACGGTCTGCGCCGCAAGCGCGACGTCGTGATCGGGACAGCGCGGCTCACCCACGCGGGCAAACAGCAGGCGCAGGTAGTCGTGGATTTCAGTAATAGTACCCACCGTCGAGCGCGGGTTATGCGAAGTCGATTTCTGCTCAATGGAAATGGCGGGCGACAGGCCTTCGATGTGATCGACATCCGGCTTCTCCATCAGCGAGAGAAACTGGCGCGCGTAAGCAGAGAGGGACTCTACATAGCGCCGCTGACCTTCGGCATAGAGCGTATCAAACGCCAGCGATGACTTCCCGGAACCTGAGAGACCGGTGACAACGATCAGCTTATCGCGTGGAATGATCAGGTTAATATTTTTCAGATTGTGGGTGCGAGCACCGCGGACTTCGATCTTATCCATTCACCTTTCCCGGATTGAACTACACCCGCTATGCCAGCAAAGCATAACGGATAGAAACGCATCATTATGGCACAAAAAATAACCTGAATAAATATCCAGTAGTTTTATCCTTTGGTACACTAGAGACGCAAAACTGGAAGCACGCTCCAAAGTATCCATCATAGATCAGGACGTGTTAAACTTTGTCGTTTAGACTTATAGCATCAACTCATCGGGAGAGAGCAACATGGCCAGTCGTGGCGTAAACAAAGTGATTCTTGTCGGGAATCTGGGTCAGGATCCGGAAGTGCGTTTCATGCCAAACGGTGGCGCTGTAGCCAACTTCACGCTGGCCACGTCTGAAAGCTGGCGTGACAAGCAGACCGGTGAAAACAAAGAGAACACCGAATGGCACCGCGTTGTGCTGTTTGGCAAACTGGCTGAAGTTGCCGGCGAATATCTGCGTAAAGGCTCACAGGTCTATATTGAAGGTCAGCTGCGTACGCGCAAGTGGCAGGATCAGAGCGGTCAGGAAAAATATACCACCGAGGTTGTTGTCAACGTAGGCGGCACCATGCAGATGCTGGGCGGACGTCAGCAGGGCGGTGCGAATGCAGGTGGCGCACCGATGGGCGGCCAGAGCGGCGGCGGAAATAACAACGGCTGGGGTCAGCCACAGCAGCCGCAGCAGCAGCAGTCTCAGGGCGGCAATCAGTTCAGCGGCGGCGCGCAGCAGCGTCCACAGCAGCAGAGCGCACCGGCGAACAACGAACCGCCAATGGATTTCGACGACGATATCCCGTTCTGATTCTCTGTTTCGTTAAAAAAGCCTCGCCTGCGAGGCTTTTTTTTTGATGAAATGCAGCAACCTTTGCCATGCAGCAGAGTGCTCTGACTGCAGCGCATTCTTAGCCTGAAGATGACGGGCGTTTAGCACGGTGCCGTAGCGTCAGCCCGGCAGGTTTACGCTGCGGGGTAGCTTGTCAGCCGTGACGCGCTTTTTACAGCCAAAGCTGTGCCGATGTTGCTCTGCTTATTATGCCGCTAACAGCTTTTGCTGAGGTTGCTGGCGTTCATGCCTCCTCATTCTGTGACCACGGCCAGCGATGTCCAACCGGCGTTGATTTGTAGCGTTATACCGGCGTTTTTAAGAATTTAGCCCACCCGCTTTTGCCTGATTTACCCGCCTTATCGCCTGCACATCCGCTGCTATATGCTCCTGAGCAGGCAGACAGGTTGTCTTTTAATCACCTTTTGACATAAAGCCCGGCTGCTATGGCGTGCTTACCCCGATGATAAATGTGTCAGGACGTCTGTTTTTTATGCAAAACAGAGCAGCAGTTGCATATTGATGAGACGAAATGAGAATAAAAATTGGCTGGAACCGCTCTGCTGCCCCCGGTTTTAATCAGAGAATGGCCCTGTTTAATGGTAAGAAAAACCATTCAGGTATCAAGCGAGAGCGCTGCGGTTAAGAATGATCCCGGTCACATTCCGCATAAAAATATTAAAACCAGCGACAAATAACCGAATGTTATTTATCGATCATATCGCTTTTTATCTTACATAGTTTAAAGCTCATTACGTTTTTGGGCGGGAAAATTCCTGGAGAAATTAAATCATAAATTGTTTATCCCACGCGACGCGCCGATTTTTAAGCGCAACCGTCAGGGCCAGGATAAATGAGAGGGGAAAAGTGGTGCAGCCGGAGGAGATGTTCAGTTGTGCTAACTAAAAACAACTGTGATTTAAGGCCAGCAACAGCGGCATTAATGCAATAAACGAAGCGCCAATCTCACCGCAATGAGATTGGGCAACGTCTAAATGGCTTAAACTACAAGACTTTTGCTGGTGTGAATCAATTTTACCGCAAAAAAAGAAGCATTTTCCTGCCATTACTCATCAGGAAAAAGAGGTGCGAATTGTTATATTGTGAACGCCGGATTAAATGATCTTCATCTCTTCTGGTAAGAACAAATCTCAGCATTTAGTCAAATAACAGCGGCCTTACAACTATTAGCGATTTTCCGAACCTGACGGATAGTGGTAAACGCTGCGGCTGATGTCGAGCAAACGACAGCTGCGGCGGGTTCCAATATCAAAGGTTGTCTGCAAAAAGTTGACTGCCTGACGCTTTTCATTGGTGGTAAAGAAGTTTTTGAGCACGCTCTGCAGCATCTCTTTATCGGAACTCAGCGTTTGCAGTTCGCGGGTAAGGTTCTGTAGTTTGTCCTCTAACTCTTTGATCTTTCTTCCTTCTTCAGAAGAAAGGCCTGAAAATTTCTTCTTCCAGCTGTAGAAGGTAGCCTCTGAAATGCCGAGCTCTTCACAAATCTCCCTGACTTTTACTCCTGTTTCAGAAGCTTTAATGGCATTTGTGATTTGCTCTTCGCTATATCGTGACTTTCTCATAAATGCTCTTACCTTTCTTATCAATTAGTGGATGAGAATTACTGTATTAATATCTGGTACTGCAAAAACGGTATTAATGCAGTATTAAAGTGCGCGATTTGAATTGCGAGGGATAAATTAAGATATTTAGAATAAATATCATCATGGGATAAATCTTATTTTATTATGAATGCCAATGAACATCTTCCTGGCATTGGCTTTTTGATATAGATTCATTCCATCCCAAATGCAGAAAAATACGACAAACATTGGATATTCGGTACAGCTTTCTTGCAAAAAAGAGAGGGCGTGCCAGTAAACTTTTGTCTCGAATTCGGGTTGAAATCGTTTACATCCGCTGAAATTCGCACCAGATTTAATCAGAATTTTCCTGAATTTCTCTTCTAAATCCTGACGCGAGTCTCATTTTTCGGACCAGCCTGGTTTGAAGTTATTAATTTTTGTCAGGCCCACTGAGCGCTTGTTAATTCATTTCAAGGACGTTTTACCGCAAGGCAGTTGCTGTAAGTAATACTAAGGACCAGTCAATGAAATTGAGCGTAATGTCTAATGCCGTCTGGATGATGTCTGAAAAAGTCGTCTCGGTGTTCGGCGTCATCTTTGTCACCTCCTATGTGGCAAAATCGTTTGGCCCGACCATATTTGGCCAGATGGCATTTTCAGCTTCGCTATTCTCCATGGTGCAGACCGTGGCGATTTTCGGTACCGAAACCATCCTGTTTAAGCGCATAAGCAAAAGTGCGCCTAAAGGTCTGCGTCTGATGGCCGTGGCGCGCACCATGCGCCTCGCGCTGCTGCTGCTGACCTCCATTCCGGTCTTGATTTGGGTCTGGTACAACATGCAGGAGAATTTTCTCGCATTTGCACTGGCCTCATTTATCTCCTCGGTATTTGTAACGCAGGACACTTTTAGCGTCTACAACAATGCGCGTCTCGCGTCGCGGCTCAATACGCTGGCTAACTCAGTGGGACTGCTGCTTGGCTTCGCGCTGAGCTTTACCATCGCGTGGCTGCATCTCAATCCGCTGTGGCTGACCGTATCCATCGTGGCGGTAACGCTGGTGCCTTATCTCATCAAGCGCATCAATTTTTACCGTGAGCATCAGGACATTGCGCCGCCGCAGCAGAAACGCACTACCTATCTGCGCTACCTGATGTATGCCGGTCTGCCGCTCGCTATCTCCAGCATTTTTATCTCCGTGCAGGTAAAAGCGGCGCAGATGTTTCTGGCCGGTATCGCTTCCGCCCGCGATCTGGGCCTGTTCGCCGCGGCTAACACCATTTCGGCTTCCTGGATTTTTATCCCGGTTGCCATCATCACTTCCTGCTTTTCGGAAATTTTCCGTGAGCGTGGAGCAGCCGCAATCAAACTCACCGCGCGGCTGAACGGCTATGTCATGGGAGTTTCATTGCTGTTATTGGCGGTGATCGCCATGTTTGGCGAGAAGATCATCATCGCGTTATATGGTCACGAGTACACACAATCGGGAAGTCTCGTTACGTTACTGTCGTTAGCAACCTGCTTTTCGGCAATGGGGACCGTAGCTTACCGCTACATGGTCAAAGAGGGCGGGTTTAACTATCTGCTGAAGAAGATCCTCTGCCTGATGGTTATCAGCCTGCCGCTCTCATGGTGGCTGATCCAGGGGTACGGCATTATGGGTGCCGCCTGGAGCGTCTTCATCACTGAGCTGCTCTCCCTTACCGTAATGAATTACTTCTTTAAAAACGGCGTCATTCAAAAAATTCAGGTTTCCTCACTCAACTACAAAACCTACAAATGAGGTCAGATATGCTCAGGTTGAAAGAAGAACTCAGAAGAAGCGTTCAGTATTTTATCAAGAAGATGCCCTGGGCTACGCAGGATCGCATCTACTACTTCCGTAAATTCCGTAAGCTGCCTAATCTGCGCGAGCCAAAGGTGTTTAACGAGAAGGTGCTGTATCGCAAATTTGTGTATGGCGACTATCAAATCTATGGTCGCCTGTCGGACAAGTATTCAGTACGCGAATACATTGCTGAGAAGGTAGGCAGTGAGTATCTGATCCCGCTGGTTTACGAGACCAGCGATCCGCATTCGCTTCACACGCTGTCGCAGTGGAAGAATACTGTGATCAAGCCTAACCATGGTTCCAACATGGTTGAGATCCTGCTGGAAGAGCCGGATGCGCTGAAGAAGCAGCAGATCATCAGCGACTGTCATCGCTGGCTGAAAACGGACTTCGCTAATGAAGCGCGTGAGATCCACTATCGCTACATCAAGCCGCGGATTCTGGTAGAGCAGTACATTGGCGATGGCAAAAGTGCGCCGATTGACTACAAATTTCACATGTTCAATAAGCGCGATGGCAGTTTTGAATATGTGCTGCAGGTGATCTACAACCGCTGCAACCCGCTGTTGTCGATGAACTTTTACGTCAACAATCTGAACGAGGCGTATCATAAAATCCGCGATACCGGTCTGGATGTTGAGCCTATTCTGCCGCAGCTGCAGAAGGCGCTGGCGCTGAGCAAGACGCTGGCCAGCGATTTCGACTATGTCCGCGTTGACTGGTATATCCACGGTGAAGAGATCTACTTTGGTGAGCTGACCTTCACGCCGGGTGCCGGACTGGTAACGGGTCTGGACCGCGGGCTGGACCAGATGATGGGTGATATGTGGATTCAGGATCGTCGCGGTACGAAGAGACCGGGCGTTTCGGTTGCGGAAGTCGGTATTCCCGCCGTGTTGAAGAAAATTTGATCGCACAGCAATATAAAGAACCCCGCAGCGCGGGGT
This sequence comes from Pantoea sp. PSNIH1, assembly GCF_007680655.1. Classification (NCBI taxonomy): domain Bacteria; kingdom Pseudomonadati; phylum Pseudomonadota; class Gammaproteobacteria; order Enterobacterales; family Erwiniaceae; genus Pantoea; species Pantoea sp. PSNIH1. The sequence continues at coordinate 84,509 of NZ_VEIP01000002.1, forward strand.
TTTTTATGCATACTATTCAGGGAATTGGCCACTCAGTCGGCGCCTGACTCATCACATCGATAAAAGCCTGTTTGCCAATCTGCATAAAGTTGTGCACGTTCTCCATGCTCAGCGTAATACCCAGCAGTCCGGTCACAAACCAGCACGACATCCCCACGCCCAGACCGCCACACAGCAGCGCCATAATCGGATGGCTCTTTTGCCGCAGTTTTATTTTCATTGAGCTGGCGAGAAACATCAGAACGGCGCTCAGAATACCCCAGCGCATTACCAGTAAACTGGTTGTTAACGTAGCCATTAACGCAAAACCTCTTCGAATCAGTGATATCCCTGACATTAACCGGACATCACTGACGGCAAAGAGCGCGTCAGGAAACGCTCTCACGTCGGATTGAGTGTGATTTGGATCACATTATATCAGCGGATTTGAATTTTTGAACAAATTTTGTACCCGCGAAGGCGGGCTGGGACGCGCGGCTAAAGCTGGAAGAGAGCGCCTGAAGCAGGCGCGCTGATTACCGGACAGGGCAGCATTCACCGGTGGTGCGCTGGGCGAAGCTGTTCATATTGTCGCTGCAGTCAAAGCTAAGCAGGCGAGGCCGTTGCGCAATCGCCTGACGACGCATGGCGTGACGATAGGCCGTAGGCGTCTGCGAAAACTGCCGGCGGAACACGCGCGAAAAGGTTTGCTGCGAATCGTAACCATACTGCATAGCGATATCAAAAACCGGTCGCTGCGTCTGCAGCAGCGCTTCTGCCGCCATCGTCAGACGCCGTTCACGAATATAGCCACCCAGCGTCTGTTTCGTCACGGTACGGAACATACGCTGCAGGTGCCATTTTGAGTAACCCGATTTTGCTGCCACATCATCAATCGACAGTGCTTTATCCAGATTCTGATCGATCCAGTTAGTCAGTGAATGAATGATTTCCTGTTGCATCATAGCCTCATCCTTCTGAAGGGGTATTACCCGGTGAGAAATTCGTACTTTTGATGGTGAGCGAGTATAGTTCCTCAAGTTAACTTGAGGTAAAGGCTGATGGTAAAAAAAGAGCGTAACTATCCAAAGCCGGTGCTGACGCCAGGAGAAGTGGCAAAACGTAGCGGCGTAGCGGTCTCGGCACTGCACTTTTATGAAACCAAAGGATTGATCTCCAGCACCCGTAATAATGGCAATCAGCGACGCTACAGCCGTGATGTACTGCGCCGCGTGGCGATTATTAAAATTGCGCAGCGTATCGGTATTCCGCTGGCGACGGTGAGTGAGAGCCTGATGCATGTCCCGGCGAATAAACGGATGTCGACGCAGGAGTGGGATGCACTGACGCAGCACTGGCGTGAGGAGCTGGATAAACGCATTGAGACGCTGACGCGGCTGCGGAACGATCTGGACGGATGTATTGGCTGTGGCTGTTTGTCGATGCGCGACTGTCCGTTACGCAACCCCGGCGACCGGCTGGCGCAGCAGGGTTCAGGCGCCGTGCTGCTTGACCCGGAGCAGGATGAGCAGGGGCGTTAATCCGCTATACTGGTGCGATACCTTTATCAGCAAGGAGCTGTACATGATCACCGTTCATCATCTGGAAAACTCCCGTTCGCATCGTGTGTTATGGCTGCTGGAAGAGCTGGCGGTGCCGTATCAGATCAAACGTTATCAGCGGGAAAATACGATGCTGGCACCCGATGAGCTGAAAAAGGTGCATCCGCTGGGGAAATCACCGGTAATAACCGATGGCAACCGCGTTATTGCTGAATCCGGCGCCATTCTGGAGTATCTGCAGCTGAAGTATGACAGCGAGCAGCAGCTGACGCTGAGCAATGAAGATGAACAGATTCAGGGACGCTACTGGCTGCATTATGCCGAGGGATCGCTGATGCCGCTGCTGATCATCAAGCTGGTTTTTGCGCAGCTAAGCAAAAAACCGGTTCCCTGGCTGCTGCGCCCGATCGGTGGCGCCATGCGTAAAGGAATGGAGAAAGCCTGGCTGAATAAGCAGCTGGCGTTGCATACCCGCGTGATTGAACAGCATTTAAGTCAGCATGCGTTTTTTGCCGGTTCGCGTTTCAGCATCGCTGATGTTCAGATGAGTTTTCCGCTGCTGGCGCTTCAGATGCGTGGCGGCCTGCACGATCTGCCTGCCACCACCCGCTGGCTGGAAGAGATGCAGCAGCGCGCCGCCTGGCAGCGGGCGCTGAAGCAGGGCGGCCCGATTAAATTCAGCGACTGACGCCGGCCCGGAATCCGGTAATGGTGGGCCAGGGCGCCATTAATGGCGCCCCTACAAAAACCGCCTGCGGCCCGGAATCCGATAACCGTAGGGGGCGCATTAATGCGCCCCGGATCGAATAACCACCGCGGGCCAGGGCGCCATTAATGGCGCCCCTACAAAACCGTTGCGGCCCGGAATCCGATAACCGTAGGGGGCGCATTAATGCGCCCCGGATCGAATAACCGCGCGAACCAGGGCGCCATTAATGGCGCCCCTACAAAAACCGTATGCGGCCCGGAATCCGGTAATCGTAGGGGGCGCATTAATGCGCCCCGGATCGAATAACCGCGCGGGCCAGGGCGCCATTAATGGCGCCCCTACAAAACCGCATGCGGCCCGAATCCGATAACCGCGCGGGCCAGGGCGACGATGCCGCCGTAGGGGGCGCATTAATGCGCCCCGGATCGAATAACCACGCGGATCAGGGCGCCATTAATGGCGCCCCTACACAAACCGTATGCGGCCCGGAATCCGATAACCGTAGGGGGCGCATTAATGCGCCCCGGATCGAATAACCACGCGGATCAGGGCGCCATTAATGGCGCCCCTACAAAACCGTTGCGGCCCGGAATCCGGTAATCGTAGGGGGCGCATTAATGCGCCCCGAATTGGTCCGCCGTCACCGCAGGCGTGCTTTCTCCAGTCCGGTGACGATTAACAGTTGAAAACGTTACCCCAAACGCCAGATAATCGCCTGCCATTTTATCTCCCCCTCTTTGACGGGAAGTACATAGCTGCGTAATCGTTTGCGCCTCTTTTCTCTTTGAGAAATCCCCACCAGGGTGATGCGTAAGCGGCAGCTGTGCGGCGACTTACATCTAAAATATGCAGAGGAATAATTATGTCTGGCGACTCACGCCCGGCCAGTGGAAAACTGGACGCCTGGTTCCACATTTCAGCACGCGGCAGCAACGTGCGGCAGGAAGTGCTGGCGGGGCTTACCACCTTTTTGGCCATGGTCTACTCGGTTATTGTGGTACCGGGCATGCTTGGTAAAGCGGGCTTTTCCCCTACGGCGGTATTTGTTGCCACCTGCCTGGTCGCCGGGTTTGGCTCCCTGCTGATGGGACTCTGGGCCAATCTGCCGCTGGCTATCGGCTGTGCTATCTCGCTGACCGCCTTCACTGCATTCAGCCTGGTACTTGGGCAGCACATCAGCGTACCGGTCGCGCTGGGCGCCGTATTCCTGATGGGATTACTGTTTACGTTTATCTCGGTAACCGGTATCCGCGCCTGGATCTTACGCAATCTGCCGATGGGCGTGGCGCACGGTACCGGGGTTGGTATCGGCCTGTTTTTACTGCTGATTGCAGCAGACGGTATTGGCCTGGTGGTAAAAAACCCGGCCGCAGGCTTGCCGGTGGCGCTGGGCGATTTTACCGCGTTTCCGGTCATCATGTCGCTGGTGGGTCTGGCGGCAATCTTTGGCCTGGAAAAACGCCGCATACCTGGCGGCATCCTGCTGACTATACTGGCTATCTCACTAATTGGGCTTGTGTTTGATCCGGCGGTGACCTGGCAGGGGCTGTTTGCGATGCCAAGCCTGAAGGATGCCAGCGGTCAGTCAGCGATGTTCAGTCTGGATATCGCAGGCGCGCTGCAGCCAGCCGTACAGCCCAGCGTTCTGGCGCTGGTTATGACAGCGGTATTCGATGCGACCGGCACCATTCGTGCGGTTGCCGGGCAGGCCAATCTGCTGGATAAAGAAGGGCAGATCCTCAATGGCGGCCGGGCGCTGACCAGCGACTCCCTCAGCAGCCTGTTTGCCGGCCTGGTCGGTGCGTCTCCGGCAGCAGTCTATATTGAATCAGCAGCCGGTACGGCAGCGGGTGGCAAAACCGGCTTAACCGCTATCGTCGTGGGCGTACTGTTTCTGCTGATGCTGTTCATGTCGCCGCTTGCCGGTCTGGTGCCGGCCTATGCGACCGCGCCGGCGCTGATGTATGTCGGGCTACTGATGCTGAGCAACGTGGCAAAAATTGATTTCAGCGATTTTGTAGATGCCATGTCAGGCCTGCTGACCGCGGTGTTTATTGTGCTGACCTGTAACATCGTGACCGGCATTATGCTGGGCTTCGCCTCGCTGGTGATTGGCCGTCTGTTTGCCGGGGAGTGGCGCAAACTCAACGTGGGGACGGTAGCGATCGCTGTTGCACTGGTCACCTTTTATGCGGCAGGCTGGGCTATCTGACCACAGGTTCCAGTAATTTTCAGATAATCCCCTGACTTTGCCAGCGCCGCACATCGGGTCCCCCTATGTGCGGCGTTTTGTTTTACACTTTTTAGCGTAACCACCCTCGCTTTTAACCATTTCGATTCGCCTAAGGAAAGCATGGAAATCTTTTTTACTATTCTCATTATGACGCTGGTGGTGTCACTCTCCGGCGTCGCGGCAAGAATCCTGCCGTTTCAAATTCCGCTGCCGCTGGTGCAGATCGCAGCGGGTGCCTTACTTGCCTGGCCCACGTTTGGCCTGCATGTCGATTTCGATCCGGAACTCTTTCTGGTGCTGTTTATCCCGCCGCTGCTGTTTGCTGACGGCTGGAAGACGCCTATCAATGAGTTTCTGAGCCACGGTCGCGAGATCCTCGGGCTGGCGCTGGTACTGGTGCTCATCACCGTGGTCGGTATCGGCTACCTGATCTACTGGCTGGTGCCGGGTATTCCGCTGATCCCGGCTTTTGCACTGGCAGCCGTGCTGTCACCGACCGACGCCGTGGCGCTGTCGGGTATCGTTGGCGAAGGGCGCATCCCAAAGAAAATCATGTCGATTGTGCAGGGTGAGGCGCTGATGAACGACGCCTCTGGCCTGGTATCGCTGAAATTTGCGGTCGCCGTGGCGATGGGCACCATGGTCTTTACCTGGGGCGGCGCCAGCGTGGAGTTTCTTAAAGTGGCCATTGGCGGACTGATTGCCGGCGTGGCCGTTTGCTGGCTCTATGGCCGCTCGCTGCGCCTGCTGAGCCGCTGGAGCGGAGACGATCCGGCGACGCAGACCGTGCTGCTGCTGCTGCTGCCGTTTGCCTCCTACCTGATTGCTGAACATCTCGGCGTCTCCGGTATCCTTGCCGCCGTCGCGGCCGGGATGACCATCACGCGCTCCGGCATCATCCGTCAGGCGCCGCTGGCGATGCGCCTGCGTGCAAACAGCGTCTGGCAGATGCTGGAGTTTGTGTTCAACGGCATGGTGTTCCTGATGCTCGGCCTGCAGCTGCCGGATATCCTTGCGACGTCCGTTGAGCAGGCGAATGCCGATCCCAACGTCGAGCTGTGGATGCTGTTTACCGATGTCGCGCTGGTGTATGCGGCGCTGATGATTGTGCGTTTTGGCTGGCTCTGGATCATGAAGCGCGCCAGCATGCGCCTGCTGAAGAAAAAACCGCTGGAATTCTCAAACTACTCGCTGCGCGAGCTGCTGATTGCCTCTTTTGCGGGCGTACGCGGTGCGATTACGCTGGCGGGCGTGCTCTCTATTCCGCTGTTTCTCAGTAATGGCGAGCCCTTCCCGGCGCGTTATGAACTGGTATTCATCGCCACCGGCGTGATCCTCTTCTCGCTGTTTGTTGGCGTTATCCTGCTGCCTCTCCTGCTGCGCGGTATCGACAGCCATGATAAAGCAGGCCACCGTCATGAACTGCAGCATGCGCGAGCCGCGATGGCGGGTGTGGCGATTGAAAGCCTGCATAAGATGGAGCAGCGGCTGGAGAGTGATACCGAAGAGAATATCGATCCGGAGCTGCTTAAAGAGGTCAGCCTGCGGGTGATTGGCAACCTGCGCCGCCGCGTGGATGGCAAGGATGACGTGGATCAGGCGCTGTTTGCTGAGAACCTGGAGCGTCGTTTCCGTCTGACCGCGCTGCGCGCCGAACGTGCTGAAGTGTATCACCTGCGCGCAACGCAGCAGATTTCCAATGAAACGATGCAGCGCCTGCTGCGCGATCTCGATCTGCTGGAAGCGCTACTGATCGAGAAAGAGGAGTAACCTCCTTTGCATGCCGCCGCGTCTCACACCTGCAGACGCGGCGCATCATCCGGCCAGTGTGTGCGACAGCAGCTGATCCAGGCTTCCGCACTGCGCGACAGATAGCTCCCTTCACGCCAGATCAACCCGATACGCCACTCCAGCGCAGATGCCAGCGGCAGCCACGCCAGCGACTGCGGATCCAGCCGCTGACAGATAGGTTCCGGCAGTACGGCTACGCCCATCCCCGCCTGCACCATCGCAGCCAGAAAATCCCACTGACCGCTGCGCAGCGCAATCTGAGGCGTTACGCCTTCACGCTGAAATGCCTGCATCAGCTGGCGGTTAAGGGCAAACTCTTCATTCAGGATCAGCAGCGGATGCTGCGCCAGTTCTGTCAACGTCAGATGCGGGCGGGCGTGCCAGGCCGCGCTGCGCGACACCAGCACGCAGAGCGGATGGCGCATCAGCTCCAGCGTGTTAAGCGGTAAATCGGGCTCAACCGGCAGGGCGGTAAGCGCAATATCCAGCGCGCCGCTCAGCACCGCCTGCTGTGCGGTCAGCCCGCCTGATTCTGCAATATGCAGCTGCACGCCGGGATAGCGGCGCTGAAATGCTGAAATTGAGCCGGCAATCTGCATGCCCACCATCGGCGGAATACCCAGGCGCAGCTCACCGGTTTTCAGCTGATTGATATCACCAATCTGCGCCTCCAACTGATGAAACTCCTGCAGGATCGCGAGACCGCGCTGGTAGACCGCCTGACCGCTGTCGGTGAGATGCAGACGGCGTCCCTCCCGCCGCAGCAGCGCGCACCCCAGCTCCTCTTCCAGCTGGCGCACCATTTTGCTGATGGTGGGCTGCGTAACATAAAGCTGCTCTGCTGCACGGGTAAAGCTCTGCTGCTGTACTACGGCGACAAAGTAGCGCAGGGCACGTATATCCATGATCATTCCTTAATGGCATAGTCCGGATGATTTTAATTCATTTCTTTCACGGTTAGCGGCAGATTTATACTGCGTTTCTCACATTCCTTACCGGAGATCGCCATGGTTGCCGCCATTAATCCGCGCCCCCGTCTGTTACAACATCTGATACTGCCGCTGCAGCTGCTGCTTTATATCGGGCTATTCAGCGTCTGCGATCTTCTGGTGCGCTGGCTGCACCTGCCGCTACCGGCAAATGTACTCGGCATGGTTATGCTGCTGTTATTGATTGTTTTGCGCGTATTGCCGCTGGGCTGGGTCCGGGCCGGGGCAAACTGGCTGCTGGCTGAAATGCTGCTGTTTTTTATTCCGGCGGTGGTGGCGGTGGTCAATTACAGCGATCTGCTGCGCAGTGAGGGATGGCGTATTTTTATCGTGATTGCGATCAGCACGCTGCTGGTGCTGGCGGCCACATCGCTGGTGGTTGATCGCCTCTACCGGTTTGAAATGGCGCGTGCGGCACGCAGGCAGGATATCCATGAGTAACGCCATCATCAGTCTGCTCTGTCTGGCACTCACCCTGCTGGTCTATTACCTCAACAAGCGTCTCTACCGGCGCTGGCGGCGGCTGATGCTGATGCCGCTGGTGCTGACGCCGCTGATACTGGTCGGGCTGCTGCTGATTACGCATGTCAGCTGGCAAAACTATATTGCGGAGAGTCACTGGCTGCTCTGGCTGCTGGGACCCGCCACGCTGGCGTTTGCCGTGCCGGTGTATGAAAACATGGCGCTCATCCGGCGTCACTGGCTGTCGCTGAGTGCGGGGGTTCTGTGCGCTACCACGGTTGCCGTGTGTAGCTCAGTCTGGCTGGCGCGATTACTGGCGCTGCCGGAGAGTATTCAGCGTAGTCTGGCCGTGCGTTCAATCACCACGCCATTTGCGCTGGCCGCCGCCGGTCCGATGGGCGGACAGCCCGATCTGGTCGCGCTGTTTGTGGTGATCACAGGCGTGTTTGGCATGGCGGCAGGGGATATTCTTTTTCTGCGCATCGCGATAAAACAGGGGGTGGCGAAAGGCGCCGGGCTGGGTGCGGCCTCTCACGGTGCCGGAACTGCGCGCGCCTATCAGATTGGTCAGCAGGAGGGGGTGGTATCCAGCCTGGTGATGATGCTTTCGGGCGTCGTCACGGTTCTGCTGGCGCCGCTTCTGAGCCATCTGTTGTGGCAGGCATGACACGTTTATCGATAAATCGTTCCCATTGTAATTTAATTTTACGTAAAGGTTTCCAATAAAAGTTGTGTCTGACGACTATGCTAACTACTCTTTGCGCCGACTTATTTTTTACTTCATGGAGTGGATTAGCATGATCAAGCAACTTGTTACCGGAAGCGTTTTGGGCCTTGCACTGCTGAGCGGTAGCGTACAGGCGATTGAGGGCAGTGTTGACGTGGGTGAGCACAGCACCAACCTGAACCTTGGCCTCGGTACTACCTCTCCGGGTCTGTTTCTGAAAGGTAACTGGCTGCGCAGCGACCATGACGGCAGCACCTACGGTGCAGGTCTGGGCTATAACATCGATGTTGGCGATCTGCGCGTCGCGCCGACGGCAAAAGCGCTGTTTACGCACCCGGAAGATGGCCGTGATGGCTTCACCATCGCCGTGGGTGCAGGTGCACAGTACAGCTTCAACAGCATGTGGGGCCTGTATGGTGAATATTACTATGCGCCAGAGGCGTTTTCCGATCGTCTGGACAGCTATCAGGAAGCGTCAGGCGGCCTGAGCTTTACGCCAGTTTCACTGCTGAACCTGCGCGTGGGCTACCAGTATATCGAGCTGAACAATAAAGGCAGCCGCAAAGATAACGTGCTGGTAGATGGCCCATACGTAGGTGCCTCACTCCGCTTCTGATCTGCCGCTGCAAACCAGGGGCGCATAAATGCGCCCCCTACATCACCTCGCAGGGGCGCCATTAATGGCGCCCTGGTTGATATCCGCCCCGGTTCCGATGACATCATTAATGACGCCCTGGCCGATTCCCGCCCGTGACTGAATGACGCGATTTATGGCGGTCGATGCGGTGCGCGTAATAAACCAGGGGCGCATAAATGCGCCCCCCACATCACCCCCGTAGGGGCGCCATTAATGGCGCCCCTACGGGGGTGATGTCCGCCCGTGATTGAATAGCGCGATTTATGGCGGTTGATATCGCGCGCGCAATAAACCAGGGGCGCATAAATGCGCCCCCTACGTCATCCCGTAGGGGCGCCATTAATGGCGCCCGTGTTAATTCCCGCACGTGACTGAATAGCGCGATTTATGGCGGTTGATGCGGTGCACGCAATAAACCAGGGGGCGCATTAATGGCGCCCTGGTCAATTCCCGCACCGGATCCGATGACGCCATTTATGGCGACCGTGTCGAACCCGGTGCGGCTGCGATCAGTGCGATTTCCCCTGTGAAATACCGATACCGGTTTGCGAACGAATAAACTGTCCGCGGAACCGTGCACGCTCCTGTGCACCCTGAGCGGAGTGATCGGTGATAGAAAAGAACCAGGTGCAGACAAAAGCGACCAGCATGGAGAACAGCGCCGGGTACTCGTAAGGATAGACCGGGGTAGCGTGACCCAGCACCTGAACCCAGACGGTAGGGCCCAGAATCATCAGCACCACCGCCGTCAGCAGTCCCAGCCAGCCGCCCACCATCGCGCCGCGTGTGGTGAGCTTCGACCAGTACATGGAGAGCAAAATAATCGGGAAATTGCAGCTGGCTGCAATAGAGAAGGCCAGACCGACCATAAAGGCGATGTTCTGCTTCTCAAACAGGATCCCCAGCGCAATGGCAACCACACCCAGCACCAGCACGGTAATTTTAGAGACGCGCAGCTCTTCACGCTCCGTTGCCTGACCTTTGCGGATCACGCTGGCGTAGAGATCGTGCGACACTGCCGACGCGCCCGCCAGCGTCAGCCCGGCGACAACGGCCAGAATCGTGGCGAAAGCTACCGCCGAGATAAAGCCGAGGAACAGGCTGCCGCCTACCGCATTCGATAGATGCACCGCTGCCATATTGGTGCCGCCAATCAGGGCGCCGCTGGCGTCTTTAAACAGCGGGTTTGCACCCACCAGCAGAATCGCACCAAAGCCGATAATAAAGGTCAGGAAATAGAAGTAACCCATAAAGCCGGTGGCCCAGAACACGCTTTTACGCGCCTCGCGCGCATCCGCCACGGTAAAGAAGCGCATCAGAATGTGTGGCAGTCCCGCTGTACCAAACATCAGCCCCAGCCCCAGCGACAGGGCGGAGATAGGATCTTTCACCAGTCCGCCGGGCTGCATAATCGCCGCGCCTTTAGGATGGACCGCCATCGCCTCCGTAAACAGCGCGTTAAAGCTGAAACCGGTAGCTTTCATTACCATAATCGCCATGAAGCTGGCACCAAACAGCAGCAGCACCGCTTTGATGATCTGCACCCAGGTGGTCGCGAGCATGCCGCCGAACAGAACATAGAGCACCATCAGAATGCCAACCAGTACCACGGCGATATGATAATCAAGGCCGAACAGCAGCTGGATAAGCTTGCCGGCCCCCACCATCTGCGCAATCAGATAGAGCGCAACCACCACCAGCGAACCGCAGGCAGAGAGGGTGCGGATCGGCTTCTGCTGCAGCCGGTAGGAGGCCACATCGGCAAAGGTATAGCGTCCGAGATTGCGCAGCCGCTCAGCGATCAGAAACAGGATCATCGGCCAGCCGACCAGAAAGCCGAGCGAATAGATCAGCCCGTCATAGCCCGAGGTATAGACCAGCGCCGAAATACCGAGAAATGAGGCGGCGGACATAAAATCGCCCGCCATCGCCAGGCCATTCTGGAAGCCGGTAATATTGCCGCCTGCGGTGTAGTAGTCGCTGCGTGAGCGGGTGCGCTTTGATGCCCACCAGGTAATACCCAGCGTGAACGCGACAAACACCACAAACATGATTATCGCTTCATAGTTGGTCGCCTGCTGCTGGACGTCGCCGGTCAGCGCATCGGCCGCCAGTACGCCCGCTGGCGCCAGCGCCAGCAGAATCGGGAGCGCGCGCTTCATGATTTTACCTCGCTGACGATCTGTTTAGTCAGGCGATCAAACTCGCCATTTGCGCGCCAGACATAGACGCCGGTAAGCAGAAAAGAGACCACAATCAGGCCCACGCCAATCGGAATACCGCGCGTCACATTGGTACCGGCATGCAGCGGCGTGCCGAGCCAGCCGGGCGCAAACGCGATCAGCAGGATAAACCCGACATACAGGACCAGCATAATAATGCTCAGCAGCAGCGCAAAAGACTGGCGCTTATGGACCAGCTCCTGAAAACGGGGGTTATTTTCTATTTGTTGCCAGACGGCTTCCTGTTGATTCAGGGTGTCATTCATCACAGTTTCTCCAGAGGCAAAGCAGACGGAAATCTCACATTAATGTGATTTAACGGATTGAATATTCTGGTTATCAGGGTTGTGCGATGGTGAACAGCATACGGCGTAAGGTGAACTAACGGAGAGAAGCCTGCCGGGGACAGGCTGATGCTCTCCGCTGATAAGGGCAACGATTACGGCATGGCGATCGACTGCTTCTCCTCCAGTAATTTCTCTACTACACCTGGATCGGCCAGCGTAGAGGTATCGCCAAAGTTGCTGGTATCGCCCGCTGCAATTTTGCGCAGAATACGCCGCATAATTTTACCGGAGCGGGTTTTCGGCAGCGAGTCGGTCCAGTGCAGCACGTCCGGCGTGGCGATAGGGCCGATCTCTTTGCGTACCCAGTTGCGCACTTCCGTATACAGCTCCGCTGACGGCTCTTCGCCCTGATTCAGGGTGATATAGGCGTAAATGGCCTGCCCTTTAATGCTGTGCGGAATACCGACCACGGCCGCTTCAGCAATTTTCGGATGTGAAACCAGCGCGGACTCAATCTCTGCCGTGCCCAGACGATGTCCGGAAACGTTCAGGACATCATCCACGCGTCCGGTGATCCAGTAGTAGCCATCTTCATCGCGCCGCGCGCCGTCACCGCTGAAGTAGCGATGCTTAAACGTGGAGAAGTAGGTCTGTTCAAAGCGTTCATGATCGCCAAACAGCGTGCGCGCCTGACCAGGCCAGGAGTCATTAATAACCAGGTTACCCTCGGTTGCGCCCTCAAGCTGATTGCCTTCGTTGTCCACCAGCGCCGGCTGTACGCCAAAGAAGGGTTTGGTGGCCGAGCCCGCTTTCAGCTCGGTTGCGCCCGGCAGCGGCGTGATCATAAAGCCGCCGGTTTCAGTCTGCCACCAGGTATCGACGATGGGGCAGCGGCTGTCGCCAATCTTTTTGTAATACCACTCCCAGGCTTCCGGATTGATCGGTTCACCCACGGAGCCCATGATGCGCAGGCTGCTGCGCCGGGTGCCTTCAATCGCCCGATCGCCTTCCGCCATCAGCGCGCGAATCGCGGTGGGCGCCGTGTAGAGCAGGGTAACGTTATGCTTGTCGACGACTTCCGCCATCCGGCTCGGCTTCGGCCAGTTGGGCACCCCTTCAAACATCAGCGTGGTTGCGCCACAGGCCAGCGGCCCGTAGAGCAGATAGCTGTGACCGGTGATCCAGCCGACGTCTGCGGTGCACCAGTAAACGTCGTCGTCATGGTAATCAAAGACATATTTAAAGGTGCTGGCCGCATAGACCAGATAGCCGCCGGTGGTATGCAATACGCCTTTTGGCTTGCCGGTCGAACCGGAGGTGTACAGAATAAACAGCGGGTGTTCCGCTTCAACCGCCACCGCTTCGTGCTCTGCGCTGGCCTGGCTGACCAGATCGTGCCACCAGAGATCGCGTCCCTCATGCCACTCCGTGGTTTTTCCGGTGCGCTTAAATACGATCACCTGCTTCACGCTGGTCACCAGCGGATTTGCCAGCGCGTCATCAACATTCTTTTTCAGCGGAATGGCACGTCCGGCGCGGATACCCTCATCCGCCGTGATCACCAGCTTCGCGTTGCTGTCGACCACGCGTCCCGCCACGGCTTCCGGCGAAAAGCCGCCAAAAATCACTGAATGCACGGCACCAATACGCGCGCAGGCCAGCATGGCGACAGCGGCCTCCGGCACCATCGGCATATAAATGGCCACCACGTCGCCTTTTTTAATCTCAAGCTGCGTTAATACATTTGCCATGCGGCAGACGTCAGCGTGCAGCTCCCGGAAAGTCAGCGTTTTACTTTCACTGGCGTCATCCCCTTCCCAGATAATGGCCGGGCGATCGCCCCGCGTCGCCAGATGGCGATCCAGGCAGTTAGCCGCAAGATTCAGCGTGCCATCTTCATACCAGCGAATAGAGATATTGCCCGGCGCAAACGAGGTATTTTTCACCGTGCTGTAAGGCGTGATCCAGTCGAGAATCTTTCCCTGCTCACCCCAGAAGGCTTCAGGATCGTCCACGGACTGCTGATAGCGCGCCGCATACTCGTCGGCATTAATCAGGGCGTTCGCTGCGATGGCAGCGGGTACAGGATGCTTGTGAATTTGGCTCATGGCTGACCTCCTTGAAGATGTTAATCATATGTCAATCAAAGGTTAATTGAAGAGGGGACAGGGGCTTTGTTTCGGTTTTGCAGTCTGGATCACGGCCTGCCGGCATGCGCTAAAGCGCGCAAAAACGGCGCTTTTTGCGGCAAAAAAGCAGCGTGCTGAAAGCGGCTGTCAGCAGGCAACAGAGGGTTTTGTGATTAAATGTTAAGCAAACGCGCCGGGCGATAAAATCGTCAGATCTGAATAGCTATGCGGAAAATTATCGAATTAACGCTTTTCATAACAGCGGGTTATAGCCACAGGATAACAGCAGCATTTTATGCTACTGAGCTGCGCACGATTTAAGCTATCGCGCCGGGGGTTGCATTTACCGTAGTGAAAATGGTACTTATCTGGCCGCTGTTCAGCAGGTATCAACTCAGGCTGTATCCTTGCGCTGGCGCAAACCGCCGGCAGAACAAAGCGGAATACAGCCCATTATAACCCTCTATTTTATCGGGCTTTTGCTCACTTCCCTGTGTGTACCATCTCCTGCACCTTCGCAGCAGAGCAAAGGGGTTTTAACTGAGGAAATAACGCGTTATGAAAGGTTTTAAACTCACCCTCGCCTGGCAGATCCTGATTGCCCTGATCCTCGGCATTATCGCAGGAACCGTGCTGCATAATCAGCCAGACGATCGTGAATGGTTAATCACCAATATTCTTACTCCTGCCGGTGATATCTTCATTCATCTGATCAAGATGATTGTGGTGCCGATTGTTATTTCCTCGCTGATTGTTGGCATTGCCGGCGTCGGGGACGCGAAAAAACTCGGGCGTATCGGGGTGAAAACCATTATCTATTTTGAAGTGATCACCACCATTGCCATTGTGGTCGGCATCACGCTGGCTAACGTATTCCAACCCGGCAGCGGCATTGATATGTCAACGCTGGCAACGGTGGACATCTCTAAATATGAAGCTACCACCGAAGCGGTTCAGGGCGCTCCTCATGGCCTGGTCAGTACCATCCTGTCACTGATCCCGCAGAACATCTTCGCCTCGCTGGTCAAAGGCGATATGTTGCCGATTATTTTCTTCTCAGTGCTGTTTGGCCTGGGTCTGTCGGCGCTGCCGTCGGAACATCGCGATCCGCTGGTCGGCCTGTTCCGCTCGGTATCAGAAACCATGTTCAAAGTGACTCATATGATCATGCGGTATGCGCCGGTGGGCGTATTTGCACTGATTGCGGTGACCATTGCGAACTTCGGTTTTGCATCGCTCTACCCGCTGGCGAAACTGGTACTGCTGGTTTATGCCGCCATCCTGTTTTTCGCCTTTGTCGTGCTCGGTGCGGTCGCGCGCTTCTGCAAGCTGCGTATTACGACCCTGATGCGTATTCTGAAGGATGAGCTGATTCTGGCTTACTCTACCTCCAGTTCAGAGACGGTGCTGCCGCGCATTATGCAGAAGATGGAGGCGTATGGTGCGCCGAAAGCGATCACCAGCTTTGTGGTGCCTACCGGCTACTCCTTCAACCTGGATGGCTCTACGCTCTATCAGAGTATTGCCGCCATCTTTATTGCCCAGCTTTACGGCATTGACCTGTCGCTGACCGATGAGATCATCCTGGTGCTGACGCTGATGGTAACCTCAAAAGGGATTGCCGGTGTTCCGGGCGTCTCCTTCGTGGTGCTGCTGGCGACGCTGGGCAGTGTGGGGATCCCGCTTGAAGGGCTGGCGTTTATCGCAGGCGTTGACCGCATCATGGATATGGCGCGTACGGCGCTGAACGTGGTGGGAAATGCGCTCGCTGTGCTGGTCATTGCACGCTGGGAAAATCAGTTTGATGCTAAGCAGGCCGCCGCCTACGAGCTGCAGCTGCGTATGCAAAGCGCCACCTGATCTGCTACTAAGCAGAACAAAACCCGCCGCTGGCGGGTTTTTTTATGCCTGCAGTAAAAATAAAAAAATTCTGCGCCGCTGCACATGAATTAACAATTCTTTGTGATATAAGTTTTTCAGAATAAATTATTCATTTGCAGGAGCGTATTATGACCCTTGATCTCAACAAGATGATCACCGAGAGCCGCAATCCGGCCAGCCAGAATATTGACGAGCTCAGCACGGAAGCGATGCTGCGCGTCATTAATGACGAAGATAAAAAAGTGGCGCTGGCGGTAGAGGCGATTGTGCCGCAGATCGCACAGGTTACGGAGGCGATTGCGCACGCCTTTAGCCAGGGCGGGCGACTAATTTACTGCGGCGCCGGTACCTCCGGCCGGCTCGGTATCCTGGATGCCAGTGAGTGCCCGCCTACTTTTGGTACGCCGCGCGGTCAGGTGGTGGGGCTGATTGCCGGCGGGCATACGGCGATCCTGCAGGCGGTTGAGAACGCGGAAGATAACGCCGGACAGGGCGCACAGGATCTGGCGGATATCGGTTTCAGCCCCCGGGACGTGCTGGTCGGAATTGCGGCCAGCGGCCGCACCCCCTATGTGCTGGGCGCGCTCGCTTACGCACGCGAACAGGGCGCGTTTACCGCCGCGCTGACCTGCAATCCCGACAGCGCGATGGCGCAGGCGGCTGATGTCGCGCTGACGCCGGTTGTGGGGCCGGAGATCGTCACCGGATCGTCGCGCATGAAGGCGGGCACGGCACAGAAGCTGGTGCTGAATATGCTGAGCACCGGCGCGATGATCCGCAGCGGCAAGGTGTATGGCAACCTGATGGTAGATGTGGAAGCCACCAACCAGAAACTGGTTCAGCGTCAGATAAACATTGTTAAGCAGGCCACCGAATGCGACGACGCCACGGCACAGCAGGCGCTGACGGCGTGCGGCGGCCACTGCAAAACCGCTATCGTCATGGTGCTGGCGGGCCTGACGGCGGAGGAGGCGCGCGCGCTGCTGGATCAGAACCGCGGGTTTATCCGCGCCGCATTACGTGACTCAGGAGTACGCTGATGGCCGCAATCACTGAAACGCTGCTGCGCGATATTCTGCGGGCCGTGGGCGGGCCGGGTAACGTAGCGATGTGCGGCAATTGCATGACCCGCCTGCGCCTGACGCTGGTGAATGCTGCGCTGGCGGATAGCCCGCAGCTGAAACAGCTGCCGGGCGTACTGGGCGTGATTGTCAGCGACGCCCAGCTGCAGATTGTTCTGGGGCCGGGCAAGGCGCAAACCGCGGCGGAAAAGATGCAGCTATTGCTCAATGACGGCACTCCGGCGCAGGATCTGCAGGCGATCGCCCAGGCGCAAAAGCAGCAGTTAAAAGCGAAACAGAGCAGTGCGCTGCACCGCTTTCTCGCCTGCTTTGCCACCATCTTTACGCCGCTTATTCCGGGATTTATCGGAGCTGGCCTGCTGCTCGGTTTTGCCACCCTGACCGAGCAGCTGTTTCACCTTAATCAGCCGGGTGAGCACGCCCCGTGGCTGCTGGCGACCGTGGCCTACATGAAAGTGTTTGGCAAAGGACTGTTTACCTTTCTCAGCATTCTGATCGGCTATAACGCGCAGAAAGCGTTTGGCGGCACCGGCGTCAACGGCGCGATTATCGCCTCGCTGTTTGTGCTTGGCTACAGCCCGGAAGCCACCGTCGGGTACTACAGCGGGATGGAGAACTTTTTCGGGCTGACGATCGATCCGCGCGGCAACATTATCGGCGTGCTGCTGGCCGCGATATTTGGTGCCTGGACAGAGAAGCAGCTGCGTAAAATCATTCCCGATAACCTGGATATGATCCTCACCTCGCTGCTGACGCTGCTTATTACCGGCGCCGTGACATTTCTGCTCATTATGCCGGTGGGGGGGGAGCTGTTTAAAGGAATGTCGTGGCTGTTTATTCACCTCAATAACAATCCGTTTGGCTGTGCCATTCTGGCCGGGCTGTTTTTAATTGCGGTGATGTTTGGTATCCATCAGGGCTTTATTCCGGTCTATTTCGCGCTGATGGAGACGCAGGGCTTTAATTCGCTGTTTCCCATACTGGCTATGGCGGGAGCGGGGCAGGTCGGTGCCTCGCTGGCGCTGTGGTGCAAAGCCGGAAAAGCGTCGCTGCTGCGCAGCCAGATCAAAGGAGCTATTGTGCCGGGGCTGCTGGGCGTGGGGGAACCGCTGATTTACGGGGTCACGCTACCGCGCCTCAAGCCTTTTATCACCGCCTGCTGCGGGGGTGCACTGGGCGGCTTCTTTATCGGTCTGGTGGCCTGGCTCGGCCTGCCGGTGGGGATGAATACGGTGTTTGGCCCCTCCGGCCTGGTGACGCTGCCGCTGATGACGTCAGCACAGGGCATTTTTGCCGGCATGGCGGTCTATCTTGCCGGTCTGCTGGTCGCCTGGACGGGCGGGTTTCTCTTCACCTGGTGGTGGGGCATGAAAAATATCGATTTGGGTTAACGCCCGCTGCGGGCGCTGCTGCGCCCGTAAATATTTACCGTTTCCTCCATTCTGGCTAAATAATGGTGTGAGCCGCAACGCATAATCCTGTTTTCATCTTTCAGTTTTTACCCTTCAATACAGTTATTTATAAAAATTGCTCTTTTTTAGCAGCAAGAAATAAATCATCAGCGCTTAAGTCGTTCCGCTAATCAGCCGATAGATCCGGAATAATGTTTATCAGCCTGAATTGACCAGGGATCTCTGTATGCGCAATAACCAGCCCGTGACACAGCGTGAATTCGTTTTCAATGACGATGCGACGCTGATGTCGACTACCGATCTCAGCAGCCATATTACCTACGCCAACGACGCTTTTATTGAGGTCAGCGGCTTCACGCCGGAAGAGGTAAACGGTCAGCCCCACAACATGGTGCGCCATCCGGATATGCCGCCCGAAGCCTTTGCCGATATGTGGCATACCCTGAAGCAGGGGCAGCCCTGGAGCGCGCTGGTGAAAAACCGGCGTAAGAATGGCGATCACTACTGGGTGCGGGCCAATGCGGTGCCGGTGGTACGCGAAGGATGCGTGCGCGGCTATATGTCGGTGCGGACCAAACCTTCAGCAGCGGAAGTGCAGCAGGCTGAAACCCTGTACCGCGATTTTCGCGAAGGGCGCAGCAAAGGACGCTGTTTTTACAAAGGATTGATTATCGGCAGCGGCTGGCGTCGCGCCACCTCACTGCTGAAAACGCTGCCGCTGCGCTGGCGCATTCGTTCAGCGCTGGCGCTGCTGCTGCCGCTGATAGCGGGCAGCGCCTGGGGGGCAGGCCTGACGGCGCTGGCACTCGGCGGCTTCAGCGTTGCGACGGCCCTCTGCCTGCTGCTGGCGAGCCTCTGGCTGGAGCAGCAAATTTCACGCCCCATCGAGCGGATGTGCCAGCAGGCGCTGAGCGTGGCGACCGGCAACAGCCATAAAGTCGATCAGCCCGACCGCGTGGATGAAATCGGCATGACGCTGCGCGCCATCGGCCAGCTGGGGCTGATGTTCCGCTGGCTGGTGGATGACGTCAGCGGCCAGGCGATCAACGTCCTCAGTGCCAGTGATGCGATGGCGCGCAGTAACAGTGAGCTCTCCCGCCGGACTGAACAGGCAGCCGCTAACGTGCAGCAGACGGCCGCCACCATGAATGAGATGACGGCCACCGTGAAGAGCAACACGGAAACCGCCAGCGAGGTCAATGCGCTGTCGGGCACCACCAGCCACGCTGCTATCAAAGGTGGCGAGGTGATGCAGGAGATGGCAGGCATGATGGGCGATATTGCCGACAGCGCGAAACGCATCGCCAGCATCACCAGCGTGATCGACAGCATCGCCTTTCAGACCAATATCCTCGCGCTCAATGCGGCGGTAGAGGCGGCGCGGGCCGGTGAGCAGGGTAAAGGGTTTGCCGTAGTCGCGGGTGAAGTGCGCAATCTCGCGCAGCGCAGCGCAAAAGCCGCCAGCGAAATCAAAACGCTGGTAGAGACCAGCGCCAGCCGCGTAGCGTCAGGCAACGACTATGCGGCAGCCGCCGGCCGCACCATGCAGGATATTGTCAGCCAGGTGCAGAACGTGACGACGCTGATTGCGCAGATCAGCGCAGCCACCGCCGAGCAGGCCACGGCGCTGAGCGAGGTCAGCACGGCGGTAGAAGATCTGGATGATATCACCCATCAAAACGCCGCGCGCGTGGCTGAAGGCGCAGAAGCCTCAACCCGCATGGCGCATCAGGCGAACCGCCTGGTTGAGGCGATTAGCGTCTTTCGCTAACGCTTATGCCACTTCCCGCCCGGCGCGCAGCGCGCCGGGTGACGTGCCCGTAATCCGTTTAAAGGCGCGGCTGAACGCAGCCAGCGATCCGTAGCCAAGCTCAAACGCAACGCTCTCTACCGCCTCGCCCTGATCAACGATACGCTCTTTCGCCAGCCGCATACGCAGTTCGGTAAGATAGCGCAGCGGCGTCATGCCGGTGGCGTTCTGAAAGCGGGCAGCAAACACCGAGCGCGAGCTGCCGGACGCACGCGCCAGCCGCTCCACCGTCCAGTTTTCTCCCGGCGCACGGTGCATCGCCGCCATCGCCAGGCTCAGGCGCGGATCGCGCAGCGCCTGGACCAGACCGCTGCCGGCGCCGCAGCCGTTCTCTACCCAGCCGCGCACGATCTGCGCGGCCACCACATCCGCCAGCCGCGACAGAATACCGGCGAAGCCCGCTTTGCGCTGGCGGGTTTCCCGCTCCATCGCGTCCAGAATCGGCTGGATTTCCGGATACTGTCCCAGCAGGGTGCTGACCAGCATGACATCCGGCATGGTGTGTACCAGCGGCTGCATACCGCCCAGTTCAAACGCCATGCAGGCGCTGAACAGGATCACATCGCTATCCGCCGGACAGAGATCGGCATCTGCCGCATCGTTGATCGCGCAGACGCTGGGGCAGATGGGCTTACTGTTAAACGTGGTGATCGGTTCACAGTGCGCCGTCTCATCTGAGATCAGCGCATGCGCTTTTCCGTGCGGGATCAGTAACGCATCGCCCGCCTGCAGCGGATAGATCGTACCAGAAGCGGCGCGCAGCAGCAGCGTACCGCGCCCGACAAAATGCAGCTGCGCCCGGCCAGGCGCGTCGTCATACTGCAGGCCAAAAGGCGCATGCAGCGCAATACGCTGATATTTTACGCCGTACAGGCGCATGCCCATCAGCAGCTCGCTGGTTAAATCTTCATAACGGCTCATCGCAATCCAGACGAATTATCAACTAATAAACTTTCTGTATCATAGATCGTCTTACCGCAGCGCTCTATCCTTAGCGAAACTATTTTTTTGTGATGGGGATCGCAAATGAGTCTGGAAACTGAACTGACAGCTGCCCGTGCGGTGGCAGAAAAACCCGCGTGGGGCGCGGTATTTGCCATGGCATTTGGCGTGTTTGGCCTGATCACCGCTGAGTTCCTGCCGGTTAGCCTGCTGACGCCGATAGCCGCGTCGCTGCAGGTCAGCGAAGGTCAGGCGGGGCAGACGGTGACGGTAACCGCGCTGGTTGCGCTGCTCACCAGTCTGGTGATCGGCACGCTTACGCGGCGGTTTGATCGTCGTCTGGTGATGCTGGCATTTACCCTGCTGCTTATCGCCTCGGCGCTGCTGGTGGCGCTGGCGGACAGTCTGCCGATGATCCTGCTGGCACGTGTGCTGCTGGGTATGGCGATTGGCGGCTTCTGGACGCTGTCAACCGCCATTACCATGCGACTGGTGCCGGCGGAGCAGGTGCCGCGCGCGCTATCAATTGTCTTTAGCGGCATCTCGCTGGCGACAATTATTGCGGCACCGCTCGGCAGCTATCTCGGCGATGTGATTGGCTGGCGCAACATTTTTCTGATGACGGGGCTGCTGGGCGTGCTGGCGCTGCTGTGGCAGTTCTTCACGCTGCCGGCAATGCCGCCGGAAAACCGGACGCAAAGCGGCGGCGTGCTTGATCTGCTGCGCCAGGGCGTCATGCGCTGGGGCATGCTGGCGGTGATCCTGATGTTTACCGGACATTTTGCTTTCTTTACCTACCTGCGACCTTATCTGGAGGGCAGCGCGCAGCTTAACGTTAATCAGCTGTCGCTCGCGCTGCTGGCGTTTGGAATAGCTAACTTCTTTGGCACCTCGCTGGCGGGCGTGCTGGTTACGCGCAGCGTCTCGCTGACGCTGACCGGCATGGCGCTGCTGATGAGCGTGACGGCGGTGGTACTCTCCGCAATGGCGCAGCTGCCGTGGCTGGTGGGAGCCGGCGTGGCGCTATGGGGACTGGCATTTGGCTCCATGCCCACCGGCTGGTCAGCATGGATTTCGCGTGCCGTGCCTGATGATGCAGAGTCGGGCGGCGGACTGCTGGTGGCGACCATTCAGCTGGCGATCACGGCGGGCGCGGCGGCCGGCGGCTGGATGTTTGACCTGCAGGGCGCGGGCGGCGTCTTTATGGCAAGCGGCGTCATGATGCTGCTGGCGGCGGTAACCATCTATACGCGCGTCAGGCAGCATGGCTAAGGTGCAGCGGCAGGGCTTTTTCTGATTCAGGGGCGGCGTGTGCCGCCCTTTGCATTTCCGCGCGTTGCTTTGACGGTTTTCTGCACAGATGCGCTACCTTTAGTGACAACTACACCAGGGGGAAAAAAGCGATGAGCCAGTTTTTTATGCATGAAAAGAACGATCTGATTAACGAAGCCATCGAAGGTATTTTACTCAGCACGCCGTGGCGTAACCTGCGTCGTCTCGATTTGGGCGATGATATCCGCGTTGTGGTGCGTTCAGACTGGGATAAAAGCCGGGTGGCGCTGATCTCAGGTGGCGGATCGGGCCATGAGCCGGCGCACGCCGGGTTCGTCGGCAAAGGGATGCTGACTGCGGCCGTCTGCGGTGATATTTTCGCATCGCCCAGCGTGGAGGCGGTGCTTAACGCCATTATCAACGTGACCGGTGACGCGGGCTGTCTGCTGATCGTTAAAAACTATACCGGCGATCGCCTTAATTTTGGTCTGGCGGCTGAGAAAGCCAAAAACCTGGGCTATCACGTAGAACTGGTCATGGTCGAGGATGATATTGCGCTGCCTGAAAACCCGCAGCCGCGCGGTCTCGCCGGCACCGCACTGGTGCATAAGATTGCGGGCTACGCGGCTGAGCACGGGCATTCACTGCAGGAGGTGAAGGCGCTGGCGCAGCGGGCGATTGAGTCTGTTTTCTCTATTGGTCTGGCGTTTGCGACCTGCCATCTTCCGGGTGAGAAGCGCGAAGCGCGCGTGGCGCCAGGCCACAGTGAACTCGGTATGGGGATCCACGGCGAGCCGGGGGTCATTACGCTGGATACGCAGGACAGCGGAAAAATCACCGCTCTGATGACGGATAAACTGGCGCAGGCGCTGCCGGACGGTAAGCTGGCGCTATTGCTTATCAACAATTTAGGCGGTTTTTCGCAGCTGGAGCTGGCGCTGCTGACGCGTGAAGTCCTGCGCACGCCGCTGGCCGCGCGTATTACCCATCTTATCGGTCCCGCTACGCTGGTCAGCGCGCTGGATATGAAAGGCTTTTCACTCTCCGTGCTGGCGCTGGAAGAGCCGTTCCTGCTGGCGCTGCAGGCACCGGTTCAGGTGCAGGGCTGGGTTGCGCCCTATGAGTTTGCGCCCATCAATCTGCAGACGGCAGAGAAAGTCAGTAGCGCGCTCGACTTCGATCCCTCTGAAAATGATGAGGTGGCGGGCTGGATCACGCGCGTTACGCAGACGCTCATCGATCTGGAGAGTGAACTGAATGCGCTGGACGCAAAGGTCGGCGATGGTGATACCGGCTCCACGTTTGCTGCGGGTGCAAAGCGTATTCAGCGCGCGCTGCAGGAGAAGCAGCTGCCGCTGAACGAGCTGCCGACGCTGATCGCGC
Organism: Pantoea sp. PSNIH1; assembly: GCF_007680655.1. Taxonomy (NCBI): domain Bacteria; kingdom Pseudomonadati; phylum Pseudomonadota; class Gammaproteobacteria; order Enterobacterales; family Erwiniaceae; genus Pantoea; species Pantoea sp. PSNIH1. The sequence goes on from NZ_VEIP01000002.1 coordinate 108,018, forward strand.
TGATTGGCGAGCAGCTGGCAGGGGCGATGGGCGGCTCCAGCGGCGTACTGATGTCGATTCTGTTTACCTCCGCCGGACAGCATCTGGAAGAGGGCAGCTCACTGCCGGAGGCGCTGATGCAGGGGCTGGAGCGCATGAAGCACTATGGCGGCGCGCAGCCGGGCGATCGCACGCTGATTGATGCGCTGCAGCCGGCGCTGGAAAAACTGGTGGCGGGCGAATCGCTGACGGCGGCCGCGCAGGCGGCGGCGCAGGGCGCAGAGGCTACGGCGCAGATGAACAGTGCGAAAGCGGGACGCTCAGCCTATCTCAACCAGCAGAGTCTGGATGGGGTAAAAGATCCCGGTGCGTATGCGGTAGAGAAAGTGTTTCAGGTGATGGCAGGGTGAGTTGCCTGCCAGGGTGACACCGCACCAGGCTGCGCCCGCCTTCCCGGCCATGCAGAAGGCGGGCGCAGGATGCCGTTACTCGCCGGCTGGCTCTTTCGCCGCCTCGCGCAGCATCTCCTGATGCGGGATATCCTGCAGGATCTGCTCAAAGCTGCGCAGACGCTTGTAGATAGACATCAGCTCGACCAGCGTCGACCAGGAGGTGATCAGATACTGGAAGGAGGAGCGTACCTGGTCAAACACGTTGAGGATCTGATTCATCAGGCCCAGCGTCAGCGCACCGGCCACGATCGCCGGAAACAGCAGAAACACGCCAAAGACATTATCTACCTGCAGATAGAGAAAACGCGTGACGTTGAAATAGAGGTAGTGGAAGTAGAGCCGGAAATAGTTGTAGCGCACCCGGCTGAACAGCGCCTGCACCGTGGGCGGTGACGCGCGCGACGGATCGTCTTCGCCATAGACCAGCTCTTTACGGTAGGCCGCTTCCACCCGCTGATTGCGGAACTCCAGTCCCGGCAGCTTAATGCCGACCAGCGCCAGCAGCGCGGTGCCGAACACCGACCAGAGAATAGCGGCGATCACCAGGCCATAGGGTATCGAACCGAGAATCGGTATATCTTTCACATGTTTCGACAGCGCCAGCAGCACCGGCAGGAACGCTACCAGCGTCATGATCGCCTTAATAAAGCTGACGCCCCAGTCCTCCAGCGTGGTGGAGAAACGCATCGTATCTTCCTGCACACGCTGTGCCGCCCCCTCCACATGCCGCAGACGCTGCCAGTTGTGCATGTAGTAGCTGTTCATCGCGGTACGCCAGCGGAAAATCCAGTGGCTGATGAAAAAGACGTTGGCGACCAGAATCGTCACGGCGATAAGCGCTATACCGAGAAAGTCGCTGATTTCGCTATAAAACTGGGTTATCTGTACGGCACCCGCTTTGGTCAGCGCTTTCTGGATCAGATCGTAAAACGGCTCATACCAGGCGTTGACCGCCACGTTGACCTGAACGTTGAACCAGGTGACAAAGATGATGAGCGCCGTGCCCCAGACCGACCAGCGCTGCCACGGATGGCGATCGATTATCATCCACGCCAGGGCAAACAGCGCAACCGCAGACCAGTAGTAGCCGTAAAACCAGAGCTGGCTGGCGTGAATAAACCGGCTGGCATTGGTAGGCAGCGGCTGCTGCATCGCGGCCTGCAGTGCGGGCCAGCGCGCCGGCAGGTCGCTGAAAAAGCCAAACCAGGCAAAAATAACAAGCACGCTCCAAATCGCTGCCGAGCTGAAAAATGCGCCGGGCCGCGGAAAAAAGGATTTAAACATAAGCACTCCGCTGTGGTGTAGACACGTTTATACCGCTATTTCTGTTTATCTGTCTGTAGTGGGTTGTTTCCGGGCATGACAATTCCGTCGCCGGAATGTAAACCAGCGCGGGAAAATGTTAAGTATTTTGTGCGTAATTGTTTCGGAAAACTAAATTCGTTACCGTTTCGGTGTTACAATTGTCATCTTGTTACCGGTAACAAACGTGCTGTATCCCTTAAGTCAAGAATAAAAACCATTACAACGCAACTACTTAACCTTCCATGCCGCATTATATGCGGTACTGAGGCAATGTCATGTCAGAACAAAAAAAGGGTCATTCACGTCGTGATTTCCTGCTGAGGACGATCACCCTCGCACCCGCTATGGCGGTCGGTTCAACCGCCATGGGCGTGCTGGTCGCGCCTGCTGCTGCCAGCGATGCAGCAGCGCCAGCGCAGCCGGCACGCGACTATCAGCCAGGCTGGTTTACCGCCGAAGAGTTTGCCTTCATCACCGCCGCCGTGGCGCGGCTGATCCCCAGCGACGAGCGCGGGCCAGGCGCGCTGGAAGCAGGCGTACCGGAATTTATCGATCGTCAGATGAATACGCCCTACGCCACCGGCAGCAACTGGTATATGCAGGGACCTTTTCACCCGGATATGCCGAAAGAGCTGGGCTACCAGCTGCCGCTGGTGCCGCAGCAGATTTATCGCTTAGGCATTGCCGACGCCAATGCCTGGAGTCAGAAACAGCATGGCAAGGTGTTCGCCAGCCTGAGCGGCGAACAGCAGGATGCGCTGCTGAGCGCCTTCGAAACCGGTAAGGCTGAGTTTGCCCAGCTGCCGGCAAAAACCTTTTTCTCTTACCTGCTGCAGAATACCCGCGAAGGCTTTTTCTGCGACCCGATTCATGGCGGCAACCAGGGCATGGTGGGCTGGAAGCTGATTGGCTTCCCGGGCGCCCGCGCCGACTTTATGGATTGGGTAGAGCGCGGTGAACGTTATCCGTTCCCGTCAGTCGACATTCGCGGAGCGAGGGCGTAAGCGTGGCAAACGAATTAAAACAAGTTGATGCAGTGATTGTGGGCTTTGGCTGGGCGGGCGCCATTATGGCAAAAGAGCTGACCGAAGCGGGTCTTAACGTCGTTGCGCTGGAGCGCGGTCCGCATCGCGACACCTATCCGGACGGCTCTTATCCGCAGTCGATTGATGAACTGACCTACAACGTTCGCAAAAAGCTGTTTCAGGACCTCTCTAAAAGCACCGTGACTATCCGTCACGATGCGTCGCAGACCGCGGTACCTTATCGCCAGCTGGCCGCTTTTCTGCCCGGCACCGGCACCGGCGGTGCGGGCCTGCACTGGTCCGGCGTGCATTTCCGCGTCGATCCGGTTGAGCTGAATCTGCGCAGCCACTATGAGCAGCGCTACGGTAAAAGCTTTATTCCGGAAGGCATGACCATTCAGGATTTTGGCGTCAGCTACGATGAGCTGGAACCGTTCTTCGACAAAGCCGAAAAGGTGTTTGGCACCTCCGGCAGCGCCTGGTCAATCAAGGGCAAAGTGGTCAATAACGCACACGGCGGCAACCCGTTTGCGCCGGATCGCTCCAGCGACTTTCCGCTGCCGGCACAGAAGCGTACTTACTCTGCGCAGCTGTTTGCGCAGGCGGCGGAGTCGGTTGGCTATCACCCTTATGATATGCCGTCAGCGAACACCTCCGGACCCTATACTAATACCTACGGTGCACAGATGGGGCCGTGCAACTTCTGCGGCTTCTGCAGCGGCTACGCATGCTACATGTATTCCAAAGCGTCGCCTAACGTCAATATCCTGCCGGCACTGCGTCAGGAGCCGAAGTTTGAGCTGCGCAACAATTCATACGTTCTGCGCGTCAATCTGACCGATGATAAAAAGCGCGCTACCGGCGTGACCTACCTTGATGGTCAGGGACGTGAAGTGGTGCAGCCGGCCGATCTGGTGATCCTCTCCGCGTTCCAGTTCCACAATGTTCACCTGATGCTGCTCTCCGGGATCGGCAAACCTTACAATCCGATCACTAATGAGGGCGTGGTGGGGCGCAACTTCGCCTATCAGAACCTCTCCACGCTGAAAGCGCTGTTTGATAAAAACACCACCACCAACCCGTTTATCGGCGCAGGCGGGGCGGGTGTGGCGGTAGATGATTTTAACGCGGACAACTTTGATCACGGGCCGCACGGTTTTGTTGGCGGGTCTCCTTTCTGGGTTAACCAGGCCGGCACAAAGCCTATCTCCGGCGTGCCGGTGCCAGCCGGTACGCCAGGCTGGGGCAGCCAGTGGAAAGCGGCGGTAGCCGATACCTATACGCACCATGTTTCCATGGATGCGCACGGTGCGCACCAGTCCTATCGCGCTAACTATCTCGATCTCGATCCCAACTATAAAGATGCGTACGGCCAGCCGCTGCTGCGTATGACCTTTGACTGGCAGGATAACGACATCAAAATGGCGCAGTTTATGATTGGCAAGATGCGCAAGATCACCGAGGCGATGAACCCGAAAACCATTATCGGCTCCGCCAAAGCGCCGGGAACCCATTTTGATACGACCTCCTATCAGACCACACATATGAGCGGCGGTGCGATCATGGGTGAAGATCCGCAGACCAGCGCGGTCAACCGCTATCTGCAGAGCTGGGATGTGCCCAACGTCTTTGTGCCGGGGGCGTCAGCTTTCCCGCAGGGGCTGGGCTATAACCCGACCGGTATGGTCGCTGCACTGAGCTACTGGTCAGCGAAAGCGATCCGCGAACAGTATCTGAAAAACCCGGGTCCGCTGGTACAGGCATAAGGAACATGACGATGATGAAATCAGTTTTGGCCCTGATGCTGGGCACCCTGACGTTCAGCGCGCTGGCTGACGATGTGGCCGCCGAATCACTGATCAAACGCGGTGAATATCTGGCGCGCGCCGGGGACTGCGTGGCCTGCCATAGCGCGGCCGGCGGCAAGCCGTTTGCAGGCGGACTGGCAATGGCGACGCCGATTGGCACCATCTACTCCACCAATATCACACCTGATAAAGCGACCGGCATTGGTGACTACAGCTATGACGACTTTCAGAAAGCAGTGCGTCATGGCGTAGCGAAAAATGGCGATACGCTCTATCCGGCGATGCCTTATCCCTCCTATGCGGTTGTCAGCGACGAGGATATGAAAGCGCTTTACGCTTATTTTATGCACGGCGTGGCGCCGGTCAGCCAGGCGAACAAAGAGAGCGACATTCCCTGGCCGCTCTCCATGCGCTGGCCGCTGGCGATCTGGCGCGGCATCTTTGCACCGGACGTGAAAGCGTTCCAGCCTGCCGCACAGGAAGATCCGGCGCTGGCGCGCGGACGCTATCTGGTTGAAGGGCTCGGACACTGCGGAGCGTGCCATACGCCGCGCAGCATTACGATGCAGGAGAAAGCGCTGAACAACGGTGACGGCAGCGACTACCTTGCCGGCAGCAACGCACCGATTGATGGCTGGACCGCCAGCAATCTGCGCGGTGACAACCGTGACGGGCTGGGCCGCTGGAGCGAAGAGGAGCTGAAGCAGTTCCTGCGCTTTGGCCGTAACGATCACACCGCGGCGTTTGGCGGTATGACCGAGGTGGTGGAACACAGCCTGCAGCATCTCAGCGATGAGGATATCAGCGCGATTGCGAAGTATCTGAAGTCGCTGGGCGCCAAAGATCCGCAGCAGGCGGTATTTACCCCGGATGATACGGTAGCGAAAGCGCTGTGGCACGGCGATGACAGCCAGCCGGGCGCGTCAGTCTACGTAGACAGCTGTGCTGCCTGCCATAAAACTGACGGTTCAGGCTATCAGCGCTTCTATCCGGCGCTGCGCGGCAACCCGGTCGTGATGGCTGACGATCCGGCTTCGCTGATCCACATTGTGCTGGTGGGCGGTACGCTCCCAGGCGTGAAAGGCGCGCCGACGGCCATCACCATGCCGGCATTTGGCTGGCGTCTCAGCGACCAGCAGGTTGCGGATGTGGTGAACTTTATTCGCAGCAGCTGGGGCAACGGCGTTACCACCCGCGTAACGGCTGGCGACGTGGCGAAGCAGCGTAAGGATAAAACGGTACAGCCTTATCAGGGCAGCGCGGATATCCACGCATTAGAGAAGTAAGCGTGCCTGCGGAGCGTTAATTATCCGGGCCTGGTGCCCGGATTTTTTATGGGCGAAAAACAGCGACGGATCAGCCAAAGCCAGCGCGGGCGGGGGCTGAACGCGATCGTCTACACTTAGTGGTGAGTGCAAAAGCTCACTAACTGATAAGCGGAGGGAACGATGCAAGTAAGTCCTTATTTGTTTCTGTATGGTCGCTGTGAAGAAGCCATCGAATTTTACCTGCAGGCCACCGGCGGCAAAGTGCTGCAAAAAATGACCTTCGGCGATAATCCGGAGCAGGGAGAGCAGGTGGGCGATAAATCCGCACCGCCGCTGCCACCGGAAAAAATCATGCATGCACATCTGCAGATTGGTCAGGGCGAGCTGATGCTGAGCGACGGCGATACCAGCAAGCCACCGGCGTCTGAGCACGCGGGTTATGCGGTAAGCCTGGCAACCACTGACGAGAAAGAGGGCAAAGAGTGGTTTGATAAACTCTCTGCTGGCGGCAAAATCACGACCGAATGGCAGAAGACATTCTGGTCAGACGGCTTCGGCATGTTTATCGATAAGTTCAACATTCCGTGGCGTATCAACGTCGTGAAGTCGCAGGATTAACGCCTCTGTTTTTGCCCCTCCGGTGCTGCATCCGGCGGGGCAAAACTGCCATGCTTAGAAGTTGTAACCTGCCACCAGATAGTAACCCCAGCCGGTTGATTTCACTTCAAACGGACCATTGCCGAAATTCAGCTCCTGACCATCCGCCCACTGACCGCCGTTATGGAAATAACGCGCAACGGCAGAGACGTGCCAGTGGTCGTAGTTCAGTGATAAAATATGACTTGAGGCAACAGAGTTACTGGTGCGCGAGCGGTCAGATTTATCGCGCAGATCGGAGCCCCAGTCAAAGTTGGTGAAGCCGATATAGCTAAGCTTGCCGCCCCACAGGTCGGTAATTGGCACAAAGTATTTTACCTTGAAGCGGTAACCATCCCAGCTGTTCTCGTTGGCCGCGCCGTAGTTTTCCCACTGATATTTGGCGTAAACGTTAAGCGAGAGGCCGACATCGCTGTGGGTGTCGATATCGGTACCGAGACCCATATACCAGGTGTTCTGCCGGTTGTCGCTGTTGCGGCCCATATCGTAGATATAGTTGTTGGCAAAGAACCACTCTTTAAACGGACCGAATGCCAGGCTGGTGCCCGCCAGCTTGTCGAGCGACAGGCGCGGCTCAATTTCCATAAACAGCGGCGTGCCGTGATCGAAGATGCCATTGGCGTTGCTGTTGCCCGCACCGAAGAAGTTTGGCAAATCGATGTAGCCGTAAAAATCGAACCACTCCTGTTTGGTAAAGGCTTCATATTCCAGGTAGACGTCGTTATTAAACTGCGGCCCGAAACGGGTATGGGTGCTGCCCACCACGTTTACGCTCTGATGCCACCAGTCAGACAGATATTGCGTGTCGCTCTCTGCCTGCGCTGCGCCCATTCCGCTACCAATCAGTAATGCACCTGCTATCAACGATTTAAATTTCATTATTGTTTGACCACTTGCTGAGGATCGCCGCAGAGATGCCACGATCGAATGAGTACGTTCCCGGGTATTGAGCAGTATGCGGCGATAACGCGTGCTGACTGCCAGCCTTCAGGCCCGCGTAATGTGCCTGTAACAGAGCGTTAGAAAATAGATTTTCATCACATTTGTCAAAAAGTGTTGCAATAGGATTCAGTTATTTTGTGACAATTGTCACATATTCTATCTGCAGCGAACGGAACTCCGCAACCGTTTACGTGGTCGCGAAGAGATACGATTGGGAGTGGGGCGTGGACGCCGGTTCCGTTTGCTACGGGCACCGGTTCCGGGTTAAGCGCCGGTTCCGTTCGCCACGGAGGCGGTTCCGTTCGCCGTCAGCGGCGGCAGCAGCCTGTGCCCCGGCACGGCGATGCTGCACCGGGGCAGGTTCCGTTCGCTACGGGGCCCGGGGCCGGTTCCGTTCGCCGTCAGCTGCGGCGGCTGCCTTTGCCCCGGCACGGCGACCGGGCAGAGGACGCCTGGCCGCGCCCTCTGCACTCCCCGGCCCTGCGCCAGCCCCGTCCGCCGCTGCGCGGTTCCCTCACTCACGCCCGCTTCCCGGGGACCGGCCGCCATTCGCTCCTGCTCACCGCGCCCTTTCGCCGACGTCCTGTCGGCTCATCCCGGAACCGTGCCCTCCCTCGGCGGACCCGGATGGCGCTTCCCGCCGCTGATTGTCTTTTTTCTTTATGTTGTTTTTTCATGGCTGGCAGTTCTGCGCCTGAGCTTCAGGTTTCGCTACTTTTAAGAATGAAAAAATGAAGGATTTGCAGGCGGGGAAAAGGGGCGCTATCCGCAGCGCCGGGCGCAGAGTGACGGCCAGGGCGAGCCGGCAGGACGCCGGCGAGAGCGCGGGGTGAGCAGGAGCGAATTCGCGCGGTCCGTTAAGGCCGGAGGGATAAGCCCGGGAATTCGCGAGGACGGCGCGGGGCGCGGATTGCTAAGGGGCGCGCCCACCCGCCCCTTAGCCCGTCCGCGTGCGGAGATGCCGCTGAAACTGCCAGAAGCCTGGCGGGCGGAACCCCCTCAGTGCCGCGCACTGCTTAGCGCACCCCTGCGCTGGCGGGCGGAACCCCTCCGGTGCCGCGCGCTGCCGCAATCAGCCCCGCGCGGCTCAGCGCCAGCCCCTATGGCAACGTCACCCGCACCCGCAGTCCGCAGCGCTCGCCCTGAGGGGTAAGACAGTTAGAGAGCGCCACCTGCATCTGATGCTTCTGCGCCACGCTGCGCACAATCGACAGGCCGAGACCGCTGCCCTGCGCCTGCACGTCCGGTGAACGGGTAAAGCGGTCAAACGCCCGCTCAAGAAACGATTCCGGCATACCGGAACCGTTATCGACGATATCGACCACCGTACGATCGCCTGTGCGGTGCAGCAGCACATCGACCAGGCTTCCTTCTGGCGTATGCAGCATTGCGTTGCCGATGACGTTATCAAACAGAGTGCGCAGCTCAGAGCGGCTGGCCTGCAGCCGGTAACGCGTGCTGCCGCTATAGCCGATATCGATGCCGCGCTTATCGGCAACCACCATCAGCTGCTCAATACTCTCTTTCAGCAGATCGTCGAGTTCGATCGTTTCCGCGACCGGCACCGCGGACCGATCCTCCTGACGTGACACATCCAGCAGCTGCGTCACCAGATGACGGGTGCGGCTGACGCCCGCTTCCAGCTGATCAAACTGACGGCGCGCCTCGCCGGGCTGAATATGCTGGCGCAGATTCTCCAGCTGCAGCGTAACGGCGGTGACCGGCGTGCGCAGCTCATGCGCGGCATCCTCCAGAAACTGCCGCTGGGCGGACCAGGCGGCGCGCAGTTTATCCAGCAGCGCATTATAGGCGGCGACCAGCGGCAGCACTTCGTCAGGCAGGCCATCCGGCGATACCGTATGCGGGTGCAGGCTCTCCTGCGCCGCGATCTGCCGGGATGCCACCAGCAGATTGCGCGTAATGGCGCGTACGATCAGCCAGATCAGCAGCAGCGACAGCGGCATCATCAGGATCAGCGGGATCACCGCCGAGAGCACGCGTTTTACCATCAGGCTTTTCATATAGCCGATATTGTGCAGCACCTGAACCGTGCCGATTTCACTGCCCGCTTCGCCAGGGCGGGTATAGACGCGCCATTCACAATCGTCACCGCAGTCGCCAAGGCGTAAATCGGACCAGCCGTGCACCGCCTGCAGCGGGGCTTTCAGCGCCGGCCACGAGCTGGCACGCAGCTGATTATGCGTATCCCACAGCTGGACGATGTAAGCGCTTTTGAGCCGGTCCTGATCGAGGATCGTCGGGATCAGCGCGGGCATGGTCTGACTGGCTGACCAGACGTCGGCCACTTTTGCGAGCTGATCGTCCTTCATTGAGCCCATCATGTCGCCGTAGCAGTGGAAAAAGTACCAGGTCACGCCACCAATCATCGCCAGATGCAGCAGCACCAGGCTCATCAGCAGCTTATTGCGCAGGGAGCGCAGAAACGTAAAATTTTTCATTGTGCCGGTACCCGCCAGCCAAGGCCGCGCACGTTGCGAATCGCTTCGTTGCCCAGTTTACGCCGCATGCCGTGGATCAGCACATCAACGGCGTTGCTGGTGACCTCTTCGCCCCAGCCATAGATGCGATTCTCCAGCTGTTCGCGTGAAAGGATCGCGCCGGGCCGCTCCAGCAGCGCATAGAGCAGTGCATATTCGCGAGCGGTAAGCTGTTCACGCTGGCCCTTATAGAGCACTTCCCGCGTCATCATATCCAGCTGCACGTCGCCGCTGCCGAGCAGCGAGTCGGCGGCACCGTGGCGGCGTCGGGTGATAGCGCGCATACGTGCCAGCACCTCCTGCAGATCAAAGGGCTTGAGCAGATAATCATCCGCGCCGCTATCCAGCCCCTGAATGCGCTGGGCAACGCTGTCCCTGGCGGTCAGCACCAGCACCGGCGTCATATCACCGCGGGCGCGGGCACGCCGCAATACGTCGATACCATCCTCACGCGGCAGGCCAAGATCGAGCAGCACGCAGGTGTAATTGCTTTCCGACCAGGCGTGCGAGGCAAACCGGCCGTCGCGCACCCAGTCCACCGACCAGCCTGCGGCTTCCAGGGCCTGCTGCAGGTTGGCACCAATCATCTCATCATCTTCTACCAGCAGCACGCGCATGGAGTCTCCTTATCAGTGTGGGGCAGTGTAACGCTGCATTCTTAGCGAAAAATTATCACCGCTGAATTTTACCGCTGCGCGCTTTGCTAATTCTGCGCTAATTCTTCGCTAATTAAGGGATAAATCTCCTGCGCTACAGTGGCTCTTCAGGAACAGTCTGTTAAGCCGGAGGGTGCGATGAATCAGCGAGAGTTTATCCGTAGTTTACTGGAGTGGATTGAAGATAACTTAGGTCACGATCTGCATCTGGATGAGGTGGCGCGTCGATCGGGCTATTCACGCTGGCATCTGCAGCGTCTGTTTCGTCAGCACACCGGTTTTTCACTGGCTGAGTATATCCGCCAGCGCCGTCTGACTGAATCGGCATTAACGCTGCTTAACAGCGACGACGCCATTTTACAGGTCGCCATGAACTACGGTTTTGATACGCAGCAGGCCTACACCCGCACCTTTAAAAATTATTTTCGCATTACGCCAGGCCAGCTGCGTCGTCAGCGTCGCGTTGAGCCGGAGCGGCTGCTGCTGCCTTTTGCCGTCGCCGTATGACCGGCCAGCAGCGGAAAGAAAATCGGGTGCAGAACGGCGCAATACCTTTTAAGCTGCGGGTCATGTTTCTCTGACAGCCGGACCCATGAACCCTGGTGATAATCTGACAGCCATGCTGCTGTTTGCGCACGTGGCGGAGCAACAAAGTTTCAGCGAAGCCGCGCGTATTCTCGGCGTCTCTAAATCCTATGTCAGCCGTGAAATTGCCCGGCTGGAGGTGCGGCTGGGGATCAAACTGCTGCAGCGTACCACACGTCATGTTGCGCTGACCGGCCACGGGCAGGCGTACTACCCATTCTGCCTGCGCATGCTGGATGAGCTGCATCAGGCGGATGCGTTTGTGCAGCAGCTGCACCAGCTGCCAGCCGGCAATCTTCGCCTGCAGGCTCCGGTAACCTTTGGCTGCCAGTGCGTGGCGCCGGTGGTGGACGCCTTTATTCGCCGGCATATTCATCTGCATGTGGATCTGGATCTCACAACCAGCGAAGACCCTCACCCCGATGCCGATGTCGCCATTGTGGTCCGCAGCCGCGCGCCGCAGGGAGGCGCCTGGCGCGAACTCAGTATCATCGACTGGGGCCTTTACGCTACGCCCGGCTACCTTGCCGCGCATCCGCTGATTGATCATCCCCGTACCCTGACGCGCCACAACCTGCTGCTGTTCCACGGGCCGGCCCATACCGCCGCTCTGCCGTTCCGGCGTGATAAGCAGCGGCTGGCGCTGGAGGTGCGCAGCCGCTTCCGCGCCAACAACAGCATGGCGTTGCTTAACGCGGCGCTGGCCGGCGGCGGCATTGCCTATCTGCCCTCCTATATGACGCGTGAGGCGCTGGCGCGCGGCGATATCCAGCCGGTGCTGAGCGACTGGCAAATGGACCGCTTTCACAGCTACCTGCTGCTGAAAGAGCAGCCGCAGCCCTCCTCTCCGGTTACACAGCTTTGCGATGCGCTGATCACCGCACTGCAGGTGCCCTGACTGTTGCTCGCTGGCAACAGTGGCAGGCTGGCAGGTAACTCTCCGGCACCCTCTGTTTTCTCTCTCTCCGCGCAGGTAGCCTGATAAAAACAACCGCCGGGAGAGGGTATGTCATACGCTTCAGTATCATTAACAGCTGAACAGCAACACTGGAAGTGCAACCTGCTGGTCTGCACTCTGGGGTCATTTACCACTATCGTCGCCATGACGCTGCTGCTGCCGTTTCTGCCGATCTATGTTCAGCAGCTTGGGGTTGAGGAGCCGGCGGCGATCGCCCGCTGGTCGGGTGCCGCCTATGCGGCCACGTTTCTGAGCGCCGCGCTGACGGCGCCGCTGTGGGGCCGGCTGGCAGATCGCTACGGACGCAAACTGATGCTGATCCGCGCCAGCCTCGGCATGGCGATAGCCATGTCGCTGATTGGTATGGCCACCGCACCCTGGCAGCTGGTGGCGCTGCGCCTGCTGGCCGGGCTGCTGGGGGGATACGCTTCCGGATCCACGATTTTGGTCGCTGCGCAGACGCCAAAAGCTCACACCGGCTGGGCGCTGGGTATCCTCTCAGCAGGCATTATGGCGGGCAACGTCGCGGGGCCGCTGCTGGGCGGAATATTGCCGCCGCTGATTGGCATCCGTCACACCTTCTGGCTGACGGGCGCGGCGATCTTCCTCGCGTTTCTCGGCACGGCGTGTCTGCTGAAAGAGGCACCGCGGCAGCCCAAAGGCGCAGCCACGGCAGGGCAGGCCGCTGATGAGCCGCCGGCGAATCTTCGGGTGGTGCGACTGATGTGGCTCACGGCCATGCTGATGATGTTTGCCACGATGTCAGTGGAACCTGTTATCACGCTCTATATTGCGCAGTTTGTGCAGGGCGAGCACGCGATAACCGTCAACGCCGGGATTGTGATGGCGGCGGCGGCGCTGGGAAGTATTCTTGCTGCGCCGCTGGCCGGGCGGCTGGCGGACCGCATCGGGCACGGGCGAGTATTGCTTGCCGGGCTCGCGGCCAGCGCGCTGCTGCTGATCCCGCAGGCGTTTATCAGCCACGTATGGCAGCTTACCGGCCTGCGTTTTCTGATGGGCGTGGCGCTGGGCGGACTGCTGCCCTGCATTACCGCGCTGATACGCCACCACGTCCCGCAGCAGCAGACGGGAAAAATGCTGGGCTATGCGACCTCGGCACAGTATGCCGGGCAGGTGACCGGACCGCTCTGCGGCGGGATCGTGAGCGGAGCGTTTGGCATGCAGCCGGTGTTTCTGCTCACCGCGCTGATGATGGCGCTGTGTGCTTTACTGGTACGCGGCGTGGTGCAGGAGAGACAGAGCGCATAAAAAAGGCGGGCCACCGGCCCGCCTGATTTATTCTGCTTTTACGAAAGGTTATTTCGTATCAGGCAGCGCATAGGCAACCACGTAGTCGCCCAGTTTGGTGCCAAACGAACCGTGACCGCCAGCTGCAATGACAACGTACTGCTTGCCGTTCGCTTCATAGGTCATCGGCGTTGCCTGACCACCGGCTGGCAGACGCGCCTGCCACAGCATTTCACCGGTGTTGGTATCAAACGCACGCAGATAGTTATCTGCCGTTGCGCCGATAAAGGCAACGTGTCCCGCCGTGGTGATTGGGCCGCCCAGCATTGGCATACCCATCTTAAACGGCAGCGGCAGTGGCGCGCTGTCGCGCACGGTACCAATGCGTTTTTTCCATACGGTTTCGTTGGTTTTCAGATCCACCGCAGAAATATAACCCCAGGCTGGCTGTTTGCACGGCAGGCCGAAAGGTGACAGGAATGGATTCAGCTCAACGCCAAACGGCACGCCATACTGCGGCTGCACGCCGGTTTCAGTACCGGAGCCGCCTTCCGCACCTTTCGGTGGCTCAGCCGGGTTGCCCGGTCCGCGTGGGATCAGCTTCGAGACAAACGGCAGCGCCATTGGGTTAGCGATGGCAATCTGACGATGTGGATCAACGGCGATACCACCCCATTCAAACATACCGAGGTTACCCGGGAAGACCAGCGTACCCTGTTCAGACGGCGGCGTGAACGGACCTTCATAGCGCAGGCGCTTGAAGATCACGCGGCACACCAGCTGGTCGAACATCGTCGCGCCCCACATATCCTTGTCAGTCAGATTCTGCTTAGGACGGTAGGTCAGCTCAGAGTAAGGCTGCGTCGGTGATACGTGGTCACCTTTCGCTGCGCCCTGCGGAACCGGGGTTTCCGGTGCCGGTACAACCAGCTTGCCGTTGCGGCGATCCAGTACAAAGATGTTACCGGTTTTCGCCGGCGCGTAGATCACCGGAACGGTGTTGCCATCTTTGTCGGTGATATCAGCCAGCGTCGGCTGAGAAGGCAGGTCCATATCCCACAGGTCGTGATGCACGGTCTGATAAGACCAGACCAGCTTACCGGTGGTGGCATTTAGCGCCAGAACGCTGTTCGCATAACGCTCCTGCTCAGGCGTACGGTTGCCGCCCCAGATATCCGGGGTAGAGACGCCCATTGGCAGATAAACGATATCCAGTTTCGGATCGTAAACCGCCGGTGCCCATGAGTTCGGTGAATTCAGGGTGTAGGTGTGCTCATCTTCCGGAATCGCGTTAGGATCTTTCGCGCCCGGATCGAATGCCCACAGCAGTTTGCCGGTGTTGACGTCAAAGCCGCGGATGACACCTGATGGCTCACGGGTAGAGTAGTTATCGGTTACGGCACCGGCGATCACGATAGTGGTATCGGTGATAATCGGTGGCGAGGTCGGTTCATACTGACCAGGGGTGGTAACCGGCTGCTTGTGCTGCAGGTCCAGCTCACCGTTGTTACCAAATGCCGGGCAGCGTTCGCCGGTTTCCGCATCCAGAGCAAACAGACGACCATCATTGACCGGCAGATAGATGCGACGTGCGCAGAGTGCCGGCTGAGTTGCCGCGCTATCCGCTGCTGCAGGGGTTTCATGATAGGAAACGCCGCGGCAGGTGATGTGCTGGAAGGTCGGATTCTGCTTCAGAGCCGGATCAAACTTCCACTTCTGTTTACCGGTTGTAGCATCCAGCGCAAACAGGATTTGATGCGGTGAGCAGAGATAGAGCGTGTCGCGGATTTTAATCGGCGTCACTTCATCAGTGATTTCACCCGGATCGTTAGCATTTTTCAGATCGCCGGTCTGGAACTGCCAGGCAACCTGCAGCTCTTTGACGTTGCTGGCATTGATCTGCTTCAGCGGAGAAAAGCGGGTACCCTGCTGATCGCGCGCGTACGCCGGCCAGTCAGCATCAGCAATATTGCTGATAGGCTGAGTCTGCGGGGTGGTCGCTGCAGCGGGCAGCTCGCCATTCAGCTCCTGCGGATCGTGGAAAACAGCCCACGCCAGAACCAGTACGCTGGCAATCAGCGCCACCAGCATCGCGCCTCTGCCGGCAGGATTGAACGTGCGATAGACGAAAGGCAGGATCAGCCAGATACCGAAAATCACCAGTACATCGGTGCGCGGTGCCAGCGCCCAGAAGTCAAAGCCGACTTCCCATACGCCCCAGATCAGCGTGCCAAGCAGCAGCAGCGCATACAGCCGCAGCGCGGCGCTGCTGCGACGCCAGAGCAGAACAGCGGTGATCAGCATCATCACACCGCCAATAACGTAGTACCAGGAACCTCCAATGGTGGCTAACCAAATGCCACCAACCAGCATAAACGCGCCCGTCAGCAGTGCGAACAGCACCGTGAGCAGGCGGATTACGCCAAAAGATGAGGAAGCTTTCCCCATAATATTGACCTCTTTCTTTGCCATAGAAAAACAAAGGAAACAACGCTTCAGGCTGTTTCCCGACATAGAGTACGAAGTGAGCAGAAATGTTCACGCAGCGTTCTTCCGTGACGCCAGATGATCCCTTTGCGTTAAATTTTATCTTAAAAACGTTAACGAGTTTGCTTTTTTTAGCGGTTTTAACTCTGTCGGACCAAATCACACGACATTTTATGGCGGAATAGCGGCGTTAATTCCGATCAAATCAGGTGGCTGCGCCGCGAAGTAGCAGATTGTGTAAACGGTTACCCTAAAAAAGCGTGCCGGGTGTGCGCTGCTGCTGCCAGCCGCTTAACTGCAGGCGCTGGTAATGTTCGCTATTCAGCGTCAGCTGTGCGGTGCGTAATATAACGTCTGCTTCTCTTTCTCTCAGAGACTCAATTAAAAACGGAAAGCTGAACTTGAGGTAATTATCGTTAAAAAAATCCTCGGATAAAACCACACCGCTAAATGGAAACGCCACGATCTTTTTCCACTCTGTTCCCGGCGGCGCGAGATCGCACAGCCAGAATGAGAAGTGGTGCGCAACGGCAAGCAGAGGGGCACCACCCTGTAGCAGCCCTGCATAATCAATTGCCAGACGGACGTGGGCAGCCTGCAGCATCGGATAATTTTCCGGGGCACGTAAAAATTCCATCAGGCTATTTCCCGCCAGCGGAATAATTATTAGTTCAGGGGTATCAGGCAACTGATTATGCAAAGCAATTATGTTATGTCCATTAAGTAATGTAACAGCGTCCTGCTCGCAATGCATAAAGGGTGCTGAATAACACACGCCGCACAGCGTGTTGTCAAAGCGATGAATACGCTCAGTAACATAAGGATTATAAGTACTGTTTTTCATGTATCTCTGCAAAAAAATTATTAACCGGAAAGATATGTTTTATTATAAATGCGTGTTATGACTGAAATTTACCGGCGGCTAATATAGATCGAAAGAGAGTGTTAAATCACCTTTTTTTACCTGTCTCTGATACAGAGATATTCCTGGCGTTAAAAGGGATAATTAAGCTGTTAATTCAGTAATCAATAAATCAATACCGGTATTCAATCAATAACAATCACTCTCCTGATATATAGAGACCAATGTTTATCTGCCAGGCAGTTAAGTTTTTGTTTCAAAAGCGCACAACCTGCCATTGCCTGCCAGAGTGATATCACGCACGCTCAGAGAGACAAAACGATAACAGAAGTCACTGCCTGGCTTCTGACCAGATTAGTGCAATGACGCTAATCAGTTAATCATTTCAGGATGGGATCGCATGACAGGTATAAAAAGCTCTGCTGCAGAAGACTCTCTGCTGCGGCATCGACCGTTTGTGGCTTTCTGGCTGGCGCGCACCTGCTCGTCATTCGGCTTTCAGATGTTTTCAGTGGCGGTCAGCTGGCAAATCTATGCCCTGACACACAGTGCGCTGGCGCTGGGTATGATCGGCTTAATGCAGTTTTTACCCTCGGTACTGCTGGCGCTGCCGGCTGGTCATCTGGCCGATCAGCACGACCGTCGTCGCATTGTTCTGGTGGGACAACTGATTGAGTGGGCAGCGCTGCTTGGGCTGGTGGCGCTGACGCTGCTGCACTGGGCAGGAAGCGTTGAGATCTGGGGACTGGTGTTTCTGATCTCAGTGGCAAAGGCGCTGGAGTGGCCGGCTATCACCTCTATGCTGCCGGCGCTGGTGCCGCCGCCGGTTCTGGCCCGTGCGATGGCTGCCAGTTCAGTAGGCGGTCAGGCGGCAGTGATCGTCGGCCCGACGCTGGGCGGCCTGCTTTATGTCGCCGGGCCTGAAGTGGTGTATGGCGTTTCCGCGCTGTTCTATCTCTTCTCTATCGTACTGATTAGCCGCCTGCGCTACGCGCGGCCGCCGCAGTCGCGCATGCCGATGAACCTGACCAATATGTTCGCTGGCGTGCGTTTTATTCGCGAGCGCAAAGATGTGCTGGGCGTGATCTCGCTTGACCTGTTTGCCGTGCTGCTGGGCGGGGCCACGGCGCTGCTGCCGATTTTTGCGCAGGATATTCTGCATACCGGGCCGTGGGGGCTGGGCATGCTGCGCGGCGCACCATCAGTCGGTGCGCTTGTGGTGGGCGTCTGGCTCAGCCGTAATAAGCTGGAGAAGCACGTCGGTATGATTATGTTTGGCTCGGTAGCCGGTTTTGGTCTGGCGACGCTGCTGTTTGCGCTCTCCACTCAGCTCTGGCTGTCGCTGCTGGCGCTGGCTGCGCTGGGGGGATTTGATATGGTCAGTATGGTGATCCGCGGTGCGCTGGTCCAGCTCGATACGCCGGATGATATGCGTGGTCGCGTCAACGCCGTGAACGCTATTTTTATCAATACGTCCAATCAGCTGGGGGAGTTTGAATCTGGCCTGCTGGCCGCATGGCTGGGGGCGGTACCGGCGGCCGCGCTGGGCGGAATAGGTACGCTGATAGTGGTCGCCGTCTGGATGACGCTTTTCCCGCATCTGCGCAAACGGCAAAAGCTGGAGAATGAAAGCGGCGTGTAGATGAGGGTGCCCGGCGCAGCATCACGCCGCCGGGCACATCAGCAGACCGGCAGCCGGTCTGCCTGGCGTCGGCGCGTTATGCGACCCCGTTGACCAGGATAACGCGGTAGTTAGCGCCTTTCACGCGGTGCGCTTTCGCTTCCTGATAAGCCGGACTGTGATACCAGGCGCGCGCGGCGTCCATATCGGCAAATGCCAGAACGACAACGCCTTCGGCATCCCGGCCTTCCAGCACTTCCTGCTCGCCATAAAAAGCCAGCGGCGTGATCTGATGATCGCCACGCGCGTCGCCCGCTTTCTGTGAGTAGGTTGCCAGCTCATCTTTGTCCAGCGTCTCATCCTTAATCATTACCATGTAAGCGGTCATTACTTCTCTCCCCGTGCCTGACGTTTATCTTCGGTGTTGTGTTCAAAATCGCTGGCGTCATGCCGCTCCAGCAGCTGATCCTGCGGCTCAGCGGCAAAGGCGCGATTAACTTTACGTCCGCGTACTACCGCCGGACGCTCCGCGATCTCTTTCGCCCAGCGCACCACGTTGGTGTAAGCCTGCACATCCAGAAACTCTGCTGCACCATACAGGCCATTCAGCACCAGGTTGCCATACCAGGGCCAGGTCGCGATATCCGCAATGGTATAGGCGTCACCTGCGAGGAAACGGTGATCCGCCAGCTGGCGATCCAGCACATCCAGCTGACGCTTCGCTTCCAGCGTAAAGCGGTTGATGGCGTATTCAATTTTCTCCGGTGCATAGTGGTAGAAATGGCCAAAGCCGCCGCCAAGATAGGGTGCAGAACCCTGCAGCCAGAAGAGCCAGTTCAGGGTTTCAGTGCGGCCCGCCACATCTTCCGGAATAAAGTAGCCAAACTTCTCCGCCAGATAGAGCAGGATATTACCTGATTCAAACACCCGCTGCGGTGGCGTCACGGAGTGGTCGCTCAGCGCCGGAATTTTAGAGTTAGGGTTCACATCAACAAAACCGCTGGAGAACTGATCGCCTTCACCAATGCGGATGAGCCAGGCGTCATACTCCGCCTCTTTTACGCCCACCGCCAGCAGCTCCTCCAGCAGAATAGTGACCTTCTGACCATTTGGCGTACCGAGCGAGTAGAGCTGCAGCGGATGCTTCCCGACCGGCAGCGCCTGCTCATGCGTGGCGCCAGCGGCAGGGCGGTTCGTGCTGGCGCCGTTGCCTTTGGCTTCCGGTTCCCAGGTCCAGACTTTTGCGGGCTGATACTGATTATCTGACATCGTCATTTCACCTTATGGTCGTGAGCGTTGCGCTGCCACTGAGTGTAGCAGCGCAATTCCGCGCCGATTTAACCGCGCTGGCGGTGAGCGGGTTTGCGGGATCAGGTACAGTTCTCCTGGGTATAGAGCATAAAGTCGACTTTGCCCGGCGCGTAAGTATCAGGCTGCTCGCGCTCTTCCAGATGCCGCAGCAGCAGGGTCAGAGCGAGTTCAGCGTGGCGCTGCGTGTTCTGATCGAGGGTCAGGGTCAGGATGCGCTGCTGCAGCAGCTGGCGCGTAGTTGCATAAAGTTCATGCGTCACATAAACCGTGCTGCCGCACAGCCGGTGGCGCGCCAGCGCTTCATAAATCTGGGTATTGCCCATGCCGGTGTTATAGAGTCCGGCGATCTGGCGCGATCCCGCCAGCGTTTTTTCCAGCAGCCGGCTGATGCGTTCGCGATCGTCCTGGCCGGCGAGGATCTCACGCAGTCGCAACTGTGGAAAGCGCTCAGCCAGCACCTGCTGAAAACCTTCAATACGCTGCTGGTGCGCGAGGTAGTCAGCGCGACCGCTGATCAGCACCACATCCCCTGTACTGGCCGCCATGCTGCCGAGCATCAGGCCCGCCGTGCGTCCCGCTTTGTATTGATCGATACCGACATGGCAGAGCCGCGGCGCGTCCGGCAGATCGCTCACCAGCGTGATGACCGGCACGCCCCGCGCCTGGCAGCTGGCCAGCGCCTGATAAATCAGCGGGCTGGCGTGGGCAAAAACAATCAGCCCGTCCATTCTTTTACTGCCGGCATCGATATGGGCCGCCAGCTTCTCCGGCGCATCTTCCGGGATAAGCGTGCGATGCAGCCGGACCCGCCGGTAGCCCAGCGCATCTGCCAGACGGGCAAACTCCTGCGCCAGCTGCTGAAAGAAGAATGAGCCGTTGCCGCTCAGGATGACCTCAATCTGCCAGCTGTGACGATGCTCCTCCGGCAGAATACGTTTTAAGCCCGCCTCTCGGGCCGCCTGCAGCACTTTTCGCGTCATCGCGGGCGAGACGCCCCCTCGATCGTTCAGGACCCGATCCACGGTTGCGACGCCAACGCCTGCGCGCTTAGCCAGTCCGGCCAGCGTGGTTGCTTTCATTCGAGTGAATTCCATCAAAAAACTGCGTTCTGACAGCCTGCCAGAACGGAATATTTTGACAAGACAGGGCATTCTGAAGTGTGAGCTAAAGGAGGAGATCCGCAGCTTTGCTGTTGATATGGCGATGATAATAGTGCCGCTGCAGAAGGGCGCGGTGATGCCTGGCGCGATGTAAGCGGTGCGTTTCCCCCTGCAGGGCCCAGGGGGAGAATACTACCCGATGCGGCAATCAGAGGTTCAGCAGTTCGCGCTCAATCAGTTCGCGCGTCTCTACCGCCTGATAGCGCATCTTCTCCGGATAGCCGAACAGCGCCGCTGAGATAATCGACTCACCGCCGACTTTGAAGCTGCGCCGGGCAAAATCCATCTCGCGCAGCGCTTCAAACAGCGCATCGAAGTTGACTTCGCCTTCTCCCACCGCGACGTGCTGATGGATGGTTGCGTCCACGCCGGGCGGATTCACAATGTAGCGGCAGTGTTTGGTGTGGTTCATGGTATCGGCGATCAGCATATGCGACAGATCGTCGCCAGCGTAGTGCAGCATGTTTTTCACATCCCCTTTGCCTTTGTCATAATAGAAGGTGTGGGGCGCACTATAGATATACTTCACGTTATCGCTGCGAAACGACTTCACGATATCCGCTGTTTCATTGTTCTCTTCGCAGAAATCCCACGGGTGCGCCTGGATTTCAATGCGGATCCCTTCCCGCTCAACGATCGGCAGCAGCTCCTCCATAGAGCGGTAGAACATCTCTTCGCAGATTTCTGGCTCATTAGGGTTGCCGGAGAGTTCGGTATTGATAACCTGCACGCCCATCTCAACCGCAATCTCAATCATGCGCTTCCAGTTTTTTACCGCCGCCTGACGCCGCAGCTCGTCGGGTCCCGACCAGCGATAAACCGTGATGAAGGAAGAGATTTCGGTGCCGGTGGCGTTCAGCGCATTTTTATATTCACGCAGGATTTCGCGGCTGGCTTTGGGGTGTTTATAAAAGGGATTGATCTGCGGATGGGGTGATTGCTCAATATATTTATAGCCCCATTCCGCCACCTGATGCACCATCCGGGTAATGCCGAGATCCCGGATAACATCCACGTCAAAAGCAATTTTCATGCTGTCGCTTCTCCTGCGCTATTCCGCTGCCAGCGTTGTTCCGGACAGGCGGAAGCTGATGCAGAAACGCCAGGCAGACGGAGAATGTGTTTATCAGCCACTATAGGAAGGGAAGTCGGCGCGTTCTACGATTTTGCTGATGTAAAACCATCAGGACGGCACCGGCTACAGGAGCAGCAGGCAAAGCAGAATGAATAAAGCAGAAAAGCAAAAACCCGGCCATAAGGCCGGGTTTTCTGAATTGTGGTGCCCGAACCCGGAATCGAACCAGGGACACGCGGATTTTCAATCCGCTGCTCTACCGACTGAGCTATTCGGGCAACGGGGCGCATTAAACCTTAATGGCCGCAGATCGTCAACGGGTTTTAGCAAAAAAGCGCGCTATCCGTGACTGACTGCCTGCTTTTCAGGCATGTCAGCCCGTTTTCAGGCGAGTGCGCCGTTCTGACGACAGAGCGCAATGCTGAATACATCTTCCGCCAGGCGCCGGGCGGTCGCCACATCCTGTACGTTGCGTTTCACCAGCAGTTTGCTCAGGCAGCCCTCGAGGATCAGCTCCATCTGATCGGCCACCATCGCGGGATTATCCAGCGCCAGCTCAACCAGGATCTCATGGGTAAACTGCCATGAGTTTCGCTTCTGCTGCTCCGCCAGCTGGTGCACCGGCTGGTCAGGCTGCGGATAGAAGCTGCAGGCAGCAATAAACAGGCAGCCGGGAAACCGGCCTTTGCTGACATACTCTGCCAGCACGTCATAGCGCGCCATCAGCTTTTGCGCCGGAGTGAGCCGCTCATCCAGCTGTACCTGACGCCGCCAGCTGTCGATCTGCTGACCGTGATAGCGCAGTGCATCATAGAGCAGCGCATCGCAGTCGGGCCAGTAGCGGGTCAGCTGTCCGGTGCTGAGGCCGGTTTCACCTGCCAGCTGTGGCAGCGACAGGGTGGCCGCCAGGCCGTGTTGTTCGAGCACATTCAGCGCATGCTCCAGAATTTGTTCGCGTTGCACATGACTCTCCTCTGGAATATCGGCCCGCTCGTCGATGAGCGGGCAGTGGCTGAACCAGTGTCGTTTAACGCGGCAGATTCTGCAAATGCGCGCGAAACGCTGCCGCACGCAGAAAGCCGCTGATACGCGAATCGGGGATCTCGCGACCCTGCGCGTCAAAAAACAGAATGGTCGGTAATCCCGCCACCTGCAGCTGCTTCAGCAGGGCATTGTCCTGCGCGCTGTTTGCGGTGACATCCGCCTGCAGCAGCTGCACGTCAGCAAGCGCGCTGGCGACTGCCGGATCGCTGAAGGTATATTTTTCAAACTCTTTGCAGGCGACACACCAGTCGGCATAGAGATCGAGCATGGTGATGCGCCCCGGTGCCTGCTGCAGCGCCTGCTCAAGCTCCGCGCTGCTGCTGATGCGCTTAAAGGGCAGGTGTGCCACGCTCTGGCTTGCCGTAGCGCCAAACGCCCACTCCTGCAGCGGCCGCGCCATAATCAGCGCTGCCCCTAACATCACCAGCGGCACGACGCGCCACTTGCCGCGCGCGTTGATGCTGTGAATAAATGCCCAGCTGAAAAACGCTACGCCCAGCAGACTCCAGAGCCGCAAACCCCAGGTGTCGCCGAGGATACGCTCCAGCAGAAATACCGGAAGCGCCAGGATAACAAACCCGAATGCCTCTTTTACCGTCTGCATCCACTGGCCGCTTTTGGGCAGTAGCCGATGGCCAAAAAGCGTGACGGCGATCAGCGGCAGCCCCATTCCCACGGCGTAGAGCCACAGCGTGCCGGCGCCGGCCCACAGGTTTCCGCTCTGTGCGATATACAGCAGGATCGCGCTGAGCGGCGCCGTGGTGCAGGGGGAGCAGATAAGCCCGGCCAGCGCGCCCATGACAAATACGCCAGGCAGCGAGCCGCCGCGCTGCTGATTGCTCCAGAGCGCAAGACGCGTCTGCAGGCTGGCGGGCAGCTGCAGCGAAAACAGGCCAAACATCGACAGCGCCAGCAGAATAAACAGCAGCGACAGACCCGCCAGGACGTATGGATGCTGCAGCGCCGCCTGAAAGCGCAGCCCGGCCGCCGCGACCACAACGCCCAAAAGCGTGTAGGTCAGCGCCATGCCCTGCACATAGACCAGCGCCAGCGCCAGCAGCCGGCCGACGCTGTAGCGGCGTGCGCCGCCGAGGATAATGCCGGAAATCAGCGGGTACATCGGCAGGACACAGGGGGTAAAGGCGACGCCGATACCGATCAGCAGTGCCCAGAGCGGCGAGAAGGGCAGCGGCGTGGCGGCAGGCTGCGCCGTAACCGGCGCGCTGCCGCTGCTGACGGCGCTCAGCGGAACGGTACGGCTCTCCGGCGGGTAGCAGAATCCGGCCGCGGCGCAGCCCTGATACGTCACCGTCAGCGTGGCGCCCGCATCCGCCCGCTGCAGCGTCACCGGCAGCGTCACCGCCTGACGATAGATCTCGCTTTTGCCATAAAATTCATCTTCATGCGTTTCGCCAGCCGGCAGCGTCAGCGGGGCCAGCTGCGCGTGCTGAGCCGTAATCTTCATCTGCTGACGATAGAGATAGTAGCCGGGCCTGACCTGCCAGTTCAGCGTCAGCGTTGAGCCCCGCTGAGAAAAATCAAACTGAAAGGCCTGATCGACCGGCACAAAGCGGCTGGTGGATTTCGGCGCAAAGAGATCGGCCTGAGCCGACAGGCAAAGCAGCAGCGTCAGGCAGAGCGTCAGCAGGCGGGAAAGAGATGCAGCCATAACAGATTAATCAACTCCGGTAGTGCAGAAGCGGTGAGCATAGCACGACCGCTTCGGCACAGGATTTCATAATGTAACGGCGTCAGAGGATCAGACTGCCAAACAGAAAGCCAAACGCCACGGAAAAGGCGATGGCCAGTATGCCCGGAATGATAAAGGAGTGGTTAAAGACAAACTTGCCGATTCGCGTCGAACCGGTGTCATCCATTTCCACCGCGGCCAGCAGCGTCGGATAGGTAGGCAGGACAAAGAGCGCTGATACCGCAGCAAACGAGGCTACTGCCGCCAGCGGCGAGACGCCGAGCATCAGTGCTGCCGGCATCAATGCTTTGGTGGTTGCCGCCTGCGAATAAAGCAAGGTGGCGGCAAAAAACAGCACCAGCGCCAGCATCCAGGGATAGCGCTGCAGCATGTCACCCGCCAGAGTCTGGATCTCGCTCAGGTGCGCTTTGACAAAGGTATCGCCCAGCCACGCCACGCCCATGACGCAGATGCAGGCGCTCATGCCCGATTTAAACGTACTGGCGCTGAGGATCTCACTGCTGTCCACGCGGCAGGTCAGACAGATCAGCGTAGCGACCGTGAGCATAAACACGACGATCGCTTCGTTACGCGGCAGCACCGGGCTGGCGAGCAGGCCCACGCTGTCGCTGATGGCGGTGGCATAGAGCACCACTGCCACAATGCCGGTCAGAAACAGCAATACGGCGCGGCGCGCGCCGGGTCGGGTGGTATACACTTTCTCACCGCGCAGCGTCACGTCGCCTCTGGCAAGTCGCGCCTGATAGATTGCATCATCCTTCAGCTCTGTACCCAGAAAGTTGGTGATCACTGCCGCGCAGAAGATTGCCGCCATCGTTGAGGGCAGCGCCACGCCCAGCAGCGCCAGATAGCTGACGCCGCGGGGTTCCAGTATGGAGGCAAAAAATACCACTGCCGCAGAGAGCGGAGAGGCGGTGATCGCAATCTGTGAGGCCACCACCGCGATAGAGAGCGGACGCGATGGCCTGACGCCCTGCTCTTTAGCAACTTCAGCGATAACCGGCAGCGTGGAAAAAGCGGTGTGGCCGGTGCCGGCCAGCAGCGTCATCAGATAGGTCACCAGCGGCGCCAGAAAAGTCACGTAGCGCGGATGGCGGCGCAGCAGCTTTTCCGCCAGCCCGACCAGGTAATCCATACCGCCTGCGACCTGCATGGCAGCAATCGCGGCGATAACGGCCATAATAATTTCGATCACATCAAACGGGATTGCGCCGGGCTTCATGCCGCACACCAGCGTCAATATCAGCACTCCCAGACCGCCGGCAAAGCCGATTCCGATACCGCCCAGGCGGGCACCGAGCCAGATCGCCATGAATACCACTGCCAGTTCCACTGCTATCATCCGTTTCTCTCCTCAGGCTGCAGAACGTGCCCCCTGAATGTTGTAGTCGCCACATATAAAAAAAGCACGCCGTATTGTATACAGGCGTGCCCGGGACGACGTGATCGGAAACAGATTACTGTTCGTTTTCGTCGGTATAGCGTTTCGCTTTATAGGTCGGATGCATCAGGTTCTGGACGGAGAAGATATCATCCAGCTCCGCTTCGGTCAGCAGGCCGCGTTCCAGCACCACTTCACGTACGCTTTTGCCGGTTTCAGCACAGACTTTACCCACGATATCGCCGTTGTGATGGCCGATGTAGGGGTTGAGATAGGTGACAATACCGATAGAGTTGAATACGTACGCTTCGCAGACTGCTTTGTTCGCCGTAATGCCGTTAACGCATTTTTCCAGCAGGTTATAGCAGGCGTTGGTCAGGATGCTGACGGATTCAAACAGCGCCTGGCCAATCACCGGTTCCATCACGTTGAGCTGCAGCTGACCCGCCTCAGACGCCATGGTCACCGTGGTATCGTTGCCGATAACCTTAAAACAGACCTGATTCACCACTTCCGGCACCACCGGATTGACTTTGGCTGGCATGATCGAGGAGCCCGCCTGCAGTTCCGGCAGGTTGATTTCGTTCAGGCCGGCGCGCGGACCGGAAGAGAGCAGACGCAGGTCGTTGCAGATTTTTGACAGCTTCACCGCCAGACGCTTCAGCGCTGAATGCACCATGACGTAGGCGCCGCAGTCGGACGTTGCTTCAATCAGATCTTCCGCCGGCACCACCGGCAGATTGCTGACTTCTGCCAGGCGCTGCACGGCCAGCTGCTGATAGCCATCCGGCGTGTTGAGGCGGGTACCGATTGCGGTTGCGCCAAGGTTCACTTCCAGCAACAGCTCGGCGGTGCGCAGAATATTGCGGGTCTCTTCATTCAGCAGCACGTTAAACGCGTGGAACTCCTGGCCCAGCGACATCGGCACTGCATCCTGCAGCTGGGTGCGGCCCATCTTCAGAATGTTTTCAAACTCCACGGCTTTGCGCTGGAAGCCTTCGCTCAGCTGGGCAATCGCATCCAGCAGCTTGAGAATAGAGGCGTAAACCGCAATCCGGAAGCCGGTCGGGTAGGCATCATTGGTTGACTGGCATTTGTTAACGTGGTCGTTGGGGTTCAGATACTGATACTCACCTTTCTGGTGACCCATCAGCTCCAGGCCGATGTTTGCCAGCACTTCGTTGGTATTCATGTTCACCGAGGTGCCGGCGCCGCCCTGGTAAACATCTACCGGGAACTGATCCATGCATTTGCCGTTGTTCAGCACCTCATCGCAGGCCTGAATAATGGTATTCGCAATGTTGCGCGGGATCGTCTGCAGCTCTTTGTTAGCCAGCGCGGCTGCTTTTTTAACCATCACCATGCCGCGGACAAATTCAGGAATGTCGCTGATTTTACTGCTACTGATATAGAAATTTTCAATCGCACGCAGAGTATGAACACCGTAGTAAGCATCCGCCGGCACTTCGCGCATGCCTAACAGGTCTTCTTCGATACGAATGTTGTTCGCCATGATTACCTTCTTATTATTGCTGCTCTGATACCGCCACGCATCCGGCATGGATGGAGAGCGAATAACACGCAGGTGAAGCAATTATATTGTCGTGGAATACCAGTGCCGACATTTTATCCATCTTCGGGCTGGCGGGCACGATCATATTCTGTCACGGCAGAAATGCTCGTACACAGATCACTTTACGGACATTTGCCCGGCAAGTGGTAATAACGATATGTGATGTATCTCTCACTTTTATGTCAAAAGGAATTATTTGGCCGGTGCGGTTGAAATCCACCGCGCGGGTGCCCATCTCACTACCTATGATCGTTACGATCGCTCTGTTTCTGCCGCCTGGCCTGTCGCGAGGCGGCCCAACTCACAGGAGACACCAGTGCGCTGGTTACCGTTTTTACTCTTTTTTGTCCTGGCGTGGATTGAGATCACGCTGTTTATCCAGGTGGCACATGCGCTGGGCGTGCTGCTGACGATGCTGCTGGTGATTTTCACCTCCTGTATCGGTGTGTCGCTGGTGAAAAATCAGGGCATGAAAAACTTTATGCTGATGCAGGAGAAGCTTGCGCGTAACGAAAGCCCGGCAGCGGAGATGATTAAAAGCGTCTCGCTGATCATCGCTGGTGTGCTGCTGCTGCTGCCCGGCTTCTTTACCGATTTTCTCGGCCTGCTGCTGCTGCTGCCGCCAGTGCAAAAGCTCCTGACGCTGAGGCTGATGCCGCATCTGCGCGTCTGGCGCGGTCCGGGGCAGGGACCCGACAGCGGCGTAACGATGGATGGTGAATTTGAGCGTAAAGATCAGGATCGCATCGGCCACGATAAAGATCGCTGAGGTAAGCGAGGCGGCGCAAGCCGCCTTATTTGTATTCTTTTTAAGCGTTTGTAGCACAAACAAAAATTTTTTTATTTTTTTCCCCTTGAAACTCTCTTGTCTGCCCCTATCTCTTCCTGCACGAGGCCGGAACCCTCAAGCCCGGCGTTCAACCCAAAAATGAATGATTGGACTTCTCAAAGGAGAGCTACCAAATGAAAATTCGTCCGTTGCACGATCGCGTTATCGTCAAGCGTAAAGAAGTTGAAGCTAAATCAGCAGGCGGTATCGTCCTGACCGGCTCTGCAGCTGGCAAATCAACCCGTGGTGAAGTTCTGGCTGTTGGCAATGGCCGCATCCTGGACAACGGCGAGATCAAGCCGCTGGACGTGAAAGTGGGTGATCTGGTGATTTTCAGCGAAGGCTACGGTGCAAAAACCGAGAAAATCGACAACGAAGAAGTTCTGATCATCTCTGAAAGCGACATCCTGGCGATTGTCGAAGCGTAATTTACGCGTAATTCACTGAACGAAACGAATTTAAGGGAAATTTGAAATGGCAGCTAAAGACGTAAAATTCGGTAATGACGCACGCGTAAAAATGCTGCGTGGCGTGAACGTACTGGCAGATGCAGTAAAAGTTACCCTGGGCCCGAAAGGCCGTAACGTGGTTCTGGATAAATCTTTTGGTGCACCGACCATCACTAAAGATGGTGTTTCTGTTGCGCGTGAAATCGAGCTGGAAGATAAGTTCGAGAACATGGGTGCACAGATGGTGAAAGAAGTCGCGTCTAAAGCAAACGATGCAGCAGGCGACGGCACCACCACCGCAACCGTACTGGCACAGTCTATCGTTAACGAAGGCCTGAAAGCCGTTGCGGCCGGCATGAACCCGATGGATCTGAAGCGCGGTATCGATAAAGCTGTTATCGCTGCTGTTGAGCAGCTGAAAGCGCTGTCTGTACCTTGCCAGGACACCCGTGCAATCGCGCAGGTAGGTACGATTTCTGCTAACTCCGATGAGAGCGTTGGTACCCTGATCGCCCAGGCGATGGAAAAAGTGGGTAAAGAAGGCGTTATCACCGTTGAAGAAGGCACCGGCCTGCAGGACGAGCTGGACGTAGTGGAAGGTATGCAGTTCGATCGCGGCTACCTCTCTCCTTACTTCATCAACAAGCCAGAAACCGGCGCAGTTGAGCTGGAAAGCCCGTTCATTCTGCTGGCTGACAAAAAAATCTCCAACATCCGTGAAATGCTGCCAGTACTGGAAGCCGTTGCGAAAGCGGGCAAACCACTGCTGATCATCGCGGAAGATGTGGAAGGTGAAGCACTGGCAACGCTGGTGGTGAACACCATGCGCGGTATCGTGAAAGTGGCTGCGGTTAAAGCACCAGGCTTTGGCGACCGTCGTAAAGCGATGCTGCAGGATATCGCTATCCTGACCGGCGGTACCGTGATCTCTGAAGAGATCGGTATGGAGCTGGAGAAATCCACGCTGGAAGATCTGGGTCAGGCGAAGCGCGTTGTGATCAACAAAGATACCACCACCATCATTGATGGCGTGGGCGATCAGGGTGCTATCTCTGGCCGCGTATCGCAGATCCGTCAGCAGATCGAAGAAGCGACCTCAGATTACGATAAAGAGAAGCTGCAGGAGCGCGTAGCGAAACTGGCAGGCGGCGTAGCCGTACTGAAAGTAGGTGCCGCTACTGAAGTGGAAATGAAAGAGAAGAAAGCGCGCGTTGAAGATGCCCTGCACGCTACCCGTGCTGCGGTAGAAGAAGGCGTGGTAGCAGGCGGCGGCGTCGCGCTGGTTCGCGTTGCGGCTCAGCTGACCGATCTGCGTGGTCAGAACGAAGATCAGAACGTCGGTATCAAAGTTGCGCTGCGCGCAATGGAAGCTCCGCTGCGTCAGATCGTTTCCAACGCCGGTGAAGAGCCTTCCGTTGTGGCAAACAACGTGAAAGCGGGCGACGGTAACTACGGTTACAACGCGCAGACCGAAGAGTACGGCAACATGATCGACTTCGGCATCCTGGACCCGACCAAAGTAACCCGTTCTGCGCTGCAGTACGCGGCCTCTGTAGCTGGTCTGATGATCACTACCGAGTGCATGGTTACCGATCTGCCTAAAGGCGACGCACCTGATTTAGGCGCGGGCGCAGGCGGTATGGGTGGCATGGGCGGTATGGGCGGCATGATGTAATTGTCCCCGACAGCGTAAGCTATCTGCGAAACCCCCGACCGGAAACGGTCGGGGGTTTTTCTTTTGCTGGCGAACAGGGTATAAGTAGGGACGCGATCTTTCGGCTTTGTGGGTTCAGGGCAATGAATGTTCAGAAAAAAAGTGCGCTTTTCTGCTACGCTGCCGCCCGACACTGATGATAATAAAATGGGGATTACAATGCGGATTAACCTCTTGCCCGGACTGGCAGCGGGCATCATGCTGCTGGCGGGTTGCAGCAGCTCAAATCAGCTGAGCGCCGCTGGCGAACGCGTCACGTTTGTCGATGAGCAGCCAGCAAGTCAATGTCAGCTTCTGGGCAACGTCACCGGCTCACAGAGCAACTGGCTGAGCGGGGCGGGCGGCGAAAATAGCGCGCTGCGCGGTGCTGCCAACGATCTGCGCAACCGGGCGGCTGAAATGGGCGGCAACGTTATTTATGGTGCCACCAGCCCGACGCAGAATCTGCTTTCTGCGTTCGCGCCGCTCGACAGCAAAATGACCGGCCAGGTTTACAAGTGTCCGTAATAGCAGAGCAGCAATAAAAAAGCCGCGAGAGCGGCTTTTTTTATTTGCAGCGGAATGTGGGGGTTACGAGCCGCTATGGTCGCCATTAATGGCGACCCTACATAAGCACGCCGGGTGCGCATCAATTGTGGCACGTCTGTTTGCAGGGTGCGCATCAGTTGCGGCACGTCTGCTTGCAGGGTGCGTATCAGTTGCGGCACGTCTGTTTGCAGGGTACGCATCAATTGCGGCACGTCTTTGTAGGGTGCGCATTCATGCGCACCGGAGAGCGAGCGTTACTCCTGACGCAGCTGAAGGTCCAGCGGGGTTTTGCTCGGCTCACCGCCAATCTCACGCGCCAGTCTGGGAACCATATAGCCGGAGACCCGGCTGAGCAGCTGACGCATCAGCGCGCGCGCTTCGGCGTCTGAAACAAAGAAGTGGGCAGCGCCCTGAACTTTGTCGAGCACGTGGAGATAGTAGGGCAGAATGCCGGCATCAAACAGCGCATTACTTAGCTCAGCCAGCGCATCCGCATTATCATTAACGCCGCGCAGCAGCACGCTCTGATTCAGCAGCGTCACGCCCGATCGCTTCAGCAGCTGCAGACGCGCGCGCAGCGCCTCATCAATCTCCTGCGCATGATTGATATGGCTTACCAGCAGCACCTGCAGGCGGGTGTCAGCCAGCAGCTGACACAGCGTTTCCGTAATGCGCGCCGGGATCACCACCGGCAGCCGGCTGTGAATACGCAGGCGCTTCAGATGCGGGATCTGCTCCAGCGCCGCAATCAGCCAGGCCAGCTCATGATCTTTAGCCATCAGCGGATCGCCGCCGGAAAAGATAATCTCATCCAGCTCCGGGTGCGCGGCAATGTAGTCGATCGCCGCCTGCCAGTTACGCTTGTTGCCCTGATTATCCTGATAAGGAAAGTGACGGCGGAAACAGTAGCGGCAGTTTACCGCACAGCCCCCTTTGACCAGCAGCAGCGCGCGGTTTTTATACTTGTGCAGCAGGCCCGGCACCACGCTGCTCTGCTCATCGAGCGGATCGGTAGTGTAGCCCGGCGCATCGGTAAACTCCTGGCGGCTGGTCAGCACCTGCAGCAGCAGAGGGTCACCGGCATCGCCGTGGCGCATGCGCTGAATGAAGGCGCGCGGCACGCGCAGGGCAAAAAGCTGGCGTGCAGCGTGGCCGGCAGCTAATTCCTGATGATGTTCGAGGCCTAAAAGTTGCAGTAATTCAGCAGGATCGGTGACAACATCAGCAAGTTGCTGCAACCAATCTTCTCTGACAGGGGAATTTAGGGTTACAATGTGTGCCATTTTTTTGGCTATTACCAGTTAATATCTACAGAGGGCCTTTATGGCGACTTATCTTAGCAACGATTTTCGTTCCGGTCTTAAAATCATGTTCGAAGGCGAACCGTATGCCATCGAATCCAGTGAATTCGTAAAACCGGGTAAAGGCCAGGCTTTCGCACGCGTTAAAATGCGTCGTCTGCTGACCGGTTCTCGCGTTGAGAAGACCTTCAAATCTACCGACTCTGCCGAAGGCGCAGACGTTCGTGATATGACGCTGCAGTACTCTTACAACGACGGTGACTTCTTCTACTTCATGCACCCTGAGTCGTTTGAACAGTACCAGGTTGAAGCCAAAGTACTGGATGACGTGACCAAGTGGCTGCAGGACAACGCAGAGTGTATCGTAACCCTGTGGAACGATAAACCGATTGCCGTTCAGCCGCCAAACTTCATCGAAGCAGAAATCACCGAAACCGATCCGGGCCTGAAAGGCGACACCGCCGGAACCGGCGGCAAGCCAGCGACCCTGTCTACCGGCGCAGTGATCAAAGTGCCACTCTTCGTTCAGATTGGCGAAGTGGTGAAAGTTGACACCCGCTCGGGTGAATACGTTTCCCGCGTAAAATAAGCACGACATCAGTACTCAATCAGGCGCATCGGTGATGCGCCTTTTTTTATGGCCGCGAAACGCGATGGCGGCGTGAATTTTTCCGGGGCGCAGCTACCAGGGTTGCAGAAGCAGACTATGCTTTAAAAGCTGTACTTTTACTGCAACCAACAAGGATATGGCTATGTTTAAGAAAAGTATTGTCGCAATTTTCTCTGTGCTGGTGCTCTCTTCGGTACTGAGCGGCTGTAACACCACGCGCGGCGTCGGTGAGGATGTCGAAGCGGGTGGTCAGGCAATTCAGCGCAGCACCCAGTAAAATCTGCCGGTGCGAAAGCTTTCGCACCGCTCTTTTTTCCTCTGATCTGCCAGCTTCTCTTCCGCTACGCCTCGTTGTTTGCTGCTTCTGTTCCGGGTAGACTTCCACCCCTTATTTGTATGAGGAGTCATCACCATGAGCGAAACGGCAAGCTGGCAGCCGAGCGCACCCATTGCCAATTTGTTGAAACGCGCCGCGATTCTGGCGGAAATCAGGCGTTTCTTTGCCGATCGCGGCGTGCTGGAAGTGGATACCCCGGCGATGAGCCAGGCCACCATTACCGATATCCATCTGGTGCCGTTTCAGACGCGTTTTGTCGGACCCGGCGCCAGCGAAGGCCGCGATCTCTGGCTGATGACCAGCCCGGAATACCATATGAAACGGCTGCTGGCCGCTGGCAGCGGGCCGATCTACCAGATGGGTCGCTGCTTCCGTAATGAAGAGGCGGGGCGTCATCACAATCCTGAATTCACCATGCTGGAGTGGTACCGCCCGCACTACGATATGTATCGCCTGATGAACGAGGTGGACGATCTGCTGCAGCAGGTGCTGGAGTGCGACACTGCAGAATCCCTCTCTTATCAGCAGGCGTTTATCCGTCATCTGGAGATTGATCCGCTCTCTGCGGATAAAACGCAGCTGCGCGAAGCCGCGACAAAGCTCGGCGAGGGGGAGCTGGCGCAGCGTGAAGAGGATCGCGATACGCTGCTGCAGCTGCTGTTTATGCTGGGCGTAGAGCCGAAAATTGGCAACGACAAACCCTGCTTTGTCTATCACTTCCCGGCAAGTCAGGCTGCGTTGGCGGAGATCAGCACGGAAGATCATCGCGTTGCTGAACGCTTCGAGGTCTATTACAAAGGGGTTGAGCTGGCGAACGGTTTTCGCGAGCTGACCGACAGCCGTGAGCAGCGTCAGCGTTTTGAACAGGATAACCGTCGTCGTGCGGCGCGCGGGCTGCCGCAGCATCCGATTGACCACTATCTGCTGGATGCCCTGGCGCATGGTATGCCAGCCTGTTCCGGCGTGGCGCTGGGCGTGGATCGCCTGATTATGCTGGCGCTGAAAGCCAGCGCGCTGAGCGATGTGATCGCGTTTCCGGTCGACAGAAGCTGAGAACGTCAGGTTAAGCGCGGCGCCGGCTGGCGCCGCGGCTTACTGGGCGGTGGTGACGGGGGCGGCAGCTTCCGGAAATTCCTGGATCGTAACCGGCAGCGTCATTTTTTGCTCATTGCGCAGCACCTGCACATCAATCACTGAACCGGGGCGGATCTCCGCCACCTGATCCATCGTCTCCTGCGCGGAGAGCGCAGGCTTGCCATTAACCTGCAGCAGCACATCGTTGGCCTGGATCCCGGCGCTATCGGCCGGACCGCCCGGCGCGACGCTGTTAACAATAATACCCTGTACGCGATCGAGATTGCTGCCCTGGCCGTGCAGCGGCGGCAGTTCACGTCCGGTAATGCCGATATAGCCGCGGATCACCCGCCCGTCGCGGATCAGCTTATCCATGATTTTGGCCGCCAGCGCGGTAGGAATAGCGAAGCCGATGCCTTCCGGTGTTTCTCCGTCGTTGCTTTTATCAAAGGTCAGCGTGTTGATACCCATCAGCTCGCCCAGCGAATTGATCAGCGCGCCGCCTGAATTGCCCTGATTAATTGAGGCATCGGTCTGCAGGAAATTTTGCCGGCCGGAAGAGCTCAGGCCGACGCGTCCGGTCGCGCTGATAATGCCCTGTGTGACCGTCTGCCCGAGATTATAGGGGTTGCCTATCGCCATCACGACGTCACCAATGTGCGCCAGCCGCGCAGGGTTAATCGGGATAACCGGCAGGCCTGAGGCGCTGATTTTGAGCACGGCTAAATCGGTCATGGCGTCGGAGCCCACCAGGGTCGCTTCAAAAAAGCGGCCATCCTGCAGCGCCACGATGATCTGATCGGCGTTATTGATAACGTGTTTGTTGGTAAGGATGTACCCTTTCGCGTTCATGATCACACCCGAGCCGAGCGTGGTGATACCGCGATTATTGTTACCGTGGGCGCTGCGGTTGTAGACATTGACTACGGCGGGCACGGCGCGGCGCACCCCCGGATTAAAACTGAAAGGGGTTTCGTCAGCGCTGCTTTCATGATCAAAAGTGACGTCGCTGCCCATCCGCAGCGCCGGGATCGCAACAAGCAGCAAGCCTGCTACGATCAGGCCCATCACCACTGCACGCAAAAGTTTAAGAAACATGGTGTTATTTCAAGCCAGGTGAGATCGCAGGGCAGAATAACATGAGAAAGGCGGACACACACCTGCTTGTCCGCCTGTCGGGGGGATTATCTCAGAAGCAGGTAGATACTCTCGTCGCCGCGTACCACATTCAGCGCCAGCACCGGCGGTTTGCCCTCCAGCACTTTACGCATCTCGGCAAGGCTCTGCACCCGGGTACGGTTTACGCCCACAATCACATCATCTTTCTGCAGACCGACCTGCTCAGCCGGCGTGCCTTTTTCGATGGCGTCGACTTTAATGCCTTTATCGCCTGTTTTGGTGGCTCCGTCGCTCAGCTGCGCGCCCTGCAAAGCAGGAGACATCAGCTGCGCGCTGGCGGTGCTCTGCGCGCTCTGCTCCAGCGTAACGGTCACGCTGACCGGCTTACCGTCGCGCAGCAGACCGATTTTCACCTGCTGGCCTGGCGGCGTGGTGCCTACTTTAACGCGCAGCTCGGCGAAGCTGGCGATCGGCTTATCGTTGATAGAGGTGATGATATCGCCCGATTTTATCCCCGCTTTCTCCGCGGCCGATTTTGGCAACACTTCAGAGACAAATGCGCCGCGCTGCGCGTCAACGTTAAACGCTTTCGCAATATCCGCCGTCATCTCGGTGCCTTTGATACCCAGCTGACCGCGCTTCACTTCGCCGAACTGAATCAGCTGCTGCGCCAGGTTGATCGCCATATCACTGGGGATGGCAAAGCCGATACCAATATTGCCGCCGCTTGATGCCAGAATCGCGGTATTAATACCGATAAGCTCACCGTTCAGGTTGACCAGCGCGCCGCCGGAGTTACCGCGGTTAATCGCCGCATCCGTCTGAATAAAGTTCTCCAGTCCTTCAAGATTAAGGCCGCTGCGGCCGAGTGCCGAGATGATCCCGGAGGTGGCTGTCTGACCCAGACCAAACGGATTACCGATGGCTACCGCAAAGTCGCCGACTTTCAGCGCATCAGAATCGGCGATTTTCACCTGCGTCAGGTTCTTAGCCCCTTCAACCTGAATCAGAGCGATATCTGTCTGCTCGTCGTGGCCAATCAGTTTGGCATCATATTCGTTGCCGTCGCTGAGCTGGACGCTGATTTTGTCCGCGCCGTTTACAACGTGATTATTCGTCAGAATATAGCCTTTTGCCGCATCGATAATGACGCCGGAACCGAGGCCTTCAAATGGCTGAGGCTGCGACTGACCTGGCGCCTGGCCGAAAAAACGCTTCAGCGGTTCCGGGATCTCCTGCGCCTGCTGACCACTGTCGCTGCCCTCAACGTGTACGCTGACCACCGCCGGCAGCACTTTCTCCAGCATCGGTGCCAGGCTTGGCAGCGCCTGCCCCTGAATCTGTGCCGGAAGCGCGGCCATCGCGCCTGACGTTGCGGCCAGGCTCATGCTGATACTCAGCGCCAGTGCGCTTAATAGTTTTGTTTGTTTTTTCATGGGTTATCAGGCTCTCGCTGCGAATAGGGGAGTACAGAAAGTGTGACAGTCGTTTACTGCAAGTGTTCGAAACAAAAAGGGCACCGCATGAGGCGGTGCCCTGAAAAGATTAACTGCGGGGCGGGGTAGTGCGATCGCTGCCGCGCAGTAACCCGGAAGCGCCTTCAGAGTAGTCGCGCGGGATCTGCACCGGCGCCTGATCGTTATCCGCTTCCGCTTCCGTCAGCTGATAGGCGAACGGATTTTTTTCACCCGGCAGATTAGGCAGCAGATCGTTGGATCCTTTTGCCATGTGCTGATAAAGCTGGCGGTAATCGCGCGCCATATTGTCCAGCAGCTCTGCGCTCTGGGCAAAATGGTTGGTGAGCTCTTCGCGATAATCTGCCAGCTCCGCTTTTGATTTTTCCAGTTCATACTGCATGCTGCGCTGTTCGCGCAATTTTTTGTTGCCAAAACGCATAGCGACTGCGCCGACAATAATGCCAATCACTAAACCAATCAGCCCGTATTCCCAGGTCATAATAACTCCCGTGTAATTTCCGTTGCTTCGTAGGGCATTGCTTCAACTTCAACTTCAGCTTCACTATAAGTCACTATACCCGTTAATCTGCAGGAAGTGGAACTATCGGACTGTATCGCTTAGTGTAGAGCGGCCTAATTTTCAGCAACCGACACGTGAATCGGACTTTTCAGGGATTCTGAGAGAACCATGCAAACCTCATCTCCGCTTGCGCGCTATGAGCAGGCGCTGTCGCAGGGCGAGTTCCGCCCGGACGACGTACAACGTGAAGCTATAACCCGCTTAGACGCTATCCAGCAAGGGTTGATTGCCCGTCAGCAGCCGCGTGAGAATAGCGGCCGCGGTCTGCTGGGACGCCTCTCCCGACTGGTCGGCAAAGAGAAGGCAGCGCCGGAAGCACCGGTACGCGGTCTCTATATGTGGGGCGGCGTCGGCCGGGGAAAAACCTGGGTCATGGACCTGTTTTTTCAGTCAATTCCTGGCGATCGCAAACTGCGGCTGCACTTTCATCGTTTTATGCTGCGGGTACATGAAGAGCTGACGCAGCTGCAGGGACAAAGCGATCCGCTGCAGATTGTGGCTGACCGTTTTAAAGCAGAGACCGATATCCTCTGCTTTGATGAGTTTTTTGTCTCCGACATTACCGATGCCATGCTGCTGGGTACGCTGATGGAGGCACTGTTCGCACGCGGTATCGCCCTGGTCGCCACCTCCAATATTCCGCCGGACGATCTCTACCGCAACGGTCTGCAGCGCGCGCGCTTCCTGCCCGCTATTGAGCAGATTAAACAGCACTGTGAGGTGATGAACGTGGATGCCGGCATCGACTATCGCCTGCGTACGCTGACGTCAGCACATCTGTGGAACCATCCGCTTAATGACGCCACACAGGCGGAGATGACGCGCATGTTTCGTGCGCTGGCGGGCGGAGCACCCGATGATGCGCCGGTGCTGGAGATCAATCACCGGGAGATGCCCACCCGTGGAGTACATGAAGGCGTACTCGCCATTGATTTCCTGACGCTGTGCGGGGCGGGGCGCAGCCAGCACGACTACATTGAGCTATCGCGGCGTTTCCATAGCGTGCTGCTGTTTGATGTACCGGTGATGATTTATAAAACTGAAGATCAGGCGCGCCGCTTTCTGGCACTGGTGGATGAATTTTATGAACGCCACGTCAAACTGGTGGTGGCAGCGGAAACCTCGCTGTTTGAAATTTATCAGGGAACCCGGCTGAAGTTCGAGTATCAGCGCTGCCTGTCACGCCTGCAGGAGATGCAGAGCGAGGAGTATCTCCGGCTGCCGCATCTGCCGTGACGCCCGGCCAGAAATCGTGAATTTTGTCGCAAAAAGGTTCGATTTTTAAATCTGACTTCTCTATAATCTTGCGACCCCACGTTACAGCACAGCATTTCTTTTCCCGGAAAGCTGTGTGATCCGGTAACTCTACCTGAGGGGGTGGGCTTGCTGGGCGAAATGGTCGCGTGAGCCTCAATCGTTAACTTAGCGTTTGGGATTTCACCAACGTGTAACTTTTATTTGGGTAA
Organism: Pantoea sp. PSNIH1; assembly: GCF_007680655.1. Lineage (NCBI taxonomy): Bacteria > Pseudomonadati > Pseudomonadota > Gammaproteobacteria > Enterobacterales > Erwiniaceae > Pantoea > Pantoea sp. PSNIH1. The sequence goes on from NZ_VEIP01000002.1 coordinate 147,088, forward strand.
GCTTTTCAATGAAAACTTTTACAGCTAAACCAGAAACCGTACAGCGTGACTGGTATGTTGTTGACGCAACTGGCAAAACCTTGGGTCGCCTGGCGACTGAACTGGCGCGCCGTCTGCGTGGTAAGCACAAAGCGGAATATACTCCGCACGTTGACACCGGTGATTACATCATCGTTCTGAACGCGGACAAAGTTGCTGTAACCGGCAACAAGCGTACCGACAAGATTTACTATCACCACACTGGTCACATCGGTGGTATCAAGCAGGCGACCTTCGAAGAGATGATTGCCCGCCGTCCTGAGCGTGTGATTGAAATCGCGGTTAAAGGCATGCTGCCAAAAGGCCCACTGGGTCGTGCTATGTACCGTAAACTGAAAGTTTACGCAGGCAACGAGCACAACCACGCGGCGCAGCAACCGCAAGTTCTTGACATTTAATCGGGATTATAGGCAATGGCTGAAACTCAAAACTACGGCACTGGTCGCCGCAAAAGCTCTGCCGCTCGCGTCTTTATCAAGCCGGGTAGCGGTAACATCGTAATTAACCAGCGCTCTCTGGAGCAGTACTTCGGTCGCGAGACTGCACGCATGGTCGTGCGTCAGCCGCTGGAGCTGGTTGATATGGTTGGTAAACTGGATCTGTACATCACCGTTAAAGGTGGTGGTATTTCTGGTCAGGCTGGTGCGATCCGTCACGGTATCACCCGCGCTCTGATGGAATACGACGAATCTCTGCGTGCAGAACTGCGCAAAGCGGGCTTTGTTACCCGTGATGCTCGTCAGGTTGAACGTAAGAAAGTCGGCCTGCGTAAAGCACGTCGTCGTCCTCAGTTCTCCAAGCGTTAATTGCTTACTGCTTCGGCAGTGTCAATTGGCTCAAAAAACCCGCTTCGGCGGGTTTTTTTATTGGCTGTTATCCCGGTAAAGCAGTGTAAAAACGCGAGCTTTCCCGGCTATTTGCCCGCAAATGCGCAACCCCGCCCCACAAGCTGCTTAAAATCTGGTAAACTCACTGACACTTTGCGCCCGCGAGTCGCGGCCTGAACTGACGCTCCGCTCCGGACATGAGCCGGATATCAGCGCTGCCCGGCAGTGTGCGAGTCTGATGATCGGGTGAGTCGCCGTGTGGTTGGCTATTCGCAGTATATTTTTGTGAACAAACTTGGAGGTTTTCATGGCTGTCGCTGCCAACAAACGTTCGGTAATGACGCTGTTTTCTGGTCCGACTGACATTTTCAGCCATCAGGTACGTATCGTACTGGCTGAAAAGGGCGTCAGCGTGGAGATCGAGCAGGTTGAACCAGATAATCTGCCGCAGGATCTGATTGACCTCAACCCGTATCGCACCGTACCTACGCTGGTTGACCGTGAACTGACGCTGTATGAATCACGCATCATCATGGAGTACCTGGATGAGCGTTTCCCGCATCCTCCGCTGATGCCGGTTTATCCGGTTGCGCGTGGTGAAAGCCGCCTGATGATGCACCGCATTGAGCAGGACTGGTATAGCCTGCTGCGTACCATCGAAACCACCAGCGGCGCTGAGGCAGATGCCGCGCGTAAACAGCTGCGTGAAGAGCTGCTGGCGATTGCGCCGCTGTTTGCGCGCACGCCGTTCTTTATGAGCGAAGAGTTCAGCCTGGTGGATTGCTACCTGGCGCCGCTGCTGTGGCGTCTGCCGCAGATGGGCGTTGATCTGAGCGGTGCCGGCTCGAAAGAGCTGAAAGGTTATATGACACGCGTATTTGAACGCGACTCCTTCCTCGCCTCACTGACGGAAGCTGAGCGGGAAATGCGCCTGCAGGCTCGGGGCTAAGTATGGAAATGTCGCAACTCACCGCGCGTCGCCCCTATCTGCTGCGGGCATTTTACGACTGGCTGCTGGATAATCAGCTGACGCCGCATCTGGTGGTGGATATCAATTTGCCTGGCGTACAGGTCCCGCTGGAGTATGCGCGCGACGGACAGATCGTGCTGAATATTGCGCCGCGTGCGGTAGGCAATCTCGATCTCTCCAATGACGAAGTGCGCTTCAACGCGCGCTTTGGCGGCGTGCCGCGTCAGGTTTCCGTGCCGATGGCTGCTGTAATGGCAATCTACGCGCGTGAAAATGGTGCGGGCACCATGTTCGAACCGGAGCCGGTCTACGATCAGGCGATGGACGATCAGGAAGCGGGTCAGGAAGAGACGGTCATGTCCGTTATCGATGGCGATCGTCCGGATGATGCTCAGGATGAGGATCATTCCCCTGATGACGAGCCACCGCCGCGCGGCGGACGTCCTTCACTGCGCGTCGTTAAGTAATCTTTTCGCGCAGAAAAAACGGGCCTGATGGCCCGTTTTTTTATGCTGTAACTCAGTAGACGTCGCGCAGATAGCGTTTTTCTTTCTTCAGCTGGTCGATATACGCTGCGGCACGTTCACCGGACAGACCGCCAGCCTGGCGTACCACTTCATACAATGCGGCGTCGACATCTTTCGCCATGCGCGATGCATCACCGCAGACGTAAAAGTATGCGCCTTCCTGCAGCCAGGCGTAGAGCTCAGCGCCTTTCTCCAGCATCCGGTTCTGAACATAGATTTTCTCTTCCTGATCGCGCGAGAAGGCGAGATCGAGGTGCGTCAGCAGACCGCTCTGCTGCCAGCCGTGCAGCTCATCACTGTAGATATAGTCATGCTCCTGATGCTGATCGCCGAAAAAGAGCCAGTTTTTGCCTTTTGCTTCCGTTGCCTGACGCTCCTGCAGAAACGCGCGAAACGGCGCAATACCGGTACCCGGTCCGACCATGATCAGCGGTGCATTGCCATCAGCCGGCACGCGGAACGCTTTATTAGGCGAAATAAAAATAGCCGGCTTCTCGCCACGGCGTACGCGCTCTGCCAGATAAGTGGAACAGACGCCTTTACGCTCGCGTCCGCCGCTGTGATAGCGCACAGAGGCGATGGTCAGGTGCACCTGATTGGGATGCGCTTTGGCGCTGGAGGAGATGGAGTAAGCGCGGTGCTGCAGCGGCCGCAGCATCGCCACAAATTCCGGCACCGACAGGCTGCGCTTCAGCTCCAGCTGCAGCAGATCGAGGCTGTCTTTGCCCCACAGCCAGTTGGCCAGCGTATCTTTATCGTCGTGCTGCAGCACATGCAGCAGCTCCTGGTTGGCGGTGTGCTGGCCAATCCACTCAATGAGCTTGCGTGACGGCTCGGCGATTTCAAACTGATAGGTCAGCAGATCGCCCAGATTACGATCGAAGCCCGGTACCGGTGTTTCATAGTCCGCTTTTAGCTCAGTCAGCAGCAGCGTGACCAGCGCGGCGTCGTTGACCGGAATAATCCCCAGCGCATCGCCCGCTTCATATTTCAGACCGCTACCGCTGAGATCAAATTCAAAGTGGCGGATATCTTTGGCCGACTGTTCGCCGGAGAGGCGTTTATTGGTGGTCAGCGCAGCCGCATAAGGATTCTGCTTATTGCTGCCGGGGATCACCGGCGCTTCCGGTGCGCTCTCCAGCACGGTGCCGCTGCTGCCGGCGCTGGCGGCAAACTGCGGCATCGCGCTGCCAATCCAGGCATCGGATGGCTCTTCAAAATCGATATCGCAGTCGATGCGATCCACTACGCGGCGCGCACCCAGCTGTTCAAGACGCATATCGATGAATTTACCCGCCTGGCAGAAACCGTCGTAGCCGGTATCGCCAATTGCCAGCACGGCAAAGTGCATCTGCTCCAGGCGCGGTGCGGTGCTGGCTGAAATCGCCTGCCAGAACAGCTGCGCGTTGTCAGGCATCTCACCTTCACCATAGGTTGAGGTCACAATCAGCACATGACGCATGGTGGTGAAGACTTCGAGATCGACCTCACCCAGCGCCTGCACCACCGGGACCAGACCTTTGGCACGAGCCGCTTTAGCCGCGGTCTGGGCCAGCGCTTCGGCATTTCCGGTCTGGGAGCCGTACAGAATGTGCAGCTGCGTAGTTGCGCTGGCGCCAGCGGCAGGCGCCGTCTGCTTATCTTCCAGCACTAACAGGCGCGAGTGGAGACCGGCGAGAAAACCCGCCAGCCAGTATTTCTGCTCACCGTTAAACGGTGCGTCTTCAGGAATGTAAGGAATCTTCATGATACGGGTACTCAATCCTGTTAGTAATGTTCACTCTTAAGGCTCAAATGCCGGGCTGACGCGATCAGGATAGTTTTCCGACCGCAGCGGCAATTTCCGGCAGCGCTGCACGCGCAAACAGCTCTTCAAAGTCCGGCAGGTGACCCAGCACCTCGCGATGGCGCGCATCCTGATAGATGATCCAGCCATAGGTCGCCAGGCTATCCATAGAGCGGATATTACGCTGCGTTAATGCCGCTTTGTAATCAGCCATGCGTTTTGCCGCGATCAGGCTTGCCAGCTCATCATCGCTGTAGCTCTCAATTGCCGCGCGGGCGTGCCGCTGCAGCTTACTGACCAGCGCAAAATCCTCGGTCATCAGCAGATTGCGTACCGCTTTTTCAACCGCCGGATCTTCCACTGCGGTGCCTTTCGGCAGCTTGCCCAGCGCCAGCTGCTGCGCAAAGCTCAGCACGGTGTAGTTGTTAAGCAGGATAAACATCTCCTGCGTATCGGTCGCACCGTAGGCGGGTACGGCCCCGTCAGCAATGGTTTTGCCGCTGCGCCACGCCGCTTTAAATTTGGCTACCTGGTGCGCAGCCAGCGAGGTTGAAAGCTCTTCCAGCAGATCTTTGCGCGATTTTGCTTTCAGGATCTCACCACCATCCTGGTAGAGCAGCAGCGAACGCGGCATAACATACACAAAGTGCTGACATTCGCTCTCCCAGTTCGCCAGCAGCCAGGCGGCGCGTGGCGAGCGGGTCGCTTCCAGATGCCAGTTCAGCATGGTCAGTACCGCCTGCTTATGCACGCGCGCCATCTCGTTATCATCCGCAATGGAACCAAAGAGTACGGAGTCTCCCGCCGCATGGCCGGCAAGGTTGCCGTACGGGTCATACTGATAAGCGAAGCCGCCGCTCATGCCGTTGCCAAAGCCTTTGCCAAAGGTGCCGAGGTTAAGGATGGCGCCGTTGGTCATATATTCACAGCAGAAATCGCCCACGCCTTCCACCACGGCGGTGGCGCCGGAGTTACGTACCGCGAAGCGATCGCCCGCCTGGCCCTGCACAAACAGCCGGCCGCCGGTGGCACCAAACAGCGCAAAGTTGCCGATCAGCACGTTGCCATCGCTATCCTGTGCGCCGCCGCCTGGTGACATCACCACCAGCTCACCGCCGCACTGACCTTTGCCTACGCCATCGTTACAGGTGCCGTAGTGCTGCATCAGCATGCCGTCGTTACAGAACGCCCCGAATGATTGTCCGGCTGCGCCCTGGGTATGGATTTGCACCGTACGTGGCGCCAGGTAGTGGCGCCCGCGATCGTCCTTCAGCACCGCCGGCAGCAGGAGGCGCTGCTCAGCCGGTAGCGTATGGTTCAGCAGGCGCTCGATATCGATAGCCAGCTGTCCGCCAACGCTTTTATTGCGGTTATTCAGCGTCACGCCGTTGCCCAGAGTAACCTCACGGCCCGCCTGCTCAACCAGCTGCGCCGTCACTTCCGTTACCCAGCCGTCGTCGAGCGTAAAATCTTTTTCCAGATAGACCGGATGCGCGATTTTCTGTTCCGGTACTACCGTCAGCATGGCGCGCAGATCGAGTTTGCCCACTTCCAGCGGATGATCCATCAGGTGCAGCAGATCGGCCCGGCCGCGCGCCTCACGCAGCGAGCGCAGGCCGAGGCGGGCGAGAAACTCGCGCACTTCCTGCGCCACGTTAATGAAGTACTGCGCCAGCTGACGCGGATCGCCATCAAAGGCTTCGGCATTGGTGGTTAAGCCCGCCGGGCACTTCACGTTGCAGTTTTTCGCCATCACGCACTTCAGCATCATCAGTGCCGTGGTACCAAACTCAAAGCTATCGCCGCCCAGCAGCGCGGATTTAATCACGTCGCTGCCGGTCTGCTGCGCGCCGGAGCAGCGGAGCTGTACTTTGTCACGCAGGCCATTGGCGCACAGCGCCTGATGAACTTCAGCAATACCGATTTCTGCCACGCGGCCGGTATATTTCAGGCTGGTTACCGATGCCGCACCGGTTCCGCCGGTGTTGCCCGCCACGTTAATGACGTCGGCGCCGGCTTTGGCTACGCCCACCGCAATGGTGCCGATACCTTCTGAAGAGACCAGTTTGACAATAACGCGCACGCGCGCGGCTTTGCAGTCGTGGATCAGCTGTGCCAGATCCTCAATGGAGTAGGTGTCATGGTGAGGCGGAGGCGACACCAGCTCCACACCCGGCGTGCCGCCGCGTGCGGCAGCAATCTCTACCGTGACTTTAGGCGCCGGCAGCTGACCGCCTTCGCCAGGTTTTGCACCCTGACCAATTTTGATCTCCAGCTCTTCCAGCATCGGATCGGCCAGGTAGGCCGCCCAGACACCAAAACGTCCTGAAGCCAGCTGTTTAATGCGCGAGGCGCGGATGGTGCCGTGACGCGAATAGTGCTCGCCGCCTTCACCGCAGTTACTCATGCCGCCCACCATATTGGTGCCGTGCGCGACGGCTTCATGCGCAGGCGCAACCAGCGCTCCGTGGCTCATTGCACCGGAAGCGAAGGTGCGGGTGATTTCGTGTGCCGGCTGAATCTCCTCCAGCGGCAGCGAAGGCTGCGCCGTGAAAATTTTTGCCAGATACTCTGCGGCCTTACCATAGGCGGTAATGCGCAGCACGCTCTCTTCCACGCTGCTGCTCTCAATGTCATCCCGGAAGCGGGTGCTGAGCGCACGCGCCAGCGCCGCCAGACGCTCCTGCTCCGGTTTCAGACCGGCAATCGCGTCGATCAGGCGCAGTTCAAACTGGTTCAGGCTGCCCGCCACCGTCTGACACTGCAGGCCACGGATGGCGAAACCATTGTTCACCAGCGAATAGCGGCCCAGCTTGCGGCCAAACTCCGCTTCACTGTCAACGTGGGTCAGATCGCAGGGCAGGGCAAGAATGTCACGCAGCGCTGCCGGACGGCGTTTGCGCTCAGCATGCATCAGGCTGGAGAACTGACGGTAATCCGGCGTAATGGCAAAGGTATCGATGACCGCATTCGGGATCCGTTCAAAGCTGCTCTCTTTGAATGCGTCCGCTTTAATACCAAACGCGTTTTCCAGCCTGGCGAGCGTCATCAGACGGATAAAGTTATCCTCTTCGCGCGCCTTATCGGCAAAGCGGATCGGCTGTTCAGTCATATCGATAAAGGTTCGCACGGCGATGGTGCCGTAGGAGTGACCGGCACCTTCCGCACGCTCTTTGAACAGGCCAAGCAGCGGCACTTCCGCTTCACCCTGGATTTTCAGCGCGCTTTGATGCCAGTCTACTGCCATCTGGGCGATCGCCGGGAAGCCTGCGCCACCCACCGGGGTTTTGATATTCGGAAAATATTTTTTCAGCACCGGATCTTCAGTATCGAGAAAATTAGGCTCAAAAAACTCACCGCAGCTGTAGCTCTCGACGGTGCAGAGGCCCACTTTACCCATGGTCTTCATCAGCGCTTTCTCAGCGGCTTTGGCATAGCGCCTGAACGCCTTATTACCCTCTTCGCCTTCACCAAATTTCTCTTCTGCGCGCATCTGTACGCCCAGCGGATAGACGGCGGAAGCACCGAAGCCGAGCGTGGCAGCGATATGGTGCGACGAGATGCTCTGACCGCTCTCAACCACCAGAGAGACATCCAGACGCAGCCCTTCCTGCACCAGACGCTGGTTAATGGCGGAGATCACCAGCAGCATCGGCATGGCGGCATGCGTGGTTGATACGTGACGATCGGTGATCACGGCAATGCCGCCCTGCGTACGGGCGAAATCCACCACCTGCTGAGCCAGATTATCTATCGCTTTTTCCAGCGCGCTGGCATTAGCGGCGCGGCTGACGATATCTTTGCCGGTCACCGGCTCATAGAGCATTTCAAAGCGCGCGTAAGGTGCCACGTTCTGCTCGCGCAGGCGCAGCATATCAAGGTGGGTCAGGATCGGACTGGGAACAATAATCTGCTGCCCTTTGCTACGGCCAAGATGGGGTTTTGCGCCCAGCGCCACGCGCAGCGTCATGCCGTCAGCTTCACGGATAGAGTCGAGCGGCGGGTTGGTCACCTGCGCAAAGCGCTGCGAAAAGTAGTGCGCCATGCCGCCTTCATGATCGGAAAGGCCGTTGATGGCGTTGCCGTAACCCATTGCGGAGATCTTCTCCGCACCGGTCTGCAGCATCGGATCCATCATGAACTTGAAGCTTTCCTGGTTGTAGTAGTAGGCGACAAAACGCTGGTAGGTTTTGAGATCGCCGCGATAGCGCAGCGGAGAGCCAAGCTTCTCGGCCGGAATTTCCGGCAGCTCATGCAGCTCGACGCGCGCCGCCTGCAGCAGGGCACGATAATCTTTTGCGGCCGCCAGTTTTTCCAGCGCTTCGGTCGTGGTATAGGCGCGCTTCTCTTTGTGATCGTAATAGAGCATACCGCCCGCTTCGATGCGGCCGCGACGCAGTACGCTTTCTGGCGGAAAGGCAATCTGGCCCGCTTCTGACATGGCACCGATATAGTCGGCAGTTTCCACTGAACGCAGCGGACGCAGGCCCAGGCGATCCAGACGGGCACCGATGACCTCGCCGTTGCCGAAAATCAGCGCGGCCGGACCATCATTTTTCTCTTCATACAGCGAAAAGTACTCCAGCATCGCACGCACGTCAGCGGAGAGTGAACTGTCGTTCTCCCACGCCGGGGGCATCATGGAGACCACGGCGGTGATCAGGTCGAGATCGTCTTCCATCAGGCGGCTGTGGATGCTCTGGTCAAGACGCGAGCTGTCAGACTGGCCTTTAGGGCGGACAATTTTTTTACCGCGCGCCAGCATCAGCGCCGCTTCAGCAATGCGGTTTTTACGATCGGTATTCAGCTCGCCGTTATGCGCCATCAGGCGGAACGGCTGTGCCATAGTGGTATGGGGATCGGTATTGGTCGAGAAGCGGGTATGGAAAAAGAGTCCGCGCACCTGGTGATCGCTGTCGGTGAGGTCTTTAAAGTAAGGGATCACTTCATTCGAGTTCAGACGCGCTTTAAACACCTGCGTGCGGGAAGAGAGTGAGAGCGGATAGAGGCCGCCAAACTCACTTTCGGTGAACGCGCGCGCTTCGATATCCAGCAGCGCCCGGTAGATCTGACGTTCGAAGTCAGTCTGATTCGTCAGCGCAGGCGGAGCGGCAAACACCCACTGCACAATCGGCAGCTGAAACGCCACGGCGGCAGGGCGGGTTACGCTATTATCCAGCGGCATATCGCGCTTCAGCAGCACCGGGAAATTCCATGCGGCCAGCGTCTCTTCAACCAGACGTTCGGCATTAGCCCGCAGCGCGGCATCTTTCGGGACAAAAAAGTTGCCTACGCCAAACTGGCCAGCTTCCAGCGCCTGGCCGGTTAATTTACGGAAAAAGTTAAGCGAGAGATCGACGTTAACGCCGGCACCATCACCGACACCCTCTGCGGACATCCCGCCGCGATGCGGCACGGTGCAGAGTGCGCTGTGCGCCATCTGCAGAATGTCATGTGTCTGCTCGCCGTCCTTGCGGGTAATAAAACCTACACCACAGCTATCGCTGCCTGCGGCCGGGTCGTACAAACCATAGGAATGAGGTTTTTGCGTGGACATTGAGAGTCTCCTTAAACTGCTTTAGACATTGCCTGTTCTGTTTCAGGCACAGAGCGCTGACGCGTGCTGTTTCACTGGTTTTTTCCGCGCTGTACGCGGGCGTCGCCACACCGAGCAATGACTCTCAGGATCCGGGTATAACGTCCTTGATGAGTTGCTCTTCAATCCGGTCTCTAACGGGAGATAACTTGCATCCAGAGGGAGTCTTCTTGCTGCATAGATATGTCGAGACACAGTCCCGACTGGAAAGCATCCAGCGGAATTTCAACTTATCGGGAAAGCGCACAGAGGTCAAATAGAGAGCGCTGAGCCCTATATCTGCAGAAAAAAGAGGTTAACCTTATGAATTTTATGTTTTTTAACAGTAAATTTATGTCAATAAGCGCCGATTTAAACCCCTGCTAAGTGTGAGCCGTCTCACTATCTGCAGGCGGCGATATTACTTTACCCTGCTGGCAGTGCTGCTTATAGCAGCATAAAATATCGTAGCTGTGCAGACCGGCATGTCATGTATCTGTTTTTCTTATGGCGTCTGTTTTGAATTAAATATAGGTCTGTATAAGCAAAACTAATCAGAAGGTAACTGAGTAAAATTTCGTTAAATGTGAATCAGTATGCAATAAGGAGGGGTGGCAGTATGCTGAGAAATCAGCTGCCACAGGCGAAAGAGAGCAATAAGGTCTGACGCTTAGCTGCGCGCAGACGGCCTTTCAGATTATTCACCTGTGCAAATTAGTCAAGTGCTTTACTCAGCGCGAGCCAGATAACGTTCAGGCCGGGCGCGGATGCACTATGATGGGGCGTCAGGCGGGCGCAATATCCCGGTCAGCCCGGGCAGACGCAGGCTAATTACGTTATGATGGCGCCATTCGTTCAGGGGATCTGCCATGAAACAAATTCGTCTGTTAGCTCAATATTATGTCGACCTGATGGTCAAACTCGGTCTGGTGCGCTTTTCACTGCTGCTGGCGTCGGCGCTGGTGGTGCTGGCGATGATTGTCCAGATGGCGGTCACTATGGTACTGCGCGGGCACGTGGAAAGTATCGACGTGGTGCGCTCGGTCTTCTTTGGTCTGCTGATTACGCCCTGGGCGGTCTATTTCCTGTCAGTCGTGGTCGATCAGCTGGAGGAGTCGCGTCAGCGGCTAACGAAGCTGGTTGATAAGCTGGAAGAGATGCGCACGCGCGATCTCGAGCTTAATCAGCAGATGAAACAGACCATCACGCAGCTGAATCAGGAGATCAGCGATCGCATCAGCGCAGAAGAGGCGCGTAAACAGGTGATGGATAAGCTGCGTGAAGAGATGGCGCGCCGCGAGCAGGCGCAGATTGAGCTGGAGCAGCAATCCTCTTTCCTGCGCTCATTTCTGGATGCATCGCCCGATCTGGTCTTCTACCGTAATATCGACAAACAGTTCTCCGGCTGCAACCGCGCCATGGAGCTGCTGACCGGCCTAAGTGAAAAACAGCTGATCGGACTGACGCCGCGCGATATTTATGATGATGAGGCAGCGACCAAGGTACTGGAAACAGACGAAAAGGTGTTTCGCCATAACGTATCGCTCACCTATGAGCAGTGGCTGCAGTATCCGGACGGGCGCAAAGCCTGTTTTGAAATCCGTAAAGTGCCCTATTACGATCGGGTGGGCAAGCGCAGCGGCCTGATGGGATTCGGACGCGATATCACGGAGCGTAAGCGCTATCAGGATGCGCTGGAGAACGCCAGCCGGGAGAAAACCACCTTTATTTCAACGATCAGCCACGAGCTGCGCACGCCGCTGAACGGCATCGTGGGTCTGAGCCGTATTCTGCTGGATACCGAGCTCAGCCAGGAGCAGCTGAAGTACCTGAAAACGATTCACGTCTCAGCCATTACGCTGGGCAATATCTTTAACGATGTAATCGAAGTGGACAAAATCGAGCGGCGCAAAGTTCAGCTGGATAACCAGCCGCTTGATTTCACCGGTTTCCTTGCCGATCTCGAAAACTTATCCGGCCTGCTGGCCCAGCCGAAAGATCTGAAGTTTGTTATGCAGCCCGCGCTGCCGCTGCCGCATAAAATTCTGGCTGACGGCACGCGCTTACGGCAGATCCTGTGGAACCTGATTGGAAACGCCGTGAAATTCACCCGCGAGGGAGAGATTGTCGTGCGGGTCGCGTACAGCGCGAATGAAACGCTGCGCTTTGAAGTGCAGGATTCAGGAATGGGTATTCCGCAGGAGGAGCAGGACAAAATCTTTGCCATGTATTATCAGGTCAAAGATCAGCACGGCGGCAAACCCGCGACCGGTACCGGTATCGGGCTGGCGGTATCGCGCCGCCTGGCGCAGGCGATGGGCGGAGATATCACAGTCAGCAGCGCGCCGGGTAAAGGCTCCTGCTTTGTGGTTGAGATTAACGCGCCGCGCGTGGCTGACGAAGTGGAAGATACCGGCCTGGATGACAGCCTGCCGCTGCCGGCGCTGCACGTACTGCTGGTGGAAGATATTGAACTGAATGTGATTGTCGCCCGCTCGGTGCTGGAGAAGCTCGGCTGCAGCGTTGAGGTCGCCATGAACGGCCATGACGCGCTAAGCCTGTTTGATCCGCAGGAGTTTGACCTGGTGCTGCTGGATATTCAGCTGCCGGATATGACCGGACTGGACGTTGCGCGCGCTATCCATCAGCAGCATAAGGGCGTGCAGCTGCCGCCGCTGGTCGCGCTGACGGCCAACGTACTTAAAGATAAAAAAGAGTATCTCGATGCCGGAATGGATGAAGTACTCAGTAAACCGCTGGCGGTGCCGGCGCTGACGGCGGTGATCAAAAAATTCTGGGATTATCAGGGCGAGGCAGAAGAGACAGATATGCCTGTAGCGGATACGCAGTCGCGCATGCTGCTGGATGTGGCGATGCTGGAGCAGTATATCGAGCTGGTCGGGCCTGGCCTGATTACACAGAGCCTGACAATGTTTGAACAGATGATGCCTGGTTATCTTGATGTGCTTGATTCCAATATGATGGCGCGCGATCAAAAAGGCATTGCCGAAGAGGGGCACAAAATTAAAGGTGCCGCAGGATCGGTAGGCTTGCTGCATCTGCAGCAGCTGGCAAAACAGATCCAGTCACCGGAACTGCCGGCCTGGTGGGACAATGTGCAGGAGTGGATCGATGAACTGAAGCAGGAGTGGCGACAGGATGTTGCCGTACTGCGTGAATGGGTTGCCGGGCGGGAAAATCAGAAGCGCTAAAAAAAATGACCCCGGTCGAAACCGGGGTGCGCGAATACTGCGCCAACACCAGGGAAAAAGTGACTGCTGCTGTTATGGTTAATTGAAGTAAAAAGCAGCAGTCAGGTATTGGTTAACGTTACAAAATCACCTTAGCAAATTTGCCAGCCTGCGCGACAAGATTCATTAAATTGTGTGATGTTGAACAACGTTCCGCTACAGAAAACATTAATTTGACAACACTGTCAAGCGGGGAATCAATTTCCCCGCTGATTTGTTTGTTATTTAACCAATATCAACTGGTTTTGGCTGATTTTTCGCCATCAGGATTGAGGGAAGCGGCGAAAGCCCGGATAGCTATCCGGGGACGGATTGTTATCAGGAAAATAGTCTTTATGCTATTGTTTTGTAATAAAAATAGCCGTATTGCATCACATTTATCCGAAACGTTTTGGAAAGCAGGCGGTTAAACTTCCAGATCGGTCGTTCTGAAAAACAGGCCGGTCAGAGTGTAAAATTTGATTTACGGACAATTGCCGGGGGATTCGGCTTTCTGGCAGCATAATATGTGTCTGAAACCGATCTCATAGCAGACGATAGTCAGGAAACGCTAAGCTATTCCTTGCAAATGTTAAGCTATATGAAAGTCTTATTAACATGACTATTAGTACAGGTTAACGGCGGTCTGAAGTTTGCTTTGCGCGATTTTTATGCATGGAACCGATTCCTTAAAGATGGAAGTCTTTGATGTTTCAGGGTATCAGCAGAAGAGCCGCGGCTGGCCTGAACGCTTTTTCAGCTCCGGAAACCGGCTGGCAGCATGCAGGCAGGTATAACAATGGGCACTGGACGCAATCATGACCAGAGTGATTAATTAATACAGGGAAGGGATACAGGAAGAGGTAATGAAAAAATACAGAGGGAAAGGGTTCAGCCTTTTCAGGTCGCTGATGGTTAAATGTCTGCTGGCATGGGCAGTACTCTGGATCGGAGGAATTGCCGTTTTCGCTTTTTTACCCGTGCCTTTTTCCGCGGTTATGGCGGAACGTCAGGCAGGCGCCTGGCTGCACGGAGATATCAGTTATGTCGCACATTCAGAGTGGGTCAGCATGGATAACATCTCCCCGTGGATGGCGCTGGCCGTGATTGCCGCCGAAGATCAGAAATTCCCTGAGCACTGGGGTTTTGACGTTGGCGCTATTCAGCAGGTGCTCGACAACAGCAGCGGCGAGCGCATGCGTGGCGCGTCAACGCTTTCTCAGCAGACCGCGAAAAATCTCTTTTTGTGGGACGGACGTAGCTGGCTACGTAAAGGGCTGGAGGCGGGGATGACGGTTGGCATTGAAACCGTCTGGAGTAAACGTCGTATTCTGACGGTCTATCTTAATATCGCTGAGTTCGGTCCCGGCGTTTTTGGCGCTGAAGCCGCAGCGCAGCACTATTTCCATAAGCCCGCCAGCCGCCTGACTATCGCAGAGGCTGCCCTGCTGGCTGCAGTATTGCCTAATCCGATCCGTTTTCGCGCGGATGCGCCTTCAGGCTATGTTCGCCAGCGTCAGCAGTGGATCATGCGTCAGATGCGCCAGCTGGGAGGGGAGGGTTTCCTGAATCGCTACCGGCTACACTAAAACCTTTACTCTTCGTCAAAGCCCGATTCAAACAGCTCAATAACGGCGGCCAGCGCCGCAGTTTCCTGCGGTCCGCTGGCTTCAATTTCAATATGACCGCCTTTTGCTGAATCCAGCATCAGCAGCGCAATAACGCTGCTCGCCTCAGCCTCGGTGCCCGCTTCATTGCGCAGCAGAACATCCGCGTCAAAGCTCTGCACCAGCTCAAACAGCTTCATCGCCGGGCGCGCATGCATACCCAGCTTGTTACGGATTTCGACGGTTTGCTTTACGGTCATGATTTACGCTTTTCCAGTGTGCGATGACGCGACTGCACGTTTTTACCGCGCGAACGGAAATAGTCAGCCAGCTGCTCGGCGATATACACGGAACGATGTTTGCCACCGGTACAGCCGATCGCCACAGTAAGGTAGCTGCGGTTGTTGGTTTCCAGCATCGGCAGCCATAGCTCAAGATAGCTGCGCGTCTGGTAGATAAAATTATGTACTTCTGTATGCCGATCCAGGAACGCCGCCACCGGTCGATCGAGGCCCGTCATCGGACGCAGCTTGGGATCCCAGTGCGGGTTAGGCAAAAAGCGCACGTCAAACACGTAGTCGGCATCGATCGGGATACCGTGTTTGAAACCGAACGACTCAAACACCATCGTGAGTTCGCGTTCGCGCTTGCCCAGCAGGCGGGTGCGCAGCATCTCAGCCAGCTCATGCACTGACATCTCTGAGGTATCAATAATCAGATCGGCACGCGAGCGCAGCGGCTCCAGCAGATCGTTCTCTTCATCAATGGCGCTTTCCAGCGACAGGTTTTTGCTGGAGAGCGGATGCAGGCGACGGGTGTCGCTGTAGCGCCGGATCAGCGTATTGCGATCGGCATCCAGAAACAGCAGCTGAGGAGAGAAAGAGTCAGGCAGATTATTTAACGCCAGCTCAAAGACTTCCTGCGACTCCGGCATGTTGCGTACATCAATACTCACCGCCGCCGAAATATTCCGCTCTGTCAGCGTATTCGCCAGCTCAGGCAGCAGGACTACCGGCAGATTGTCGACACAGTAAAAGCCCATATCCTCCAGGGCACGCAGCGCAACTGATTTACCTGAGCCTGATCGACCACTGACGATCATCAGCACCATCACTATTCTCCCCTGTTTTATCCGGCCTGCAGACCGGTAACGCTATGTACTGATTACGAATGCGCTTCCTGAGCTTCTGTGATAATGGCGTAGAGCTCTTGATCACTCTGGGCCGCACGCAGGCGACGGCAGACCGTCTTATCTGCCAGGCGTTTTGCGACCAGCGACAGGGTATGAAGGTGCGTCTTACACTGATCGGCAGGCACCAGCAGAGCGAACAGCAGATCGACCGGCTGATTATCCACGGCGTCAAAAGCAATTGGCTGATCGAGGCTGATAAACACCCCCACCGCCCGCAGCGTGTCCTCTTCCAGTTTGCCATGCGGAATAGCAATGCCGTTGCCAATGCCGGTACTGCCCATACGCTCGCGGGTCAGAATCGCTTCGAAAAGCGTCTGGTGCGGCAGATTGAGCTGCTTAGCCGCCAGTTCGCTGATAATCTCCAGCGCGCGTTTTTTACTCTGGCAGTGTACGCCGCTGCGGGTGCAGTCAGGCGTCAGAACCGAGCTCAATTCCAGTGTCAGATCGTTGTTCATCGTGGTTTCACTTGCGAGTTCACATAGCCACAGAGCGAAAAGCCCTGCTGGCGCTTGCGCAGATGATAAAACGGGGCGCTCTTCCGCCCCATTTTTCCCTGAGCGCTGAACGGGTCAGCGCTCTGCAAACGTGAAGGTTAGTGTTTTTTCAGTTTGTCTTTATGTTTGGTCAGCTGACGTGCCAGCTTATCAACCAGCCCGTCAATGGCCGCGTACATATCTTCCGCTTCCGCTGTGGCGTGCAGCTCACCGCCGTTAACGTGCAGAGTTGCCTCTGCAATCTGAGTCACTTTCTCCACTTTCAGAACAATATAAACCTGATTGATGCGATCGTAATAGTGTTCAAGTTTGCCAAATTTGCTGTTCACAAATTCGCGCAGCGGGTCAGTGATTTCGACATTGAGTCCGGTAAGGTTTAGCTGCATAGGTCTTCCTTCTGAGTTCGGTCAAACCAGCTGTTTACGCTGGTTTGATGGCGGTATAGATAAAGACTCGCGATACTTCGCAACCGTACGTCGCGCTACCATAATACCCTGTTCAGATAACATGGCGGTCAGTTTGCTGTCGCTCAAGGGCTTTGCGGGATTTTCTGCCGCGACCAGTTTTTTTACCAGCGCACGAATGGCCGTAGACGAGGCTTCGCCGCCGCCTTCCGTGCTGACATGGCTGGAGAAAAAATATTTCAGCTCAAAAATACCACGCGGACTGTGCAGATATTTTTGCGTGGTCACGCGTGAGATGGTGGACTCGTGCATATCGACCTGTTGCGCGATATCTGCCAGCACCATCGGACGCATATACTCTTCGCCCTGCTCAAAAAACGCCTGCTGCTGCGCAACGATACAGCGGGTAACCTTGAGCAGAGTGTCATTACGACTCTCCAGGCTTTTAATGAGCCAGCGCGCTTCCTGCAGATTATTGCGAATAAACTGGCTGTCGCTATCGCTGCGCGCTGAACCGCCCATGGCGGCATAGTGCTGGTTTATCCGCAGACGCGGCAGGCTTTCAGCATTCAGTTCCACTATCCAGCGTGCGCCCGCTTTGCGCACCAGCACATCCGGAATAACGTATTCCGGTTCACCCGTATTAATCGATTGTCCGGGGCGCGGATCGAGCGACTGTATCAACAGCATCGCCTCTTTCAGCACCTCTTCTTTCAGGCGGGTCACCCGCATCAGGCTGCGGAAGTCGTGATTAGCCAGCAGATCGAGATGTTCACTGACAATCAGGCGCGCCTCTTTTAGCATAGGAGCGTCAGCCGCATATTGCGATAGCTGAACCAGCAGACAGTCGCGCAGATCGCGCGCGCCTACGCCAACCGGATCAAACCGCTGGACGCGCTTGAGAACCGCCTCTACCTCATCCAGCGTCAGCTCATCGTCGCCGATACTGTCGCAAATTTCCTGCAGCGTCACGGTGAGATAACCGGTCGTGTCGATCGCATCAACAATCGATGTCGCAATAGCGCGATCGGTATCGGTAAACGGGGTCAGCTCCACCTGCCACATCAGGTAATCCTGCAGCGACTGCGTGGTTTCTCCCTGATACACCGGCAGTTCATCATCCTGATAATCTGTTCCGGTGCCGGAAGGGGTGCCGGCGGTATAAATTTCATCCCACGACGCATCCAGCGGCAGCTCGTCAGGCATCTCTTTCTGTTCCAGCGCCTCACGGGTATCTAACGTATCGCTTTCCTGCGTTTCGCGTGCGTCCACTTCATCATGAATATCGGTCTGCTCAAGCAGCGGATTGCTCTCCAGCGCCAGCTGGAGCTCCTGCTGGAGTTCAAGCGTAGAGAGCTGCAGCAGGCGAATGGCCTGTTGCAGCTGGGGGGTCATCGCCAGCTGTTGGCTGAACCTGAGTTGCAAACCTTGCTTCATAATCCGGCTTGAATGTCCTAAGCGAATATCGGGTTAATCGACACCTTATCAGAGTCTGAACTCTTCGCCCAAATAAACCCGCTTAACCTGCTCATCTGCCAGAATTTCATCCGGCGTGCCGTGTGCAATCAGATTGCCCTGGCTGACAATATAGGCGCGTTCGCAAACAGCCAGCGTTTCACGCACGTTATGGTCGGTGATCAGGACACCGAGGCCGCTGTCGCGCAAATGTTCGATGATCTTTTTGATATCGATAACGGAGATGGGGTCAACCCCGGCGAACGGCTCATCCAGCAGAATGAACTTTGGATTCGCTGCCAGCGCGCGTGCAATTTCAACGCGGCGACGTTCTCCCCCGGAGAGCGCCTGGCCCAGGCTGTTGCGCAGATGCTCAATATGGAACTCTTCCATCAGCTCATTGGCGCGATCCTGGCGCTGCTCTTCGGTCAGATCGTCGCGGATCTGCAGCACGCCCATCAGATTGTCATACACGCTCAGCCGCCGGAAAATAGAGGCTTCCTGCGGCAGATATCCGATACCACGACGCGCACGGGCGTGCAGGGGCAGGATACTGATATCCTCATCATCGATAATAATGCGGCCCGCATCGCGCGGGACAATGCCGACCACCATATAAAATGTCGTGGTCTTACCGGCGCCGTTAGGACCCAGCAGTCCGACAATCTCGCCCGATTTAACCTGCAGGCTGACATCTTCCACTACGCGGCGGCCTTTATACGCTTTGGCCAGATTTTCAGCGACTAAAGTTGCCATCGGTCAGTTACTCTTTTTAGGGCTCGCAGCGGAACCGTTTTTATCCTGCAGCTGTGAAGGAACCAGCACCGTGGTGACGCGTTTGCTTTGACCCTGACTATAGGCCTGCATTTTCTGCTCTTTCACCAGATAGGTGATGCGATCGCCTTTGATGTTGCTGTCCTGCTGTTCAATAAAAGCATTACCGGTCAGCTCGACAAAATCGTTGGCCAGCTCATAGTGCAGCTTAGCGGCATGGCCTTTAACCGGCTTGCCGTTGTCCTGCATCTGATAAAACGTAGCCGGATTGCCATAGGCATCAACAATAGTTTTGTTGCTGTCGCCGCCGGGACGGGTTACCACGACTTTATCCGCTGTAATTTTAATCGTGCCCTGCGTGACAATAACATTGCCGGTAAAGGTCGCCACGTTGCCCTGCAGATCCAGCGCCTGATTAACGGAGTCGATATTAACCGGTTTTTCTGAGTCGCCGGTGACAGCCAGCGCGGGCAGGCTGCCAATCAGCAGCGATCCCAGCAGCAGCGCGTTAACGCTATTTTTGTTCATTTTGAATTTCATAAGAGGTTTTGACCTTTTCAAGCAGTTCGGCGTTTTTTGTCCGCAAATTGCCGCGCATCTTCATGCCCGTGGAGTTAAAACTGCGGCCAAATAGCGTCACCTGGTCGTCAGACATGACATCCTGGGTCACCAGATTGACCTGCGCGTTATCAGTGATAATGCGTTCCAGCTGAGAATCCTGCGTCAGCGTATGTACTTCAACGTGGCCATACAGATAAAGCATACGATCTTTCGTTAGCTTTGCTTTGTCCGCCCGTACTGACCAGGTTGGCACTTTGTTTTCATCAAAGGTTGTCATAACGGGACGATCAAACCAGCTGACTTCATCAGCTGAAAAATAGGTCACTTTATCGGAGACAAGCTTGTAGGCCAGTGCACCCGTTGGGTTGTATACCACGGTATTAGAGTTCGCGCTGGTGTAGGTTGGCTCCTGATCGTTTGAAGCCAACGGCGTGGCACTCTCATCCTGATTCGTCAGGTTCCAGCCGATCAATATCAGCGCGACCAGAGCCAGAATCAGCGTTATCCAACGCCTGCTTTTACTCATACTGATTGCCCTCTGGCATCCTCAAATTTATTCTGCGCCAGTAATATCAGGTCGCATATTTCGCGTACCGCACCGCGTCCGCCGCCGATGCGTGTGACATAGTCTGCACGCGGCAGCAAGACCGGATGTGCATCCGCTACGGCAACACTCAGACCCGCCTGCGCCATGACCGGCCAGTCGATCAGATCGTCGCCAATATAGGCAACCTGCGTGCTGTCCAGTGACAGTTTATCCAGAAGTTCGCGCCACGCCAAAAGCTTATCTGATTGTCCCTGGTAAAGATGCGTAATGCCCAGCGTTTCACAGCGATCTTCCAGCAGCTTAGCGCGACGGCCGGTTATAATAGCGACTTCGATGCCGGAGGTCAGCAGGCAACGTATGCCGTAGCCATCCCGCACATTAAACGCCTTCAGCTCTTCACCGCTGTTTCCCATATAGATCAGGCCGTCTGACATGACGCCATCGACATCACAAATCAGCAGGCGGATTTGCGCTGCCCGTGCCATGACTTCAGCTGATACCGGACCATAGCAGGTGGCAACCAGCGCATTTTCAGCGTTCATTTACATTTCCTGTTCAGACTACGCCAGCGCGCAGCATGTCATGCATGTGGACGACGCCCAGCAGCCGATCTTCATCGGCTACCAGGACGGCAGTGATATTTTTATTTTGCATCAGATTTAAGGCCTCTACCGCCAGCATATTTGGCCGGACGCGGATGCCGCCACGCGTCATGACGTCCTGAATACGCGCTGACTGAAAATCGACGCCCATATCAAAAATACGGCGCAGATCGCCATCGGTAAAAATCCCTTCAATTTTCATTAAGTCATCAACGATCACCGTGAGACCGAGGTTTTTGCGCGTGATCTCCAGCAGGGCATCACGCAGCGACGCCTCGCGCGTGACGTGCGGAATTTCATCGCCGCTATGCATAATGTCGCTGACGTGCAGCAGCAGTTTACGACCCAGCGCGCCGCCAGGATGCGACAGAGCAAAATCCTCTGGCGTAAAACCGCGCGCCTCAAGCAGCGCCACCGCCAGCGCATCGCCCATCACCAGCGTTGCCGTGGTGCTGGACGTTGGCGCCAGTCCCAGCGGGCACGCTTCCTGCGGCACTTTCACACACAGGTGAACATCTGCCGCGCGGCCCATGGCGCTCTCCGGGCGGCTGGTCATACAGATCAGCTGCACTTTCTGTCGCTTCAGCACCGGGATCAGCGCCAGGATCTCTGCCGACTCGCCGCTGTTCGAGATGGCGATAACCACATCGCTGGCGCTCACCATGCCGAGGTCGCCATGGCTCGCCTCACCCGGATGCACAAAAAAGGAGGCGGTGCCGGTGCTGGCAAAGGTCGCGGCCATTTTCTTACCGATATGTCCTGACTTGCCCATGCCCATCACCACGACTTTTCCCTGGCAGGCATAAAGCAGCTGGCAGGCGCGGCTGAAGTCGTCATTGATATACTGATCAAGCTGTTCAAGTCCTTCACGTTCGATGCGCAGAACCTTTTTACCCGCCTGCTGAAAATCAAACTCTGCATGCTGCTGTGACATATCAGTGCATCCTTAATAGCCAGTAAGAAGGGTGGGGCTGAGCCACAGCCATAGCACCCAGAGAAGAAATCCGCTCAGTAACAGCGCGCCGGCTATCCGGCCGACGCGCCGCTTACGCAGCAGACAAAACAGGGCAAACACTACGCTGACGCCGAGCATGACCCAGTAATCACGGCTAAACGCGAGCGGATTGACCTCGCCCGGATGAAACAGCGCGGGCAGGCCAAGAACAATCGCCAGGTTGAAAATATTGGCGCCGATCAGATTACCAATCGCCATATCATCTTCACCTTTCAGCGCACCCGCGACAACCGTGGCCAGCTCCGGAAGGCTGGTCCCTACCGCGATAAGCGTCAGCCCCATCACCAGCTCGCTTACGCCAAAGTAATCAGCAAAGACGGTGGCATTGTCGATGACCATACGGGTCGACATCGGCAATATAATCAGCGCGACCGCCAGCCAGAGAAAGGCTACCGTGTTACCCGCTTCATCGCGCGGCAGTTCTGCCAGCTGTTCCCGGGTGAGTGTATCGCTGTTGTCATGTCCGGCGCGGCGGGCAATGCGGATCACGATCAGCAGATAGAACAGCGCCATCAGCAACAGCGCGACACCATCCAGCCGGCTCAGGTAATTATCAAACAGCATAATGCCGCTCAGCAAAGAGACCAGCAGCAGCAGCGGAAGTTCGCGCCGAATCAAATTGGAGTGTACGGTTAAAGGATGAAGCAGCGCGGCGCCACCCAGAATTAACAGGATATTCGTAATGTTTGAGCCCAGCGCGGTGCCTACGGCCAAATCCATCTGTCCATGTTGCGCAGCTGAAAACGAAATAATCAGCTCCGGTAGCGATGTGCCGATACTGACTACCGTCATGCCGATAATCAGCGGCGGAATACCGAATGAGCGGCACAGAATGGCGGCGCTGAAGACCAGTCGATCGGCCCCGTAAACCAGTAACAGCAATCCGATAAACAACAGGGCGGTAGCTACAAACATGAAAAATCCTTGATGGATACGGTGCCGGCGGACCCTGGCCGGCAAAAAAACCTGAGATGCGGGGAGAGTCAGCCGCTGATTTTGACTCTCTGAGCGACAAAAGTAAATTTAATGACCGTTTTCGCCACACTGAACCGGTAAGTTTCTGTAAAACTATCGTGAATTGCGGTTTACCAGGCTACCATCCACCCCATTTAGTACGCCCGACCCGCTTAACGAGGTAATAATGACTCAGCAGCAAACGAATCTGGTCGAGGTGCGCGGTGTGAGTTTCACCCGTGGCGATCGCACGATATTCGATGATATTTCACTTACGGTTCCGGCGGGCAAAGTGACCGCGATTATGGGACCTTCCGGCATCGGAAAAACAACGCTGTTACGCCTGATTGGCGGTCAGCTGCAGCCTGACCACGGCGAAATCTGGTTTCAGGGCCAGAATATTCCCAGCCTGTCACGGCGCAAGCTCTATGAAGCCCGTAAGAAAATGAGCATGCTGTTTCAGTCAGGCGCGCTCTTTACCGATCTTAACGTCTATGAAAACGTCGCCTGGCCGCTACGCGAGCACACTCAGCTGCCGCCGGAACTGCTGCACAGCACGGTGATGATGAAGCTTGAAGCGGTCGGACTGCGCGGCGCGGCAAAACTTATGCCGGCAGAGCTCTCCGGCGGGATGGCGCGACGTGCTGCGCTGGCACGTGCCATTGCGCTGGAACCGGAACTCATTATGTTTGATGAGCCGTTTGTGGGGCAGGATCCAATAACTATGGGCGTGCTGGTCAAGCTGATTGATGAGCTGAACCACTCGCTGGGCGTGACCTGTATTGTGGTATCGCATGATGTGCCTGAAGTCCTGAGCATCGCCGATCACGCCTATATTGTTGCCGGGCAAAAAATCATTGCTGAAGGCAGCACCCGGCAGCTGAAGGAGAACGCCGATCCGCGCGTACGCCAGTTTATTGATGGGCATGCTGATGGTCCGGTGCCGTTTCGTTTCGCCGCCGGCGACTATCTTAGTGATTTGACCCGGACAGGGAGAGAGTAAACTCATGGTGTTACAGGCACTGGCGTCGTTCGGGCGTCGGGGAATAAACAGCTGTGCGACCTTTGGTCGCGCCGGTCTGATGCTGTTTCATGCGCTGGTGGGAAAACCCGCTTTTCGCCGCCATGCTCCATTGTTGATCAGGCAGCTTTATAGCGTTGGCGTACTCTCGCTGCTGATTATTGTGGTTTCTGGTCTGTTTATCGGCATGGTGCTGGGACTGCAGGGATATCTGGTGCTGACCACCTACAGCGCGGAGACCAGCCTTGGCATGCTGGTGGCGCTGTCGCTGCTGCGTGAGTTGGGGCCGGTTGTCACGGCGCTGCTGTTTGCCGGACGAGCCGGCTCGGCGCTGACGGCAGAGATTGGTCTGATGAAAGCCACAGAGCAGCTCTCCAGTATGGAGATGATGGCGGTGGATCCGCTGCGCCGCGTGGTCTCGCCACGCTTCTGGGCGGGTTTTATCAGTATGCCGCTGTTAACGCTGATTTTTACGGCCGTCGGTATTGCCGGTGGTGCACTGGTTGGCGTTGGCTGGAAAGGTATCGATCCCGGCTTTTTCTGGTCCGCGATGCAAAGCGCGGTAGATTTTCATAATGATGTCCTTAACTGCCTGATCAAGAGCGCAGTTTTTGCCATTACGGTAACCTGGATTGCGCTGTTTAACGGCTACGATGCGATTCCGACGTCGGAAGGTATCAGCCGGGCAACAACGCGTACCGTCGTACACGCTTCACTGGCGGTGCTTGGGCTTGATTTTGTGCTGACCGCACTGATGTTTGGGAACTGATGCAATGCAAAGCAAGAAAAATGAAATTTGGGTAGGGGTATTTATGCTGGCGGCGCTGGTGGCGCTGCTGTTTCTCAGTCTGCGCGTGGCCGATCTCAAATCGCTGGGCACCGAGCCCACGTGGAAGCTCTACGCTACCTTTGACAATATTGGCGGCCTGAAAATCAGTTCACCTGTAAAAATTGGCGGCGTCGTCATTGGCCGCGTAACGGATATTTCACTGGATGAGAAAAGCCTGTCGCCGCGCGTGACCATGGATATCAGCGAACAGTATGTCGACAAAATCCCGGATACCAGTTCTCTGGCTATTCGTACGCAGGGTTTGCTGGGCGAACAGTTTCTGGCGCTGAATCTGGGCTTTGACGATCCGGATCTCGGTTCAGCTATGCTGAAAGATGGCGGAACGTTGCGCGACACCAAATCTGCCCTGGTGCTTGAGGATTTGATTGGTCAGTTCCTTTACAAAAGCGGCGACGGCAGCAAAGAGAATCAGTCACAGGATGGCGAGCGTGCACCTGCGCCTGCCACAACGGAATAATCCAGAGAGGTAAAACACGATGTTGAAACGTTTTCTGATGGTTGCCCTGCTGGCAATCGCTCCCCTGGCCGCCACGGCAGCGGATACGGATCAGAGCAACCCGTATAAGCTGATGAATGAAGCCGCAGCCAAAACTTTTACCCGGCTGAAAAATGAACAGCCGAAAATCAAGCAGGATCCCAACTATCTGCGCGATATTGTGCGCCAGGAGCTGCTGCCCTATGTGCAGATTAAATATGCCGGCGCGCTGGTTTTAGGCCGTTACTATCGTGAAGCGACGCCGGCACAGCGCGACGCCTACTTTGCCGCATTCGGTGACTACCTGGCCCAGGCTTACGGGCAGGCGCTGGCGCTGTATCACGGTCAGACTTACCAGATTCAGCCGGAAAAACCGCTGGGCGATGCCAATATTGTGGCTATTCGCGTCACCATTGTTGATCCTAACGGCCGTCCGCCGGTGCGTCTCGATTTTCAGTGGCGTAAAAACAGCCAGAGCGGAAAATGGCAGGCTTACGATATGATTGCCGAAGGGATCAGTATGATCACCACCAAGCAGAATGAGTGGAGCGATCTGCTGCGCACTAAAGGCATTGATGGCCTGACTGCACAGCTGAAAACCTATGCGGCACAACCTATTACACTGGATAAACAGCAATAATGAGTGAATCGTTACGCTGGCAGCGCAGTACTGATACGCTGGTACTGAGCGGCAAGCTTGACCGGGATACGCTGCTGACACTATGGCAGCAGCGTGAAACGGTTATGCAGAATATAAATGTCATTGATGTGGCGGCTCTGGAGCGGGTCGATTCGGCCGGGCTGGCGCTGCTGGTGCATCTGCGCGAGATGGTACGCGCGCAGGGAAGTACGCCGCTGTTCACGGGTGTGACAGATAAACTCCATTCTCTTATTACGCTTTATAATCTTCAGCAGATTATTGTTTCTGCGGAGAAAAGCGTCTGATCTGACGGCTGAAAAACCAGGCCCCTGATGCGTTCAGGGGCTTTTGCATATTTAAGACTCAGCCGCTTTCCTCTAAGATATCCGCCTTATTATTATCAAGTGAAGTTATAAACCATGGAAAATAGTGAAGTTCAGGCAGTCCTGATGCAGGCGCTGTCATTAGATGAAGTCCACGTGATGAGCAACGACGGCAGCCATTTCCAGGTGATCGCCGTGGGCGAAATGTTTGGCGAACTGAGCCGGGTAAAAAAACAGCAGGCTGTTTATGCGCCGCTGATGGAATACATTGCGGATAATCGCATTCATGCGGTTTCCATCAAGACTTATACTCCCGCCGAGTGGGCTCGCGACCGTAAACTTAACGGATTCTGAGTACCAGTCTGGTTGTTTTGTTGATAGATAATTGAGAGCCGTGTTAATGGACAAATTTCGTGTGCAAGGCCCCACCCGCTTAAGTGGTGAAGTGACCATTTCCGGCGCAAAAAATGCAGCGCTGCCGATTCTGTTTGCCGCGCTGCTGGCAGAAGAGCCGGTAGAAATTCAGAATGTCCCGCAGCTGCGTGATATTGATACCACCATGAAGCTGCTGAGCCTGCTGGGTGCACGCACAGAGCGTAACGGTTCGGTGCATGTTGATGCGCGCGAAGTTAACGTCTTCAGCGCTCCTTACGATCTGGTTAAAACGATGCGTGCTTCTATCTGGGCGCTCGGGCCGCTGGTGGCACGATTTGGTCAGGGTCAGGTATCACTGCCGGGCGGCTGCGCGATTGGTGCCCGTCCGGTCGATCTGCATATCACTGGTCTGGAACAGCTCGGCGCGGAAATTAAGCTGGAAGAGGGCTATGTTAAAGCCTCAGTCAATGGCCGCCTGAAAGGCGCGCACATCGTCATGGATAAAGTCAGCGTCGGCGCTACCGTAACCATTATGAGTGCGGCAACGCTGGCAACCGGCACCACGGTAATCGAGAACGCGGCGCGCGAGCCGGAGATTGTTGATACGGCAAACTTCCTCAATACGCTGGGTGCAAAAATTTCTGGCGCAGGCACGGACAAAATTACGATTGAAGGTGTGGAACGTCTGGGTGGCGGTGTCTATCGCGTGCTGCCGGATCGTATCGAAACCGGCACCTTCCTTGTGGCTGCGGCTATCTCGCGCGGCAAAGTCATCTGCCGCAATGCACAGCCGGATACGCTGGATGCGGTACTGGCTAAACTGCGCGACGCGGGTGCAGAGATTGAAACCGGTGATGACTGGATTAGTCTTGATATGCACGGCAAGCGGCCAAAAGCGGTGAATATCCGCACTGCACCGCATCCGGGTTTTCCAACCGATATGCAGGCGCAGTTCACTCTGCTGAATCTGCTGGCGGAAGGCACGGGCGTGATCACAGAAACCATCTTTGAAAACCGCTTTATGCACATCCCGGAACTGATCCGTATGGGTGCGCATGCGGAAATCGAGAGCAACACGGCGATTTGTCACGGTGTGGAAACGCTCTCGGGTGCACAGGTTATGGCGACCGATTTACGTGCTTCGGCGAGTCTGGTACTGGCAGGCTGTATTGCTGAAGGCACTACGGTTGTTGACCGGATTTACCATATCGATCGCGGCTATGAGCATATCGAAGATAAGCTCAAAGCGATGGGCGCGAACATTGAGCGTATCAGCGGCGAATAAGCCAGTCAGTATGATGGACCAGAACCAGTCACAGCAGCGTGGCTGGTTTTTTTTTATTTTTTTTCCGGGATCTTTTTCAGACTATCGGGCGATCGGATCCGCTTTTTGCGATCCAGCAGAAGCAGGGTGTCAGGATCGTAATAGCGGCTTGGCCAGATTTCTGCCGGATGTACCTCAAGCGCCATAGCGATAAGCCACTCGCCTTTGGGCCAGGGGCGTGACAGCGCATTGGCGAGCGTTGAGGAGCAAAGTCCTGACGCACGTGACAGAGCCGCCAGTGAAGTACCACGTTTGCGTAGCGCTGCGATAATATCTGCAGGATGCCAATCCTCTTTCCTTGTCTGCATAACTTGTTCTCCATATCCATGTAATGCGTAATCGCTGCTGTGGCAGTGAAGGGTAAAACTGGAAATTAACGGCTCTATATAGCAAAAAGGTTCCATTAATTTCCAGTAATTGTTACACCCAGGTAGCAAAATCTGGCGGGTATTCGCAAAAAGCGTGCAAACTTATGCAAACGGCGCAGGAAACGGCGGGAAAATAAAAAACGGAGCCGGGCGGCTCCGTCCGGAATTAAAAGTCGCGCTGCACTGACATATGCGCCAGCGCTTCAAGCGCAGTACGCCACGGACTCTCAGGCAGCAGCTGTAGCGCAGCAATCGCTTTATCCGCTTCTTCTTCAGCGCGTTTGCGCGTCCATTCCAGTGAACCCGTCTGCTGCATAGCGGCCAGCACCGGCTCCAGCAAATGGCGTCCGTTGCCTTCCTCAATCGCGCTGCGGATCATAGCGGCCTGCTCGGGGGTGCCATGATGCATGGCATGCAGCAGGGGCAGCGTCGGTTTCCCTTCGCTGAGATCGTCACCGGTATTTTTACCCAGCGTCTCGCCATCTGCGCTGTAGTCGAGCAAATCGTCAATTAACTGGAAAGCGGTGCCAAGGTAGCGACCATAATCCTGCAGCGCTTTCTCCTGAGCAGGCGAAGCCTCTGCCAGAATCGCTGAGGCCTGAGAAGCAGCCTCAAACAGACGCGCCGTTTTACTGTAGATCACGCGCATGTAGCTCTCTTCAGTGATGTCAGGATCGTTACAGTTCATCAGCTGCAGCACTTCGCCTTCTGCGATCACATTCACCGCTTCTGACATCAGCGCGAGGATCTTTAAGGATCCAAGGCTGGTCATCATCTGAAAAGCGCGCGTATAGATAAAATCACCTACCAGCACGCTGGCGGCATTACCAAACGCCGCATTCGCAGTCGCTTTGCCGCGACGCATGTCAGACTCATCCACCACATCATCATGCAGCAGTGTTGCCGTGTGGATAAATTCAATCAGTGCTGCGTTCGTAACATGCAGCGAACCCTGATAGTTGAGCGCACGCGCTGAAAGCACGGCAATCATCGGACGAATGCGTTTACCTCCGCCGCTGACAATGTAGTAGCCCAACTGGTTGATCAGTGAGACATCTGAATTCAGCTGGTCGAGGATGGTCTGGTTGACGGCCGCCATGTCCTGCGCGGTTAGTTCGTTAATTTGTTCTAGGTTCATTCGTCTGTTCAGCTTTGACTCGTTTTTTGCATGGTAGGCGCTTTTACCCAGCGTGAGTTCAGGTAATCTGTTACTGATTGTACTTGAAAATTCAGGATGAGAAACGGTTGCATTCACTCTGCGCTTTTTTTCTGCAGGAGAGTGCAAAGTGCGCTTGTTTTCTGCTGGATATTTGCGTAGAATTCGCGCCCTATTGTGAATATTATCGCGCCGCCTGATTACACAGAAAGGCAAGCGCAGAAGCGGAGTTTTATATGTACGCGGTTTTCCAAAGTGGTGGTAAACAACACCGAGTAAGCGAAGGTCAGACCGTTCGCCTGGAAAAGCTGGACATCGCAACCGGCGAAACCATTGAGTTCGACCAGGTTCTGATGATTGCAAATGGCGAAGACGTGAAAATCGGCGCGCCACTGGTTTCAGGCGGAATGATCAAGGCAGAAGTTGTTGCTCACGGTCGCGGCGAAAAAATCAAGATTGTTAAGTTTCGTCGTCGTAAACACTACCGTAAGCAAGCTGGTCACCGTCAGTGGTTCACTGATGTGAAAATCACGACGATCAGCGCGTAAGAGGAGATCTGACAAATGGCACATAAGAAGGCTGGTGGTTCGACCCGTAACGGTCGCGACTCCAACGCAAAACGTCTGGGTGTTAAGCGTTTCGGTGGTGAATCTGTTCTGGCAGGTAGCATCATCGTTCGTCAGCGTGGCACCAAGTTCCACGCCGGTACCAATGTAGGCTGTGGTCGTGACCACACCCTGTTTGCTACCACAGACGGCAAAGTTAAATTCGAAGTGAAAGGCCCGAACAACCGTAAATATATCAGCATCGTTGCTGAGTAAGGTTGTCGTGCTGCAGACGATAATCGTCTGAACACACGAAGGAAAGGCCCCGCAGCTTTGCGGGGCTTTTTACATTCTGCCGCCGGTTATCGATTCCCCGCTAACTGAGCTGCGCGGTTTGCTGTACACTTTCTGTACATATCATATTACCAGATTTGCATTATCCGCCGCCGGTCAGCACAGAAGACCCTGGCGGACCCGTCTGCCGCTCTCTGCAGCGACAGACGACAGTGTGACGGAGAAATAGAATGAAGTTTGTTGATGAAGCGACGATCCTTGTGGTCGCAGGCGATGGCGGCAACGGTTGCGTTAGCTTCCGCCGCGAGAAATATATTCCTAAAGGCGGCCCGGACGGCGGTGACGGCGGTGATGGCGGTGACGTCTATCTGCTGGCAGATGAAAACCTCAATACCCTGATCGATTATCGCTTTGAAAAAGCGTTCCGCGCTGAGCGCGGTCAGAATGGTCAGAGCCGCGACTGCACCGGCAAACGTGGCAAAGATGTCACCATCAAAGTGCCGGTCGGTACGCGCATAATCGATCAGGGCACCGGTGAAACGCTGGGCGATATGACGCGCCATGAGCAGAAGCTGATGGTAGCGAAAGGCGGCTGGCACGGTCTTGGTAACACGCGTTTTAAATCCTCGGTTAACCGCACCCCGCGCCAGAAAACCATGGGGACGCCAGGCGAGAAACGCGATCTGCAGCTGGAGCTGATGCTGCTGGCCGATGTCGGCATGCTGGGTCTGCCGAATGCGGGTAAATCGACCTTTATTCGCGCCGTCTCTGCAGCGAAGCCAAAAGTGGCGGACTATCCGTTTACCACGCTGGTTCCCAGCCTGGGCGTTGTGCGCATGGACAGCGAAAAAAGCTTTGTCGTGGCCGATATCCCGGGGCTGATTGAAGGCGCAGCGGAAGGCGCCGGGCTGGGCATTCGCTTCCTGAAGCATCTTGAGCGCTGTCGCGTCCTGCTGCACCTGATCGACATTGCGCCTATCGACGAAACCGATCCGGTTGAAAACGCCCGCATCATTCTTGGCGAGCTGGAAAAATATAGCGAGAAGCTCTATCAGAAGCCGCGCTGGCTGGTGTTTAACAAAACTGACCTGCTGAGTCAGGAAGAAGCTGAAAGCCGCGCTAAAGCGATTGCAGAGGCGCTCGGCTGGGATGACAAATATTATCTTATCTCTGCCGCCAGTCGTACCGGCGTGAATGAACTCTGCTGGGATGTGATGAGCTTTATCATTGCTAATCCTAAAGAAGCAGAACTGGAAGAGAAGCAGCCTGAGAAGGTCGCGTTCATGTGGGATGATTACCATCGTGAAGCGCTGGAGACCGCTCAGGAAGTGGAAGAAGATGATGACTGGGATGACGACTGGGATGATGAAGACGACGAAGGCGTCGAAATTATCTATCAGCGTTAATCGCAGCTAAAAGCGGCCTTCGGGCCGCTTTTTTTATCTGCAGAGCTAGCCGTTGAGCTGATACGGCAGCGTACAGCGGGCAATCAGTCCGCTGCGGTCTTCACGGTTTTCCAGCGTCAGCGTACCGCGGTGCATTTGTACAATACGCAGCACAATATTCAGACCCAGTCCGCTGCCGCCGTAGCGCTGATCGCGACGGCGAAAGGCCTGGGTTAACTCCTCTGCGGCTCCGGCATCAATACCCGGCCCTTCATCCCATACTTCTGCCGTTACCTGCTGCGCATCCCGGTATAGCTTAACCTGCACCTCGCTGTTTTCCGGGCTATAGCGCGAGGCGTTCTCCAGCAAATTGCGCAGCATCAGGCGCAACAGCACCGCTTCGCCCTGCTGCGGGATATCACTCCCCTCTGGCCAGCGCAGCCGCTGCTGACGCTGTAGCAGCAGCTCGTCCATCTCTGGTTTCAGCGGCTGCATGATATCCTGCAGCCACCACAGCTGCTGATAGTGTCCGCCCGCCAGCGCCTGGCCGGCACGTGACAGCATGAGCAGCTGCTCTACGGTGTGCATCAGCTGATCGATACGGCTAATCAGCATTTCACTCTGCGGCACCTGCTGCTGCTGCAGCAGTTCCAGATGCAGCCGCAGCCCGGCGAGGGGCGTACGCAGTTCATGGGCAGCATCGGCAGTAAAAAGCCGCTCCTGCTGCAGCGTGTGGTCCAGACGGGAAAACAGCTGATTTATCGCGCCGGTGACGGCAACAATTTCATCCATATCCGCATACACCGGCAGGGGAGTGAGGTTGTCGGCGGAACGATGCGCCAGGCTATCCTGCAGCAGCTTAAGCGGGCGAATAATCCAGTTAATCGCCCAGAACGAGAGCAGCAGCGTCAGGCATACCATCACCAGTGAGGGCAGTAGCAGCGAAGCGATCGCTTCGCGGATCTCATTCTCGACCCGCTGATTGCGCGCCTGAGCCGAAAGCGTCTCATTGACAAGAAAGCTGATCTGCTCCCGGCTCTCGTGCCAGAGCCAGATCACGCTCATGACCTGACAGATAAGCAGGATCAGCGCCAGCATGATCAGTAAGCGCTGCCGCATACTGTTCATTCGCGCAGTTCCAGCCGGTAACCCACACCGCGAACCGTTTTAATCCGATCTTTTCCCAGCTTGCGGCGCAGATTATGAATATGCACTTCCAGCGTGTTCGATCCGGGATCGTCGTTCCAGCTATAGAGATCCTGTTGAAGCGTTTCGCGATGCACATTTTGTCCGATGCGCATCAGCAGGCGCGTCAGTAGCGCAAACTCTTTAGGCGTAATATCCACCGACTGATTTTCAAGCAGCACCTGCTGCGTGCTGAGATTGAGCGTCAGATCGCCCTGTTGCAGCTGGTTATCGCTCTGCCCCTGATAGCGGCGGATCAGCGCCCGAACCCGCGCCTGCAGTTCTGCCAGTGCAAAAGGCTTGATCAGATAATCATCCGCACCGGCATCCAGGCCCTCCACGCGATCTTCCAGCGCATCACGCGCCGTAAGGATCAGCACCGGGATCGCAACGCCCTCGCGCCGCCACTGGCGCAGCAGCGAAGCGCCGTCGCGATCCGGCAGGCCAAGATCCAGCACGATCAGCGTATACTGACCGCTGCGCAATAGCGCATTACTCTCTGCGGCGCTGCTGGCGCAATCTGTTGCATAACCCTTAGCGCCCAGCGCCTGTGCCAGGCCCGACTGCAGCAGCGCATCATCTTCAACAATCAACAATTTCATTAGTTGTTCTTGTTAATGTCCGTGTAGAGGCGGCTTTCAAAGCGAACCAGCGGAATACGCCGCGTTTTCTGATTTTCCGGGGGCACGGCATAGCCTGACAGAAACTGCACAAAGGCAACGCGCGCACCGCTGGACGTGGTAATAAACCCTGCCAGATTATAGACGCCCTGCAGAGAACCGGTTTTTGCTGAGACTTTGCCATCGAGGCCCGCTTCATGGAGCCCGCCACGATACTGCAGCGTGCCGTCGTAGCCAGCCAGCGGCAGCATAGAGATATAGTCGAGCGTGGCGTCGTTTTTAGCAATGTACTGCAGCACCTGCATCATTGTCTCTGGCGAGATCAAATCGTGACGCGACAGGCCGGAACCATCAACCTGAATGCTGTTGCCCATATCAATACCCGCTTTTTCGCGCAGAATACGACGCACGGCGTCAGAGGCGGCACGAAACGTACCCGGCACGTTAAAGTAGTGATGGCCGATGGTGCGGAACACGGTGTCCGCAATCATGTTGTCCGACTTTTTCAGCATCATGCGCAGTAGCGTATGCAGCGGCGCGGATTGGGTCGAGGCGAGCACGGTACCCGGCGACGTAACCTGCGTCTGGCGTACCAGATGACCGCTATAATCAATATCAGCCGCACGCAGCATCCCTTTCAGGATTTCACCTGACCAGGCGGCATCATCCTGAACCGCAAAGGCGAGCGGCAGCGGTTCTGCCCGCTGGCGCATACAGCCTGTCAGCGTATAGCGGTTAAGCTCACCAGGCACCACATCCAGCTCGCAGTACTGACCTTCGCCGCTGTTAGGGGCAAGCGTCCGGACCTGGCTGAACATATGGGCCGGATAGTAAGACGCGATACGCACAAAGGCGGTTTCACCAGCAGTTTTGCCACTGTAAAGCGAAACCGAGAAGCAGTTTTTGTCGACAATCGCCGCGCCGGGTGGTGCGCTGAAGCACTGAGTCAGATCGTTCCAGGGCCAGCCGGGAGCCATATCGTGGCTGGCAAATACGGAGGTATCAATCACCAGGTTGCCTTTGATATGAGTGATACCCTGCTGCTTCAGCGCGGCGACCATATTGCGCAGATTCTGCCTGCTCAGCGTAGGATCGCCGCCAAAGCGGGCCACCAGATCGCCGTTCAGCGTGCCGTCGGTAATGGCCCCGCGAGTCTCAAGCGTGGTCTGAAAGCGGAAGTCGGGTCCCAGCTCCAGAAGTGCCGCCAGCGCCGTGATCACTTTCATGGTGCTGGCCGGTAGAGCCATCTGTTTTCCGTGATAGTCAATAATAGGGGTTGATGCGCCCACTTTCTGTACCATCAGCGCCAGGTTCGCGCCGTCAGGTAAATACTGCATGTATTCTTCAACGGGGGCCGCTTGTGCCTGCAGCATTACCGCGCAGGTTAATCCGGTAACAAGTCGTGAAAATCGCATAATCTCGCGGTAACTGACGGATGGGGCGTCAATACTACGTCCCCGGGCAGGGCAAAGTAAACGATGACCCACAGGGAACTCTGGGGTAAAATACGTATCAAAATGCAAAACCGATCCCTGACCCGGAAAGCTTTCCGGGTCAGGGTTCTTTTGCTTTTGAAAAGGGGCCGTGTGCCGCAGAAGCGATTATTCTGCTGTCACCAGTCAGGATGACACCGTTAACCAGGATAGAGACGAGGAGCCAAAATGAATCAGATTCCGATGACGTTACAAGGCGCTGAGAAGCTGCGTGAAGAGCTGAACGAACTGAAAACCGTAAAGCGTCCGCGCATCATCGCCTCCATCGCTGAAGCTCGTGAGCATGGCGACCTGAAAGAGAACGCCGAGTACCATGCTGCGCGTGAAGAGCAGGGGTTTTGCGAAGGGCGTATTCAGGAGATTGAAGCTAAACTTTCTAATGCGCAGGTGATCGACATCACATCTATGCCAAAAACCGGTCGCGTCATTTTCGGTGCCACGGTAACTGTGCTGAATGTAGATACCGACGAAGAGTTTACTTACCGCATTGTGGGTGACGATGAAGCAGATTTTAAACAAAATCTGATCTCGGTTAACTCGCCAATGGCGCGTGGTCTGGTGGGCAAAGAGGCCGATGACGTAGCCATTGTGAAAACGCCGGGCGGTGACGTGGAGTATGAAGTGCTGAAGGTTGAATATCTGTAAGCACCCGCTGTTGTCATGCCGGGCAGAATGTAAAGAAAGGAAAAAGGCCGCATGGCGGCCTTTTATCGCATGCGTGAGCGTGGCACTTTCTCTGCCCGCCGCGCCGTGCTTAGTATATAGCTTAACGAGGCAGCGTGATTTTGCGCTCCTGCGCCGGGCGGTACAGCACCAGCACATTGCCGATAACCTGCACATTGCTGGCCTTGGTTTCACGCACAATGGCCTCGACGATCAGCTGCTTGGTTTCGCGATCTTCTGAGGCAATTTTCACCTTAATCAGTTCGTGATGGTCAAGCGCCTGTTCGATTTCGGCGAGCACGCCTTCAGTAAGGCCGTTGCCGCCCAGCATGACCACCGGCTTCAGTGGGTGGGCCAGGCCTTTCAGGTGCTGTTTTTGTTTGGTACTCAGATTCATCGTATTTTTTGCTTACTCAGGGATTGAAAACGGGTCATTCTACCGCCATCTCGGGTATATCGCCAAATCATCGCTACCCATTGCGCGCTGATTTATCGCTACGATGACGATTTAACTGGAAAAATTATGACGGGTAAAAAGCGTTCGGCCAGTTCCAGTCGCTGGCTTCAGGAACACTTTAGCGATAAATATGTGCTTCAGGCACAGAAAAAAGGGCTGCGTTCGCGCGCCTGGTTTAAACTTGATGAAATTCAGCAGGGTGACAAGCTGTTTAAACCCGGTATGACCGTGGTGGACTTAGGCGCGGCACCCGGCGGCTGGTCACAATATGTGGTACAGCAGATTGGCAATAGCGGGCGGGTGATTGCCTGCGATCTGCTGCCGATGGATCCGATTGTCGGCGTGGATTTTATGCAGGGTGACTTCCGTGACGAGGCCGTGCTGAAAGCGCTGCTTGAGCGGGTAGGGGACCAGAAAGTTCAGGTGGTGATGTCAGATATGGCACCCAACATGAGCGGTACGCCAGCTGTGGATATTCCTCGTTCAATGTATTTAGTTGAACTGGCGCTGGAAATGTGTCGGGATGTACTGGCTCCCGGCGGCAGTTTTGTTGTGAAAGTGTTTCAGGGAGATGGCTTCGATGAATACCTCCGGGAAATTCGCTCCCTATTTACGAAAGTGAAAATTCGTAAGCCAGACGCTTCGCGGTTACGTTCACGTGAAGTGTATATTGTGGCGACAGGGCGCAAACTGTAGGCCCGAATACCGGCGTCAAAGCAAGCTGAATAGTGCGTTTATCCCGGCCTGATTCTGAGTTTCAGGGTAAACCAGCAAATTCATCCATGCTGCGATTCCAGGTATGAAGGATATATAGTACCCTACGCTGTCTGTTAACACCGTTGTAATATGAGGTTAATCCCTTGAGTGACATGGCGAAAAACCTGATTCTCTGGTTAGTCATCGCGGTCGTGCTGATGTCAGTATTCCAGAGCTTTGGGCCCAGCGAGTCGAATGGCCGTAGGGTTGATTATTCAACCTTCCTGTCGGAAGTGAACCAGGATCAGGTCCGCGAGGCACGTATTAACGGGCGTGAAATTAACGTAACCAAAAAAGACAGTAATAAATATACCACCTACATTCCTGTCAACGATCCCAAGTTACTCGATAACCTGCTGACCAAAAACGTCAAAGTAGTGGGTGAACCACCTGAAGAGCCAAGCCTGCTGGCTTCTATCTTCATTTCCTGGTTCCCGATGCTGCTGCTGATTGGCGTATGGATCTTCTTTATGCGTCAGATGCAGGGCGGCGGCGGTAAGGGCGCGATGTCCTTCGGCAAAAGCAAAGCCCGCATGCTGACGGAAGACCAGATCAAGACCACCTTTGCCGACGTCGCTGGCTGTGATGAAGCGAAAGAAGAGGTAGGTGAGCTGGTAGAGTATCTGCGTGAACCAAGCCGTTTCCAGAAGCTGGGCGGTAAAATCCCGAAAGGCGTCCTGATGGTGGGCCCGCCGGGTACAGGTAAAACGCTGCTGGCTAAAGCTATCGCCGGCGAAGCGAAAGTGCCTTTCTTCACTATTTCCGGTTCCGATTTCGTAGAAATGTTTGTCGGCGTGGGCGCATCCCGCGTGCGTGACATGTTCGAACAGGCGAAAAAAGCTGCGCCGTGCATCATCTTTATCGATGAGATCGATGCGGTAGGACGTCAGCGTGGTGCCGGTTTAGGCGGTGGTCACGATGAGCGTGAGCAGACGCTGAACCAGATGCTGGTTGAGATGGATGGTTTTGAAGGCAATGAAGGCATTATTGTTATCGCCGCAACCAACCGTCCGGATGTACTCGACCCTGCGCTGCTGCGTCCGGGCCGTTTTGACCGTCAGGTTGTCGTTGGCCTGCCGGACGTGCGCGGTCGTGAACAGATCCTGAAAGTGCATATGCGCCGTGTGCCGCTGGCAACCGACATCGATGCGGCTATTATCGCACGCGGTACACCGGGCTTCTCGGGAGCTGACCTGGCAAACCTGGTCAACGAAGCCGCACTCTTTGCCGCTCGTGGCAACAAGCGCGTAGTGTCGATGGTCGAGTTCGAAAAAGCCAAAGACAAAATCATGATGGGTGCAGAACGCCGCTCCATGGTGATGACGGAAGCGCAGAAAGAGTCAACCGCTTACCATGAAGCCGGGCATGCGATTATCGGCCGTCTGGTGCCAGAACACGATCCGGTACATAAAGTTACGATCATTCCGCGCGGCCGTGCGCTGGGCGTGACGTTCTTCCTGCCGGAAGGTGATGCTATCAGCGCCAGCCGTCAGAAACTGGAAAGTCAGATCTCCACGCTCTATGGCGGTCGTCTGGCTGAAGAGATCATCTACGGCGCAGAACATGTCTCTACCGGTGCATCTAACGACATCAAAGTGGCGACCAATCTGGCTCGTAACATGGTGACGCAGTGGGGCTTCTCAGAGAAGCTTGGCCCGCTGCTCTATGCGGAAGAAGAGGGTGAAGTGTTCCTTGGCCGTTCCGTAGCGAAAGCCAAGCATATGTCAGATGAGACTGCGCGCATCATCGATCAGGAAGTTAAACACCTGATCGACAGCAACTATCAGCGTGCACGTCGTATTCTGGGCGAGAACATGGATATTCTTCATGCGATGAAAGATGCGCTGATGAAGTATGAAACCATTGATGCTCCGCAGATTGATGACCTGATGGCGCGCCGCGATGTGCGACCGCCAGCTGGCTGGGAAGATCCCGGCAGCAACAACTCTGACAGCAACGGTACGCCAAAGGCGCCATGTCCGGTTGATGAACCGCGTACGCCGAATCCGGGTAATACCATGTCTGAGCAGTTCAATAAATAAGAGGCCATCACCTCAGCAAAAACCCCGGCCAGTCCGGGGTTTTTTACATTTAACGTTTGACCACTTCAGGACCATACCTGCCATGAAACTCCACGCGCGTGATTCCTTTCTCGATCTCTCCTTCCCCCATGTAATGGGTATTCTGAACGTAACGCCCGACTCCTTTTCTGACGGCGGCGCGCATAACTCTCTGGTAAACGCGCTGACGCATACTAATGAGATGGTAAATGCCGGCGCGACAATCATCGATGTCGGCGGCGAGTCGACCCGGCCCGGAGCGGACGAGGTCAGCGTTGAGGAGGAGCTGGAGCGGGTTATCCCGGTTGTGGAGGCTATTGCACAGCGGTTTGAAGTCTGGATCTCAGTAGATACCTCAAAGCCTGACGTCATCCGTGAAGCAGCGAGAGCGGGTGCTCACATCATCAATGATATTCGCTCGCTTTCAGAGCCTGGCGCGCTCGATGCGGCGGCAGAGAGCGGTTTACCGGTTTGTCTGATGCATATGCAGGGTGAACCCCGCACCATGCAGCAGACACCCACGTATAACAATGTGATTAGCGAAGTGGACGCTTACTTCGCTGCGCAAATTGCGCGCTGTGAGGCGGCGGGCATCAAAAAAGCGCAACTGCTGCTCGACCCGGGCTTTGGTTTCGGTAAGAATCTCAGCCATAACTATGAGCTGCTGGCCCACCTGAGCCATTTTCATCATTACGGCTTACCGCTGCTGGTGGGAATGTCGCGTAAATCGATGATTGGTCAGCTGCTTAATGTCGGCCCGGCACAGCGTCTTACCGGCAGCCTGAGCTGCGCAGTCATTGCTGCGATGCAGGGCGCCCAGATTATTCGCGTGCATGATGTGAAAGAGACAGTTGAAGCGATGCGCATCGTGGAAGCGACCCAGAGAGCAAAAGGATAACAGGCATGAGTGAGCGTAAATATTTTGGTACAGATGGCATCCGCGGCAAAGTAGGCGAAGCGCCGATCACGCCCGATTTTGTACTGAAGCTGGGTTTTGCCGCAGGCAAAGTGCTGGCGCGTTCAGGTTCAAGAAAAGTACTGATTGGCAAAGACACGCGCATTTCTGGCTATATGCTGGAGTCGGCGCTCGAAGCGGGGCTGGCAGCAGCAGGCCTCTCGGCAGCTTTTACCGGACCGATGCCAACCCCGGCAATTGCCTACCTGACGCGAACGTTTCGTGCGGAAGCGGGGATCGTGATCTCCGCCTCTCACAATCCGTTTGATGATAACGGCATTAAATTTTTCTCAGCCGAAGGCACCAAGCTGCCGGATGATGTGGAAGAAGCGATTGAGCGCGAGCTGGAAAAACCGCTGACCTGCGTGGAATCTGCTGAACTGGGGCGTGCCAGCCGTATCGTGGATGCCGCCGGTCGCTATATTGAATTCTGTAAAGGCACTTTCCCCGGCGAGCTGAGTCTCAACGGTCTGAAAATTGTGGTCGATTGCGCGAATGGTGCCACCTATCACATCGCCCCTAACGTGCTGCGTGAGCTGGGTGCGCAGGTCATCGCGATTGGCGTGCAGCCGGACGGCATGAACATCAACAAGGAGTGCGGAGCGACTGACCTGCGTCAGCTGCAGCAGCGCGTCCTGGAAGAGCAGGCTAACCTTGGTCTCGCCTATGACGGAGATGGCGATCGCATCATGATGGTGGATCATCTGGGACAGAAAGTGGATGGCGACCAGATTCTCTATATCATTGCGCGCGAAGCGCTGCGTCAGGGACAGCTGCGCGGTGGCGTGGTCGGGACGCTGATGAGTAACATGGGGCTGGAGCTGGCCCTGAAACAGCTGGGCATCCCGTTCACCCGTGCCAAAGTGGGCGACCGCTACGTACTGGAAAAAATGCAGGAGAAAGGCTGGCGCATGGGGGCTGAGAACTCCGGGCATGTTATTCTGCTGGATAAAATCAGTACCGGCGACGGAATTGTAGCCAGTTTGCAAGTGCTTACTGCCATAGTGCGCAACCACATGAGTCTGCACGATCTGTGCAGCGGTATGAAAATGCTGCCGCAAATCCTGGTTAACGTGCGCTTTACCGGCAGCCACGATCCGCTGGAGAGTGAAAGCGTGAAAGCTGCGGCTGCCGAAGCAGAGCAGGCGCTGGCAGGGCGCGGGCGGGTACTGCTGCGTAAATCAGGCACGGAGCCGCTGATCCGCGTGATGGTGGAAGGCGAAGATGAAGCGCAGGTAACCGCGCTGGCGCATAATATTGCCGCAGCGGTAAAAGCAGTTTAAACCCGGCCAGGCGGCAGGCGGGATGCCTTTTCGCCTGGTAAATCATCATGCTGGCGCTTTTTTCTGCAATTGAATTTTATGGCTAAAATTGCACTTGCAGAGCCAGGCGCCTTTGGTTAGTATTCACACCCGCTTCTGATGGGTAATGACGAGACTACCCGTCTGTATTGGTTGAAGCTTTAACTGTGCGGTTACGCGCAAGGAAACAGGTTGATTATGTACGAAGCTCTGTTAGTTGTTTTCCTTATTGTGGCGATTGGCCTGGTTGGTCTGATCATGCTGCAGCAAGGCAAAGGCGCTGATATGGGAGCCTCATTCGGTGCAGGCGCTTCCGGTACGCTGTTTGGTTCAAACGGGTCAGGTAACTTTATGACACGTATGACCGCGATACTGGCTTCGCTGTTCTTCATTATCAGTCTGATTCTGGGTAACCTGAACAGCAATAAGACTTCCAAAGGAAGCGAGTGGGAAAACCTCACTGCGCCAGCTCAGTCTGAACAGCAGACTCAGCCAGCTAAACCGGCAACCCCGGGCAATGATATCCCGCAGTAAGCAGTAAATCGTCAACGCTTAAGCGACTATACTATCGTCGCAGTCAGTGCAGTACCGAGGTGGTGAAATTGGTAGACACGCTACCTTGAGGTGGTAGTGCTCGAAAGGGCTTACGGGTTCAAGTCCCGTCCTCGGTACCAATTCTCAGTAAAACTTGCTATTTTCGCAAGATCGGCGTAATATTCGCCACGTTTTCGGACGCGGGGTGGAGCAGCCTGGTAGCTCGTCGGGCTCATAACCCGAAGGTCGTCGGTTCAAATCCGGCCCCCGCAACCACTTTCCCTTAGAGTTCTTTTTCAAATATACTGTATGCATCGACGGACGCACTATCAGTGAGTTTTTGAAAAAAATTCTTCTGGATTGTGCGCCGAAGCCGCACTGCGGCATACAGGGTCCAGTCATAAAAAGCCCCGATTTTTCGGGGTTTTTTGTTATCAGGAAATCGTAACACTGGGCTTTAGGCCCTTTTTTTATGTCTTGGGGGTGGGCTTGTCCACATTAGAGCAAAAATTGACAGAGTTGATCTCTGCTCCGGTAGAAGCGCTTGGCTACGAACTGGTCGGTATTGAATTCGTTCGTGGTCGCACATCAACCTTGCGCATCTATATTGATAGCGAAGAGGGTATCAATGTTGATGATTGCGCCGATGTTAGCCACCAGGTGAGCGCTGTGATGGATGTGGAAGATCCAATTACGGTGGCTTACAACCTTGAAGTTTCCTCGCCGGGTCTCGATCGTCCACTTTTCACTGCAGAACACTATGCGCGCTTTGCGGGTGAGGAAGTCAGCCTGGTCCTGCGGATGGCGGTACAGAACCGTCGCAAATGGCAGGGCATC
The DNA here is from genome assembly GCF_007680655.1 of Pantoea sp. PSNIH1. Classification (NCBI taxonomy): domain Bacteria; kingdom Pseudomonadati; phylum Pseudomonadota; class Gammaproteobacteria; order Enterobacterales; family Erwiniaceae; genus Pantoea; species Pantoea sp. PSNIH1. The sequence goes on from NZ_VEIP01000002.1 coordinate 189,264, forward strand.
ATCAAGTCGGTGGAAGGCGAGATGATCACTGTGACCGTCGAGGGTAACGATGAAGTGTTCGCACTGAGCAATATTCAGAAAGCGAACCTGGTCCCCCACTTTTAAAAGTCCGGATTGAGGCTAACCAGGATGAATAAAGAAATCTTAGCTGTAGTAGAAGCCGTTTCTAATGAAAAAGCTCTGCCGCGTGAGAAAATCTTCGAAGCGCTGGAGAGCGCTTTGGCCACTGCGACCAAAAAGAAGTATGAGCAGGAAATCGACGTGCGCGTCAGTATCGATCGTCGCAGCGGCGATTTCGACACGTTCCGTCGTTGGGTAATCGTTGATGAAGTTACTCAGCCTACGCGTGAAATCACGCTGGACGCGGCTCGCTTCGAAGATGAAGCGCTCAATCTGGGCGATTACGTTGAAGATCAGATTGAATCTGTCACCTTTGACCGTATCACTACACAGACTGCGAAGCAGGTTATCGTTCAGAAAGTACGTGAAGCTGAGCGCGCAATGGTTGTGGACCAGTTCCGCGAGCAGCAAGGCGACATCATCACCGGTCAGGTGAAGAAAGTGAATCGCGACAACATCACGCTGGACCTGGGCAGCAACGCCGAGGCAGTGATCGTACGTGAAGATATGCTGCCACGTGAGAACTTCCGTCCGGGCGACCGTATTCGCGGCGTGCTGTATGCCGTGCGTCCTGAAGCGCGTGGTGCTCAGCTGTTTGTTACCCGTTCCAAACCTGAAATGCTGATCGAACTGTTCCGCATTGAGGTGCCGGAAATCGGTGAAGAAGTTATCGAAATTAAAGCGGCTGCCCGCGATCCGGGTTCACGCGCTAAAATTGCGGTAAAAACCAACGATAAACGTATCGATCCGGTAGGTGCCTGCGTCGGTATGCGCGGCGCACGCGTGCAGGCTGTTTCCAGTGAACTGGGCGGCGAGCGTATCGATATCGTGCTGTGGGATGATAATCCGGCACAGTTTGTAATTAACGCCATGGCGCCTGCCGATGTGGCGTCAATCGTGGTGGATGAAGATAATCACACCATGGATATCGCTGTTGAGGCCGGTAATCTGGCTCAGGCGATCGGCCGTAATGGCCAAAACGTGCGTCTGGCTTCCCAGCTGAGCGGCTGGGAGCTGAACGTGATGACCGTCGACGATCTGCAGGCTAAGCATCAGGCTGAAGCCCACGCAGCAATCGATATGTTCACGAAACATCTCGACATCGACGAAGAGTTCGCCACCATACTGGTGGAAGAGGGCTTCTCTTCGCTGGAAGAACTGGCCTATGTGCCAATGAACGAGCTGCTGGAAATTGACGGCCTCGACGAAGAGACCATTGAAGCCCTGCGTGAACGAGCCAAAAATGCGTTAACCACCCTGGCATTAGCGAAAGAAGAAAGCCTTGGTAATCAGGAGCCCGCTGAGGACTTGCTGAATCTTGAAGGCCTGGATCGTGCGCTGGCCTATCGCCTGGCGTCAAAAGGCGTTTGCACGCTGGAAGATCTCGCTGAGCAAGGTGTTGACGATCTGACAGATATTGAAGGGCTGGATGATGAGAAGGCCGGTGCGCTGATTATGGCTGCACGTAATATCTGCTGGTTCGGCGATGACGCGTAATAACAGGAAGGAACAGCATGACAGATGTAACCGTAAAATCGCTGGCCGCCGAAATTCAGACTCCGGTCGATCGCCTGGTACAGCAATTTGCTGATGCGGGGATCCCTAAGTCTGAAAACGACGCGGTGTCCCAGCAAGAGAAAGAGACCTTACTGTCCCACCTGAACCGTGAGCACGGTCAAACCAGTTCAGGTAAACTGACGTTGCAGCGCAAAACGCGCAGCACCTTGAATATTCCGGGCACCGGGGGTAAAAGTAAATCGGTGCAAATTGAAGTTCGCAAAAAGCGCACATATGTGAAGGGTGATGCAGAGGCTGAGCAGCAGGCTCAGGCAGAAGCGGAAGCTGAGGCACAGCGCGTAGCGGAAGAGCAGGCGCGTCGCGAGGCGGAAGAACAAGCCCGTCGCGAGGCTGAATTAAAAGCGCAACGTGAAGCCGAAGATAAAGCCAGGCGCGAAGCCGCTGACAAGGCTAAGCGTGAAGCAGCGGAAAAAGATAAAGTGACAAACCAACCTACCGATGAAGTGACCAAGGCTGCGCAGTCTGATAAAGCCCGTCGCGAAGCTGAAGCGGCTGAACTGAAGCGTAAAGCTGAAGAAGAAGCCCGTCGTAAGCTCGAAGAGAGCGCACGCCGCGTAGCGGAAGAAGCACGCCGCCTGGCAGAAGAGAAAGGCGCTGAGTGGGACAAACCTGAGGAAGAAGATAAAGGTGACTATCACGTCACAACTTCAACTCATGCCCGTCAGGCAGAAGACGAAAACGATCGTCAGGTTGAAGCGGGTCGTGCACGTGCACGCACCACGGCTAAAGCCACGCGTCCTGCCAAAAAAGGCAACAAGCACTCCGAAGCTAAAACCGATCGTGAAGAAGCGCGTGCGCAGGTTCGCGGTGGTAAAGGCGGTAAGCATCGCAAACCTAGCGCACTGCAGCAGGGCTTTAACAAGCCAGCGCAGGCCGTTAACCGCGACGTGATTATCGGCGAAACCATCACCGTAGCTGAACTGGCGAACAAGATGGCAGTGAAAGGTTCACTGGTCATCAAAGCGATGATGAAGATGGGCGCGATGGCGACTATCAACCAGGTTATCGACCAGGAAACTGCACAGCTGGTCGCGGAAGAGATGGGTCATAAAGTGATCCTGCGCCGCGAGAACGAGCTGGAAGAAGCGGTAATGGACGATCGTGATACTGATGCAGCGCAGGAGAGCCGTGCGCCGGTCGTGACCATCATGGGTCACGTTGACCACGGTAAAACCTCCCTGCTGGATTACATCCGCTCAACCAAAGTCGCCTCTGGCGAAGCGGGTGGTATTACCCAGCACATCGGTGCCTATCACGTTGAAACCGAAAACGGCATGGTCACCTTCCTGGATACCCCGGGACACGCCGCGTTTACCGCAATGCGTGCTCGCGGTGCGCAGGCAACGGATATCGTTATCCTGGTCGTTGCTGCGGATGATGGCGTGATGCCACAGACCGTCGAAGCGATTCAACACGCAAAAGCGGCCGGCGTACCGGTTGTGGTTGCAGTGAACAAGTGCGACAAACCAGAAGCCGATCCGGACCGCGTGAAGAACGAGCTGACTCAGTACGGCATCATTCCGGAAGAGTGGGGCGGCGAAAACATGTTCGTCAACGTTTCTGCGAAAGCGGGTACCGGTATCGACGATCTGCTGAACGCTATTCTGCTGCAGGCGGAAGTGCTTGAGCTGACCGCTATTCGTGAAGGTATGGCAAGCGGTGTGGTTATCGAATCCTTCCTGGATAAAGGTCGTGGTCCGGTCGCTACCGTGCTGGTACGTGAAGGTACGCTGAACAAAGGCGATATCGTACTGTGTGGCTTCGAGTATGGCCGCGTACGTGCGATGCGTGACGAACTGGGACGCGAAGTACAGGAAGCAGGCCCATCGATTCCGGTTGAGATCCTGGGTCTCTCTGGCGTACCGGCAGCGGGTGATGAAGCGACTGTGGTCCGTGACGAGAAGAAAGCGCGTGAAGTTGCTCTCTATCGTCAGGGTAAATTCCGCGAAGTGAAACTGGCGCGTCAGCAGAAGTCGAAGCTGGAAAACATGTTTGCGAACATGACTGAAGGCGAAGTCTCAGAGCTGAACATCGTTCTGAAGTCTGACGTACAGGGCTCGGTAGAAGCGATCTCCGATTCGCTGCTGAAACTCTCCACCGACGAAGTGAAGGTGAAGATTATCGGTTCTGGCGTGGGCGGTATCACCGAAACCGACGCTACGCTGGCGGCCGCTTCCAATGCGATCATCCTCGGCTTTAACGTCCGTGCTGACGCTTCTGCGCGTCGCGTGATTGATGCTGAAAACGTCGACCTGCGTTACTACTCCGTCATCTATAATCTGATTGACGAAGTAAAAGCTGCGATGAGCGGTATGCTGGCGCCGGAATTCAAACAGCAGATCATCGGTCTGGCCGAAGTACGTGATGTGTTTAAATCACCGAAATTTGGCGCGATCGCGGGCTGTATGGTTACCGAAGGCAACATCAAGCGTCACAACCCAATTCGTGTCCTGCGCGACAACGTGGTTATCTATGAAGGCGAGCTGGAATCCCTGCGTCGCTTCAAAGATGACGTCAACGAAGTGCGTAACGGCATGGAGTGTGGTATCGGTGTGAAGAACTACAACGACGTTCGCGTTGGCGATATGATCGAAGTGTTCGAAATCATTGAAATTAAACGCACCATCGCATAATTCACTTATCGATGTACTGCAATTTGGGAGGCCACTGGCCTCCCGAATTATTTGGGAGATATCATTATGGCGAAAGAATTTGGTCGCCCGCAGCGGGTTTCTCAGGAGCTGCAAAAAGAGATCGCGATTATTCTGCAGCGCGAAATCAAAGATCCGCGTCTGGGTATGATGGTGACGGTCTCTGGCGTTGAAGTGTCGCGCGATCTGGCCTATGCCAAAGTATTTGTGACCTTCCTGAACGATCAGGATGAGGAAGCGGTAAAAAATGGTCTGAAAGCGCTGAAAGAGGCGTCAGGCTACATCCGCATTCTGCTGGGCAAAGCGATGCGTCTGCGCATTGTGCCGGAGCTGACCTTCTTCTATGACAACTCACTGATTGAAGGGATGCGCATGTCAAATCTGGTCTCTAACGTGATCAGAAACGATGCAGAACGGCGCGGTGAAACCCCGGCGGAAGATGACAAGGAGGACTGATGAGTCGTCCTCGTCGTCGCGGCCGCGACGTACACGGTGTCTTCCTGCTGGATAAGCATCAGGGCGCGTCGTCCAATGATGTGCTGCAAAAAGTTAAGCGCCTGTTTAATGCTAACAAAGCGGGTCATACCGGTGCGCTGGATCCCCTTGCCACCGGTATGCTGCCGGTTTGTCTGGGCGAGGCCACCAAGTTTTCGCAGTATCTGCTCGACTCTGATAAGCGTTATCGCGTTATCGCCCGGCTGGGCGAACGTACCGATACTTCAGACGCAGATGGCAACATTGTGGAAACCCGCCCGGTGACCTTCAGCCAGCCTGAGCTGGATGCGGCGCTGGAGAGTTTTCGCGGTGATACGATGCAGGTGCCGACTATGTTCTCGGCGCTGAAATATCAGGGTCGCAAGCTCTATGAGTATGCGCGCGAAGGCGTTACCGTGCCGCGTGAAGCCCGACCCATCACCGTATTTGAGCTGCAGTTTATTCGCCATGAAGGTGATGAGCTGGAGCTGGAGATCCACGTCTCCAAAGGCACCTATATTCGTACTATCATCGACGATCTGGGTGAGAAGCTGGGCTGTGGCGCGCATGTCATTATGCTGCGTCGTCTGCAGGTCGCACGCTACCCGATTGCACGAATGATGACGCTGGAGCAGCTGCAGGCGGTGGCAGCAGAAGCCACCGCGGCTGAAACGCCTGACTACAGCGCGCTCGATGCGCTGCTGCTGCCAATGGACAGCCCGGCGGAAGATTTTCCGGTGGTCAATCTGCCCGTTACGGTTGCCGCCAGCTTTAAGCAGGGTATGCCGGTCCAGGCTGCGGATACGCCGGCAGCAGGTCTGGTAAGGGTCACGGAAGGTGAGGCACAAAAATTCATCGGCATGGCTGAAATCGCCGCCGATGGACGGGTAGCGCCACGCCGGCTGGTGGTGGAGTTTCCTGGCTGACCGTGCTGCTCATCTTTGCTGCAACAGCGCATTTGCGTTGCCTGCGGGCGCAGAGTAGAATAGCGCGGCTTTAAAAGCGGGCTGCTGAATTAGAGATCGGCACCCATACATTCATTTTTTTACTGGAGTTTATTATGTCTCTAAGCGTAGAAGCTAAAGCAGAGATCGTTGCTAAATATGGTCGTGGCGCTAACGACAGCGGTTCAACTGAAGTTCAGGTTGCTCTGCTGACTGCTCAGATTAACCACCTGCAGGGTCACTTCTCTGAGCACAAGAAAGACCACCACAGCCGTCGCGGTCTGCTGCGCATGGTATCCCAGCGTCGTAAGCTGCTGGACTATCTGAAGCGTAAAGACGTTGCTCGCTACACCAGCCTGATCGAGAGCCTGGGTCTGCGTCGCTAAGTCTGAAGAATCTGATCAGGGATGTAGCGCATGCACTATGCAAAAAAACGCATCTGACGATCAGATTTGTGCGAGTTTCGCGAAAAGGGGGCCTTTAAGGCCCCTTTTTTCGAGCAATCCGCAGCAATCCAGACCAAACTCATGTATTGTTGCTGAGTGTGATCTTTGTTTGCAGAGGTTCGCGCGGCTAATGAGAGGCTTTGCCGCAGGGGCGGTTGAGGGTTGTCATTAGTCGCGAGGATGCGACAAAGATCGGTTATCACTGGCGAGCCGCAATGGCTCTGCCCTGAATTTAAGGATGTTAATTTTGCTGAATCCGATCGTACGCAAATTCCAATATGGTCAGCATACCGTCACGCTGGAAACCGGCATGATGGCACGTCAGGCTACCGCGGCTGTTATGGTAAGCATGGATGACACAGCGGTATTTGTAACCGTTGTTGGCCAGAAGAAAGCGAAACCAGGCCAGGACTTTTTCCCGCTGACCGTTAACTATCAGGAGCGTACCTATGCTGCTGGTCGTATCCCGGGCAGCTTCTTCCGTCGCGAAGGCCGTCCAAGCGAAGGCGAAACCCTGATTGCGCGTCTGATTGACCGCCCGGTGCGTCCGCTGTTCCCGGAAGGCTTCGTTAACGAAGTGCAGGTTATCGCTACTGTCGTTTCTGTTAACCCTCAGGTTAACCCGGACATCGTGGCAATGATTGGTGCCTCTGCTGCGCTGTCACTGTCAGGTATTCCGTTCAACGGTCCAATCGGTTCTGCTCGCGTTGGTTACATCAACGACCAGTATGTCCTGAACCCGACCGCAGATGAGATCAAACAGTCACGTCTGGACCTGGTGGTTGCCGGTACCCAGAACGCGGTACTGATGGTTGAATCGGAAGCCGATATCCTGACTGAAGAGCAGATGCTCGGCGCCGTGGTATTTGGCCACGACCAGCAGCAGGTTGTTATCGAAAACATCAACGCGCTGGTCGCCGAAGCGGGTAAACCGCGCTGGGACTGGAAGCCAGAAGCGACTAACGATGCACTGATTGCACGTGTTGCCGTGCTGGCGGAAGCGCGCATCGCTGATGCTTACCGCATCACCGATAAGCAGGAGCGTTACGCACAGGTTGGCGTGATCAAAGATGAGACGATCGCTGCCCTGCTGGCTGAAGATGCTGCGCTGGATGATGCAGAAATCGGCGATATCGTGCATAGCCTCGAAAAGAATGTGGTTCGTACCCGCATCCTGAGCGGCGAACCGCGTATCGACGGTCGCGAAAAAGATATGATCCGCGGTCTGGACGTTCGTACCGGCGTACTGCCGCGTACGCACGGCTCTGCGCTGTTCACCCGTGGTGAAACGCAGGCGCTGGTTGCTGCTACGCTGGGTACCGCACGCGATGCGCAGAACCTGGATGAGCTGATGGGCGAGCGTACCGACAGCTTCCTGTTCCACTACAACTTCCCTCCATACTCAGTGGGCGAAACCGGCATGGTTGGCTCACCGAAGCGTCGTGAAATTGGTCACGGTCGTCTGGCGAAGCGTGGCGTACTGGCAGTTATGCCTAAGCAGGAAGAGTTCCCGTACACCGTACGCGTTGTATCAGAAATCACTGAATCAAACGGTTCTTCTTCTATGGCTTCCGTTTGCGGTGCTTCACTGGCACTGATGGACGCAGGCGTACCGATCAAAGCAGCCGTTGCCGGTATTGCTATGGGTCTGGTGAAGGAAGATGAGAAGTTTGTCGTGCTGTCTGACATCCTGGGTGATGAAGATCATCTCGGCGATATGGACTTCAAAGTAGCGGGTAGCCGTGAAGGTATTACCGCGCTGCAGATGGACATTAAAATCGAAGGCATCACCCGCGAAATCATGCAGGTTGCGCTGAACCAGGCTAAGGGTGCGCGTCTGCATATCCTGAGCGTCATGGAACAGGCTATCAGCACGCCGCGTCAGGAGATCTCTGAATTCGCACCGCGTATTTACACCATCAAGATCAGCTCTGACAAGATCAAAGATGTGATTGGTAAAGGCGGCTCGGTAATCCGTGCGCTGACCGAAGAGACCGGCACTACCATCGAAATCGAAGATGACGGCACCGTAAAAATCGCTGCGACCGACGGTCAGAAAGCGAAAGAAGCGATTCGTCGTATCGAAGAGATCACCGCTGAGATTGAAGTGGGCCGCATCTACTCCGGCAAAGTTACCCGTATCGTTGATTTTGGTGCGTTCGTGGCTATCGGTGGCGGTAAAGAAGGTCTGGTTCATATTTCTCAGATTGCCGACAAGCGCGTAGAGAAAGTGACCGACTACCTGCAGATGGGTCAGGAAGTACCGGTTAAGGTGATGGAAGTTGACCGTCAGGGCCGCGTACGTCTGAGCATCAAAGAGGCAACTGAGCAGAAGCCGGCAGAAGCTGCTGCTGTGGACGCTTCTGACGCTGAATAAGCGTGTCCTGATTAGCCCCTTTCTGCCCGGCAGAAAGGGGTGTTTGTATACTCTGGTAGCGTCAACTCACGGTCGCTGTGCCGATAAGTTGACACCGCCAGGGTATCATCGCGAGGGCGGGAACCCTTGTGCATAGCAGGCGGATGACAGGATGGTTATCCCAATGTTTGTATCGGGAGTGGGAAATGAAGCCTTTTTTGCGCTGGTGTATTGTTGCGACAGCTATTTCGCTGGCAGGATGCAGCAACTCCAATTGGCGTAAGAACGAAGTTCTGGCAGTACCTTTGCAGCCCACACTGCAGCAAGAGGTCATTCTGGCGCGAATGGAACAAATTCTTGCCAGTCGGGCCCTGACCGACGATGAACGCGCACAGCTGTTATATGAGCGCGGAGTGTTGTATGATAGTTTGGGTCTGAGGGCACTGGCGCGGAACGATTTCTCGCAAGCGCTGTCTATAAGACCAGATATGCCAGAAGTGTTTAACTATCTTGGTATATACTTAACGCAGGCTGGCAACTTTGATGCCGCCTACGAAGCGTTTGATTCTGTACTTGAGCTTGATCCAACTTACAATTATGCGCATTTAAACCGCGGTATCGCTCTCTACTACGGTGGTCGATACAGGTTAGCGCAAGATGATCTGCTGGCGTTTTATCAAGACGATCCTAACGATCCGTTCCGCAGCCTCTGGCTCTATCTCACTGAAAGCGAGATAGACAAAGACCAGGCTAAAGTAGCGCTGAAACAGCGTTATGACAAAGCGGCTAAGGACCAATGGGGATGGAATATTGTCGAGTTCTACCTGGGCGACATCAGTGAAAAAACATTGATGGAACGTCTCAAGGCGGACGCAACGGATAACACCTCGCTCGCTGAACATCTCAGTGAAACCAACTTCTATTTAGGTAAGTACTACCTAAGTCTGGGGGAGAAGGACGACGCGAAAGCGTTGTTCAAACTGGCGGTGTCTAACAACGTTAACAACTTTGTTGAACACCGATACGCATTGTTGGAACTGGCGCAACTCGGCCAGACACAAGACGATTTATCAGAATCTGACCAGCAATAGCTGACGAACTTTTATTGCCTGTTGTACCTGTAAAGTCATCATCTCCAGAGGTGAGGGCTTTTCTGTTCGTCAAAACTTCTAATTTGAGCCGGTTCACACTTTTTGATGAAAATGACTGAAAATTTTCACGACGAGTTATGTAGACTGGCCGCCGCAATCTAAGAGGCACGTGTACTACATGACTGATATTCAAACCACTTTTGCTGATCTGGGCCTGAACGCCGACATCCTCGAATCTCTGAACGGTATGGGCTACGTTAAGCCTTCCCCAATCCAGGCTGAGTGTATTCCTCACCTGCTGGCGGGCCGCGATGTTCTGGGTATGGCGCAGACCGGTAGTGGTAAAACCGCGGCGTTCTCACTGCCGCTGTTAAACAACGTTGATCCTTCTGTCCGCGCACCACAGATTCTGGTGCTGGCACCGACCCGCGAACTGGCGGTGCAGGTGGCTGAAGCGATGACAGAATTCTCTAAACATATGCGTAACGTCAACGTCGTGGCCCTGTATGGCGGCCAGCGTTATGACGTACAGCTGCGCGCCCTGCGTCAGGGACCACAGATCGTTGTGGGTACCCCGGGCCGCCTGCTGGACCACCTGAAGCGTGGTACTCTGGACCTCTCTAACCTGCGTGGTCTGGTTCTGGACGAAGCTGATGAAATGCTGCGTATGGGCTTCATCGAAGACGTTGAAACCATCATGGCGCAGATCCCGGAAGGTCATCAGACCGCACTGTTCTCTGCAACTATGCCAGAAGCGATTCGTCGTATTACCAAACGCTTCATGAAAGATCCACAGGAAGTGCGTATCCAGTCAAGCGTGACCACGCGTCCGGATATTTCACAGTCTTACTGGACCGCTTACGGCCGTAAAACTGAAGCGCTGGTGCGTTTCCTGGAAGCAGAAGACTTTGATGCAGCCATCATTTTCGTGCGTACCAAAAACGCAACGCTGGAAGTGGCGGAAGCCTTAGAGCGCAGCGGCTACAACAGTGCCGCGCTGAACGGCGACATGAACCAGGCACTGCGTGAGCAGACGCTGGAGCGCCTGAAAGATGGCCGTCTTGATATCCTGATTGCAACCGACGTTGCGGCGCGCGGTCTGGACGTTGAGCGTATCAGCCTGGTTGTTAACTACGATATCCCGATGGATGCGGAGTCTTATGTTCACCGTATCGGCCGTACCGGTCGTGCGGGCCGCGCTGGCCGTGCGCTGCTGTTCGTTGAGAACCGCGAGCGTCGTCTGCTGCGTAACATTGAACGCACCATGAAGCTGACTATTCCGGAAGTAGAACTGCCAAACGCAGAGCTGCTGGGTGAGCGTCGTCTGGCCAAATTTGCAGCAAAAGTACAGAAGCAGCTGGAAAGCAGCGATCTGGATCAGTATCGCGCGCTGCTGAGCAAAATGCAGCCGGAAGAAGAGCTGGATATCGAAACGCTGGCGGCTGCCCTGCTGAAAATGGCTCAGGGTGAACGTCCACTGATCGTACCGGCTGACGCGCCGCGTCCGCAGCGTCGTGAGTTCCGCGATCGTGATGACCGCGCTGACCGTCCGCGTCGTGACCGCGACAGCCGTGGTGAGAGCCGTGATGGCGATCGTCCACGTCGTGAGCGTCGTGACGTTGGCGACATGCAGCTTTACCGCATTGAAGTGGGTCGCGATGACGGCGTTGAAGTTCGCCACATTGTGGGTGCTATCGCTAACGAAGGCGATATCAGCAGCCGCTACATTGGTAACATCAAGCTGTTTGGCACGCACTCCACCATCGAACTGCCAAAAGGCATGCCGGGTGAAGTTCTGCAGCACTTCACGCGCACGCGTATTCTGAACAAGCCGATGAATATGCAGCTGCTGGGTGATGCACAGCCGCACGAGCGTACTGAGCGCCGCAGTGGCGGTCGTGACTTCGGTGGCGAGCGTCGCAGCAGCGCACCGCGTGGCGACAGTGCACCACGTGGTGAAGGCGCACCGCGTCGCTTCTCCGAGCGTCGTGAAGGTGGCCGCGAAGGCGGACGCTTTAGCCGCGAAGCGGGCCGTGGCCCACGTCGCGACGAAGGCACCTCACGTCGTCGTGATGCATAATCGCTAAACGTTAAGCAATAAAAAGGGACGCCATGCGGCGTCCCTTTTTTTATCTCTTTTACTCAACCTGCTACAGCGTGCCGGCAGCTTCCATCGCCAGCGCAAATGAGCGCAGCCGCGCTTTGGGATCGAAGATCTGACCGTTGACCATGATCTCATCCGCCTGCGTTTCGCGCTGCAACGCTGCCAGACCGTGACGCACCTTTTCGCTATCGCCCACAATCGACATGCTCAGCGCCTGCTGCACGCCATACTGCTCTGACGACGACCAGAGGCTATCCATATTTTCCACCGGCGCAGGCAGCGGGCCCGGCTTGCCGCGGCGCAGGTTGATAAACTGCTGCTGCATGGAGGTAAACAGGAAGCGCGCGTCGCGCTCACTCTCTGCCGCCACAATATTCACACAGACCATAGCGTATGGCTTAGCCAGGCGCGCCGAAGGCTGGAACTTCTCACGGTACAGATGCAGCGCCTGCAGCAGCAGATCCGGGGCGAAGTGCGAGGCAAAGGCAAACGGCAGCCCGAGCTTCGCCGCCAGCTGAGCGCTGTAAAGGCTTGAGCCGAGCAGCCACACCGGAATTTTCAGGCCGAGGCCCGGCACTGGCTGTACCGGATGATGCTCGCCTTCTTCAGCATCAAACCAGCGCAGCAGCTCAGCGACATCTTCCGGGAAGCTGTCGGCCTGGGCGCTGGAGAGATGACGGCGCAGCGCCATCATCGTGCGCTGATCGGAACCCGGTGCACGGCCCAGCCCGAGATCGATGCGACCAGGGTAGAGCGACTCCAGGGTACCGAACTGCTCGGCAATCACCAGCGGCGCATGGTTAGGCAGCATAATCCCGCCGGATCCAAGCCGCAGGGTTTCGGTATTTGCCGCGAGATACCCGATCAGCACCGAGGTCGCCGCGCTGGCAATACCGGTCATGTTGTGATGCTCAGCGAGCCAGTAGCGGTGGAAACCCAGCGCTTCCGCCTGACGCGCCAGCGCCAGTGAATGGTGAAAGGCGTCGCGCGCAGACGCGCCTTGCGGAATAGGAGCCAGATCCAGCACGGACAGGCGAACAGGTTTTTTCTCAGACATGAGTACTCCAGCAAATGATGGCGCAGGCGTTGAACAGCCTGCTGCCATAAGTATTACGCAACATTACCCATATTAAAACTGCTATTAAGGGCAGGGATGTAGCCGGATTGTGCCTTTATTAACCATTTTTCCGGAAGGTATACCCCTGCCGCTGCGCTATTTTCCTGACGCGTAATAGCAGGCTTGTTGATCTCAGCAGGGAGGACTGCGCGACAGAGATGGCATAATTGATAACCTGTTATAAATACGCAGAGCCACACCGTTCGTAACCGTACGCCGCCGGTTAGGGGAAAAAGCCTGCTGAATAGGCGTATATTGCGGGCAAAGCGGGTACGGAGATGGAAAAAACTCTTTTGCAACAACTCTTAAACGCGCAATTTCGTCATGTTTTTGCTGAAGGTGAGTTAGACTTTCTGCAAGGGCGCGGCCTGGGCGATCGGATTGCTGCGAGTCAGTTTTGCCGCATCGCCACGCTGCAGGAGGCGTCTGACCGTTTCACGCGATGCCGAAACAGATGCCGGGTTTCGCGGCGAAGCCAACGACTTGCTGCTGGTAGCTGCTCAGGCTAAGGCAGAAGGGAACAGAAGGCGCAGGCTTATGCGTCACGCACGGGGATGCCATGTTAATTCGTACTGAGATTGGCGTTGATGCTGCCGGCATCGACAGCCTGTTAAAACGCAGTTTTGCGACCCCAGCTGAAGCTGAACGGGTACAGCAGCTGCGCGAAGATGGATTGCTCACGCTGGGCGTGGTGGCAACCGATGATGAGGGTCAGGTGCTGGGCTATGCTGCTTTCAGTCCGGTAACGCTGCAGGGTGAAGATCGTAACTGGGTGGCGCTGGCTCCACTGGCCGTTGACAGTTCGGTACGCGGGCAGGGCCTGGCAAAGCAGCTGGTTTATGAGGGGCTCGATTCACTGAATGAATTCAGCTACAGCGCGGTCGTGGTGCTGGGCGATCCCGCATTTTACCAGCCGCTGGGCTTTGAGTCGGCGGCCCATCATGGGCTGCACTGCCGCTGGCCTGACAGCGAGGCGACATTCCAGATTTACAAGCTGGCAGACGATGCGTTCAGCGGCGCAGAAGGGTTAGTGGTATTTGCTGCGCCTTTTAACCACGCTGAGTAAACCAGGTGGTCAGACACGCCGGCTGTTGCGCTATCAGCAGCAGTTTGTGGGTACGGGCGAGTTGTTTGACCTGATACTCCAGTCGTGAAGCCGCAGCGCGGTCACCGGCAGGGCAGTGAAACATCAGCGTAAGCGGCCCTTTACCGCGCAGCGAGCGGGCGCCGCGTCCCTGCTGATGCTGCAGCAGCCGGCGCGCCACATCGGTGGTAATTCCGGTATAGATCATCCCGGCAGCGGTTTGCAGCATATAAAGCTGCCAGTTCTGTTCCATTTCTCAGACCTCAAAACAAAGCACCAGCAGTGTAACGTGCCGCCGCGTTCACGGCTATGTGCAGGGAGCGACCTTTGTCCGATCTGTCTCATTTACTGCGCTACCTGAAGAAACAGCATGTGCTTTCGCTTTGCGCCAGCGCATCGGAAGAGCTGTGGTGCGCTAATTGCTACTATCTGTTTGATGAAGCACAGATGGCATTCTGGCTGATGAGCGACACCGCCACGCGTCACGGTGCCATGATGCTGCATAACCCGCAGGTCGCAGGCACCATTAATGGCCAGCCGAAAAGTGTTCAGCTGCTTAAAGGCGTCCAGTATCGCGGACATATCCGGCTAAGCGAGGATGCGCAGGCGTTAAGCGCCTATCAGCGCCGTTTTCCGGTCGCAAAAAAAGTCACCGCGCCTCTCTGGCAGCTCACGATAGATGAGCTGAAGATGACGGATAACACACTGGGTTTTGGCAAGAAAATCAGCTGGCAGCGTATCGCATCATAAATAAACCAGGGGCGCATGAATGCACCAGGGGCGCATTAATGCGCCCCCTACAGGTCGTACAATTGTAGGGGCGGCATTCATGCCGCCCCTGTGGCGGGTATATCGCAAAAACCAGGGGCGCATGAATGCGCCCCCTACAGGTCGTATAATTGTAGGGGCGGCATTCATGCCGCCCTGGGTCAGATATATCATGCCGCCCTGGATACTACGGGCGGCCGGGATATTATGATGCGCTCAGTATGCGCAGCGATTCGCGGTTAAATGCCGGCAGATCTTCCGGGGTGCGGCTGGTGACCAGCTTGTCATCATCCACGACCACTTCTTTGTCGTAAAAATCGGCACCCGCGTTACGCAAATCGATCGCAATCGCTTTCACACAGGTCATCTTGCGGCCGCGCACGCCGTTGGCGCTGATCAGCAGCTGTGGACCGTGACAAATAGCGAAAATCGGTTTGCCGCTGGCAACAAACTCTTTGGTGAAATTGACAAAGCGATCGTCACCGCGCAGCGCGTCGGGGGAGTGGCCGCCCGGCAGCAGCAGTGCATCAAATTCTGCTGCACTGACGTGATCGATATCTTTATCAATCTTCACTTCCGCTTTGCCCTGTTTACCTTTCACCGTTTTTCCTGCCTGCATCTCAATGGTGACCACTTCATGGCCCGCCTGGGTGTAAGCATCCGCTGGTGAGGTAAATTCAGAATCCTCAAAATCATCGGTGATCAGAACCGCTATTTTCTTGCCCATCTTCTCTTCTCCATGTGGTTAACGAACCCAGGGTTCGTTGCATGAGTGACCTGACAAGTCTGGACGCTAATCACTGAAACGCAAGCCCGGCGGCGCAATGTCTTCCGCAGGCGGCGGCTGGCGCAACCACCAGATCTTTTGATTACGACTGCCGCGCCACTGCAGCCGTGCATCCTTTTCAGCCTCAACAAAGCGGCCATCAATCAGCACATCGATAGCGTCGAGTATCACCCGCTGAGCGGCAGAAAGCTCAGCCAGCTCATAGCCGGTCCAGAGCCAGATATCTTTACCGGGGCAGTCGCGCCGCACGCGCCGCACCAGCCGGCGAATATGCGGTACGTTGTGCGGATGCAGCGGATCGCCCCCGCTGAGCGATAAGCCCTGACGCGGCACGCGGGTATCGTTGAGATCGGCAATCAGCTGTTCTTCCATCTGCAGCGTAAAGGGTGTGCCCGTGTCGGTGCGCCAGGTGCGCGGGTTATAGCAGCCCCGGCACCGATGCTCGCAGCCCGCGACAAACAGCGTGCAGCGCGTGCCCGGCCCGTTCACCACGTCAACGTCATAATAGCCATGAATACGCATCATTTCGGCAGGCCGCCACTCATGTGCTTCACGCGTCGCTGCACCTCCTGCTGTTTACCGGCATTGAAGGGGCGGGCGTCCGGGCTGCCAAGATAGCCGCAGACGCGGCGCGTCACGGAGACCCGGGCAGGGTCGCGATTGCCACAGGCGGGACAGGTAAAGCCTTTGCTGGTGCAGCTGAACTCGCCGCTGAAGCCGCAGGCGTAGCACTCATCGATCGGCGTATTGGTGCCGTAGTAGGGCACGCGGTGATAGCTGTAGTCCCAGACATCTTCCAGCGCTTTCAGGTTGTGCTGCAGGCTGGGATATTCGCCGTAACAGATAAAGCCGCCGCTGCTGATGGCCGGATAGGGCGCTTCAAAATCGATTTTATCGTACGGATTCACCTTCTTCTCTACATCAAGGTGGAAGCTGTTGGTGTAGTAGCCTTTATCGGTCACGCCCGGAACCACACCAAATTCCGCTGCATCGAGGCGACAGAAGCGATCGCACAGGTTTTCACTCGGCGTGCTGTAGAGGCTAAAGCCGTAGCCGCTCTCCGCTTTCCACGCGCTGGCCGCCGCGCGCAGGCGGGAAACAATCGCCACGCCTTTTGCCTGCAGCGCGGGCGAATCGTAAGGGTGCTGCGCATTACCGCTCAGCGCATTCAGCGTCTCATGCAGGCCAATAAAGCCAAGCGAAACCGACGCGCGTCCGTTGCGGAACAGAACGCCAATCTCTTCATCAGCCTGCAGCCGTATGCCGCACGCTCCCTCCATGTAAAGAATCGGCGCCACGCGCGCTTTGGTGCGTTCAAGACGCGCGATGCGCGTCATCAGGGCCTGCTTTGTCAGCGCCAGCCGCTTATCGAGCAGTTGCCAGAAGCGGTCATCATTGCCCTGTGCCTCCAGCGCAATGCGCGGCAGATTGATCGTCACCACGCCGAGGTTGCAGCGCCCGTCATGAACCGGCTCTCCCTGCACGTCATAGCGGTCGAGAAAGCTGCGGCAGCCCATCGGCGTTTTAAATGAGCCGGTCACCGCCACAACCTGGTCATAATTGAGGATGTCGGGATACATGCGTTTAGCGGCGCAGCGCAGCGCCAGCTGTTTGATATCGTAATTAATGTCGCCCGGTCGACGGTTAATCCCCTCGCGGATGGCAAAAACCAGCTTGGGAAATACCGCCGTTTTATGGTTTTTACCCAGCCCGGCGATGCGGTTGTGCAGAATCGCCCGCTGGATCATGCGTGCTGCTTCGCAGGTGCCAAGCCCGAAGCCAAAGGTCACAAAGGGGGTCTGGCCGTTGGCGGTGTGCAGCGTATTGACTTCATATTCCAGCGACTGAAACGCGTCATAGCACTCTTTTTCAGTGCGTTCCCGGGCATACTCCTCCGCGCGGGCGATCTGCCACGCCGCCGCGACCTGCCGATGCTTCGCCATGCTTAATTCCACAAACGGCGCCAGCACTTCATCAATGCGGTTAAGCGTCGTGCCGCCATAAATATGGCTGGCGACCTGCGCGATGATCTGCGCGGTAACGGCGGTGGCGGTGGCGATCGATTTCGGCGGCTCGATCTCCGCATTGCCCATTTTGAAGCCCCGGGTCAGCATGCCGCGCAGGTCGACCAGCATGCAGTTGAACATCGGGAAAAAGGGGGCGTAATCGAGATCGTGATAGTGGATCTCGCCGCGATCGTGCGCCTCGGCCACCGCGCGCGGCAGCAGATGCCGCTGCGCATAATGTTTTGCCACGATGCCCGCCAGCAGGTCGCGCTGGGTTGGGATGACATTACTGTCTTTGTTCGCATTCTCATGCAGCAGCGCGGTGTCGGTCTGCTCCACCAGCCCCCTGATGGCGTGATGCAGCCGGCTGCGCTGCTCGCGCGCCCGGTCCCGGTCGTGGCGATACTCAATCCACGCGCGCGCCACCGCCGGTTTACCGGCATGCATCAGCGCCTCTTCAGCCGCCAGCTGGATCTCATGGATATCGACTTCCGCGCGCGCGGCCAGCTGCTGACCAATCTGCTCAGCCAGCGCCCGGCACCAGGCAGGATCGCACTGCGCCACTGCCTCTGCCGCCGCCGCAATGGCCTGTTCAATACGCTGTATATCAAAGGGGACTCTGCAGCCGTCGCGTTTTATAACCGTCGTCACCATTCACCACTCCTGAGCTATATATAGATATTTCAGGTAGTGTAATGACTATATGTTGTGTCCGGGGCGGGATTAATTGCGTATGGCTTGATATGCCGCAAGGAAGTGGTGAGTCCCCCCTCCCGGCCGGGAGAGGGGCAGGGGATCAGCGACGTACGGCGATCGCTTCAATCTCAATTTTGACATCTTTAGGCAGGCGGGCGACCTCGACACAGGAGCGCGCCGGGAAGCTGGCCTGATGCTCAGTAAAAAACGCCTCGTAAGTGGCGTTAACCGTGGCAAAGTCGTTGAGGTCTTTGACAAAGACCGTGGTTTTGACAATGTCGCCAACCTGCAGACCGGCTGCTTCAACAATCGCTTTGACATTCTCCAGCGACTGGCGCGCCTGGGCTGCCACATCATCGGCGACCGCGCCGGTTGCCGGATCGACCGGGATCTGTCCGGAGGTGATAATCATGCTGCCGAGATCCACGCCCTGCACATAGGGACCGATAGCGGCGGGAGCCTGTTCCGTACTGATTTCGCGAGACATCGTTTCTCCTCAGAAGTGCGCGGCCAGCGGGGCGCTCGCCGCGTAAGCAAGGGTTCCCATTATAGGGAGCGGTCAGATGATTACCAGTGACCCAGCACCACATGGCGGGCAAACGACTTCTCGCAATATTTACACTGCAGGTGGATATCATCTTCACGCTGCTTTACCGCAAAGCTGGAGAAAACCGGCTCGCTGCGGCTGATACAGTTGCTGTTCGGGCAGGTCAGCACCTGCTCAATGCGCGCCGGCAGCGTTGGGGTAATTTTGGCCACCACCTCATACTCTTCGATACGGTTTACCGTAGCGTGCGGCGCATAAAACGCCAGCTGATTGATCTGATCTTCAGTAAGAAAAGTGTTCTCGATTTTGATCAGATCCTTACGTCCCATCTCGCCGGAAGGAAGGTTAAGGCCGATGGTAATACGCTGCTCGGTTTCCGTCAGGCGGAACAGCGACAGCAACGTAAATCCCGTCTGGGCCGGAATATGATCGATTACCGTGCCGCGTTTAATCGCTTCTACCTGCAGTTTATTATCCTGGGTCATGATCGTCGGCTCCTTAGTCTGTCAGTTCGCTATTCAGTACCAGCGCCAGAAGCGCCTGGCGGGCAAAAATGCCGTTCCCCGCCTGCTGGAAATACCAGGCATGGGGCGTGCTGTCGACGTCGGTGGCGATCTCATCCACGCGCGGCAGCGGATGCAGCACCTTCATATTGCCGCGCGCGCCGTGCAGATCGGCGGCGCGCAGAATGAACTGTGCCTTAACATTGGCGTACTCTGACGGATCGAGACGCTCTTTCTGCACCCGTGTCATATAAAGAATGTCGAGTTCAGGCAGCACCTCTTCAATGCTGTCGTGCCGCGTCCAGACGATGTTCTGTTCATCCAGCATATCGGTAATATAGGCGGGCATGGCAAGTGCTGACGGGGCGATAAAGTAAAAACGGTTGCCGGTGAATTTTGCCAGCGCCTGCGTAAGCGAGTGCACGGTACGGCCATATTTCAGATCGCCGACCATCGCGACGCTGAGGTTATCAAGCCGCCCCTGCGTTTCACGGATGGTAAAGAGATCGAGCAGGGTTTGCGTCGGATGCTGATTCGCACCATCGCCGGCGTTGAGGATCGGTACGCCGCCGGAAAATTCCGTGGCCAGACGCGCCGCACCCTCCTGCGGATGGCGCATCACGATAGCGTCAACGTAGGTGCCGATGACGGAAATGGTGTCGGCCAGCGTTTCGCCTTTCTTGCCCAGCGAGGTGTTACCGCCGTCGGCGAACCCGACCACCGATGCCCCCAGGCGATGCATCGCCGTCTCAAACGAGAGGCGGGTCCGGGTAGAGGCTTCGAAAAAACAGCTGGCAATCACATTATGCTTCAGCAGCTCAGGCTGCGGCTGCGCCTTAAGCCGGGCAGCGGTATGCAGCACCAGCTCCAGTTCATCGCGATTAAGATCGTTGATGGAAATGATGTGTTTGCGATATAGCGGGTTAGCCATAGCTTTCTCCTCAGTGCTGCCGGATAGCGGACAAAAAAAAGCCCCTTTACAGGGGCTTTATAACGATCGGTGAATAGCGGAAAGAAACAGCGGTGCCGCCTGCGTTCAGGCGGACGGGAGCGGCAAAATGTGGCTGGCGCTGTGGCATATTTCCTCCGGCAAATTGTGGCGCATTATACGCATTCGCGGGCGGGCAGCAAGCGCTAAGTAAACGTTTGCCTGGCGTTAATCAGCGCTGAGCCAGCGTGGCCACCATCACTGCTTTAATGGTGTGCATGCGGTTTTCCGCCTGATCGAATACCACGCTGTGCGCCGACTCAAATACCTCGTCGCTGACTTCCATTCCGGCTTCCAGTCCGTACTGCGCCGCCAGCTGCTGGCCCAGCGTGGTTTTGTCATCGTGAAAAGCGGGCAGGCAGTGCAGAAACTTCACCTGCGGATTACCGGTCAGCGCCAGCATCGCGCTGTTAACCTGATAGGGGCGCAGCAGAGCGATACGCTCTTCCCACACCGATTTCGCCTCGCCCATAGAGACCCAGACGTCAGTATAGATAAAGTCTGCACCCTGCACGCCTTCGGCGATATTCTCCGTCAGCGTAATTTTGCCGCCGGTTTGC
Source organism: Pantoea sp. PSNIH1 (assembly GCF_007680655.1). Classification (NCBI taxonomy): domain Bacteria; kingdom Pseudomonadati; phylum Pseudomonadota; class Gammaproteobacteria; order Enterobacterales; family Erwiniaceae; genus Pantoea; species Pantoea sp. PSNIH1. The sequence goes on from NZ_VEIP01000002.1 coordinate 210,084, forward strand.
GCCGCCGCTGCCCGGCACGTCTCTACCAGCCCGCTCTCCGGCCAGCACGCTTCAGGCGCTACCAGACGCAAATCGAGCCCCGTCAGCGCGGCGGCCTCCAGCATGCTGTTGCCCATGTTATTGCGCGCGTCGCCCACATACACCAGCGTCATGTCGCTCAGCGCTTTACCCGGCAGCTGCTCCTGCATCGTGAGCAGATCGGCCAGCAGCTGCGTAGGGTGAAACTCATCGGTCAGACCGTTCCACACCGGCACACCGGCGTGTTCAGCCAGGGTTTCCACCAGCGCCTGACCATAGCCGCGATACTGAATACCGTCATAGAAGCGTCCCAGCACCCGGGCGGTGTCTTTTATCGACTCTTTATGCCCAATCTGACTGCCGCCCGGCCCGAGATAGGTCACGTTTGCACCCTGATCGTAAGCGGCAACTTCGAAAGAGCATCGGGTACGGGTCGAGTCTTTTTCGAAGATGAGCGCAATATTTTTGCCGGTAAGGTAGCGCGGTTCACTGCCGCTTTTTTTGGCCTGCTTTAATTCAGCGGCCAGCGACAGCAGGCTGGCGATCTCTGCCGGAGTAAAATCCAGCAACCGCAGGAAATGTTTCGAATATAACTGGCTCATGCTTTGCTCCGTAAGCTGCTTAATAATGAATTAAAATTCAATTTAATGGTATGAATATTCATTTTCAACCCCGGCGCAAATAAACTTTCTGTTTTGTGTAGTGGCGCGCGAGGCAGTATGGGAAAATAATTGCATTCACTGCCACCATTTTGAGGACTCACACATGGCATACGAAGCATTGCTGGAAGAACAGCGCGAAGAGACGCGTCTGATCATCGAAGAGCTGCTGGATGACGGAAGCGATCCGGACGCGCTCTACACCATTGAACATCATCTCTCCTGCAACAACTTCGACTCGCTGGAAAAAGCGGCAGTTGATGCGTTTAAGCTGGGCTATGAAGTCACCGAGCCGGAAGAGCTGGAGCTGGAAGATGGCACCACGGTAATGTGTGTGGATATCCTCAGCGAATCTGCCCTGAAACCTGAACTGATCGATGCGCAGGTTGAGCAGCTGGTGAACCTGGTGGGCAAATACAACGTCGATTATGACGGCTGGGGTACCTACTTCGAAGATCCCAACGCGGAAGATGACGAAGACGAAGATGAAGAGATGGACGACGACGGCGAGGATAACGGCGTCCGTCACTGATTGTACCGGGCGGCGCCTGTCGCCCGTTTCACTTACCTGCCTGTAAAGACCACCGATGAATTACGCCCCGCTATTAGCACCCATCCACCAGTTCCTGCACTGTCGCACGCCTGAGGCGTGGATCGCAGAGGCGCGCAAACCGGAAAATCTTACGCTGCTGCTGACCGATCACATGGTATGTGAGCTGAAAGCGGCACAGACCGCCGTATGGCTGATCCGTAAATATGTGGCAGATAAACCGAGCGGTGAGGCGATTCTGGCGTGGCTCGAACCTTATGAGGCGTTTGTCTTTGGCGAAGCGCACAGCAGCGACTTCATCAATGCGCATAAAAATCTGACCAAAAGCGTTATCGTGCGCAACGAACTGCCGTGGGCGGATGAGATGGTGGAGAAGATGGTGCTGCTGATCAAAGAGGAGCTGCACCACTTTTATCAGGTATGGGAGATCATGCAGGCGCGCGGTCTGATTTACCGCAAAATCACCGCCAGCCGCTATGCAAAAGGGCTGCTGCGGGAGGTCACCACCCATGAGCCCGATACGCTGGTGGATAAGCTGATTTGCGGCGCCTATATTGAAGCGCGCTCCTGCGAACGGTTTGCCAGCCTGGCACCGCATCTGGATGCGCAGCTGGAGAAGTTCTATATCTCGCTGCTGCGTTCAGAAGCGCGTCACTATCAGGACTACCTTGCGCTGGCAGCGCAGATCTCACCGCGCGATATTACACCGCGCGTGCAGGCGATCGGCGCAGCGGAAGCGCGCCTGATCGGCGAGCCGGATACGGAGCTGCGCTTTCACAGCGGCGTGCCCGCGTTCTGAGTGCGGGCTTCTACGCCAGCGTTTTAAGCATCCGCACTTCGCAATCGACGTGACCGGTACAGCCCATGGCGCGGTCAATGTGCGTAAATCCCAGCGCTTCATAAAGCGCAATCGCCCGCGTCAGGCTGGCGGTGGTCTCCAGATAGCAGCGGCGGAACCCCTGCGCCTGGGCAAACGCCAGCGCGCGCAGCGCCAGTTCACGCGCCAGGCCGAGCCCGCGCACCTGCGGCAGAAAATACATCTTCTGGAGTTCGCAGATATCGGGCGCGCTGCACGCCAGCGGCGCAATGCCGCCGCCGCCCACGACGCTGCCTTCCAGCTCCACAATCCAGTAGGCGCTCCCTGGGGTACTGTAGAGTTCAAACAGGCTATCAAGCTGGGGATCGGCGACGGTATAGCCTTTATCCGCGGTCAGGCCAAACTCGGCTGACACCGTGCGGATCACCTGTGCAATCGGCTGGTTGTCCGCGGCGCAGATCGGGCGGACCTGCAGATTCAGTGAGGTGAGGGTGCTCATGGCAGAATTCCGGTAATAAAAAAGCCGGGCAGAGCCCGGCTTCGGTTAAAGAACAGGTCTTAAGCGCTTACAATGCCGCAATCACGCCCTGCTGTTCAATCAGTTTTGCTTTTGACTGCTCCATCTCCGCCACGCGCTCGCGCTCTTTCGCGACCACCGCTTCCGGAGCGCGCGACACAAAGCCTTCGTTCGCCAGCTTGGTCTGGATCTTCTCAATCTCAACATCCAGCTTCAGCAGCTCTTTTGCCAGACGCTCCAGCTCCGCCTCTTTGTTGACCAGATCGGCCATCGGGATCAGCAGCTCTGCGCCCTCGACGATCTTGGTCACAGAGACCGGGCCTTTGTCGCCCGCCGGCAGGATCGTCAGGCTCGCGAGACGCGCCAGACGGGAGAGGAAGTTGCGGTTCTCTTCCACGCGACGCTGTGCGTCAGCGGAGCAGTCGCGCAGCAGCACATCCAGCGGCTTACTCGGCGCAATGTTCATCTCAGCACGAATATTACGCACTGCCACAATTGCCTGCTTCATCCACTCGATATCGGCCTGCGCTGGTGCATCCTCATTTGCCACTTCATACTGCGGGAACGGCTGCAGCATAATGGTGTCATGATCGATGTTTTTCAGCACTTTTACGCGCTGCCAGATAGTTTCCGTAATAAACGGAATAATCGGGTGTGCCAGACGCAGCAGGGCTTCCAGCACCGTTACCAGCGTGTTGCGCGTGCCGCGCAGCTCCGCTTCGCTGCCGCTGTTCATCACCGGCTTGGTCAGCTCCAGATACCAGTCGCAGAACTGATTCCAGGTGAAGTCATAGAGAATATTGGCCGCGATATCGAAGCGATAGCTGTCCAGCGCCTCACGGTACGCTTTCACCGTGCGGTTAAACTCGCTCAGGATCCAGCGATCCGCCAGCGACAGCTTTAGTTCGCCACCCTGCTGGCCGCAATCCTGATCTTCGGTATTCATCAGCACAAAGCGGCTGGCGTTCCACAGCTTATTACAGAAGTTGCGATAGCCTTCAAGACGCTTCATATCCCAGTTGATATCGCGTCCGGTTGAGGCCAGCGCGGCCAGCGTAAAGCGCAGGGCGTCAGTGCCTGATGGCACGATGCCGTCCGGGAACTGCTTCTCGGTGCGCTTGCGGATTTTTTCCGCCAGCTGCGGCTGCATCATGTTGCCGGTACGTTTCTCCAGCAGCGCTTCCAGCGAAATCCCATCAACCATATCGAGCGGATCGATGACGTTGCCTTTCGACTTCGACATCTTCTGTCCCTCTTCATCGCGGATCAGACCGGTCATATAGACGGTCTTAAACGGCACCTGCGGCTTGCCGTTTTCATCTTTGATAAAGTGCATGGTCAGCATGATCATGCGCGCGATCCAGAAGAAGATAATGTCGAAGCCGCTCACCAGCACGCTGGTGGGGTGGAAGGTGCGCAGCGCTTCGGTGTTCTCTGGCCAGCCAAGAGTAGAGAAGGTCCACAGGCCGGAGGAGAACCAGGTATCCAGCACGTCATCATCCTGACGCAGCGCCACGTCTGCAGCCAGATTATTTTCCTGACGCACTTCTTCTTCGGTGCGGCCGACATAGACGTTGCCGTCGTTGTCATACCACGCCGGAATGCGATGCCCCCACCAGAGCTGGCGTGAAATACACCAGTCCTGAATATCGCGCATCCAGGAGAAGTACATATTTTCATACTGCTTCGGTACAAACTGGATGTCGCCGTTCTCTACCGCTTCTACCGCAACTTTCGCCAGCGGGGCAGTACGCACGTACCACTGATCGGTCAGCATCGGCTCAATCACCACGCCGCCGCGATCGCCGTACGGCACCGTCAGGTCGTGTGGCTTGATCTCATCCAGCAGGCCCGCTTCATCCACGGCAGCGACAATCGCTTTACGCGCGGCAAAGCGCTCCATACCCTGAAACGCCGCCGGAATTTCATCGGAGCAGGCGGTGCTCGCTTCACCGTTGGTGTCAAACACCTCGGCACGGCTGCGGATATCGCCGTCAAAGGTCAGAATGTTGATCATCGGCAGCTTGTGACGACGACCCACTTCATAGTCGTTGAAATCGTGCGCCGGGGTGATCTTCACGCAGCCGGTGCCTTTTTCCATATCGGCGTGCTCATCACCCACGATCGGAATGCGACGATCTACCAGCGGCAGGATCAGCTCTTTGCCGATCAGATCTTTATAGCGTGGATCTTCCGGATTGACGGCAACGCCGGTATCGCCCAGCAGGGTTTCCGGACGGGTGGTGGCGACAACCAGATAATCTTTGCCGTCTGCCGTGGTCGCGCCGTCCGCCAGCGGATAGCGGATATGCCACATCGAGCCTTTGCTTTCGCGGTTTTCTACTTCCAGATCGGAGATAGCGGTGCGCAGTTTAGGGTCCCAGTTTACCAGGCGTTTGCCACGGTAGATCAGGTTCTCTTTATAAAGGCGCACAAAAACTTCTTTCACCGCATTTGAGAGGCCGTCATCCATGGTGAAGCGCTCGCGCTCCCAGTCCACGGAGTTGCCGAGGCGGCGCATCTGGCGGGTAATAGTGCCGCCTGATTCCGCTTTCCACTCCCAGATTTTATCGATAAAGGCGTCACGACCATAATCCTGGCGCGTTTTCCCCTCTTCGGCGGCGATCTTACGCTCTACAACCATCTGCGTCGCAATACCGGCATGGTCAGTGCCCGCCTGCCACAGGGTATTTTTACCCTGCATGCGCTGGTAGCGGATCATGGTATCCATAATGGTCTGCTGGAAGGCGTGACCCATATGCAAGCTGCCGGTAACGTTCGGCGGCGGGATCATGATGCAAAAGCTTTCCTGGCTGGTGTCGCCATTCGGTTTAAAGTAGCCCTGCTGTTCCCAGTGCTCGTAGAGCGGCTGCTCGATATCTTGCGGGTTATATGTCTTGTCCATTTCTGCTATGTCGTTTGCGGCGGGGGTGGTGGCGCCGTTTTCAGTTGGAAACCAACGCTACGATAGGCTTTATAGCGATCGCGCGCCGGTTGTTTCAGGGATTCTTCATACGGTACGAAGTCTATCACTTCATGGAAAGCGGTGGCAAAATCTGCGAATGCCGGCAGCAGGCTGATCAGCAAATCGCGCGGCGCACTGCTGCGGCGCTGCGGCCAGGCAAGCTCTACCGGCGCACCGTAACGCGGGCCTTCACCCGCCAGATTATGTGGCACAAAGGCGTTAGCCGGGCGCTGCCACAGCGCCTCATCCAGCCGGTTCGCCTGCGCTTCGCTTTCACAGGCGATCAGGATACGTTTGCCTTCACGCCAGCGGGTAGCAGCCAGATCGCACACCAGCGCTTCAATAGCGCTAAGGCCATCACTGGCGCTTTCTGACTCTAAAACATAGAAGGTGGCGTTTTTCATGGCGGGCTAAATTCCATCAGTAACAACAGAGAGCATTGTGCGTCAGCGCGCGGCGTGCGTCCAACATTAAGGCCGATATCAGCAGCAGGAATGTTGTTGATGGCGTCATCACGTCCCGTACGCGCGTCAACCCGGGCGCCATGAATGGCGTCATCACGTTCCGCACGCGTATCAAACCGGGCGCCATGAATGGCGCCCCTACAGGGGAAATGCCGCCACAGGGGGCGCATTTATGCGCCCCTGGTCAAACACCGCGCCATATTGAACGTTATCACGTCTCGCGCGCGCATCACCCCCGGGCGCCATGAATGGCGTCATCACGTTCCGCACGCGCATCAAACCGGGCGCCATGAATGGCGCCCCTACGGGAGAAATGCCGCCACAGGACGCGCAATACCGGTTAATCGTCGCCGTTCAGACCCGCACGGTTCAGCAGGAACTGAGAGAGCATCGGTACCGGACGACCGGTAGCGCCTTTGGCTTTACCGGAGCGCCATGCGGTGCCGGCGATATCGAGGTGCGCCCAGTTATATTTGCGTGCAAAACGCGCCAGGAAGCAGGCGGCCGTAATCGCACCGCCCGGACGTCCGCCGATATTCGCCATATCGGCAAAGTTCGACTCCAGCTGCTCCTGATACTCATCGGCCATCGGCAGCCGCCACGCGCGGTCGCCTGACTGTTCAGAAGCGCTGATCAGCTCATGCGCCAGCGGATTGTGATTCGAAAGCAGGCCGCTTACGTGATGGCCCAGCGCAATTACGCAGGCACCGGTCAGGGTCGCCACGTCAATCACCACTTCAGGCTCAAAACGTTCAACGTAGGTGAGGGCGTCGCACAGCACCAGACGACCTTCAGCATCGGTATTCAGCACTTCCACCGTCTGGCCTGACATCGTGGTCAGAACATCGCCCGGGCGCATTGCGCGGCCATCCGGCATATTTTCACAGCCCACCAGAACGCCCACGACGTTCAGCGGCAGATTGAGTTCCGCCACCATGCGCATTACGCCATAGACCGAGGCCGCGCCGCACATATCATATTTCATCTCATCCATGCCTTCAGCAGGCTTGATGGAAATGCCGCCGGCGTCAAAGGTCAGCCCTTTACCCACCAGCACGATGGGACGCGCGTCCGGATCGCTGTTACCTTTGTACTCAATAACCGACATCAGCGACTCATTGTGCGAACCGGCGCCGACCGCAAGATAGGCATTCATGCCCAGCTCTTTCATCTGCTGTTCGCCGATAACACGGGTCGTAACGTTTTTGCTGTAAGCGTCCGCCAGCTGGCGTGCCTGCGAAGCGAGATAGGCCGCGTTACAGATATTTGGCGGCATGTTGCTGAGATCTTTTGCCGCTTTCACGCCGGCTGCCACGGCAAGGCCATGCTGAATAGCGCGCTCACCGCTGGTGAGTTCGCGACGCGTAGGGACATTGAACACCAGCTTGCGCAGCGGACGACGCGGCTCAACTTTATTGCTTTTCAGCTGATCAAAGTTGTAGAGCGCCTCTTTCGAGGTTTCGATAGCCTGGCGCACTTTCCAGTAGGTGTTGCGGCCTTTAACATGCAGTTCGGTCAGGAAGCAGACCGCTTCCATTGAGCCGGTGTCATTCAGCGTATTAATGGTCTTCTGGATCACCTGCTTATACTGACGCTCGTCCAGCTCGCGCTCTTTGCCGCAGCCAATCAGCAGAATACGTTCAGAGAGAATATTCGGCACATGGTGCAGCAGCAGCGTCTGGCCGACTTTGCCCTCCAGTTCGCCGCGGCGCAGCAGCGCACTGATATAGCCGTCGCTGATTTTATCCAGCTGTTCGGCAATGGGCGATAAACGGCGCGGCTCAAAAACGCCTACAACAATGCAGGCGCTCCGCTGTTTTTCCGGGCTGCCGCTTTTTACACTGAACTCCATGCACTCTCCTGAATCTTAAAGACAACGGCCGTAGCTGTCGTTAGAATGTAGCGCGTTCGTCACCCATTATTTGGCGCGACGCCATGACAATTTAACGCCGCTGGTCATAATGAGTGGGGTGACAATGTGATGTTTTTTCACCACCCTGACGCATTAACAGACCATTTTAGCGACCAATACGGCCATTGATGAAGAAAAATGGCTGATAAGCGTTGAAACTAGCGATTTTCCTGCAAAAAGACAAGTTTTCACAGGCGTACTAAGCGTGATCATTATTAGATATCTGGTTCGGGAAACGCTCAAAAGCCAGCTGGCTATCCTGTTTATCCTGCTGCTAATCTTCTTTTGTCAGAAGTTAGTCAGGATCTTAGGGGCGGCGGTGGATGGCGAAATCCCCACAAATCTGGTTCTGACCTTGTTAGGACTCGGTGTGCCTGAAATGGCGCAACTTATTTTACCCTTAAGTCTGTTTCTGGCGATTTTAATGACGCTGGGGCGGCTATACACCGAAAGTGAAATTACGGTGATGCACGCCTGCGGCCTGGGTAAAGGGTTACTGGTTAAAGCGGCGATGATCCTGATGCTGATGACCTCGCTGGTGGCGGCGGTCAACGTGATCTGGCTCGGCCCCTGGTCATCGCGTTACCAGGATGAGGTTACGCAGAATGCCAAAGCGAACCCGGGCGCTGCTGCGCTGGCCGCAGGCCAGTTCCAGACCTCCAGCGACGGCAATACCGTGCTGTTTGTCGAGGATGTGAAAGGTAACACCTTCGGCAACGTGTTCCTCGCGCAGCTGCGGCCTAAAGGCAACGCACGTCCGTCGGTGGTGCTGGCGGACAGCGGCCATATGGAGCAGCGCAAGGATGGCTCGCAGGTGGTGACGCTGGATAAAGGCACCCGCTTTGAAGGTACCGCGCTGCTGCGTGATTTCCGCATCACTGACTTTGTGAACTATCAGGCGGTAGTCGGCTATAAAGAAGCGACGCTCGATCCTAACGATGCCGATCAGGCCGATCTGCTTACGCTGATCAACACCAAAACGCCGCAGTTCCAGGCTGAGCTGCACTGGCGTCTGACGCTGGTTTTCTCGGTGCTGATTATGGCGCTGATGGTGGTGCCGCTTAGCGTGGTCAATCCACGTCAGGGCCGCGTATTGTCGATGCTGCCTGCGATGCTGCTCTATCTGATCTTCTTCCTGCTGCAGAGTTCGCTGCGCTCCAATGCGGCCAAAGGGCGCTTCGATCCGGCGATCTGGATGTGGACCGTCAACATCGCGTATCTGGCACTGGCGGTGGCGCTTAATGCCTGGGATACCGTGCCGATGCGTCGTCTGCGGGCGCGTTTCAGCCGCGGAGGGTCGGTGTGATGTTTAAGGTTCTTGACCGTTATATCGGTAAAACCATTTTTAACACCATCATGATGACGCTGTTCATGCTGGTGTCGCTGTCGGGCATTATCAAATTTGTCGATCAGCTGCGCAAAACCGGGCAGGGCGCGTATTCCGCACTGGATGCGGGCTACTACACCCTGCTGAGCGTGCCGAAAGATATCGAGATCTTCTTCCCGATGGCGGCGCTGCTTGGCGCGCTGCTTGGCCTCGGCACGCTGGCTCAGCGCAGCGAGCTGGTGGTGATGCAGGCGTCCGGCTTTACCCGCCTGCAGGTGGCGCTGTCCGTCATGAAAACCGCGATCCCGCTGGTGCTGCTGACCATGGCCGTCGGCGAGTTTGTGGCGCCGCAGGGCGAGCAGATGGCGCGTAATTTCCGCGCCCAGCAGCTTTACGGCGGGTCGCTGGTCTCCACGCAGAACGGCCTCTGGGCGAAGGATGGCAACGACTTTATCTATATCGAACGCATTAAGGGCGATAACGAGATTGATGGGGTCAGCATCTACCGCTTTAACGACGCCCGCCGTCTGCAGAGCGTGCGCTATGCGGCCACCGCGACCTGGGATCAGGCGCGTAAGCGGTGGGAGCTGGCGCAGGTGGATGAGTCAGACCTCACCGATCCAAAACAGATCACCGGTTCGCAGAGCCTGAACGGCGAGTGGAAAACCAACCTGACGCCAGACAAGCTGGGCGTGGTGGCGCTGGATCCGGACGCGCTCTCCATCAGCGGCCTGTATAACTACAGTAAATATCTGAAGCAGAGCGGGCAGGAGTCGGGCCGTTATCAGCTCAATATGTGGGGTAAAATCTTCCAGCCGCTTTCGGTAGCGGTCATGATGCTGATGGCGCTCTCCTTTATCTTCGGACCGCTGCGCAGCGTATCGATGGGCGTGCGCGTGGTGACGGGTATCAGCTTCGGCTTCCTGTTCTACGTGCTGGATCAGATTTTTGGTCCGCTGAGCCTGGTCTATGGCCTGCCGCCAATATTAGGGGCAATCCTGCCCAGCGGCGCTTTCTTCGCTATCAGTCTCTATCTGTTGCTGAAACGACGTTAAGCGGGAGAGATCCAGGGTGCCATTTATGGCGCCCTTATTTTTTGGTGTTCGGCCTGGGCCAGGGGCGCATGAATGCGCCCCCTGCGAGCGGCACTGTAGGGGCGCCATTCATGGCGCCCTGGGTTAATGATGGCACCCCGATTTTCTGGTATTCGGCCTGGACCAGGGGCGCATTAATGCGCCCCCCTACGTTATCCTGTAGGGGCGCCATTCATGGCGCCCTGGGTTAATGATGGCACCCCGATTTTCTGGTGTTCGGCCTGGGCCAGGGGCGCATTAATGCGCCCCCTACAGGGTAAACACAGGGGCGCCATTTATGGCGCCCTGGTTATTTATGGTACCTTGGTTTTTTGGTATTCGATCTGGACCAGGGCCTCATTAATGAGGTTCCTACAGGGTAACGTAGGGGCGCCATTTATGGCGCCCTGGGTTAATGATGGCGCCCTGGCTCAGCCTCGGCGGGTCAGGGTAGCGTCTGCAGAAGCGCGGGCAACTGCGACAGCAGATAGAGCAGCAGGCCGATGGTGCCGCCGACCAGCGTGCCGTTGATGCGGATAAACTGCAGATCGCGGCCGATATTCAGCTCAATCTGCTGTGACATATCGCGTGCGTCCCAGCTTTTTACCGTATCGCTGATATGACGCGTCAGAAAAGCAGCAAACTCCGGGGCCACGCTGCGCGCCGCATCCTCCAGATGCTGATTCATTGAACTGCGTAACGCCTCATCGGCCAGCAGCGTCTCTCCCAGCCACAGCGCCGCCAGCCGTACCCGCTCCTGTACGCGGGAATCGTTGCTGCTGAGATCGCGCTTCAGCCAGGCGCGCAGATCCTGCCACAGCTCACCGATATAGCGATTCAGCGACTCATCCTCTTTCAGCCACTGCTTCACTGACTCCGCGCGCGCCGCCATCTCCGGATCGCTTTTCAGCCGGTCAATCAGCCGCTGCACAGCGCGATTAAAGCCGAGACGCAGCTCATGCCCCTGATCGCGCGCCACTTCGTCGAGAATGGAGTCCACCGCGTTAGCCACCAGCGTGGCGCTGTGCTCGCCCAGCCACTCGGTCGGCAATACTTTGGCTTTAACCGGATGTTCACGCTTCAGCCAGCGCACAATCTGCAGGGCGATAAACTCACGCGTGCCGGGCTTATGCAGCAGCTGCAGCAGCTGTTCAATCGCCGCATCCAGCAGCGCCTGATGACGGTTATTTTTGGTCAGGCTGTCGAGGATCATCGCACTGGACTGGGTCAGATCGACCTTATCCAGCGCGCGATGCACGGCGCGCCGCATAAACTGCTGAATGCGGGCATCGTCAGTGAGATCGAGAAAACCGCGCATGACCTGCAGCAGATGACGCCCTGTGCGATCGGCGTTGCCCGGCGCGTTCAGCCACTGCGCCAGCAGCTGTGCCGGATTGTTGCGGCGGATCAGCGCCAGCAGCGAATCGGTATCGAGAAACTTCTCCTGTACAAAGCGACCGAGGTTTTCGCCGATGCGATCTTTGTTACGCGGAATAATCGCCGTATGGCGCGCAATCAGCGGCAGCGGCACGCGGCGAAACAGCGCCACCACCGCAAACCAGTCGGCGAGTGCGCCGACCATAGCCGCTTCCGCGATCGCTTTAACGCCCAGTACCCAGAAATTGGGTGGCAGAAACAGCGTAACGATAAAGGTTGCCGCTGCCGCCAGCAGCAGCGCCAGCGCCAGCTGTTTGCTGCGCTTCAGTTGTTGATATTTATCCATTATCCGATCTTAGCAGAGAGTCCTTAACGGCGGCGCCCGCCGAGCAGGCTGCCCAGCATGCCGCGCACGATCTGGCTGGTGACCTGGCGCGCTGCGCTGCGGGCCACGCTCTGAACCACGCCGTCGCGTTTACCGCCGCGCGGTCCGGTGGTGCCAAACAGAATATCTTTCAGACCGCCAAGAATGCCGCTGTCTACCTTCACGTCGGCGCCTTTAACGTCCGGCGCCGCTGACTGCTGCGGTGCGGCGGCAACACCCTGCTGCAGGCGCTCAAACGCCGACTCGCGATCGACCTCCTCATCATATTTGCCATAAAGCGGCGAATGGTTGATCAGGTCGTTGCGCTCATCCTGCGTCAGCGGCCCCATGCGTGAGCCGGGGGCGATCACCATAGCGCGTTCCACGATGGATGGACTGCCTTTCTCATCGAGGAAAGAGATCAGCGCCTCACCGGTGCCGAGCGCCTGAAGCGCCGCCACGGCATCAAACGCCGGGTTAGCGCGCAGGGTCTCAGCGGCACTTTTTACCGCTTTCTGATCGCGCGGCGTGAAGGCGCGCAGGGCGTGCTGCACGCGATTGCCAAGCTGGCCTAATACCTTGTCCGGAATATCTGACGGATTCTGCGTGACGAACCAGACGCCCACGCCTTTGGAGCGGATCAGGCGGATGACCTGCTCGATCTTTTCCAGCAGCACGGGCGGTGCATCACTGAACAGCAGATGCGCCTCATCAAAGAAGAAGACCATTTTCGGCTTATCCAGGTCGCCCGCTTCCGGCAGCTGCTCATAGAGTTCCGCCAGCAGCCACAGCAGGCTGGTGGCGTAGAGTTTAGGCATCTGATAGAGCCGTTCTGCTGCGAGAATATTGATATAGCCGCGGTCCTGCTCATCGCAGCACATCCAGTCGCGGATATCGAGCATCGGCTCACCAAAAAAATGCTCCACTCCCTGCTGCTCCAGCGCCAGCAGGCCGCGCTGAATCGCACCCACTGATGCGCTGCTGATGTTGCCATACTGCGTCTGAAACGCTTTGGCGTTGTCGCCGATATACTGCGTCATTGCGCGCAGATCTTTGAAATCGAGCAGCAGCAGCCCCTGATCGTCGGCAATGCGGAAAATAATCTGCAATACGCCCGACTGCACCTCATTCAGCCCCAGCAGCCGCGCCAGCAGCAGGGGGCCCAGATCGGTAACGGTGGCACGTACCGGGTGGCCCTGCTGACCGAAGATATCCCACAGCATCACCGGGTTGTCATGCGGCTGCCAGTCGCTGACGCCAATCTGTGACAGCCGCGCCTGCAGCTTCTCAGAGGCGCTGCCGGGAGTGGCAATGCCGCTTAAATCCCCTTTGACGTCAGCCATAAATACCGGCACGCCGGCCTGTGAAAAGGATTCTGCCAGCTTCTGCAGCGTAACGGTTTTGCCGGTACCGGTGGCGCCAGCGATCAGCCCGTGGCGATTGGCCATCGCCGGGAGCAGCGACAGCCGGATATCGTGGGTTTGAGCAATCAGCAGTGGGGTGGTCATAATCTCTCGCTCTTCAGCAATGCGTTATGACACCAAGGATAGCAAGCGCAGCCTGCGGTAGCGCAACTGATTGCGCAGAAAAGAGGAAGCCCTCCGGATATGCCGGAGGGCAGAAGAGGAGCTACTCTTTACGGACCGTATCGAAGAAGAGCAGGCTGACGCCGATACCCTGCCGGACGTGGGTCACGTTTTGCCGGATCGCTACCTGCTGCGCACCCTGCAGCGTGACCACAAACGGGGAGTCCTGCTGTACGCGCTGCTGCAGGGCGGTATAGAGCGCCCGGCGTTTTACCGCATCGCTTTCACCCGCCGCCGCCCGCGTCTGCGCGCTGAGCTGCGGAATATCCCAGCCCACCCGCCACGCCAGCGTTTTAGCCCCGCCCGGTACGTTCCAGGCAAAGGCGCTGGCGTTGGTATTAGGATCAACATAATCCGCCCCCCAGTAGATAAAGATGGACTGGAAGTCGCGGCCGCGCATTTTACTCCACAGCGCCGACTCCGCTACCGGCTGCAGATCGATCTCGATATCTGCTTTAGCAAAACTCGCCTGCAGCGCCTGCGCTACATCAATATAGGGTGGCTGGTTGATGACCGTCAGCGCAATGCGCGTGCCGGGCTGAATGCCGCCCTCCGCCAGAATGGCTTTGGCTTTCGCGACGTCATAGTGAAACGGCGTCTCCTCCAGTGCGCCGTCAAATCCCTGCGGCAGGAAACTCTGATGGATACGGTATTGTCCTTTCAGCAGCTGCTGTGAGATAGCCTGATAATCCACCAGCCAGCGCGCGGCGCGCCACAGCGCCGGGTTAGCCAGTGCCGGCTGCGCGGCGTTGTGTGCATTGAACGCCAGGTAGTAAATCAGGCTGGAAGGAAATGCTTCAATACGCAGGTGCTTATCCTGTTTCAGCGCGTCGATCTGATCGGGGCCGAGCTGATAGGCGACATCGACATCGCCCTGCTGGATCAGCAGGCGGCGCGCGCCGGCATCCGTTACCCCTTTAAGCAGCACGCGCCGCAGCTGCGGTGCCGGGCTGGCCTGCGGGCTGGCGCTCAGCACCACCGCCTGCTGCGGCACATACTGCTGCAGCGTAAAAGCGCCGCTGCCGGCGGAGTGGGTGTGCAGCCAGCCGTTGCCGCTGTCACCATTGACCGCATGCTGCTGTACCGTTTTGCTGTCAACAATCGACGCCACCGGCGCGGTGAGCAGGCGCAGCGCCAGATCCTGTCCGATTGCGGCCGGCCAGCGCATCTCCAGCTGTGTGTCGCTCAGCACCTGAAACTGGCTGGCGATGTTGGCAGCGGTCCAGCCAAACTCTGCCAGAATAAACGCCGGCGCTTTGTTGAGCTGTACCGCCCGCGTCAGAGAGAACACCACATCCTGCGCCGTTACCGCGTTACCGCTGGCAAAGCGCGCGTCGGGCCGCAGGGTAAACCGCAGGCTGTGCGGCGTACTGCCAGGCTGCCATTCGCTGGCCAGCAGCGGCGCAAGCTGCTGCGGCGCGTTGCGGTCCGGCTCGGTCAGGGTCTGATAGAGATTGCGTTGCACGCTGTTGCTGACCGTCTCAAAACTCTCCGCCGGGTCAAAGCTGATGATGCCATCCAGCGGTACCGCCACTACCAGCGTATCCTCTGGCGTGGCGGCATGCAGGGTAAAGGCAGTACTCCAGACCGCTGCCAGTAAAATCAGTAAGCGCATTATTATTATCCTCAGAGGAAGAGACGCTGAATTTAACGCGCGGCGGGCAGAGTCAAAATGCCGGTTTGTTCTGAGCTTTGTCAGAATATAAGGTTAATACCGGGTATTAATTATTTTGCCGCTTTTTTACGCATTAAATGGGCAAATAAAACGCAGGGAGATGAAAAGCTGGCTGAGGCTTAATGAAGCTGAATATTTACGCTGATCGTTACTGCAGCGCAAGCGTGATTTATTTTCAACAGTTGCGCCGGGCGATTATTTCTTTGCTGCAGCGCTTTTAGCAAAATATCAAGGTAAAGCGCTAAAAACCCCTGCTTTTGGCAGGTTTAAACCACAATTTCAGGTAATTAGTGGCACTGCTGCACACGTATAACACGGCAAAAAAATAACCATCCTTCACTTAAACACATTTTAAATTTAATTTTTACATCCTGAAATATTTGTATCCATAAGATTGCCCGCTTGTTTGCCGATTTATAACGTCATTAACAAAAATATAAATTATCTTTCTTAGCTAGTGAGAATTGTCGCGCCATGCTGTTAGAAAAACCCACCACCAGACGTAAATTTTTACTCGGGGCGCTGCTGGCTTTGCCGGTCAGCGACCTTTTATTAAAAGGCGTTACCGCCGCGCAGGCGGCAGAAATGGCTGCGCCGGAACTCGCCGATTATAAACCGATCTTTTTCAGCGCCAGTGAATGGCAGTTTATCCTGGCGGCAACCGACCGTCTGATCCCGGCTGGCGGCAGCGGCAAGGCGCCCGGCGCGCTGGAAACCAACGTACCGATTTTTATCGACCAGCAGCTGCACACGCCGGAGTTCGGTGCAGAAATCTATCTGCAGGGGCCGTTTGATGTACACGCGCCGGCGACCATGGGCTATCAGATCCCGTTTACGCCGCAGCAGATGTACCGCACCGCCATCAAGCTGGTGGAGCAGTGGACGCAGACGACCTATCAGAAAGCCTTCCACGAGCTGAGCACGGAAGAGAAAGATGCCGTGCTGACCCGTATCAACAAGAATGATGGCCTCGATTTTGCGGCGCTGGGCGAGCCGTCGCTGAAAGCCTCACAGTTCTTCAGCCAGCTGCTGGCTGATACCAAACATGGTTATCTTGCCGACCCGATGTATGGCGGTAATAAAGGCATGAAGGCGTGGATCGCTATCGGCTTCCCGGGTGCCCGCGCCAGCTTTACCGAATGGGTGAAGCAGCACAACGTGCCGTATCCGCTCGGGCCGGTCAGCCTGCTGGGCCAGCGCGCCTGAATTTCCCTATTTGGTATGTGAGACAGAATTAACATGGCACAGATTACAAAAAAAGAAGTCGATGTCGTTGTGTGCGGCCTCGGCTGGGCCGGCTCGCTGATGAGTATCGAGCTGGCGCTGGCCGGACTTGAGGTGCGCGCGCTGGAGCGCGGCGGCGAGCGCGACTATCCCGACTTCGCCTACCCGAAGCCGGCTGATGAATACGCTTACAACGTACGTAATAAAGTCTTCGCCACACCAAAAGAGGTGGCGGTGACGGTGCGTTACAATATGGACCAGACCGCGCTGCCTACCCGCAAATGGGGCGCCTTTGCGCCCGGCACCGGCGTGGGCGGCGCAGGCATGCACTGGACGGCGGTACTGATCCGTCCGACCCCGACCGATATCAAACTGAAAACCTATGTTGATCAGGCGTATAAGCCGGGCATTCTGCAGGATGATATGCGCGTTATGGACTTCCCGTTCAGCTGGGAAGAGATTGAGCCTTACTTCTATAAGTTTGAGCTGATCTGCGGGCAGTCCGGCACCACCGGCAACCTGCGTGGTCAGATCCTTGAAGGCGGCGATCCGTTTGAAGGGCCGCGCTCAGAGCCTTACCCGCTGCCGGCGCTGGACGACACGCTCAACAACGTGATGTTTAAAGAGGCGGCGAAGAAGCTCGGCTATCACCCGTTCCCGAACCCTTCAGCCTGCGTGTCGCGCGCGTGGAAAAACCCTTACGGCAACCAGATTGCACCGTGCAACTACTGCGGCTACTGCTCAAAATATCCGTGCCTGAACTACTCCAAAGCGTCACCGCAGACGGCGGTGATGGATGCGCTGAAGCGACTGCCGAACTTCTCCTACGAAGTGAACGCTGAAGTGGCTAAAGTCGTGCTGCACGATGATGGCAAAACCGCAAAAGGCGTGATCTATTACGACGCGGATGGCAACGAAGTATTCCAGCCAGCCAAAATTGTGGTGCTCTCCAGCTTCCAGCTCTACAACGTGCGTCTGATGCTGCTCTCCGGCATCGGCAAGCCGTATAACCCGATCACTGAAGAGGGTGTGGTAGGGCGCAACTATGCGTTTCTCTCCAACGGCGGCGCCACGCTGTTCTTTAAAGATAAGAACTTTAACTCTTACGCCACCGCCGGCGCGACCGGCCAGATGTTCAATGACATCTCGCCAGGCAACTTCGATGGCCCGCGCCTCGGCTTCCTCGGCGGTGCCAAGATCCACAGCTCGCAGGCAACCGGTACGCCGATGGCTGCTGCGCTGCCGAAAGGCACACCCGCCTGGGGTATGGGCTACAAAGAGGGTCTGGAGCAGTGGTACAACCATTCGATGAAGATCAGCATCACCACCACCTGCCAGTCCTATCGCGATATCTATCTCGATCTCGATCCGCACTACACCGATCATCGCGGCAACCCGCTGCTGCGTATGACCTTTAACTGGAAAGAGAACGAGCTGAAGCTGCAGCAGCATCTGAAGGGCATCGTGGGCGATATTGCCAAAGAGCTGAACCCGGACAGCATGAGTATGAGCTTCCTGCCGATGGGCGCCGATTTTGACCTCACCAAATATGTCTCAACCCACAACGTGGGCGGTGCGGTGATGGGCGATAACCCGAAAACTTCGGCGCTGAACAAATACCTGCAGAGCTGGGACGTGCATAACGTCTTTGTGCCGGGCGGCAACGCCTTCCCGCAAAACTTCCAGGCGAACCCGACCGATACCATCGGCGCGATCACCCTGATGGCGGCGCAGGCGATCAAAGAGCAGTATCTGAAGAACCCCGGCCCACTGGTACAGGCATAAGCAGATGAAAAAACTAACATTACTGGTAGCGCTGGCGCTGAGCGGCGTGGCGCTGCAGGCGCAGGCGGAAGATGAAGCGGCCCTGATTAAGCAGGGTGAGTATCTGTCGCGGCTGGGTGACTGCATGGCGTGCCACAGCGTCGCGGGCAAAGCAGCCTACGCGGGCGGGCTGGCGATTGAGTCGAACCTGGGTACGATCTACTCCACTAACATCACGCCGGACAAAGCACACGGTATCGGTAACTACAGCGAACAGCAGTTCTCTGACGCGGTACGTAAAGGGGTGCTGCCGGATGGTTCACGCCTCTATCCGGCCATGCCGTACCCGGACTATGCGAAGATCAGCGATGCTGATATGCACGCGCTCTGGGTCTACTTTATGAAGGGCGTAAAGCCGAGCAGCGAGCAGCCGCAGGAGACAAAGCTGAGCTTCCCGTTCAGCCAGCGCTGGGGTATGCGCTTCTGGAACTGGGCGTTTACCTCCGACAAGCCATTTCAGCCGATTGGCGGCGCCTCTGCTGAAGTGAATCGCGGTGCCTATATCGTCGAGAGTCTTGGCCACTGCGGCAGCTGCCACACGCCGCGCGGTCTCGGTATGAATGAGAAATCGCTCGACAGCAGCGACAAAACCTTTCTCGCCGGCGGCAGCCTGAATAACTGGGATGTGCCGTCGCTGCGCGGCATGCCGCACTGGAGCGAGCAGGAGGTGATCGATTACCTGCAGACCGGGCGTAACGATAAAGCTGCCGTGGGCGGTGAGATGAAGTCGGTGATTGAGCACTCCAGCTCCCACATGACCGATGCCGATCTGAAAGCGATTGCTGCTTACCTGAAGTTCCTTGGCGGCAATCCGCCGCTGCAGGCCTACAACGTGCAGGCGCAGCAGCAGACCGAAGCGAAGCTGACGGCCGCGAAGAACCTGAGCGAAGGCGAACGTCTCTATCTGGACAACTGCGGCGCCTGCCACTTCGTGACCGGCAAGGGTGCGCCGGGGATCTTCCCCGAGCTGGATCAGGCAACGATCGTGAACGCAGGCGATCCGACGGGGTTGATCCACACGATCCTCGTCGGCGCGCAGCAGCCGTCAACGGCTAAAGCGCCGTCGACGCTGGCGATGCCGGGCTTCGGCCAGCGCCTGAGCGACGAAGAGGTCGCACAGCTCGCCACTTTCGTTCGCCAGGGCTGGAGCAACCGCGCCCCGGCCGTGACCAAAGAGCAGGTCGCCGACGTCCGCAAAACCCTGCATTAATCGCTAAGCGGGGGCGCCCGGATAATATCCTCAGCCAGGGGCGCATAAATGCGCCCCCTACGGGATTCGTACGACATTCGATAATATCCATCCCCCGTAGGGGCGCCATTCATGGCGCCCTGGCCGATACCCGCACGGATTTAATGACGCCTGGATTCAACCAGGGGCGCATAAATGCGCCCCTACGGGGTTCGTACGACATTCGATAATATCCATCCCCCGTAGGGGCGCCATTCATGGCGCCCTGGCCGATACCCGCACGGATTTAATGACGCCCGAATTCAACCAGGGGCGCATAAATGCGCCCCCTACGGGACTCGTACGATATTCGATAATATCCATCCCCCGTAGTGGCGCCATTCATGGCGCCCTGGCCGATACCCGCACGGATTTAATGACCCCTGAATTTAAACAGGGGCTCATAAATGCGCCCCTACGGGGTTCGTACGACATTCGATAATATCCATCCCCCGTAGGGGCGCCATTCATGGCGCCCTGGCCGATACCCGCACGGATTTAATGACGCCCGAATTCAACCAGGGGCGCATAAATGCGCCCCCTACGGGACTCGTACGATATTCGATAATATCCATCCCCTGTAGGGGCGCCATTCATGGCGCCCTGGCCGATACCCGCACGGATTCAATGACGCCTGAATTCAACCAGGGGCGCATAAATGCGCCCCCTACGGGACTCGTACGATATTCGATAATATCCATCCCCTGTAGGGGCGCCATTCATGGCGCCCTGGCCGATACCCGCACGGATTCAATGACGCCTGAATTCAACCAGGGGCGCATAAATGCGCCCCCTACGGGGCCCGCACAAAACTCAATGTAACGTACGCACCACTTCCAGCACGCCGTTGATCACGAACTGCACGCCCATACAGACCAGCAGAAAACCCATCAGGCGCGAAATCGCTTCAATGCCGCCTTTACCCACCAGCTTCATAATCGCGCCGGAGCTGCGCAGGGAAATCCATAAAATCAGGGCTACCACCAGAAAGGTCAGCACCGGGGCGACCATCACCACCCAGGCGGGGAAATCGACGCCGGCTTTCACCGTTGAGGCTGAGCTGATGATCATCGCAATGGTACCCGGACCGGCGGTGCTCGGCATCGCCAGCGGCACAAAGGCGATATTCACCGTCTCGCGCGGATCGTCGCTGGCATCCTGCTCATCTTTTTTATGGCGCGCCTCTACCGAATGGCCGACCGGTTTTGCCGGAAACAGCATGCGAAAGCCGATAAAGGCGACAATCAGCCCGCCCGCCATGCGCAGGCCGGGAATCGAGATGCCAAAGGTGTGCAGCACCGCGTTGCCGGCGTACCAGGCGACCATCATGATCAGAAACACATAAACCGACGCCTGCAGCGCCTGACGGTTACGCTCCTGAAAATTCATCTCGCCCGCCAGCCCTAAAAACAGCGCCACGGTCGTCAGAGGGTTGGCCAGCGGCAGGATCACCACCAGCCCGAGGCCTATCGCTTTGAAGAGTTCCAGCATCATGCATCTCCGCAGGGCAGGGCCGCGTGCGCGGCCCTGTGACAGGATGTATTACTCAGTGCTTCGGCGTGTCGAGCGCTTCGATCATCTCGGGAAAAAAATCTTCCAGCAGCTCGGGCGTCATCAGTTCGGGGTAGTTAATGAGGTGTTCACGGATGCGCTCATTGACCTCCGGCAGCAGGCGCTGCGCGGCATCATCAGCGCTGATTTTTTTCTGCTTCATCAGGCGCAGCACGTTATCCGGCAGGCTATCTTCATCCTCCACCTCATCCACGCCTTCCAGCGCGTCGAGCTCATCCAGCAGATCCATCAGCGCTTCGATCTGCGGCGTGCGCGACTCATACTCCGCCGGGCGTTCGCTCTCCAGATAGCGCAGCAGGGCGCGCACCGGCGATCCATCCGGCGTAGCGGGCGGCTCGCTGGCGAACCAGCTCAGCAGGTCATGCTGGCTCACCTGATGGACGTGATAGCCGTTATCGGTCAGCTCATCGGCGAGGATATCAGCGGTGTCGTGCTCAATCAGGCAGATATGGGTGCGCTTTGGCGTGTACTGTTCCAGCCACTGATAGATCTCTTCAATGACGCTGTCGTCATACTGAAAAGTCTGGTTGAGGTAGCTGTCATCCTGCTCATGTACGCAGAGCCGAATCAGATCGGGATCGAAGTAAATCGCTATGTTGATGCCTTTCATGCGCGCTGTCCTGTTTGCTGCAAAATCTCACTATAGCGTCAGGGCGCACAGAAAAACATGGGGAGGCCAGCAGCGCGCGCATCTGGCCATAAAAAATCTCATTCATCAGCACGATAAGGCCGGGACAGCGGCCCGGCACACGGCGCTGATTACATGCCGATATATTTTTTACCCTGCTTCAGCACCACATCACACGCTTTGGTTTTAAGCTTCTCACCCATTGGCGAGTTGCTCAGGCTCTGCAGGTTAAGCTGCTGGCCGTTACCGGTATTGAGCAGGCCCGCGATTCCCTGCTGATAATCAGTTTTCTGCTCCTGCGCCGCCGGCGTGCTCAGGCCGAGTTTGCTCAGCACCTGCTCTTTCACCGACTTCACGTTGTTATCCACCACGTTATGCTGCACGCAGTACTCCATCACGCCCGCTGCGTTGGTCATATTGCTGGCGCTTACCGCTTTATCGCCGCCGTTCAGCAGGCCGGTCAATGTGGAGAGCGAGAGCCCTCCACTCTGCGCGCCATTGCTGCTGGTGGTATTGCTGTTTTGCTGCTGCGAGAGCTGTGAAGCGGCGCTGCTCAGCTGATCCTGCCAGCTCGCCGCCGACGCGCTGCCCGCGACCAGTGCTGCCGCCATACCCCATGCCCAAACGCCGCGTTGCATTGATTTACTCATGTCTAACCTCATGGTTCCGTCTTTCAGACGCCGATAATGCAGGATATGAGGCGGAAGATCTCAGAAAGTTCCGGAGAAGCGGGCAGGGCCATGCAGATTGAGAGTGTTCTGGTTTCCGGGGAGATGATGACGCTGTTTTTTTCAACGCTCAGCGCACGCGCTGCTCAATAGCGGTTGCACACCCCACGGGTAACGGTATAATCGCCAGCGTTTTCCGTATCCTTATCCATGCCGGAGTGGCGAAATCGGTAGACGCAGTTGATTCAAAATCAACCGTAGAAATACGTGCCGGTTCGAGTCCGGCCTTCGGCACCATCGGAACATCAATAGACGTCTTTTTTTGTGCCTGAAATCCAGTATCCGCAAGGCTTTCCTCGCTTTTTCACTCAACCTAAGTCAACCTGATTCAATCTACATCAACTTACTGATGCGGGTACAACTGCGGGTATACCCCGGTTCGATAATGTTTGTACCCACACAGAACCCTTGAAAGGATACTCATCATGGCTCTGAGTGATGTGAAGGTTCGTTCGGCAAAGCCTGAAGCAAAAGCCTACAAACTGACTGACTGTGATGGCATGGTTTTGCTGGTTCACCCTAACGGCTCCAAATACTGGCGACTGCGTTATCGCTTTGGCGGTAAGGAGAAGATGCTGGCGCTGGGGAAATATCCTGAAGTGTCGCTGGCGGATGCCCGGGCACGCAGGGATGAGGCCCGTAAGCTGTTAGCTAATGACGTCGATCCCAGTGAAAATAAGAAAGCAGTTAAGGTAGAGCAGGAGCAAGAGGCAATAACGTTTGAAATGGTTGCCAGAGACTGGCATGCCAGTAATCAGAAATGGTCGGCATCGCATAGTGCTCGTGTATTGAAAAGTCTGGAGGATAATCTCTTTGCTGCTATCGGTAAGCGTAACATTGCTGACCTGAAGACACGGGATCTGCTTGTACCCATCAAAGCTGTGGAGTCATCTGGGCGTCTTGAAGTCGCCGCCCGTTTACAGCAGCGTACTACCGCGATTATGCGCTTTGCTGTGCAGAGCGGCTTAATCGATTATAACCCCGCGCAAGAAATTGCCGGTGCGGTTGCTACGGCGAAAAGAAAGCACCGTGCGGCTCTGGATCTTGAACGTATTCCCGAATTACTTCACCGCATTGATCACTATTCTGGCAGATTGTTAACTCGACTGGCGGTTGAACTCACTTTGTTGGTTTTCATACGTTCAAGCGAACTGCGTTTTGCTCGCTGGTCAGAAGTGGATTTTGAAACGGCCATGTGGACGATACCAGGTGAGCGTGAACCGCTGGAAGGTGTTAAACATTCTCAGCGTGGTTCAAAGATGCGGACTCCTCATCTTGTTCCTTTGTCGCGTCAGGCCTTAGCTATTTTGGAAAAGATCAAAAGCATGAATGGAAACCGAGAGCTGATCTTCGTTGGCGATCACGATCCGCGTAAGCCGATGAGTGAGAATACGGTGAACAAGGCTTTACGGGGGATGGGCTATGACACGAAAACTGAAGTTTGTGGACATGGTTTCAGGACGATGGCGTGTAGTTCACTTATTGAATCAGGATTGTGGTCGAGGGATGCAGTGGAGCGGCAGATGAGCCATCAGGAGCGTAGCTCTGTTCGGGCAGCTTACATCCATAAGGCGGAGCATCTGGGGGAGAGGAGGTTGATGTTGCAGTGGTGGGCGGATTATCTGGATGCGAATCGGGAGAAGGGGATTAGTCCTTTTGATTTTGCTAAAGTAAACAAGTAAATATGTCCGGGTAGTGTTTGCTACCCGGACATATTTACTTGAATTGGAACATTAACTTTTATGGGTTAAAAAGATGAAGCTTCTTAATACATACGAAGATAAAGATGAAGCAGAAAATGCATTAACTAAAATATCTGGAGAGAAGAGATTAGCAAGCGAGCGCGATAGCACAATCGTTATTTATAATCTCTTTGGTACGCCATCATGGGGGAATTTCTATAAACTAGGTATGTTTAGCCTTCCTGAATTGCAGGGGATGTTGGAACTATGTAAAGCCGGGCAACCTATTGATGTAGCGAAGCATAATGAGTACATTAAAACGCTCAGCTATGTTGCTCGTACATTTGACTTATCAATTCCTGAACATTGGCTATGATGCCAGTACCATATCTTACCTAAGATATGGTACTGGGTTAAAATGGCCGTTAGGCAATTATCCTTTTAAAAAGCTTTTCCAGATAAATAGAACCAGTATCCTCTAGAAAGAGTATGTTACGTTCTTCAATTTTATCTTTTGGTTCAGAAACATTTATTAAATCAACAAAACGTGTTTCAGAAACAATAAATGCGCTTAGACTTAATTTATCATCAGATAATTTCTTCTCAAGCTCTTTAATTTCCTTGTACAAACCAAATTTAGCATCATCAAGATTCAGATTCCGAATGCCTTTTGGGTCAATAAGACTTAACCATTGCTTCCCGCTTTCGTCATCAACTAACCACAATAAAAAGTCAGGATAAAAGTTACCAGCTGTGGCGAAACCTAAACCTTTACTTTTAGTATCAGCATTTCGCAACAAGTACAAACTTTTATTGCCGATGATTTTCTGACCTTTAGGTGTCTCAATGAATTCTTGTAAATCCTGAATAAAAGTAATTTCACTTGGTGCATCAAATGCAGTCGGACGCATTTTTAGCGGTAAATCAGCATTTTTCTCAATTGAGAGAAGAGGGTAATAAAGGTGTTTATCAAAGGTTACAGCAATCATACCCGGGGCATTCCAGGATTTAGCTTTACCAATTTCACCTTGAGTGACGATCTGCTGCAACTGTTCAAGTCGCTCTGCATAATCCAGACCGTCATCAGACTCTTCTATTTCAAAGTGGTACATTTTGATCATACATGGGTCGTCTTCACTCACTTGGGTGATTTCATAAAACTGACCTTCATAAGCATTCTTTAATGTATTATAAAATCGGTCGGTGTAATCAGTGAGAAGGCGAAGCATGATATCTTCTTGCTTAGCAATATCTGAATATTGTTTAATTTCGAGTTCCGATGCCGGAATCGAAAGTGTGTACCAGTTGTTTGAGACTTTTACCTTTCCAAGGCAAAAGTCGATCAACCGTTGTTTATCCAGACGTAAATTTGACCAGCCACGCTGTAGTTTATAGGCCTGAATAGCGAGATAAATTCGATCAAAATCAAAGGCACTGATTGTTTTATAATCTAACTTGGCCTCATTTCTGACATTCACAGGTGTTTTATCACCCTTCCTACTCGTGTCAATCGACTCAAGTTTAGGATATAAATCGAGTTTGATGTGTGGATGCTTTATCTTGCCTTGCAGTTCAGCAGGAACCTCATAAAGCTCAGGAAAGTAAACACGCTTGAAGCCATTTTTTTGATTATCCTTGTAGCCATCTTTAAGCTTAAGCGTTTTAAGCTTTGTATTAGGCATATTTGGCCGAGTTTCAAAATTCAGCTCAAGGATCTCATCACTTGGCGTTATTCCTTCGTCTTCAAGATATTGTTTAAATGTTGCCATATAGTCAGCACGAACACCGAAAATATTTAGTGTTTCTAATTTCTCCAGATGCAGTCCTTTAGGACGTTCTCCAAGTGTGCTTCTTTTTAAAGAATAGTTGCGACCTTTCAGGCGTACCCCGCGACCAAAAAGCTGAATAATCTGTGAGCCTTCCCCACGCCCCATATTGAGTAGACCCATAGTTGATACACGCCAACTGCTCCAGCCCTCAGTAAATTTTCGGGAGCCAATTAAGATATGCAGTTGGGAATCTTTATCGTTCAACGTATGGAACAGAGACTTGGCAAAATCGTCTCTTTGATAATCGAACGTCGTATCTTCCTCGCACATTTTATAAAGAGATGGGGAATCACCAATATTGATCAAGCCAAAAGGTTCTGCTTCACCGACCTGTAATGCAAGTTCACCTTTACTTCCGATCAAATTTAATACTCTTAATCTCTGACCTGAATGTGTGGTATTAAAAAGTCGAGCAAGGATATCTAAATAGATATCTTCCGGTCCATTCATTAAAGCAGTGAAACGCTTTTCAAAGATGTTACGTTCTTTAGTATCCAGAATTCTGGCTTTGTTTTCGACAAGATCACTAATCCAGGATTTTGCTTGTATTTCGTTGTTTAAAAACCATGCTAAAAAACGCAGTACTGCGTGAATATCCGAATCTTCACCACTGACTGTGTTGCCAACAAAGACCCATAATGGTTTTTCAATGTTGAACTCATCTAACTTATCTTTATTCCTATTGAATAAATATTGTTGCTGGTAAAAACTGAGTAAACAAGCAGTGAAGTATTCGTAGCGACGCTCATCTTTTTTATCTTCATTGGGGTTAAGGTTAAGAATTAGTGACTCTTTTCCATAACCATCTTCATAGAAGAATTTATAGGAATAGTCGAAAAGAATTGATTTACCATAAACTTCTCTTGTAGCCTGAATACGCGCATCACGTAATTCCTCTGATGTCAGCTCTGATTGTGCTAACTGCTCATCAGTCAGTTTTCCTAATGCAGTTGTCTCAAAGAGCAATTTTGCTTTTTTCTTTTTAATTTCGGCCTCGACAACTTCAGCATTATTTCCGCCTGATACTGCTTGTCCAAAAGTAGCCGAGTATTCGAATGCAAAACCGTCTCGTGTTAATTTGTCGCGACGACGCATCCAGGCACCAGCAGCAGTCCCTGTTCCTTTATGACCTTCATCAATTAGAACCAGATTGTTGCCTTCAAATGCCTCAACAGCGACGGTTTTATCACCCATGTCATCAGCAAGTTTATTGATATCAATAACTTCAACGGTACCTTTAAACGGAGCTGATTTGCTCTTATCAAACAACTGGATGTGGGAAAAACCAGAATTATATAACTCATCCAAGTGTTGCTGTGAAAGACGCTCATCCGGCGTTAGCAGGATGATTTTATCAGGATAATGATGAGTATTACCATTCTGATAGTAATGTAGGTACTGTAAAATATTTACATGTAATAACAATGTTTTACCGGAACCTGTCGCATTCCAGTAGGCTAGTTTATTCAAATCATCCAAGATGTATGATTTAAACTGATTAGCTCTATCCTTTGCTGTTTCATTATTTTCAGCATTGTATAATTTGAGTTCACTGTTAAGACCATCAAGTAATTCTTGTTTACGATTGAAGTACCAATCGAGATAGATCTCAGTAAAAAAAAGAGACAGGTATTGAAAATATTTCATATTCAATACAGTGTCTTCTCTACGATTACGATGCTCAGTTATTTGCTGCCAGTGTTTAACAATATTAAGATCGTAGCGACGTAACTCATCGAGGTCGATGAGATCAACCTCGAATAAGTAGTTACTTAACTCATGGAAAAACAGGCTTTGGCCATCTTCATGAATACCTTCAAATCGGTCTTCACCTAAACGGATTTTCAAACCATGCAATGTACCGTCTTTAAAAAAACGGAACATAAAGCGATTTAAAACCAGCTGCTTATGAAAACTTAATTTGCTGTTGGTTTGCTTTTTGATGGCTTTTCCAGTAGTGGGTTTCTTAGCCATTCTTAAACCTCCTCAGCAAACATTAAGTTTAAGAACTCAGGTTCGATCTGGCGAATTTTCAAACTACGGACGATTTCACCGTCTTCTTCATCAACTGTAAATGCAGTTGGTAGGTTATGATCGCCATTGATATAAATAACATCAAATGTTTTCTCTTTAGCATATAAATCAAAACGGTTAGCATATTTATTTAATTCTTCATAACCGATTTTATCACAGTCGCGCCATAGTATTAGCGTACGTTCTCCTGTAGGCTGAGTTCCTTCTATCCGTACATAGCCGCGAACAATATCGGACTCTATAGATTTCACATGTAAACCAATAAGATAATTGAATGTTTCGACTAAATCGATGTTTTTACGCTCAGTTGCACCAGCTGAGTCCGCAGTGATATTCATCGCGTAATTAAACGGTTTTTTAAAATCATCAGTGCTTAATATTGATTTTTTACTCTCAGTATCAATCATATAATTTACAAGATAATCTTCCTTGACAGTCGAAGAAAATGTTTCAAATAAGCTCGTTATTGTTTTCTTAAAATGAATATTATTTAAAGTATCTTCGTAGCTTTCGAGTTTAATGTACTTAAGAATATGAGATATCCCATGGCTTCCCTTAGGACTGCCATTATGCCATTTATCACTATAAACAGACTTTTGGATTCTATTCTTTATAACTGAATCAAAATGTTCTCCCATTTCAATGATAACGTACTTGTGATTTTCAGAATTCTTTCTATTCCTGTTAATAACAGCATGCGCAGTTGTCCCGCTTCCTCCAAAAGGATCAATAATAATCTCACTTTCTGCACTATGCCATATTGAGTCAATAACTCTATCCATAGTACCAAGGGATTTTGGATAAGAAAATAATCCGGCAGAACCAAACATAGAGGTTAAGAGGTTTGTTCCACCCGTTGTGGCATTATATTGCGGACCTTGCCAAATACTAGGGAGCAATAGTCTCCGTGCATTATCATGATATAAACGATTTATTACAAATTTATTCGAGCTAACTAACCTTCCTTCTTCAACCGCTTTTTTAGCTCCTTCATATGAAAGAGACCATACTCTTTCTTCTCCATTTTCTCCAATTGGATAAATTCTTTTTAAGCCACTATCCGTTTCACATGTAAGATAATTACCCTTACCCGAAGGGACAGGCGGTGGTTCAATCCCTTTTACTTCAAATGTTTCTGGGTCAACTAATACGGCAAAAAAGCTTTCTGGTCGACCAGGATTACCTATTCTAAAATTATTATCACCTGTGCCAGCTCTTCTGAATCCTCGGGTTCTAATGCCATCCTCTACACTATCTCCTTTTAACAGATCCATATCTTCCGGTACAGAAAATAAGCAGTATTCGTGAGTTCTTGATACATTTGTTCTTCCTGTGCCGGAGCCTGGATAATGTTCAACAATACATTGAAACACTTCTCTTTCAGGATTGATACTTTTTTCCAATTCTTTCAATAGAGACATTTCTGCATCATCTATTGCATAGCAAAATACGCCATTATTATTTAATAATTTTTTAGATGATGTGATTCTATCAGACATTAATGTTGCCCAAGAAGAATCTTTATAACCATTCTTATACAAAATAGGCGTAGCATCGGTATTGTAAGGAGGATCAAAATATATAATACTGGCGCTTTGATAATATTTTGCCTCAAGAAACTTAATGGCTTGATAATTTTCAGAGTTGATAAGCAATCCATTCACTTCTTCATCGAGGTTACTAAATGAATGCAATAATTTACTTTTGAATTCAGAGGTGTAATTGATAGTGTCAATCATTAAGTATGGGTTTTTTTTCAGGAATTCTATATCCTTGGATTCACTCATTTTCCATATGCCAAGCCTTTCCCATTTTTCAAATTGCTTATCATTTGCTATAATATCTGGATATAATTCATTAGGTATTTTATCCAAAGTTATGCAGTATTCACTTGAAACAATAAATTTCTTTTTATTCCATAATTTCTTCTGAAAATTCTCAATTTGTGCCAAGAAAGTAATTAATTCTAGTGCAACGGAACGTAAGCATTGAATCATTCTCAACTGTCTTTCAATATTTGAGAAGACTTCTGCATTTTGCAAGTTATCGAGATTCATGACTTCATTTTTAATATAAAAATCAAGTTCATTAGTTAAGAATCCACCAAGATCTTTGTGTATAAAGTAGTCTGCTATATTACGCTGAGTATAGGTAGTAAGATGGCGTTCTAACTCCGTACGCATAGGATTCTTTTCTGTCGGTACTCGTTTGGCAAGGTCAACCCAATGCTGCTGGACATTATTGTCTGACAGAATTTTTGAAATAGCTGACTGGACTAATGTCTCTTGCTTTGTCCCTTTCTTCATCGCTTTGTATTCAAAATGAATAATTAATTCTTCTGTGTCAACGGATTTGCCATCAACAATCGATGAAGTTTTAATAACTTCGACTGGCTTATATTCTTGTTCGTATTCTTCGCCTTCATCGTCAAATTTAGTACGTACATGAGGCTCAATAAGGACAAAGCAACGATCTAAATCATTATCTTTACGGTTATCTTTTGCCGTATCCGCGGCAAGTAATTGGAAGCTAACTTTGCGACCATCAGTTAATTTAAAAGAATAATTGGCGAAATTTTCACCGCTTTTTACGTAATACTGATCCTTATTTGCCCAATGCAGCATGACTTCTTCACCCGCATACGATATAGCGTAAGTATTTCCTTTATAACGACGCTTGCTAATGAAGTCACCATTGTCGTAATAACGTGAGAAAAAAGTAAGCAAGTGGGAGAAAACTGCATTTTCGTGCTCACTGGCTCCAGAGGTTATAGTAGACAATTTCTTTTTAATTTCTTGAACTTTTGGGCTTTCTTCTGGCGGAAAACCAGCAGCAGTCGCAGCTTTTATTGAGAGTTGCAACTGTTGTTCTAACTCCGCTTTATTAGCGTTTTCTGCATCATCAAGTGCAGACTGAATTTTAATCTTCAGTTTATTCTCAAGATAATCATTAATTTCATCGGCACGGGCATTTAAAATGCGATAAATGCCGAAATCCAGCTCAGGTCGATCAATCTGGAAAATTTCTTTAAGTTTCTTAACTAATTCGTTGTATTTACTCATTTTTTTCTCTTGTAAATCAATTAAATAACTTTCCAGCGAATGGTAAAAAGTTCTGCGATCTCTGTTTTCTGCTTCATTCGCTCTGCAAGGGCGCTAATCAACAGGTCACGTTTGGCTGAAATTTCATCTTCAATATCAAAAATTTCCATTCGCTGGCGCTTCTGCTGTCGTTCCAGTTGCTTTAGTCTTTTCTGGTTTTCTTTCTGTTCTTCAATGGATTGTGCCAGCCTTGCATCTCTCTTCAAAGACTTGATTTGCATTTTCGTATCGCGTAATGCTTCTTCCGCAGCATAAATCATATCCTCTGCCCATTTTTCCAGCTTATCTCGTTCCAGTTCAAAGAGTGCATTGTTCTGCTCCATGACTTCAGCAAGTTGGACATCGATTTGTCTGTTCTTGAGTAAGAGCAGGTCAACGGGCAATGTGTTCGCCTCTGCAAACATATTTTCACTATCGCCCAGTGTTGCAGCAAGCTGAAACAACCGTTTGCATGCTTCACTGTCTATTATTTGCCCGCGATCGGCCTTTGCCGTAAAGACTAAAAACTGCTGTGTGTTAAACGCATTTACAGTAAGCAAGTTCAGCGTCAACCAACCCGCCTGTCCTTTTAGTTGCTCAGCAACGGAAACTTTCGTTGCATGGTCACTGTAATTGAAGATGACTTCTGCCTTCTCCGTCTCTAGTCTTTTGGCGGTATCAATCACATACTCACCGAGAGGATGGTTGATGCGATACGCAAAACTATGATGTTCTTGCCTTTGTAACTCACTTTTTTGGTTAACACTTTTGCGTAGTAATTGATACTGCCCTACTGGTAACCCATTGACTGGCTCGCACAATGTGAAACGGTGATGCTCATGATCAAAATTGGCACAATGTTTAAGTTGGTAATGCGTCACTGCCCAAAACCAGCGGCCAACCTTATCTAAGCGCTCTTGTGCTTCGTCAAGCCTGATCTTTAGAACATCGTGAATATCTTCATCAAAATGCTCGAGCAGCTGCTCTTGAGTCTTTTGTATCTTGAGGTTAATTTCGTCTTCAAGCTCTTTTCGCAGTTTTTCAAAGGCGGCTTCAATCTCTTCAGGTGTTCGACATGACTCATAAATGGCCTGAATATTTTTTTCAAAGTCTACGCCGTTTTCAATGCTGCCCAATACGCTGTCTGATGCCCCAAAAACACCATCGAAAAGATTGAATTTCTCAGTCAGCAATTCCAGAACGCGTTGATCTGCTTGGTTTCTTTGGTTAAGGAAGTTAATAACTACCACATCAAACTCTTGGCCGTAACGATGGCAACGACCAATTCTCTGTTCGATGCGTTGAGGGTTCCATGGTAAATCGTAATTAATCAGCAACGAGCAAAATTGCAGGTTAACCCCTTCCGCCGCTGCTTCTGTGGCGATCATAATTTCAGCATGATCTCTGAAATGGTCGATCAATGCCGAACGTTTATCAATCTGCGCCGATCCTGTAATGCGAGAAGAACCACGATACTCTCCAAGCCATTGCTGATAAATTTGGTTTGTCTGCGGCGTGTTGTTGGTACCACTAAAAGTAACCACTCTACCCAGATAACCATGATTTTCTAAGAAGTGAGCAAGATATTGCTGAGTTCTCATCGATTCTGTAAATATAATTACTTTTTTTGCTGCCCCCATTTCTGCAAGCTGCGCAAAACCTTGCTCCAGGCCAAGGAGTAACTCCTTTGTTTTAGTATCAACACCAATTTGTTCAGCTTTGAAGATCAGAGTCTCAAGCTCATTGATTTCAGCCTGAAGTACAGCTAGATCGATTGTTTTGCACTCTGTATCAACGCTTAATATTTCGTCATCTTCAACGATGTCATCTTCAAGATCATCATCAATAATAATCTGCTGAATGATATCTAGCTCATCTTCAACGATGCCTTTCTGCTTTAGTTTCTCAAGACGAATTTTAAGCATCTGTAAGTTATTCAAAACTGCTTTAGTACTCGACGAAAGCAGTTTTCTGAGAATAAGCCCTGTCAGATGCCTGTGTCGCTTAGGCAGCGCGTAGCTATCCTCACGTTCCAGCAAATTTTGAACACGCTCATAGAGTTCATGCTCTTGTTCACTTGGATAGAATGGGATTGTGATAGCTTTACGTTCCGTGTACTTGACGTACTCAAGTACATTCTTACGTAATGTTCTTTTGATAAAGTGCGACAGTCTCCCTTTCAGCTCCACTATATCGCTGTCTGTCTGCATAAATTGTTTTCTGAAGGCCTTTGGGTCGCCGAAAGTATGCTCATCAATAAGCGTCGACATGCCGTACAGTTCCATTAACGAATTCTGCAAAGGCGTTGCCGTTAATAACAATTTTTTCCGGCCATCAAGCGCACGTTTTAATGCTTGCCCCATCTTGTTACTTTCTCGATGTGCATTCCGGAGTTTATGAGC
Source organism: Pantoea sp. PSNIH1 (assembly GCF_007680655.1). Taxonomy (NCBI): domain Bacteria; kingdom Pseudomonadati; phylum Pseudomonadota; class Gammaproteobacteria; order Enterobacterales; family Erwiniaceae; genus Pantoea; species Pantoea sp. PSNIH1. Next base: position 243,619 of record NZ_VEIP01000002.1, read on the forward strand.
TTCGTCAATCACCACCAAGTCCCACATTTCAGCCACCAGTTTATCTTCTAACTTGGCCGCATAGTGGTACGACATTATTGTTATCGATTTGTTGTTTAGAGGGTTATAGACACCTTCTTTTTGCAGCTGGCTGAAAGTTTTTGCATCGAGAACATGGGAAGGTAAGTTGAATTTCTCCAGTAGCTCACTTGCCCACTGGCGACGCAAAGAGGCAGGGCAGATGATTAGTAGTTTTCGCTTCCTTTCTGCCCAGTATTGACAGAGTACCAAACCAGCTTCAATAGTTTTACCCAAGCCAACCTCATCAGCAAGGACAGTCCCTTTGCTTAAAGGATTCTCGATAGCAAACAATGCGGCTTCTATCTGATGTGGATTTAGATCAACACTTGCGTCAAACAGCGATTGGGATAGACGATCTATCCCATTGTTTGAGTGGAGGATAGAAAGTTCATGTGCAAAATATTTAGCATGGTAGGGGGTTGTACCAATCATCTAAGTTCGCTCTTGTTTCCCGACGCTGAAATCAATGTGTATGGTCCAAGGGCTTTAGCATGTCAACGTGTCCTCCTGAACTACTAAGTTGTAGCTGCCCTCGAGTGAACACCATGCGGATTAAATGGTGCTGATCCTATCATCTTTGGCCATTACAAGCCGATACCTGATGCAAAAAGTGATGTAGGGCGTGTCAGTAAGCTTTGGAGCGATATACAAGGGCGAGGTCAGTCCATCAATGGCTCGGAAGTGTCTAGATTATCCTTGGTGATTCAGTTGGATATGTAAGCATCATAGCAGTACGGACAGCGTCACTGAATTGCTCTAGAAATTTTTTATCCGTTTTTAGCCTGTCACGGAGTGACTTTGTTAGCTCAAGCTGCATCCCTTGCCGACTAATGCCTCGATTGCAGATATTATTAGGTTCTCTACCTAAAAATTTTGAATTTATTTCAACTAAAAGCTCTAATGGTTTCAATGTTACCTTCAAATTCACTTCAAATGTCTCACGAAGGTTTCCTCCAACCCAGACTCTCTCTTTAGGTTCCGTTTCGGGATCTCTTGCACCATGAATAGCTAAAACCGTTTCTACGCACAAATGTAAAAATGACAAATAGTACTCCAGCCATTATTCCACCAGTCACTGTTACCTGATGCAATAAGGTAGTTCGGGATCTTAATCTGAGGAACACAACGCCAGGGATCAGTGAGAAAATAATCAGAAAAATAGACAGTGATATTACCGTCAGCGCCTGCCAGAACTCGTTTGTCCCTTCCGGGAACTCTAGGGTGCGAAGAAATAATTCAAGAGGAAAAATATATATACAGGCTGCAAGAGAGAAAAGAGTTGGCTGTAAAACATGCATGAAAAGAAAGCTTTTTATCTTCTTTCTTTTATTTTCCGTGCTTACCTGTCTGTATGTTATTGAGCCATTGAACCACAGAGAAAGTGTAAAGCTGCAAAGCCAGATAGTACTTAACTGAAGGAATACGTTCTGTGCAACTTCTCTTTCTGAGTTACGCATGAGAAAGAAATAGCCAAAAATTATTAGCGTTGATAATAGCGAGGTCAGAAGAACTATTTTGATATTGTTTTCTGTCAGCTCGTCACGAAAACGACTTTCCCCCTGATAGTTGAAAATAAAAATTCCGGTCAGCAGCAAGGGCATAAATAATACAATGCAAAAAAGAAGCATGCTGACACAGGCAAAGACCATCAGGTAACCAAACAGTGACGAGAAAGAGATGCTGTCAAAAAATAGTCCGGTTTGCCCGATACGTGCAAGGTGCGACCATACGAAGAGCGCTGCAATTGACGTTGACGCAAATGCGGGTGTAAGGATCGTTAAAAACCAGGCGCGCAGTTTTATAAATCGCTTGTTGATTCTGTTATTTTCCATATTCTGATACCCATCCAAATATTGACATTTTTTATTTTTAATCAATGCATTACAGGCGTGGCGCATTAAGGCCTTGCCGGATGATTGTCTCCGGTTGTTGCATTTGAGGAAAGCAAATCTGCCTGCCTGAATCCTGCATGCAAAGCTATATACATTTTTGCTGATGTGGCATTACATACCCCGCAGACGTCTTTTTTATATGAACTTCAGTTTGCGGCTACAGGCGCTGTTAGCAACATACCGCTACTCTCCGGATATCCCATCCGCTACCCCCAGCAGAAAGCCGCAAAACTGATCCAGATCAAAACAAATCTCTTTTCTTTTTTCCAGCGCTGCGCTTTTAAGAATCTGTTAAGAACCTGCCGTATAATGAGCGCTTTACTCCACTTTCAGGATGAAACCATGAAAAAAACAGCAATTGCATTGATTACACTGGCAGCAGCGCTCTCTGCCACCGCCGCGCAGGCTGCCGGCGGCTGTCAGCAGAAACAGCAGTCGATCCAGCATGAGCTGGAGATGGCGCGCGAGTATGGCAATAAGGCGCGCATAAACGGGCTGGAGAAAGCGCTGCGTGAAAATCAGCAGCACTGCACCGATGCGGGCCTGCTGCAGGAGCGTCAGGAGAAAGTGGCGGAGAAGCAGCACAAAGTCGCTGAGCGCGAAGCGGATTTGCAGAAAGCGCAGACCAGCGGCCGCCGCGATAAGATTGAAAAACAGCAGCGCAAACTCACTGAGGCGCGTGAAGAGCTGGCTGACGCGCAGGCGGAACTGAGCCGCTAAGCACTAAGCGGCAGAGGCGACATCTGTACGTCTCTGCCGCTGCAAAAATTCACTTCTCCTGCCTGCAAAAAATCCTCACACTGGCCTCTTTATTCTGTTGGAAAACATGCCATGAAGATACGGTTGCTGCTGGCGCTCCCGCTGATCAGCGCCCTGACGGCTTCGGCGATAGCTGAAGAAGGCGTCTCGTTTGCTCACAAAGAGTGGGAGCTGGCGTGCGATAACACGCTGACCTGTCGCACGGCGGGCTATAGCGCAGAAGAAGGCGCAGGGGGATCGGTGCTGCTGACGCGGGCGGGCGGGCCGGATACGGCAACGCATGGCCGGGTGGTGCTGGCGGATACCGGCGATGATGACTCAAAGCAGGTCGATACGCTGACGCTCTGGATCGACGATCGCCCGCTGGGTGAACTGGCAAAGGCTGATAACGATGAGTGGACGCTGACCGATGCGCAGACCCGGTCGATTATCACTGCCATCAAAGGCAGCGGCAGCGTGGAGTTCCGTGGCGGTGTCGAGCCGTTTGATCTCTCTGCCAACGGTGCCTTTGCCGTGCTGCTGAAAATGGATGAGGCGCAGGGGCGCATCGGCACGCCGGGTGCGCTGGTGCGTAAAGGCAGCAAACCGGAAAGCAGCGTGCCCCCCGCCGTACCCATGCCGGTGATTATTCAGGCCAGAACCGTTGAGGCCAGGCCGCGTCCGCTGACGCCGCAGGAGCTGGCGCGGATCAAGCCGGCGCTTATCGCTACGCTGACGGATGATGACAGCTGCGATAATCTCGCACCGGCAGACGATCAGCCGGAAGAGGGCGCAGAGCCGCCGACGCTGACCGCTGTGGATGCGGACCACGTACTGATCGCCGCCCTCTGCTGGCGCGGCGCCTATAACGAAGGGTATGGCTACTGGCTGATGGATCGTGCGCTGCAGGGTTCACCGCAGTTGATCACTGACTCCGGCTCCGATTATCACGCCGGAGCGATCAGCGAAGCGCAGAAAGGCCGCGGCATTGGCGACTGCTGGAGTACCGCCGCATGGGTCTGGGATGGCCGCAGTTTTGTACAGAGTAGCGATGCCACCACCGGCATGTGCCGCGCCATCCGCGCCGGCGGCGCCTGGCAGCTGCCGGTATTAGTCAGCGACGTCAGACCCGCTCCCTGATTGCAGAACGCATGGCGCCCCTGTGGGTATTATTGTAGGGGCCGCATTTATGCTGCCTGGGATCAGGTGCGCGGTGCGACCAGGGCGCCATAAATGGCGCCCCTACGGATACCAATGTAGGGGGCGCATTTATGCGGCCCGGGGGCATGTGCCGGATGTGGCCAGGGCGCCATGAATGGCGCCCCTGTGGATATTGCTGTAGGGGCCGCATTAATGCGACCCGGGGTCAGGTGCGCGGTGTGGCCAGGGCGCCATGAATGGCGCCCCTGTGGTGGCATTTATATGGGTCAGGTGCGCGATGTGGCCAGGGCGCCATGAATGGCGCCCCTACGGATACCAATGTAGGGGTCGCATTTATGCGACCCGAGATAAAATGGAGCGCGATACCCGTAGGGGCCGCATTAATGCGGCCCGGGGTGGATTGAGCGCGATACCCGCAGGGGTCGCATTTATGCGACCCGGGTTGGATTAGGCGCGGTGTGGCCAGGGCGCCATGAATGGCGCCCCTGGGGATACCAATGTAGGGGGCGCATTTATGCGACCCGGGGTAAGATGGAGCGAGATGTCCATAGAGGCCGCATTTATGCGCCCGGGGTGGATTGGGCGCGATATTATGCGACCCAACGCAGGTTATTTATTCAGGCAGCACTGCTTATATTTTTTGCCGCTGCCGCACGGGCAGGGATCGTTGCGTCCGGTTTTGTCACCGGCAAAGAACGGCAGCTGTGGCTCGGGATCGGGCTGGGCCATGCGCTCGGCCTGCCAGTATTCGTGCAGTTCCAGCGCCGCCGGGCGGATCGCCTCCATGCTCGCTTCGAACGCGTCCGGATCGAGCGCCTCGCGCGCTTCACGCTGCTCTTCGCTGCCGTGCAGGGCAATCGCCTGTAGCTGCGGCTGCAGCGGTTCAGGCAGCTGTGACCAGTCGGCGTCCAGCGCAACGCCGCGCATATAGCCGTAACACCAGTCTTCGACCACGGTAAACTCCTGGCCCTCCATCTCCTGCAGGCCAAACAGCGGGTCAAACTGCTCCGGAAACTCGGCCAGACGCTCAGCAATATCGTTCAGGTGCTGAAAGGTCAGCGTCATAAAGCGATCCATCTCGCGCTCATTAGCCCATTTAGGGATATGCTTCTGGCCGCCCCACATTGCCACCAGCCACTCGCTGGGTTCAATATCATTCGGGCCGGAGAGCAGGGCGGTCAGCATCCCATCCAGCTCGGCCGTATCTACCACGGAGTGCGCATTGCCATACTTCTCCAGCATATCATCCAGCCAGTTCAGCTCTTTTTCCGTTAACGGCCCCTGATTCATCGGTTCTCTCCTGCACGTAATATTCTGTACGGGCCAGGCCCGCATCTCATGGCGCGATTATAGCGGCATTATCACGATTATTTGCAATTTTAGCGCGCCTGAATCGGGCCAGGCTGAGGTATGCTGTGGCATGACGCGACGAGCGCCGCACGGCAGCGGGAACCATTGGCCCGGTGCGCTTGTCAGTAAATGGACATCAGACTATTAATCAGAGTGGGAATCACCAATGCGCAGGACACACGTAACCCTTTTATCTGCCGGCCTGTTTCTGGGCGCGCTCAGCCTGACGCCAGCTGCACTGGCAGCGGATGAGCAGACCAATAGCGTGCCGATGCCGCCTCAGGTAGAGCAGCCGGATGTGCAGGCCCCTGACGCCGCGCCGGTGCCAGACGCCGATGCGCCAGCCGCTCAGGCACCTGCTGCATCAGGCGACGACGCGCCGGTTCGCCCGTCTAACAACGGCACCGGCGAGCAGCCTTCCGCCGCCAACAACTACAATCTGCACACCATCATTATCGACTACAAAGAGCACAAGGTCGGCGATGTGGTACCGGAAGAGTATCGCAAAAAAGAGTACACCATCACTGACTGGCAGGCGCGTCATCTGCCCGCTCCGCAGGCTGGTGCACACTGGGCTTACATCAACGCCAACTATATTCAGATCACCGATGACAGCGGCAAAATCGTGATGGGCAAATCGGGCGACATCTTCTTTAAAGGATAACGCCAGCAGGCGGGCCACCGGGTCCGCCTGTTTTATTTCAGAGGCAGAAAAGATGGCCCCGACCGTTAATGAGTTTGGCCAGCCGACGGGTAGTGCGTTGCCTGACTGGCAGCCGCGTCCGCGTCCGGAGCGCGTCACGCTTCAGGGGCGTTACTGCCGCCTTGAGCCGCTGGATGCGTCACGCCACGCGTCCGATCTCAGCGCCGCGCATGCGCACGCCGCGGACGATAGCAGCTGGACCTGGCTGCCCGTGGAGCGTCCGGCATCGCAGCGTGAGTGGCTGACGTTCGCCGCCGCCTGCCAGCACAATCCCGATTACCTGCATTTTGCCGTGATCGATCTGCAGCGCGGGCAGGCGGTGGGTACACTCGCGCTGATGCGTATCGAGCCGCAGCACGGCGTAATGGAAGTGGGATATGTGGTGTTTTCACCGCTGCTGCAGCGTACCCGCATGGCTACTGAGGCGCACTTTCTGCTGATGGCGTATGCGTTTGACCAGCTCGGCTATCGCCGCTACGAATGGAAATGCGACAGCTGCAATCAGCCTTCGCGCCAGGCGGCGCTGCGGCTCGGTTTTCAGCCCGAGGGCGTGTTCCGTCAGGCAATGGTGTATAAAGGCCGCAGCCGCGATACCTGCTGGTTCTCTGTTATCGATGGCGACTGGCCGGTATTAAAGCTCGCCTTTGAGCGCTGGCTGGCGCCGGATAATTTCAGCGCCGATGGTGCGCAGCGGGAGCGGCTGGAGACGCTGCGCCCGCGCGACTGAGCCCGCTCTCAGGGGCGTGGCACGATGCGGATCTCCGCCATGCCAATGCCGAGCTTGCGCGGCGCCTGACCCACAATATTGTCCTGATTCGACAGCTGCGGCGCCGGTGGCACAATCACCAGATTATGGCTGCCGTCGCGATTGCTGAAGTGCAGCGTGGTGGTGGAGAAGCTATCGTCCAGCCGCAGAACCTGCTCCTCGCTGCCTACGCGTACCGGAATCGGCTGCTGCGCATTGGCACCAAACGCGCGCGCGGTGATCACCAGATCGAACCGCGACGGCAGCGGTTCGGCATACTCAATATTCACCTCCGGAGCCAGATTGGCATTGGACCAGCGCCCCCAGCTCTCCGGGCGCGAGATGCCGCTAAAGCGCCGGATGCTGTGCGGAGCGCCCGGCACGTTCAGCACAAAGCTGTCGGCATCGTAGCGAATGTCATTATCCTCAATGCGGATCTGCTGCTGGTTGAGCCGCCAGGTTTCCGGGCTGACGCGCAGCGGCGGAAAGTGCGTTTTGCCGTGCCAGAGCGGCTGATCGATACGCACCACGCTGGGCTGGCCGCCCATCTGGCCCATCGCCAGGCAGAGATCGGTCGAGAGCGCCAGCTCCGGCTTCCAGAGTCGCGCCATTTTGAAGCAGCGGTCGGCCCAGACAAATTTGTCGCTCGCGGCAAAATCGGCCAGCTGATAGCGCAGCGGCGCGGCATACTCTCCCTCCGGCAGTGGTTCAACCTGCTTATTGCCCAGCCGGAACAGGATCGGCAGGCGGAACGTGGCGCCGGAGAAGGTAAAGGTATTCTTCTGCTGGTCGATGGTGAACTCTTTCATGCTGGCCGGAAAATTCCACAGCTGCACAATATCAGCTTTCCAGCTGCTGACCTTTTTCGCCATGTCGTCAAACTGCGTGGAGAGCGACGGCGTAGAGAGTGAACTGCGGCCAAGTCCCAGCGCCTTGTCACCGCCGAGGATCTCAAGCACCGTGGCGCCGTTATCCAGCGTGCTGCGTGGCGCATCGCGCACCTCCGCCTGCGGCCGATCGCCGCGAATGACCATAAAGAGATCGCGGCGCGGCAGCTTCGTCAGATAGGGGTGGGCGGTATTGTTCATCGCCAGATGATCGGAGCTGACGACGATGACGGTGTTTTTAAACCACGGCGAAGCTTTAATACGCTCAATCAGCCGCGCCACGTGCTCCTGTGAACAGGCGACGGCGCTGAATGACTGGTTCATTTTGCCCTCATACTGATAGCTTTTACGCTGGCAGCTGCGGGAGATAAAGCCATCAGGATGATGGGTATCCACCGTCAGGGTAAACAGGGCAAAACGTTTGTTCTGCTGCGACAGTTCAGCATACTTCTCAAACACCTCGTCCAGCACGGTGTCGTCGTAAAAGCCCCAGTTGTTGCGGTAGTCGGGATCGGCCACGCGGCTTTTCAGCTCCTGCGCGCCATAGAGATTCGATGCGGCGAAGCCGTGCGAAAGCAGAAAAGTATCTTTGCCGGCAAAGCGCAGATCGGCGCCCTGAATAAACCAGTTCTCATAGCCGCTGTTTTTGAGAATATCGCCGAGGCAGAGACTCTGCGGATAGAAGCTGGAGAGCGCGGCTGAGGCGTTACCGTCAAAAGGCGCAAACAGCGGGATACCGCACTGTGAGGCGACCATGCCGGCAATGGTATAGTCGGTGCCGGGCAGCTGCGCGGTATTGCTGAAATCCAGGCTCTGCGCCTGCTCGCGGCTCAGCTCCGGCGCCAGGTCGGGAAAAGCCTGCTGATTTAAATAGGTGCGCTCCAGGCTCTCGCCGTAGATATAGACCAGGTTGAGCGCGGGCTGTTCAATACGGTTCTGCGGCGTGATGTACCAGGTGGCGAAATCGGAGTCGCCCGCGTGCGCGTGCGACGCAATCAGATCTTTAACCTGACGAAACGCCGGCGTGGTCTGCACCGAGCCGGCGGCGCAGGCGACCGCCAGCAGGCTCCAGCCGAGATGATGCGGACGTTTATGGCGGCGCAAAATCCATGAAAGAAAGCAGAACAGCAGAAACAGCACAATAATCAGCCCGATAGCGGGCACCACATATTTACTGACGCCGGCGCCGGTCAGGCTGTTGGTCAGCGTGTAGATCACCGCATCATTGATGCCGTCACCGGTAAAATAGTTGCTGGCGAACAGCGTTGCATTCAGCACAATAAACAGCGTCAGCAGCAGCAGCATCAGGCTGAACCAGAACGTATTGCGTCCGGCTTTAGAGGCGTAAATGATGATGGCGGTCAGAAACAGCACGATTGAAAGCAATGCCAACGGCAAATCCTCACGATAGATGAATAGCGCAGCGCCAGCGGCCGCGCGCCCTCTCAGGGGTTTTGCGTCAATCTATATTGGCTGTCACCGGGCTGCAACCTGTCCGGCGGGATTTGTGCGGTACATTCGGAATCGTGCCGCCAGGCGGGATGATAAGCGCGGCGGCGGTAGCGTATCAGGCAGACTGTGGCTTATAACGCACCGGTAAGATACTGCGCTTCACCGTGCGCAAAGCTCCAGTCACCTTTGCTGTTGGTGATAAAACTTATCATCAGATCGTGGCCCTGCACGCCGCAGCTTTCACGCAGCTCGCGCGCCAGCTCTGCCATAAAACAGCTTTTTTGCGCCTCACTGCGCGGGCTGGTGTAAACCCGCACCATCACCAGATTATCCGTGCGCGAAAAGCCCAGTCCGGTATCCTGGAAAACCATCTGATAAGCTTTATTTTCATGAACAATCTGGTAGCGGTCGCGCTCAGGCACGCCGAATGCAGTCAGGACGGCGCGATGGGCGGCATCCAGCAGTGTACGAACTTCAGCCTCAGAGCGGCCCTGAATCAGATCAAAAGTGAGTAGTGGCATCGGTAAACCCTCGCAGTAGTGGCGTTAAAGCCGCGTTATGTGAGGCTATGCTGCCCGCTGTACGCGCAAAGAAAAAGCGTCTGCGATAAAATGATTGTTCACTATTTTGAACAATGGCGGGTAAGGCGATGAAAACCGAAGCGCTCTGGACACATCTTTACTGGCTGACGGTACTGGCGGAGCAGGGCAGTTTTACCCGCGCCGCTGAGCGGCTGGATGTCAGTAAAGCGGCAGTGAGTCAGAAAATTAAAGAGCTGGAAGCGCTGACCGGGGTTGCTCTGGTTCAGCGCACCACGCGCAGCGTGCGGCTGACGTCAGCCGGTGAGCAGCTGGCTGGCGAGCTGCGTGAACCCTTTACCCGGATAGCGGAAAGCGTGTATCGCGTGCGTGATGAAGCGGGGCCGGTACGCGGACAGGTACGCATCAGCGCGCCGGTGGCGTTTGCCCGGCAGCAGCTGGTGCCGATTATTGGTGACTTTCTGCGGGAATATCCGCAGGTGCGCCTGCAGCTGGATGTGACCGACCGCCTGGTGTCACTCGGCGGGGAGGGGTTTGATCTCGCTATCCGCCACAGTCAGTCGCTGCCGGAAACGCACGTCGCGCTGCCTCTGTGCGCCACGCGCGCGCTGCTGGTGGCTTCGCCCGCATATCTGGCACAGCACGGCGTGCCGCAGACGCCGGACGCGCTGCTTCAGCATAACTGCCTGTGGTATCCGCGTGGTCCCGATGCGCCGCAGTGGCGCTTTCAGTCGCATCAGGGCGGCGAAACGCTGACGGTAAAAATTCAGGGAAATTTCGCCACCAATAACAGCGAGTCGATTCGGGACGCCGCGCTGCAGGGGGCAGGCATTGCCATGCTGCCCGATTTCAGCGCCCGCGCAGCGCTGGAAAGCGGCGCGCTGCAGCCGGTACTCTCATCGTGGCAGGCAATCGACGCCTTTGCCGACCGCCTCTGGGTGGTGCGCCCTTACGCGGCACAGGTGCCGCGTGCGGTGACGACCTTTATTCACTGGCTACGCGCTCGCTTTATTGACGGGTGAGGGCAGCGCCACGCTCAGCGGGGCGACAGGCTGCATCATGGCGCCCAGCAGGCTGCTGCGGTTGTAGTTCCCCAGACGCAGGTTAAAATCGAGATGCAGCTGTGCGTGGCCATCCAGCTTAATAACCGGCGGCGGCGTATGCGGGCGCTGATGAAACAGAATGGCATGCGTAAAGGCGTCGCTTTTCCAGTTGTTCAGGCGCTGATAGTAAAAGGCGCTGGCTTCGCATTTACGCAGAAAGAGATTAACGCGGCGGTATTCGCGCATGGCCGCCTGCTGCGCCAGCGCGCCCGGCTGCTGTGCCGGTTCAGCGATTCTCTGCGTCAGCAGCGAAAAGTCATCACGCTTTCGCATTTCGTTAAAGAAGCTCTGCTCACCCTGATGCTTGATGGGCGCATACTGCTTCTGCCATTCGCGAATAAAAGGATTATTTGGCGCAGCAGCAAGGAACCAGTTCTCAATAACAGGGGCGAGATAATTCAGCGTTGAGCGTTCGCAATAATAGCCGATCACATCCATCGGACGTTCCTGATGGGCGCTGTGTACCCAGCTCAGATCTTCAAACAGCAGCGCAGCGCAGTCGATAGCGATGCCGCCGTAGCGTAATAGCAGCTCAAGCCTGATCACTTCGCTTTTCTGCTGCGCCGTTAATTGCGCTGAGGTAAATATAAAATCGGGCAGGACTTCTTTTACAGAATATTTATTTAACAGGTGAACGCTGTGGTCAGGATTATCGCGGCGTATTTTAGCAATATTCGCCTGTAACGATTTTGGTAAATATTCTGTATCCCAGTACAGCCATACTTTTTTCGGGATCTCTGGCAACGTCTTCTCACCAGAAAGTAACACGATATTGTCCTCTTCGCTGGGATCATACTCCGGCGCGCAGAGCGCATTATGCTGTTTTTTCTGCAGTAATGACTGACCGGTAAACGCTATTCTTTTCCAGTTGTGCCAGAGCGCGCGCGCCGGCTGAAGACGTTTTTTTGACATGATGCACCTGATTATTGTGATTATGGGCAAGGAGTCCCTGATGCTGGCGCCTTAGGCGCTCTTATGTTTCCTTACGGGGGCTGTGTGTAAAAGTATTACAATGAGCTTAATAAAACATTCTTTGCGATTGCGCTAATACTTTTTTTCTCTTTCAGATAAAGCGGAAAATGAAGCTGCCGTTAACAATAAAAATTTAACAAAATAACAGCGTGACGAATTTCACAGTTTATTTTTTCCCGCCAGGATTAATCCTAAGATCGTTCTCTGCGTGCAGCCTGAAGTGCGGGAATGTGAAAATTGTGGTGAGAAATGAACGTTTATCCCTGCTGGATTTTAGTCTGGTATCAGAGCGAAATTCACCTTCGTCATGCAGCTTAGCTACGCTTTAGTCAGGCCTTCTGTTTAAGGAGTGATTATGCAGTCATCTGCCCGCGGTCTGATAGCCGTTGATAAACAGGGGAATCGGGTGCTGTTTCTGCATCCGGAAAGCTTTGCCGTTGAGCAGGAGCTGAATGCGTTTCCGCCGCGCCCGCACGAGCTGCTGATGCTGCCCGCACTGGAAAAAGCCTATGTCCCGCTCTATGGCAGCGGCGTGCACGGCGCTAATCCTTATCCCGGGCATAAAGTCGCTGTTATCGATCTGCGTCAGCGCCGGATCAGCGGCTTTATCGACCTTACGCCACTGCAGTCGCCGCACAGCGGACAGCTGGGGCGTGACGGCAAAGTCTATCTCTGCTGTGAAAACAGCGCGGCGGTTGCGGTCATCGATCCGCACACCGATCGCGTAGAGAAAACCATACCGCTGCCTTCACATAAAGCGCACCGGCTGACGCTCTCTCCCAGCGGACGCAAGCTGTTTACGGAAAATGAAGAGGACGCCAGCATCACAGTAATCGATTTATGTGAGGCAGAAGGCCGCGTCATTGATAACATTCTGCTGCCTGGTCCGATAGCCGGTATTGCTGCCTCGCCCAGACATCCTTATCTGGTCGCCAGCGCCGCCGACGCACCGCTGCTTTACGTGATCGATCGACAGAGCCACCGGGTCCGGCAGCGCATTACGCTGGCCGGCCACCAGCAGCCCTGCCAGGTTGTGCGGTTCAGTGCCAGTGGCGAACGGCTGGTTGCGATCGGGCATGATGAATCACTGATTACGCTGTTTGACGATCTGCTAAATCCCTCAGGTACTCTGCGCGTAGGGTGCCAGCCAGGAGATGGCTGTTTCAGTGAAGATAACCGCACGCTGCTTATCGCCAACGAAGGCGATGGGTCGTTAAGCGTTATCGATCTGGCGCAACGAAAGGTGATAGCCACGCCGCAGGCGGGCACAGGCTGTGAGGCGTTAAGTTATTTTACGCTGAGCTGAGGCAGCCGCTGTCATTTCATTGTCATCTGCAGGTGGCATAAAGGCGGCGCGTCAGCAGGCACTGCGCAGCTATTGATAAATTACGGATACCCGTTGCTGCGTTTTAATACGGCTTTTGCTTAATTAAAACGCATGCAATTACCTGAATTCTCGTATTTTTTTGGTATTAATCAGGGAGGATAGTCAAAATAATCTAACTAATTTTCGTTTTGCCGCTTGATTTATCTACGCGCGTAGATAGACTGTCTCCCCAGTGATAACTCACGGTGCCAGACGCGGCTACGGCCCTGAAATGAACATGTTACATTTGCTGTGCTAATACGATCGGTGAATTAAACACCGGCGAAACGCAGCAGAGAGATGAATTCCAACACCAGGGAATTCCTTACTGATCTTTCAGGATTTGCCTGTCGAACGTCGTCACCGGGACGTTCTGCTTGCTTAAGCAAGGGAACAGACCCATGGAAGGGCGTTTACTGTTTTCACTTCACTAAGAGAAAGGGTTATGACGGAACATCATCCCACTGCACAGCACTCACCTCACCTCACCGCGGCTGATGAACGGCTGCAAACTCCCGCTGGCCGCAAAGATTTCTGGCGCGCAACCTTCTCCTGCTGGCTCGGTACGGCGATGGAGTATGCCGACTTTGCGCTGTATGGCCTGGCGGCAGGTATCATCTTTGGCGACATCTTTTTTCCGGAAGCGACACCCGCTATGGCGCTGCTCTCGAGCTTTGCCACCTGGTCAGTCGGCTTTATCGCCCGTCCGATAGGCGCGCTGCTGTTTGGCTGGATTGGCGATCGCAAAGGGCGCAAAGTCGTGATGATTAGTACGATTATCCTGATGGGCGCCTCAACCACGCTGATTGGCCTGATCCCGTCTTATGCAACAATCGGACTCTGGGCACCTGCCTGTCTGGTACTGCTGCGTTTTACGCAGGGACTGGGAGCGGGGGCGGAGCTCTCTGGCGGCACCGTTATGCTGGGCGAGTATGCCCCGGTTGAACGACGCGGCCTCGTCTCTTCCGTGATCGCGCTGGGCTCAAACAGCGGCACGCTGATCGCCTCTCTGGTCTGGCTGGCGGTGATCCAGATGGATAAAGAGAGTCTGCTGGCCTGGGGCTGGCGTATTCCTTTTCTGAGCAGCGTCCTGATCGCCGTAGTGGCGCTCTGGATCCGCCGCCATTTGCGCGAAACGCCGGTGTTTGAGCGTCAGCAGGCTGAACTGCAGGCGCAGCGCAGCGAGACGCTCTCCCGGGCGCACATTGAAACTGACAGCCGCAGCGTCTGGCAGCGAACCCGGGCGTTCTGGACCATGGTGGGTCTGCGCATCGGTGAAAATGGTCCCTCTTACCTGGCTCAGGGCTTTATCGTCGGCTATGTCGCAAAAGTGCTGATGCTGGATAAGTCGGTACCGACCACGGCGGTATTTATCGCCTCGCTGCTGGGCTTCCTGATTATTCCGTTTGCGGGCTGGCTCTCCGATCGTTTTGGTCGCCGCATTACCTATCGTGGTTTCTGCCTGCTGCTGATGATCTATGCGTGGCCCGCCTTCAGCCTGATGGATAGCCGCGATCCGACAATTATTATTGCTGTTATCGTTACAGGAATGGCGCTCGCTTCGCTGGGGATATTTGGCGTACAGGCGGCCTGGGGCGTCGAGATGTTTGGCGTAAAGCATCGCTATACCAAAATGGCAGTGGCAAAAGAGCTGGGGTCGATTCTTTCTGGCGGCACGGCGCCGCTGGTGGCGGCAGCGCTGCTCTCATGGACCGGCCACTGGTGGCCCATCGCCGTTTACTTTAGCGCGATGGCCACTATCGGATTTCTGACGACGTTTGTCGCACCGGAAACGCGCGGTCGCGACCTTAATCTGCCGGAGGATGCCATCTGACGCGCAGCTGCAGGCAGTACCATTGACATAACGCTGGCCGGTGAATCCGGCCAGCGGCATTTATATTGAGGCTAATTTGGCAAAATCTCCCGGCGGAAATGTAACCCGTACCGATGTCGCCCGCGTCGCAGGCACCTCGGTAGCCGTGGTCAGCTATGTGATCAACAACGGGCCGCGCCCGGTGGCGGAAGCGACCCGTCAGCGGGTGCTGGCTGCCATTAAGCAGACGGGCTACCGGCCTAACGCCGTAGCGCGCGCGCTGGCCTCCGGCACCACCAAAACTTTTGGTCTGATTGTGCCGAACATTGCGAACCCGTTTGTTGCTTCCATGGCGCATGTCCTGCTGCAGGAGTCGCTTAACCACGGCCATATCATGCTGCTGGGTGATGCCGGTGACGATCGTCAGCGTGAGCTGGAGTTGATTCAGGGCATGCTTAACCGTCAGATCGACGGACTGTTTTATAACAGCGTCGATCGTCATCCCTATATTGACGTGGTGCAGGCGAGCGGAACGCCGCTGCTGATGCTGGATCGCATTACCCCGCGCCCCGGCGTCAGCGTGCTGAGCATGAACGAGCGGCTGGCGGCCTGTGATGTCACCCGGCATCTGCTGAGTCACGGTTATCAGCAGGTGGGCATGATCAGCGGCCCGCCGGCGATGTTTAACGCTCAGGATCGTATTCAGGGCTGGCGTGATGCGATGCAGGAGCGGGGGCTGCCCGTGGATGAAAGCCTGATTTTCCCGGCGGATTACTCGCGGCAGGGCGGCTACGACGCGGCGCAGCGCATGATCGCCAGCGGTCGCGTACCGCGTGCGCTGTTTGCCAGTAACGAAGGCCAGGCCATTGGCTGTATTCGCGCGTTTGCCGAGCAGGGGATCCGCGTGCCGCAGGATGTGGCGCTGGTCTGTTTCAACGGTACCACGCAGGCCGCGTTTCATGTGCCTTCGCTGACCACGGTGCGACAGCCGCTGTCTGAGCTGGCGCAGCGCGCTATTGCTATGCTGAAAAACCAGCCGGAGGAGGGGGTGATGGCCGAGCTGCCGCACTACATCGAAACCGGCGAATCCT
Organism: Pantoea sp. PSNIH1; assembly: GCF_007680655.1. Lineage (NCBI taxonomy): Bacteria > Pseudomonadati > Pseudomonadota > Gammaproteobacteria > Enterobacterales > Erwiniaceae > Pantoea > Pantoea sp. PSNIH1. The sequence goes on from NZ_VEIP01000002.1 coordinate 259,491, forward strand.
GTGGCTGCCTGCAGCCTTAAATACAATAACGATAAAACATTATGAAAAGAGTGATTATTGATTGCGATCCGGGGAATGGCATCGCAGGTGCAAATACCGATGACGGACTGGCGATTGCGCTGGCACTGGCATCACCCGCGCTGTCGCCGGAACTGATTACCACGGTCACCGGTAACACGCCCAGCGCGACGGGCGCGCGCGTGGCAAAAGATTTGCTGAAACGTCTCGGGCTGAATATTCCGGTGGTGCAGGGGGCGCTGCAGGCGCTGCGCGAAGATCCGCTGCCGTGGCGGGCGCGTCTGGATAATCTGGCCGACCCGGCGCTGGCCGCGCTGTGGCAGGGCGTGCGTCAGCCAGCGGTGATGGCGGCGGACGGCAATGACGCTGCCGGCGTGATGGGCCAGCTGATCTGCGATAACCCGGGAGAGTTTACCCTGGTCGCTATCGGGCCGCTGACGAATGTGGCGCAGGCGCTGCAGCGTTATCCGCAGATGGCTGAAGCGGTAGCGGAGATTGTGATCATGGGCGGCGTCTTTGCGCTTGATGACTACATCAAAGATACCAATTTTGGTCTCGATCCGGAGGCGGCACATCAGGTACTGCACAGCGGTGCTACCATCACCCTGGTGCCGATGGACGCCACCACGCAGACGCTGCTGACCCGCGACGATCTCGCACGCATCACGGCGCAACCGCATCCGCTGACGCAGTTTATCCGCGAGACGCTGGGCCCCTGGATCGACTACTCAATGCGGACCCGGCGGCTGCCAGGCTGCTGGATCCATGATGCGCTGGTGGTCGCCTGGCTGCTGAACCAGCGCGTGGCGGAAGGCGCCGATTATTACGTGGATATCGAGCTGCGTCCCGGTGCAACGCGCGGCAAGAGCTGGCGTTACCGTCCACCGCTGCGGCTCGATGTGGGGATCCCGCCGGAAACCGGGGCGCTGGTGCATGTCATCCAGCACGTTGATAATGCGCTGCTGCTGGATATGCTAGAACAGGCTTTTACCCGTTTGCCGACCCGGCTCTGAAACGTGACAGCGGCGGCGCGATAATATCCGCGCCCTCAAAGCGCTTCACAGACGTCGATCCAGGTGGCATGGGTCAGCTCCGCCATTCTCAGCGGTGAGATGCGTACCGCGCTGCGCACCGAGCCCGCGGCAGGCAGCACCTCATCAAAGCTGCGCAGAGAGATATCGCAGTACACGGTCAGCGGGTTTTCCAGGCCAAAAGGAGAGACGCCGCCGACCGGATGGCCGGTCCAGTTCACCACTTCATCGACGCTCAGCATGCGCGCTTTAGCGCCCAGGGCGGCTTTCAGTTTGCGGTTATCCAGACGCGCGTCGCCGCGGGTAACAATCAGCACCACCTGCTCTTTCACTTTCAGCGACAGCGTTTTGGCAATCTGCCCCGGTGAGACGCCGTGAACGCGTGCCGCCAGCGCCACGGTGGCCGTGCTTTCAGGCGTTTCAATAATTTCGATATCCGGCGCATGCTCAGCAAAGAACTGCTGTACCGACTCCAGGCTCATGTTGTTCTCCGGTAAAAACTGAACCTGAACGCTGCCACAAGGCGAAAAAAGTGTAAACGAGAGAAAAGGAGAATTTACGGCGCGCGCGTGCTTATTGCGCTTTCAGTGTACAGTTACCGCAGCGCTCGACGTCAGGAATACGATAGCGCTGACAGCAGCTGCGCCGCTCCATTGTCCCGTGGCGCATAATCATGGTGCGGTAAAGCGGGTTATCGCTGCCGTCCGGCAGCGACGGCGTGAAAAACAGCATCTCTTCCAGCTGGTCGATCAGCGCGGCGGGCAGCTGCGCGCGGAGTTCACCCAGAAACCAGTAGATCAGGTATCCCATGTTGTTCCAGATAAGGCGCGCATTGATGTCGCCGTGCTGCGTCATGCCTTCCACGGCGGGCTGCAGGCAGGTCTGGATCAGGCGCGCCATACGCTGCGGGGCAGAGAGAAATCGCGCGGGCTCATCCTCCTGTACATCCAGCCAGAAGGTGGCGGGATGGCCATTTTCGTGAAACTCAGCGCGGATATATTCAGGTGAGCAGTTGAGGGCACGCGGCTCATGCAGCAGCGCCATCATCAGCGTGGGCACCAGCAGGCCGAAGTACCACTGCGCCCAGAGTGACTGCAGCGGCTTCGCCTCCCGCGGCGTATCAGGATGGCTGCGATAAAGATAGTCACCGTAGCGCTGCGTCAGAGACTGAAAGTGCTCCGGTGCCGACCATTCAGCCAGCGTCAAAGCGCCTTCCGGTGCGGTTTCTCCCAGTCTGACATAAGCCTGACGGTCGCTGCACTGCTCATGGATCAGCTCCTGCAGCGCGCGTACCAGCGTGCGATCGCGCTGCATGAAGATCGGGGACTGCTCACTGAAGCGGTGCGCCTGACGCGTAATCGTAGCCATGCCAATCCTGAATGATAACGGGAAACGAAAAACAAATGATAATCGTTCCTGATTGAGTGAGCAAGATAGCAGCAGCATAAGATTGCTATAGCGTTGTATTTATCACTTTAGTGCGGCTCGCTAATCGCCTGCCGGCGTGCCGGCAGCGCCTCCCAGGCCAGAATGGTATTGCGCCCGCGGTTTTTGGCGACATAGAGCGCACGGTCAGCGTTGGCGACGGCCCGCTCAAAATCGTGCGCAGCCATCGGCGCGATGCCGGCGCTGACGGTGACGTGAGTCGATACCGCGGTATTAGAACGATGGGGGATCTCCAGTTCCAGCACCGACTGCCGGATGCGCTCGGCGAGCTTCATGGCGATTGACGCGTTGACATTGGTCAGCAGTACCAGAAACTCTTCGCCACCATAGCGGGTGACCACATCGCGCGAGCGGACGGCGTCACGGATCGCGGCCGATACGCGCTTCAGCGCCTGGTCGCCCATCGCATGTCCGTAATTGTCGTTATAGGCTTTAAAGTGATCGATATCCAGCAGCAGGATAAAGTGGCTGCCGGCATGGTTCTCGAGAATGGTTTCCAGCCGGTTCTGCAGCCCGCGCCGGTTATAGAGGCCGGTCAGCGGATCGAGCATGCTGAGCGCGCTGAAGCTCTGCTTCTCTTCATACAGCTGGCCAATCAGCTGCCGGGTAAAATGGTCAAAACGCCGGCGCATCAAATGCAGCAGGGAAAATCCAATCAGCGGCAGCGTAATAGTAAACAGAATAGTGGTCAGGTGCTGTCCGTTATCCAGCAGCAGCACGGTCAGCACCGGCGGCAGAATATGCAGGCAGAATGCCGTTAAATAGTCGCTCAGCGCGATAGCGCTGATAAAAAAGACGCTAAGTAAGCTGATAATTAAATAGCTGCTATCAAACGCCGAAATCAGATGATATTTCTGATTAATATGCCACGCCCACAGCAGCCCGAGCAGCAGCGCGACCGGCGTTAATACGGGAAAGCGCAGGCCGGGCATTATCAGACAAAGCAGCAGCAGCGTGGTGCTGAAACCCGCGACCAGCACCGCAGGCAGGGTAAATACCGGTATCTGAACGTTCAGGCAGGGCAGCAGGCAAAAAAGTGAAACGGCGATATTAAGAAACAAAAACAGCATCAGCGAAAGCCGATATTTGCTCTGTTTCAGTTCATCGTAAGCGTTTAATTTCATTATTATTACCCGTGACAGCCCTGAAATATCAAAGCGCTACCCGGCAGCGTTAATTCTGCTATGCGGATAGTCAGCACGTTTCATGTTGTTATCAGGTGTGTTATCGGCGGCAATTTAGCATTTTCCAGTATTTCTGTCATGCGGTGAAAAATTCGCTGCAGAATGAGAATGGTTGTCATATGATAATGGTAATTCTTATCATTAAGGGGCGTAATGATGATCGCAGCAATGCTGGCTGCCTGCGGCTTGTGGGGTGTGAGCTGGATAATGGGTAAGCGCCTGGATAGTGGCTGGGGTATTCTGCTGCCCTGTACCGCTATGCCGCTGTTTGCGTTATGGGAACCGGGCTATGCGCAGTGGCGGGCGATCATGATTGTTATGCTTCTGCTGACGCTGGTTATGCTGTTTCACCAGCGGCTGCGCCACTATATATTGCTGCCATCCTGTGTCGCGCTGGCGGGCGGCATCACGGCAGCGTCAGTGAATTTTCATCTGGGTTAGCAGCGTGCAGAAACAGCAACATCACGCAGCGCGTGATAAGCAGGAGAGTAACATTCAGGGAATTAACTGACGGGAGAGAGGTGACAACAGTGGTGCGAAGAGAGGGACTTGAACCCTCACGTCCGTAAGAACACTAACACCTGAAGCTAGCGCGTCTACCAATTCCGCCACCTTCGCATCGTGTTGTCTGTTTATATCACCGCATGGTGCGAAGAGAGGGACTTGAACCCTCACGTCCGTAAGAACACTAACACCTGAAGCTAGCGCGTCTACCAATTCCGCCACCTTCGCGCAGTGCACGCGATATAAACTCTGTGATTATTGGTGCGAAGAGAGGGACTTGAACCCTCACGTCCGTTAGGACACTAACACCTGAAGCTAGCGCGTCTACCAATTCCGCCACCTTCGCATACCGGCAACACTTTACAGTATTGCTAACCACGGAGGCGCATTCTAGAGGTTTTATGCAATGCGTCAACAGATATTTTACGGCGATAAACCGACTGCTGGAAAAAGCAACGCTTTATCGCCGCATCAGGCGCTTAGCGTCCGCGCGCGCCACGACCATAAACCGCACGGTAAACCTTAAAGCGGCCGGTCTGCGCCAGCACTTCGTGGCTGCCGAAGGTTTCGTCCAGTATCTGCGGATAAGGCAGGAAAGCATTCGCCACAATACGCAGTTCGCCGCCGCTGTTCAGATGCTTCACCGCGCCGCGGATAAGGCTGTTGGCCGCATCAAGGCTGGTCTGCATGCCGTCATGGAACGGCGGATTAGAGATGATCAGATCGAAACGTCCGGTAACGTCGCTAAAGACGTTGCTGGCAAACACCTCGCCTTCCAGCCCGTTTGCCGCCAGCGTGGCTTTGCTCGCTTCAATGGCAGCAGCGTGCACATCACACAGCCACAGCCGCACTTTCGGGGAGTGCTGTGCCAGCGCGGTGGCTAAGACACCGCTGCCGCATCCGAGATCCAGCACTTTTCCTTTGGTGTGCGGCGTCAGGGTCGACAGCAGCAGATCGCTGCCAATATCCAGGCCATCGCGGCTGAATACGCCCGGCAGCGTATGGATGGTCATCTCGTCCAGCTGGTAGATATTGCCGAACTGGCTGGCATCAAACTCAGGCTGCTGCGTCAGCTGGCCATGATAGAGGCCGCAACGACGCGCGCTGTCAATTTTCTCCAGCGTTACCCACTGCTCCAGCATGCCTTCGGCGCTGCGCACGCCGCTGCGGTTTTCGCCTACGACAAAGATATCGCTGCCGACAGGGAGTAATGCGAGCAGATTTTGCAGCTGGAACTGCGCTTCCGGCTTATTTTTGGGCCAGAAGTAAATCAGGGTGGTGCAGTCTGTCACATCGGCCGCGCTGGCCACAAGGCTGTATACGGCGCGATCGCCCAGCCGATGGCTCAGGTTCTGCCAGTGATGATACTGCTGGGTGTGAACGCGGCTGAGCGCGGTTTCCAGCTGGGCGGGCAGGTCATCCTGCAGGTCACCCGCAAACAGCACGTGGCGGGTGGTAAATTCATCACTGTGGCGCAGAATAACTTCACTGGCCGGGGTAAAAGCAGACATGGAACGCTCCTGTTAAATCAGAGCGGGGATTATAGTGCTTTGTTGGCGCATGTTCGACGGGTTTGCTAGCATAGCGCGCATTACTTACGGCATAGCGGAAAACAGCATGAGTACAAGACGCGACTGGCTTCTGCAGCAGATGGGGATTACGCAGTATCAGCTGCGGCGTCCGCGCGTGCTGCAAGGGGAGATCGCCGTCAGGCTGGCACCCGATACGCGCCTGCTGCTGGTAGCGGAACACCCGCCGGCACTGGATGAGCCTCTGATACGGGACGTGCTGCGGGCGCTGGATATTCCGCCCGCGCAGGTGATGACGCTGACGCCGGAGCAGCTGCCGATGCTGCCAGAGCAGGTAGCCTGTCCCGGCTGGCTGCTGGGCGTGGAGAGCGGGCACACCTTTAACGGTGTGGTATTCACCAGCGCCGTCCTTAATGAACTGATCAGCAGCGGCGCAGCCAGGCGCGCGCTGTGGCAACAGATGTGTAACCATGACCACTATCTCGCTCATCACGGCTGACGATCGGCCGCAGCAGCTCGCCATTGAACGCCGGGCGCACGCTTTTCCCTGGAGTGAACAGACCTTCGCCAGCAATCAGGGGGAACGCTTTCTCAACTTCGGGCTGCACAGTGACGGACGCCTTGCCGGCTTTGCTATTACGCAGGTTGTGCTGGATGAAGCGTCGCTGTTTAACATCGCCGTTGATCCCGACTTTCAGCGCCGCGGCTATGCGCGTCAGCTATTGCAGACGCTGATCGGCGAACTGGAGCAGCGCGATGTGCTGACCCTCTGGCTGGAGGTGCGCGCCTCAAATCGCGCGGCGATTGCCCTGTATGAGCAGCTCGATTTTCACCAGGTCAGCGTGCGCCCCAATTACTACCCCACCGCAGGCGGACGGGAAGACGCCATCATTATGGCGCTGACACTTTGACCGCTGATTAAGGAGCACCATGTTAAACGACTGGGACTGCATCCTGTTTGATGCTGACGAAACACTGTTTCATTTCGATGCCTTTGCCGGACTGCAGCGCATGTTTACCCGCTACGACGTGCAGTTCAGCGATCGCGATTACGCCGATTATCAGGCGATCAATAAGCCTTTATGGGTAGATTACCAGAACGGCACCATCACCGCCGCACAGCTGCAGACGCAGCGCTTTACGCTCTGGGGAGAGAAGCTCAGCGTAGAACCGGATATCCTGAACAGTGATTTCCTCAATGCGATGGCGGAGATCTGCCTGCCGCTGGAAGGCGCGCCTGAACTGCTAAAGAGTCTTAAAGGCCGCGTCAAAATGGCGATTGTCACCAACGGCTTTACGGCCCTGCAGCAGGCGCGGCTGGAGCGCACGGGCTTTCACGATATGTTCGATGCGCTGGTGATTTCAGAGCAGGTCGGTGTCCCCAAGCCGGACGCAAAAATCTTTGCCCATACGCTGGAGCTGCTCGGCAATCCGGCGCCACAGCGCGTACTGATGGTCGGCGATACGCCCGAGTCTGATATTCTCGGGGGAATGAATGCGGGTCTTAAAACCTGCTGGATCGATCACGGCACGCGCCCGTTGCCTGCGGATATTACTCCTGATTTTCAGGTGAAGAACCTCGCTCAGCTTCAGGCTATTCTTACCGCTTAAAGCGCGCCGTTAAAAACCGAAAACCAGGCAGAAGCAGCGGCCTGGTTTTTTTGTATCTTTCTGAACAGCCCGCGGCTCAGGCTGGCGCTTAGCGCGTCTTTTCCTGCGCGTCGGGTGTTTCTGCCGGCTCTTCCTCTTTATCTTCTTTCACCGCGCGGCTGGCGGTAAGCAGGAAGGGCGACTGCTGCCAGCGGGTGCGGCGATCGCGCAGCAGAGTACGGGTCAGAATGATGCCAATCGCCAGCGCCAGCAGCATCATCAGGCGCAGAATATTGGTGGTGTTATCTACCTGACGTGATTCGGTAACCAGAACGTGCGTGTCCAGCGTCACGCGCAGGAAACCCTGTGGCCCCTCTTTGCCTTCCAGCGGCTGCACAATCTGATGATTGAAGTAGCTGCCGGCGCGTTTGCCATCCAGCGCCAGACGATCGCGTACGTTGATGGTTTCACCGCTGTGTGCCACCAGGCTGCCATCGTCGGCATAGACGGAGGCATCAAGGATGCGGCTGTTATCCGTCATCTGATCGAGAATAGCGGCAATCTGCGTGCGGTTATCATCGCTGTTATCCATCAGGGGCTTCAGGCTGAACGCCACCTGGCGGGTGAGGGTATGGGCCAGCTCTTCAACCTGCTCAGAACGCGCCATCTGATGACCCAGGCTGAACCATGAGGCGCCCTGCATCAGCACCACCAGCAGCGCCAGAGAGATAAGAACAATCACCGTGCGATGCAGGCGAAATTTCAGTGCAGTTTTAACCATCAGAAACCCATGTGACATAGCAGCAGAAAGGCTGGCAATTATGTTGCCAGAACCCGCGCAGACAAGGTAGCCTCTTGCGTGGTTTTGTTGTCCCTACAGGAGCTGTAATGCCAAATCGTCTTACCTGGTGCGATCTGCCCGCCGATGTCTCTCTCTGGCCGGGTTTACCCCTCTCCCTGAGCGGTGATGAAGTTATGCCGCTGGACTACCGTGCCGGCCGCACGGGCTGGCTGCTGTATGGGCGCGGACTCGATAAACAGCAGCTGACCGATTATCAGCATCAGCTGGGGGCCGCCATGGTGATTGTCAGCGCATGGAACGTTGACGAATACCAGGTGATCCGGCTGGCAGGTTCGCTGACGCCGCGCGCCACCCGGCTGGCACATGACGCCGGGTTTGACGTGGCGCCGCTGGGCAAAATCCCGCATCTGAAAACGCCAGGGCTGCTGGTGATGGATATGGATTCCACGGCGATTCAGATCGAATGCATTGATGAGATCGCCAGGCTGGCGGGCTGCGGTGAGCAGGTGGCTGAGGTCACCGAACGGGCGATGCGCGGTGAACTCGACTTTAAAGCCAGCCTGCGTGAGCGCGTGGCGCAGCTGGCTGGCGCCGATGCCGCTATCCTTAAACAGGTGCGCGACACTCTGCCGCTGATGCCGGGCCTGACCACGCTGGTGCATAAGCTGCAGGCGCTCGGCTGGCAGGTTGCGATTGCGTCTGGCGGTTTTACCTTTTATGCGGATCACCTGCGTCAGACCTTGCATCTGGCGGCGGCCGTCGCCAATGAGCTGGAGATGCGCGACGGTAAACTCACCGGCGAGGTGATCGGACAGATTGTCGATGCGCAATATAAAGCGGATACCCTGCATCAGCTGGCACAGCGTTTTGATATCGCACCGCAGCAGACGGTAGCGGTGGGCGATGGCGCCAACGATCTGCCGATGATTAAGCGTGCAGCACTGGGTATTGCCTATCATGCTAAACCTAAAGTGAATGAGCAGACGGAAGTCACTATCCGTCACGCTGACCTGATGGGGGTGTTCTGCATCCTGACCGGCAGCCTGATTCATGAAGAGCGTTAACTGAGGAACTGATTTGGCCAAAGCGGCAAAACGCGCCTTCGTGTGCAACGAATGCGGCGCAGACTATCCGCGCTGGCAGGGGCAATGCAGCGCCTGCCACGCCTGGAACACCATCACCGAGGTGCGTATTGCTGCCTCACCTGCCGCTGCGCGCAATGAGCGCCTGAGCGGCTATGCGGGTAACGCCGGCAGCAGCCGGGTGCAGAAGCTTTCGGAGATTAGCCTTGAGGCGCTGCCGCGCTTCACCACCACCTTTAAAGAGTTTGATCGCGTCCTGGGCGGTGGAGTGGTTCCGGGCAGCGCTATCCTGATTGGCGGCAGCCCCGGTGCCGGTAAATCGACGCTGCTGCTGCAGGTTATGTGCAAGCTGGCGGAGAGCATGAAGACGCTCTATGTCACCGGCGAGGAGTCGCTGCAGCAGGTGGCGATGCGCGCGCACCGGCTGGGACTGCCCACGGACAACCTGAATATGCTGTCGGAAACCAGTATTGAGCAGATCTGCCTGATTGCCGAGCAGGAAGAGCCGAAGCTGATGGTTATCGACTCCATTCAGGTGATGCACATGGCGGATATTCAGTCTTCTCCCGGCAGCGTGGCGCAGGTGCGGGAGACCGCCGCCTATCTGACGCGTTTTGCCAAGACGCGCGGCGTGGCGATTATCATGGTCGGCCACGTCACCAAAGATGGCTCGCTGGCAGGTCCGAAAGTGCTGGAGCACTGTATCGACTGCTCGGTGCTGCTGGATGGCGATGCCGACTCGCGCTTTCGCACGCTGCGCAGCCATAAAAACCGTTTTGGTGCGGTGAATGAGCTGGGCGTATTCGCCATGACGGAGCAGGGAATGCGTGAGGTCAGCAACCCTTCAGCTATTTTCCTGTCGCGCGGCGATGAGATCACTTCAGGCAGTTCGGTGATGGTGGTGTGGGAAGGTACCCGGCCGCTGCTGGTTGAGATCCAGGCGCTGGTGGATCACTCGATGATGGGCAATCCGCGCCGCGTAGCGGTAGGGCTGGAGCAGAACCGTCTGGCGATTTTACTGGCGGTACTGCATCGTCATGGCGGCCTGCAAATGGCGGATCAGGATGTGTTTGTTAACGTGGTAGGCGGCGTAAAAGTCACGGAAACCAGTGCCGATCTGGCGCTGCTGCTGGCGATGGTCTCCAGCCTGCGCGATCGCCCTCTGCCGCAGGATGTGGTGATCTTTGGTGAAGTCGGGCTGGCAGGTGAGATCCGGCCGGTACCGAGTGGCCAGGAGCGTATCTCTGAAGCAGCCAAGCACGGCTTTAAGCGCGCCATCGTGCCGGCTGGCAACGCGCCGAAGAAAACCATTGATGGCATGAAGGTTTACAGCGCGAAGAAGCTGGCAGATGCGCTGGCCATTCTGGATGAGCTGTAATTTCGCCAGGGCGGCATAAATGCCGCCGCCGCGATATGCAGGGGGCGCATTAAAGGCCGCACCGCCGTTTATTGTCCGCAGGAGGCACTGAGTGTCATCATTTGACTATCTGAAGACCGCGATTCGGCAGCAGGGCCATACGCTGCAGCAGGTGGCTGACGCCAGCGGAATGACCAAGGGCTACCTGAGTCAGCTGCTTAACGCGAAAATAAAAAGCCCTGGCGCGCAGAAACTGGCGGCGCTGCATCACTTTCTCGGGCTGGAGTTTCCGCGGCGTGAGAAAACCGTGGGCGTGGTATTTGGCAAGTTCTATCCGCTGCACACCGGCCATATCTACCTGATCCAGCGCGCCTGCAGTCAGGTGGATGAGCTGCATATTATTATGGGCCACGACGAGCCGCGCGATCGCGCACTGTTTGAGAACAGCGCCATGTCGCAGCAGCCCACCATCAGCGATCGTCTGCGCTGGCTGCTGCAGACATTCAAATACCAGAAAAACATTCGTATTCACTCATTCAACGAAGAGGGAATCGAACCCTATCCGCACGGCTGGGATCTCTGGAGCGCAGGCGTCAGCGCGTTTCTGGCAGAGCAGGGGATTATGCCCGACTGCGTTTATACCAGCGAAGAACCGGATGCGCCGATGTATCAGCAATATCTGGGGATCCCGGCGCGGGTGATCGATCCACACCGATCGTTTATGAGCATCAGCGGCAGCCAGATCCGTCAGGATCCGTTTCGCTACTGGGAATATATTCCGACCGAAGTGAAGCCTTTCTTTGTGCGCACCGTCGCGGTGCTGGGTGGCGAGTCGAGCGGCAAATCCACGCTGGTCAACAAGCTGGCGAATATCTTTAATACCACCAGCGCCTGGGAGTATGGCCGCGACTACGTCTTCTCTCACCTCGGCGGCGACGAGATGGCGCTGCAGTATTCTGACTACGATAAAATCGCGCTCGGTCAGGCGCAATACATCGATTTTGCCGTCAAGTACGCGAATAAAGTCGCCTTTATCGATACCGATTTTATTACCACTCAGGCGTTCTGCCTGAAGTATGAAGGACGCGAACATCCTTTTGTGCAGGCGCTGATCGATGAGTACCGCTTTGACCTGGTGATCCTGCTGGAGAACAACGTGCCCTGGGTGGCAGATGGCCTCCGCAGCCTTGGCAGCTCGGTGGACCGGCGCGAGTTTCAGTCTATTCTGGTGACCATGCTGCGGGAAAATAACGTTGAGTTTGTACACGTGCAGGAGGACAACTACGATGCGCGCTTCCTGCGCTGTGTGGAGCTGGTCAAAGAGCGGCTGGGCAATTAACGCCTGAGCACAATAAAAAAAGGCGCCCGAAGGCGCCTTTTTTATCAGCAGGTTACTTCGCCATACGCTTGTATTTGATACGCTTCGGCTCCAGCGCATCCGCGCCGAGAGTGCGTTTCTTATACTCTTCGTATTCGGTAAAGTTACCTTCAAAGAACTCAACCTTGCCCTCATCCTGATAATCGATGATGTGGGTGGCAATACGGTCGAGGAACCAGCGGTCATGCGAGATCACCATCGCGCAGCCCGGGAACTCCAGCAGGGCATTCTCCAGCGCGCGCAGGGTTTCGATGTCGAGGTCGTTGGTTGGTTCATCCAGCAGCAGCAGGTTGCCGCCTACCTGAAGCAGTTTCGCCAGGTGCAGACGTCCGCGCTCACCGCCGGAGAGTTCGCCTACGCGTTTACCCTGATCGGTGCCTTTGAAGTTAAAGCGTCCGACGTAGGCACGGCTTGGCATCTCGGTGGTACCGATACGCATAATATCCTGGCCGCCAGAGACCTCTTCCCATACCGTTTTAGAGTTATCCATCGCATCGCGGAACTGATCGACCGACGCCAGCTTCACGGTTTCGCCCAGATCGATGCTGCCGGAATCGGGCTGCTCCTGACCAGACATCATGCGGAACAGCGTCGATTTACCCGCGCCGTTCGGCCCGATGATCCCGACAATAGCTCCTTTTGGCAGCGAGAACGACAGATCGTCAATCAGGACGCGATCGCCATACGATTTGCTGAGGTTTTTCACTTCCAGCACTTTATCGCCGAGGCGTGCGCCTGGCGGAATAAAGAGTTCGTTGGTTTCATTACGCTTCTGATAGTCGCTGTTGTTCAGCTCTTCAAAGCGAGCCAGACGCGCCTTGCCCTTAGACTGACGGCCTTTCGCACCCTGACGCACCCACTCCAGCTCTTTTTCAATGGATTTGCGGCGTGCAGCTTCCTGTGACGCTTCCTGCGCCAGACGCTGATCTTTCTGCTCCAGCCAGGAGGAGTAATTGCCTTCCCACGGAATACCTTCACCGCGGTCCAGCTCCAGGATCCAGCCCGCAACGTTATCGAGGAAGTAACGGTCGTGGGTAATCGCGACTACGGTGCCTTCGAAGTCGTGCAGGAAGCGTTCCAGCCAGGCGACAGATTCCGCATCCAGGTGGTTGGTCGGTTCATCAAGCAGCAGCATGTCCGGCTTTTCCAGCAGCAGGCGGCACAGCGCGACGCGACGGCGCTCACCACCCGACAGGTTGCCGATTTTGGCATCCCACTCCGGCAGACGCATCGCGTCAGCGGCGCGGTTGAGCTGGGTTTCCAGATTGTGGCCATCGTGCGCCTGAATCACCTCTTCCAGACGGCCCTGTTCGGCGGCCAGCTTGTCGAAGTCCGCATCGGGATCGGCGTACAGCGCGTAGACTTCATCAAGACGTTTCAGAGCGCCAGCGACTTCCGCCACCGCTTCTTCAACGGATTCACGCACGGTGTGTTCCGGATTGAGCTGCGGCTCCTGCGGCAGATAACCCACTTTAATGCCCGGCTGCGGGCGCGCTTCCCCTTCGATATCTTTATCGATACCGGCCATGATGCGCAGCAGGGTCGATTTACCCGCGCCGTTCAGGCCGAGTACGCCGATTTTGGCGCCCGGGAAGAAGCTGAGAGAGATATTCTTCAGAATGTGACGCTTCGGCGGTACCACTTTGCCGACGCGATGCATGCTATAGACGAATTGAGCCACGTTGTGATGAGCCTCTTGGTCTGTAAATAGTGGAACGTCAGATGGTGAAGTTTAGCGGTTTTCACGGCCTAATCACAGCCGCGCCGCGGTGAAACTTGCGTGACAGGCGTGATGTCAGGCGCACTGCTGCATAATTGTACGCGCTGACGGCGATCAGGGCAGATGCAGCGTAATCGCCTGCTCTGCCAGCCACGAACTGAGCGCGGCGTCGGGGGCGCTGTCGCTGACCAGCCGCTCGAAACGGTGCAGCGCACTGATACGGGCGGGCAGCACTTTGCCATATTTGCTGCTGTCTGCCACCAGTACCCGTTCACGCGCGCGCAGCATGGCGTGGTGCTTCATCGCCAGCTCATTCAGGTTGTAACAGGTTGCGCCCTGCTGCAGATCCACTCCCGCTGCTGAGATAAACGCCAGCGCCGGGCAGAGGTCATCAAGAATGGAGTGGTTACCGACTGGCGTAAACAGCGCGTTATCAGCATGAAACTCGCCGCCGCTGAGGATCACGCTGCAGGCGGGCTTCTCTTTCAGTGCCAGAAAGGTGTTCATCGCGCAGCAGACTGCCGTGAAGGCGAGGGTGTCCGGAATCGCGTCGATGACGTAGGGCAGCGTGGTTCCGCAGTCAAAAAACACCGTATCATTTTCACGAATCAGCGCGGCGGCGGCCTGCGCCAGACGCCGTTTACGCGCGGCGTTGTGCCCGTGCTGATCGGAAACAAAGTAGTGCCCGGCATGGTTTTTCGGATCGCTGACCACATAGCCGCCGAGCAGCACCACCTGCGAGGCCGATTCGCTGAGATCGCGGCGGATGGTCATTTCAGAGACGCCCAGCAGCTGCGCCGCCTCTTTCAGATGCAGCTTATCGGTGCGTTTCAGGGCCTGGGCCAGCTTATTGAGTCGTTCGTCGCGCCGGGTTTCCATAAGCATCTCGGTAAAAGTGGTGTTCTGCCGCAGAGCAGCGGATGCGGTTTGCCATTGAGCCTCTGAGCGCGACAATCCTGACAGGTTTCAGGCGGTTGCGGCGTCGTCAGCAGCGGGTGGTCAATAGTAGCCTTAAAGGCGCCGTGGCGTAAACTGCGTTGCAGGTGCACAGGCGGGTCAGGGGGGCAGGAGCCTGTTCGTCAGGTAAATTTTGTTAAGAACGTGGCGAGAGACGAAAGCCCTGGTTAGCATGAAGGGAGCCCGGCATACGCTGGACCGAAGCAGAGAGGAGAGCGGAGTGGAGAAGTGGCGTAACTGGATGATAGGGATGTGTCTGGTCAGCACGGCAGGCAGCGTATGGGCCGACTCGCTGGATCAGCAACGACAGCGCTATGCGCAGATCAAGCAGGCCTGGGATAACAAACAGATGGACCAGGTTGAGCAGCTGATGCCGACGCTGCAGGATTATCCGCTCTATCCCTATCTGCAGTATCGCCTGCTGGCGCAGGATCTCGATCAGGAAGCGGGGCTTGCGATCAAAAACTTTATTCAGCAGTATCCGACGCTGCCGCCGGCCAAATCGCTGCAGACGCGATTTGTGAACGTGCTGGCGCACCGGCAGGACTGGCAGGGAATTTTGAGTTTCAGTCCGGATGAGCCGAAGCCGGTGCAGGCGCGCTGCAACTGGTACTACGCTAAATGGGCCACCGGCCAGCAGCAGACGGCGTTTACCGGCGCGAAAAGTATCTGGCTGCGCGGCTCGGCACTGCCCGCTGACTGCGACCGGCTCTTCTCAGTCTGGCAGGCATCAGGCCAGCTCTCGCCGATCACCATTCTGGAGCGTATCCGCCTGGCGATGAAAGCGGGTAACGACAGCCTGGTAAACTATCTGGCAAAAATGCTGCCGGCGGATTACCAGACCACCGCCAGCGCACTGCTGGCCCTGCAGCAGAATCCGCAGACCGTAACGACGTTTGCCGCCACGCTGGGGCCGACCGACTTTACCCGTATGGCCACCAGCTACGCCTTTGCGCGCGTGGCGCGCGAAGATATGGATAACGCGCGCATGATGATCCCGCAGCTGGTTAAAGCGCAGAAGATGAGTCAGGCAGAAGAGCAGGATCTGAAAGAGGCGGTGGTATGGCGCATGATGGGGGCTGACCTGACCTCAGAGCAGGCGCGCTGGCGCGATGCCGTGGTGATGAACAGTGAATCCACCGCGCTTATCGAACGTCGCGTGCGCCTTGCGCTGAGCGAAAGCGATCGCCGTGGCCTCAACACCTGGATTGCGCGCCTGCCGCCGGAAGCGAAAGAAAAAGATGAGTGGCAGTACTGGCAGGCGGATTTGCTGATAGCGCAGGGGCGCAAAGATGAAGCCGATGAGATCCTGCGTAAGCTGATGCAGCAGCGCGGGTTCTATCCGATGGTGGCGGCGCAGCGCCTTGGCACCGACTATCCGCTGAAGATTGATGACGCGCCGGCCGCGGACAACAGCATCGTGCAGGGACCGGAGATGGCGCGCGTACGCGAGCTGATGTACTGGGGCATGGATAACCTGGCGCGCAGCGAGTGGGCAAACCTGATCGTCAGTAAAACCCGCACGCAGCAGCAGATGCTGGCGCACTACGCGAACCAGCAGGACTGGTGGGATCTGAGCGTGCAGGCCACGATTAGCGCAAAAATGTGGGATAGCCTGAAAGAGCGTTTCCCGCTGGCGTGGCGCAATCTGTATCAGCAATACACCGGTGATAAGGCGATCGATCCGAGCTACGCCATGGCCATCTCGCGCCAGGAGAGCGCCTGGAACCCGAAAGCGCGCTCCCCGGTCGGGGCCAGCGGATTGATGCAGGTGATGCCAGCCACGGCCGCGCATACCGTGAAAATGTACAATATTCCCGGCTACGTAAACAGCAGCCAGCTGCTTGATCCGCAAACCAATATCCAGATTGGCACGCAGTATCTGGAGTATGTCTATCAGCAGTTCGGGCAGAACCGCATTTTCTCCTCCGCCGCTTATAACGCCGGGCCGGGGCGGGTGCGCAGCTGGCGTAATAACAGCGGAGGCAAACTGGACGCCGTGGCCTTTATTGAAACGATTCCGTTCTCTGAAACGCGGGGCTACGTGAAGAACGTGCTGGCGTATGACGCCTACTATCGTTACTTCATGGGGAAACCTGACAAGATTCTCAGCGACAGCGAGTGGAATCAGCGTTACTGAGTGTGCTATGCTTCCGTACTCGTTAATGAGTACGGAAGCCACTATGCCTTCATCCCTTTCTGAGCAGCCCGCTGACGATCACTGGCTGCGTTTTATCGACCTGATGCAGCATGCGTTTGCCGATAACGTGGCGCTGCCGATGCTGCAGCTGATGATGACGCCCGATGAACGTGAATCGTTCGGCACGCGGCTGCGCATTATCGAAGCGTTAATCAACGGCGATATCAGCCAGCGCGAACTGAAAAACGAGCTGGGCGTGGGCATTGCGACGATAACGCGCGGCTCTAACAGCCTGAAAGAGGCGCCACCCGAACTCAGACGCTGGCTGGAATCGCGGCTGATTACTGCTGATAAAGCGGATGAGTAAACGGGCAGAGTGCGAGGATCAGCGCCTGATGATAGACGCTGGAGCGGGTCAGCAGGCCCTGCGTAAAAGCGCCGATCGCGCCGCCCTTGTGTTTGATATTGTCGACCCCGGTCAGGCGCGCCATCTCATCGCCCAGCTCGCGCCCGGCTGCTAATCCTGCCAGCACAACCGGCGGCAGCGTAAAGCTGGCAGAGCGTGATTCACCGCGCTGCTGTGCATTTTCCACTACCATCCATGCAAACGCGCAGTCGCCTTCGATGCCCGCTTCAATAGCCACCCAGAAATCCGCCTCCGGCGCGGCCGCACGGGCATTAATCACGCGCTGACGTGCGCCGCTGCGCGTTTCTGTATCGCTAAGCGGCTGCGCCGCCACGCCGCTCTCGACCGCTACCCCGCGAATATGGCAGGATCCCTCACCGAATACGTCGCTGAACGCCAGCGCAACCGCATGAATTTTTGCCGGATTGGTGGTGGCTACGACAACATGGTACATAATTGATTGAACCCTCAAGGCAAATTTGTCGCAGTATAACGGAAATTACGCATGTTACAGGTCTATCTTGTTCGTCACGGTGAAACGGTTTGGAATGCGGCCCGACGCATTCAGGGGCAGTCCGACAGTGCTCTGACGGATAAAGGTGAACAGCAGGCGCGTCAGGTCGGTGAGCGGGTGAAAACGCTGGGCATTACGCACGTCATTGCCAGCGATTTAGGCCGCACCCGGCGTACGGCAGAGATTATCGCTGACGCCTGCGGCTGCCCGGTTACGCTGGATGCACGTTTGCGCGAGCTGAATATGGGCTGTCTGGAGCAGCGTCCGCTTGATGGCCTGACGGCGGAAGAGGAGCGCTGGCGCAAGGCGCTGGTGGATGGCACCGAAGCGGGGCGCATTCCCGGCGGCGAGTCGATGAGCGAGCTGGCGGCGCGCATGCATGATGCGCTGAACGCCTGCCTCGATCTGCCAGCCGGCAGCCGGCCATTGCTGGTCAGCCACGGTATGGCGCTGGGTGCCCTGGTGAGTACCATTCTGGGTTTACCGGCGCATGCGGAACGACGCCTGCGCCTGCGTAACTGCTCGATTTCACGCGTGGATCATCAGCAGAGTGCCTGGCTGGCGTCTGGCTGGATCGTAGAGACCGCCGGCGACGTCTCGCATCTGGATGCCCCTGCGCTGGATGAGCTGCCAGGGGCGCATTAATGCGCCCCCTACGGGAAATGTAGGGGCGTCGTTAATGACGCCCAGGTTAATGCGCGCGCGGAACGTGATGACGTCATTAATGGCGCCCGGATTAATGCGCGTGCGGAACGTGATGACGTCATTAATGGCGCCCGAATTAATGGGCGTACGGAACGTGATGACGTTTTTTACCGCGGCCAGGGGCGCATTAATGCGCCCCCTACAGGAAATGTAGGGGCGCCATTAATGGCGTCCGGGTTAATGCGCCCGACGAGGTTCTTTGGCGATTAATTAACGGGCTGCGGGCGGATCGGGATCAGGTATTCGCAGCGAATATCGGCAGGCGGTTCGCTGCGCTTTTTGCCGCCGTGGGTATAGAATCGCTCAATATCCTGCCCCTGACGACGGATCAGCCCCAGCAGCGGCATGCAGGTGCCGTAGAGCATCAGGATAAACTCCTGCAGCGCGACGCGCGGAC
Source organism: Pantoea sp. PSNIH1 (assembly GCF_007680655.1). Lineage (NCBI taxonomy): Bacteria > Pseudomonadati > Pseudomonadota > Gammaproteobacteria > Enterobacterales > Erwiniaceae > Pantoea > Pantoea sp. PSNIH1. The sequence continues at coordinate 278,251 of NZ_VEIP01000002.1, forward strand.
CTTCATAGCTGAACTGCACGTAGTCGCCCGCTTCCAGCGTCACGCGCTGGTTTGACTGCATATTCAGCGCCTGCTGATCGGCCGGTACCGCAGTGGTATAGAGGATCTCCTGCTCATCATCTTTCTCATGGCTGGCGCGCACCTGATGCAGACCATAAAGCACCGGCGGCACGGTATCGGTTTCCAGCAGGAACTGTTTCCAGAAGTGCACGCGCATCTCATCACGGTAGCGGGAGATCTGCTCCAGCGCGCAGGTATAACTCTGCGTCTGGCCTACCAGAATCGTCTCCGGCAGCGTGACAAATTGTGCTTCCGGCACGGGCTGGTTATCCAGACGAATGGGCGGACGGATACCGTAAGAGTTCCACTCGGACGAGCGGCGATACCAGGCGGGCGTCTGATTAAACTGTTTCTTAAACGCGCGCGTAAATGTCTGCTGTGAATCGAAGCGATACTGCAGAGCGATATCGAGGATAGGGCGGCTGGTCAGACGCAGCGCCACGGCGGCTTTGGAGAGCCGACGCGCACGGATATAGGCCCCGATGGCGTGTCCGGTGACCTCTTTAAACATCCGTTGCAGGTGCCATTTGGAGTAACCCGCTTTCAGTGCAACGTTATCAAGTGAAAGCGGCTGATCCAGATGGCTCTCCAGCCAGACAAGCAAATCGCGAATGATACCGGCTTGGTCCATAAAACATCCTCATAACTCTCTGGTGGCGCAACGATGAAGTCGTCGAATAATAGCACTAAATGCACAAACGCGCGGCGCTTGTGTGTTGATCAACTGTGCTATATCAATGCGGGTGATAACCCGTTCAGGTTTGGTACTTTGATCTGGTGACGGTACATTATCGCCACATCTCTTTCCTTTGCAATGGTAACCCAATGACAATAAATCGCGCTCTTATAGTCACGCTGGCAACTTTTATGCTCACTCCCGTCGCGCTGGCGGAGGAGATCGGCTCTGTTGACACCGTATTCAAAATTTTCGGCCCCGATCATAAGATCGTGGTCGAGGCGTTCGACGATCCGGACGTGAAAAATGTCACCTGCTATATCAGCCGGGCTAAAACCGGCGGTATCAAAGGGGGCCTGGGGCTGGCTGAAGATACATCGGATGCGGCTATCTCCTGCCAGCAGGTAGGGCCTGTAGAGCTTAGCGAGAAAATTGCACAAGGCAAGGCGCAGGGAGAAGTCGTGTTTCGCAAGCGGACATCGCTGGTGTTTAAGAAGCTGCAGGTGGTGCGCTTTTTCGATCAGAAACGCAATGCGCTGGTCTATCTGAGCTACTCAGATAAGGTTGTGGATGGATCGCCGAAAAACGCGCTAAGCGCAGTGCCCATTATGCCGTGGCACTAAAGCAGCCAAAAAAAACGCCCGAACGGGCGTTTTTTTATTGTTTAACTTAATCCTGCAGCTCACCGCAGAAGCGATAGCCTTCACCATGGATGGTGGCGATGATTTCCGGCGTATCGGGCGTTGACTCGAAATGTTTACGAATACGGCGAATCGTGACGTCCACGGTACGGTCATGCGGCTTAAGCTCGCGACCGGTCATCTTCTTAAGCAGATCGGCGCGCGTCTGGATTTTGCCCGGATTTTCGCAGAAGTGCAGCATCGCGCGGAACTCGCTGCGCGGTAGCTTATACTGCTCACCGTTTGGACTGATCAGGGAACGGCTGTTGATATCCAGCTCCCAGCCGTTAAAGCGGTAGCTCTCTACCTGACGGCGCTCTTCACCCGGCATCGCCAGGTTCATGGTGCGCGACAGCAGATTACGCGCGCGAATGGTTAGCTCACGCGGATTAAAAGGTTTGGTGATGTAGTCATCAGCGCCAATTTCCAGGCCGAGGATCTTATCCACTTCATTATCGCGACCGGTCAGAAACATCAGCGCGACGTTTGCCTGTTCACGCAGCTCGCGCGCCAGCAGCAATCCATTTTTCCCTGGGAGGTTGATATCCATAATCACCAGGTTTACGTCATTGTCTGTTAAAACCTGATGCATTTCAGCACCGTCAGTGGCTTCATAGACCACGTAACCTTCCGCCTCAAAAATACTTTTTAGCGTGTTACGCGTGACCAGTTCGTCTTCAACGATAAGAATGTGCGGGGTCTGCATGTTTTGCTACCTAAAATTTGCCAACAAATCGAAAACAGGGCGTACCGCCGTTGCCGCGACAGAATAAAGGCGTGTGCGCAGCCGGAGTACGAAATAATCTTCGGAATATACCATCCATCAGGTCAACTTCAGTGTCAGCTCAGCCGGTCAGAATGAATATCTGTGCGCCCCGTTGGGATCGGAATAGCGTTTATCCTAACCGCATTAACAGCAACCTAACAGCACCAGCAACAACCGATAAGCATAAAAACAACGCTTCGTTGACTTATATCAAAAGCAAGTGTAGCACGTTAACACTTTTATGAAAAACTTCTCCTGTATTGCCAGCTTAGCTCACAAAAAGCAGCATTTTCGCTACATTTAGCCCGCGGTTTTAAACCTATGCAAACTGCATAAATAGCTGGCGTAGTATTATGAATTAACAGGATTTATGTTTTATAAGCGCATAATATCTGCCTGATCGCGATAAATGCCATCAGTACAATTTATTCCGGCAGTTTAACATTATTAACATTCTGCTTTATCACTGCATAACAATTGGTATTTTTTTCGCTGCATGCCACCATAGCGCATAGTGTTAATTTGCTACTGGAAAAATTATGTCTTTTCCCCTGATTTTAGTTTCACCCGCCCGTCCGGAAAATATTGGTGCCGCTGCCCGCGCGATGAAAACCATGGGTTTTACAGAGCTGCGCATTGTCGCCAGCGATGCGTGGCAGGATCCGGCGGCGCGGCGCGTTGCGCACGGCGCCGGTGAAATCCTCGACAATGTTCAGACGTATGCCACGCTAAGTGACGCGCTGGCCGATGTCGATTTTTCTGTTGCCACCACGGCGCGCAGCCGGGCGAAGTTTCGCTACTATGCCACGCCTGTGCAGGTAGAGACTATTCTGCAGGAAAAACGACAGTGGCTGCCGCGCATTGCGCTGGTATTTGGTCGTGAAGATAGCGGGCTGACGAACGAGGAGCTGGATCAGGTCGATCTGCTGACCGGTATTCCTATGGCGGCGGATTATCCCTCACTCAATCTGGGACAGGCGGTAATGGTCTACTGCTATCAGCTCGCCTCGCTTAATCAGGTCACCGTCACCCCGGCAGAAACGGCCAATGCGCTGCAGCTGCAGGCGCTGCGTCAGCGTTTTCAGCAGCTGCTCACGACGCTTGAGGTGAGCGATGACACCAAGATGGTGGACTGGATCGATCAACGCATCGGTCTGCTGGAGCAGCGTGACAGCGCAATGCTGCACCGGCTGCTGCACAATGTGGAAAAAAAGCTGGCAGAGCATTACTCGGCAAAATCCTGAACAGATAGTTGCTGATCGGGCATCTTGCCTCGGGGCTGAACGATCGCAACACCATTTACCCGATCCAGCGCAGCACTGCCCGGCTGCAGGTTCAGCGGCAAAAGACAAATTCGTTGACTTAACGTGCGCTTTGCTTTACTTCTGGAAGGCAGACGGACAAGACAAAGACAGACAGAAAAATCTTAATGCGTAACGACAGCCTGAACACCACAACAATTATTACCACCACCATTACCACAGGTAACGGTGCGGGCTGACGCATACAGGAAAAAATAAAAAAGAAGCCCGCACCTCAACAGTGCGGGCTTTTTTTTCGGCAAAAATTCAGGAGAGTTTTAACCATGCGAGTGCTGAAATTCGGCGGAACCTCAGTAGCAAACGCAGAGCGCTTTCTGCGCGTAGCAGACATTCTGGAAAGCAATGCGCAGCAGGGACAGGTTGCCACCGTGCTCTCTGCACCCGCAAAAATTACTAATCACCTGGTGGCGATGATTGAAAAAACCATCAGCGGCCAGGATCCCCTGCCGAATATCAGCGACGCCGAGCGCATTTTTGCCGATCTTCTGCAGGGGCTTGCGGCCGCCCAGCCGGGGTTTGACGCTGAGCGCATCAATACCTTTGTTGCGCTGGAGTTTGCTCAGCTTAAGCAGGTGCTGCACGGTATCAGCCTGCTGGGGCAGTGCCCGGACGCGGTCAATGCTGCTATCATCTGCCGGGGTGAAAAGCTGTCGATTGCCATTATGGAGGCGCTGCTGCAGGCGCGTGGTTATCAGGTGACCGTGATCGATCCGGTTGAGAAGCTGCTGGCCGTGGGACACTATCTGGAGTCCACAGTGGATATCCCTGAATCCAGCCGGCGCATTGCCGCCAGTCAGATCCCGGCCGATCATATGATCCTGATGGCTGGCTTCACCGCCGGTAACGAAAAAGGCGAGCTGGTCGTACTGGGGCGCAACGGTTCCGACTACTCTGCTGCCGTACTGGCCGCCTGCCTGCGCGCTGACTGCTGCGAAATCTGGACCGATGTCGATGGCGTCTATACCTGCGATCCGCGTCAGGTGCCCGATGCACGCCTGCTGAAGTCGATGTCCTATCAGGAGGCGATGGAGCTCTCCTACTTTGGCGCCAAAGTTCTGCACCCGCGTACCATTGCGCCGATCGCACAGTTTCAGATCCCCTGCCTGATTAAAAACACCGCTAATCCGCAGGCGCCCGGTACGCTGATTGGCGGCGAGGGCAGCGATGACGAAAATCCGGTCAAAGGCATCACCCACCTAAACAACATGGCGATGTTCAACGTCTCCGGCCCCGGAATGAAAGGCATGGTGGGCATGGCCGCGCGCGTGTTTGCTGCGATGTCCCGCACCGGCATCTCCGTAGTGCTGATCACCCAATCCTCCTCCGAATACAGTATCAGCTTCTGCGTACCCCAGAGCGAGCAGGCGCGCGCGCGGCGCGTGCTGGAAGAGGAGTTTCATCTTGAGCTGAAAGAGGGCCTGCTCGATCCGCTGGATGTGCTGGAGCAGCTGGCGGTGATTTCGGTGGTAGGCGATGGCATGCGTACGCTGCGCGGCATCTCCGCAAAATTCTTTTCGGCACTGGCACGCGCCAATATTAATATCGTGGCGATCGCCCAAGGCTCTTCCGAACGCTCAATCTCTGTCGTGGTAAGCAATGACGATGTGACTACCGGCGTGCGCGTTGTGCATCAGATGCTGTTCGCGACCGATCAGGTGATTGAAGTGTTCGTTGTCGGCGTCGGCGGCGTCGGCGGTGCGCTGCTGGATCAGCTGCATCGCCAGCAGGCGTGGCTGAAAGGCAAACATATCGATCTGCGCGTCTGCGGGATCGCAAATTCGCGCGCGCTGCTGACCAACGTCCACGGTATCGACCTTAAAGACTGGAAAGGGGCGCTGAGTGAGGCGCGCGAGCCGTTTAACCTCGGACGTCTGATCCGGCTGGTAAAAGAGTATCACCTGCTTAATCCGGTGATCGTCGACTGTACCTCAAGTCAGGCGGTGGCCGACCAGTATGCTGACTTCCTTGCCGAAGGTTTTCATGTCGTGACGCCTAATAAAAAGGCGAACACCTCCTCGTGGAACTACTACCAGCAGATGCGGGCTGCCGCTGCGAAGTCGCGTCGCAAGTTTCTTTATGATACCAACGTCGGTGCCGGTCTGCCGGTGATTGAAAACCTGCAGAACCTGCTGAACGCGGGCGATGAACTGATTAAGTTTTCCGGCATTCTCTCCGGCTCGCTCTCTTTTATCTTCGGCAAACTGGATGAGGGGATGTCGCTCTCCCAGGCAACCACGCTGGCGCGCGAGATGGGCTTTACTGAACCCGATCCGCGTGACGACCTGTCAGGAATGGATGTGGCGCGCAAGCTGCTGATCCTGGCGCGCGAAGCGGGGCATCAGCTGGAGCTGAGCGATATCACCATCGAGCCGCTTCTGCCTGCCAGCCTGACTGAACTGGCGGATGCGGATCAGTTTATGGCGCGTCTGCCGGAGCTGGATAATGCCTTTGCAGCACGCGTCGCTCAGGCGCGCGATGAAGGCAAAGTGTTGCGTTTTGTCGGAGCGATTGCAGAAGATGGTCACTGCAGCGTTAAAATTGAGGCAGTAGATGGCAACGATCCGCTGTGCAAAGTGAAAAACGGTGAAAATGCGCTGGCGTTCTATAGCCGCTACTATCAGCCGATTCCGCTGGTACTGCGCGGGTATGGTGCAGGGAATGATGTTACCGCAGCGGGCGTGTTTGCTGATTTGCTGCGTACGCTGTCGTGGAAGTTAGGAGTTTAATGATGGTAAAAATTTATGCACCGGCCTCCATCGGCAACGTCAGCGTTGGCTTTGACGTGCTGGGAGCCGCGGTGTCGCCGGTGGATGGATCGCTGCTGGGCGACTGTGTGGCAGTTGAAGCAGCCGATCGTTTCAGCCTTGAGAATCGCGGTCGTTTTGTCAGCAAGCTGCCTGACGATCCCAAAGAAAATATCGTTTATCAGTGCTGGGAGCGTTTCTGTCAGGCGATTGGCAAAGAAGTGCCGGTTGCGATGACGCTGGAGAAAAATATGCCGATCGGCTCCGGCCTCGGCTCCAGCGCCTGTTCCGTCGTGGCAGGCTTAATGGCGATGAACGAATTCTGCGGCAAGCCGCTCAGCGATACCGCACTGCTGGCGCTGATGGGCGAGCTGGAAGGGCGTATCTCTGGCAGCGTACATTATGACAATGTGGCTCCCTGCTTCCTCGGCGGCGTACAATTAATGATTGAAGAGCAGGGGATTATCAGCCAGCAGGTACCGTGCTTTGATGAGTGGCTGTGGGTTATGGCGTATCCCGGCATTAAAGTTTCTACCGCGGAAGCGCGGGCGATTCTGCCGGCGCAATATCGCAAGCAGGATGTGATTAAACATGGCCGCCTGCTGGCGGGCTTTATTCACGCCTGCCATACCCGGCAGCCGCAGCTGGCGGCTAAGTTAATGCAGGATGTGGTGGCCGAACCGTACCGCACCAAACTGCTGCCGGGCTTCGCCGCGGCACGGCAGGCGGCAGCCGATATCGGCGCGCTGGCCTGCGGCATTTCGGGCTCCGGTCCGACGCTTTTCGCTGTTTGCAATGAGATGGCAACGGCGCAGCGGATGGCAGACTGGCTGAGCCAGCACTATCTGCAGAATGAAGAAGGCTTCGTCCATATCTGCCGTCTTGATACGGCTGGCGCACGTAAACTGGGATAACGTATGAAACTCTATAATCTTAAGGATCACAACGAGCAGGTCAGCTTCTCGCAGGCAGTCAAACAGGGGCTGGGCTCGCAACAGGGGCTGTTCTTTCCACTGGAGCTGCCGGAATTTGAACTGACCGATATCGATGCGATGCTGGAGATGGACTTTGTCAGCCGCAGCAGCAAAATCCTGTCTGCTTATATCGGGGATGAAGTTACCCCGCATCAGCTGGCTGAGCGGGTCAAAACGGCCTTTACCTTCCCGGCACCGGTGGCGAAAGTCAGCGAAGATATCGCCTGTCTGGAGCTGTTCCACGGCCCGACGCTGGCATTTAAAGATTTCGGCGGCCGCTTTATGGCGCAGATGCTCTCCTATGTCTCCGGCGCAGATGAGCAGATCACTATTCTGACTGCCACCTCGGGTGATACCGGGGCTGCCGTGGCGCACGCTTTCTACGGTATGGACAATGTGCGTGTAGTGATCCTCTATCCGCAGGGCAAAATCAGCGCCCTGCAGGAAAAACTGTTCTGCACGCTGGGTGGCAATATTGAAACTATCGCAATTGATGGCGATTTCGATACCTGTCAGTCGCTGGTTAAGCAGGCGTTTGATGATGAGGAGCTGAAAAAAGCGATTGGCCTTAACTCCGCTAACTCCATCAATATCAGCCGTCTGCTGGCGCAGATCTGCTACTACTTTGAGGCGGTCGCACAGCTTCCGCAGGAGCAGCGTAATCAGCTGGTGGTTTCCGTACCCAGCGGCAACTTTGGCGATCTCACGGCCGGCCTGCTGGCGAAATCGCTCGGTCTGCCAATCAAACGGTTTATTGCCGCAACCAACGCCAACGACACCGTACCGCGCTTTCTTGGCAACGGTGCCTGGCAGCCAAATACCACCGTGGCTACCCTGTCAAACGCAATGGATGTCAGCCAGCCGAATAACTGGCCGCGCGTGGAAGAGCTGTTCCGCCGTAAAACCTGGCGTCTGACCGATCTCGCTTACGGTGCGGTTTCTGATGAGACGACGCAGGCCACGATGCGCGAGCTGGCCGATCTGGGTTATCTCTCAGAGCCGCATGCGGCCATCGCTTATCGTCTGCTGCGCGATCAGCTGCAGGAAGGTGAGTATGGATTGTTCCTTGGTACAGCGCATCCGGCGAAATTCCGCGAGAGCGTAGAGGAGATTCTGGGACAGACGCTTACGCTGCCGCAGGCGCTGGCCGATCGCGCCGATCTGCCGCTGCTGTCACACCAGATGCCGGCAGAGTTTGCCGCACTACGCAAATTCCTGCTGCAGTAACAGATCGGGGCGTAGTCCATGGCGGCCAGGGGCGCATAAATGCGCCAGGGGCGCATAAATGCGCCCCCTACGGATATCGGATGGTCCCGTAGGGGCGCCATTCATGGCGCCCGGGTTGATGCGCGTGCGAAACGTGATGATGCCAGGGGCGCATAAATGCGCCCCCTACGGATATCGGATGGTCCCGTAGGGGCGCCATTCATGGCGCCCGGGTTGATGCGCGTGCGAAACGTGATGATGCCAGGGGCGCATAAATGCGCCCCCTACGGATATCGGATGGTCCCGTAGGGGCGTCATTCATGGCGCCCGGATTGATGCGCATACGAAACGCGATGACGCCCCGGCATAAACCGATTTATCCCTGCTCCTGACGCTTAAACACCAGCTCATTCCCCTGGCTGGCTGCCGCATCAAAACGGTATCCATCTGCATCAAACTGCTTCAGCTGATCTGGCTGTGTCAGACGATGCTCAATCACAAAACGGCTCATCAGACCGCGCGCTTTTTTGGCATAAAAACTGATGACCTTATAGTGGCCGCCCTTTTCATCCAGAAACACCGGCTTTATCAGCCGGGCATTAAGTTTCGCCGGCTTTACCGCCCGGAAATATTCATCTGACGCCAGGTTAATCAGCACCTGGTCACCCTGCGCCTGTAGCGCCTGATTCAGCGCTTCCGTGAGCGTATCGCCCCAGAAACTATAGAGATCGCGGCCAGCCGGGTTTGCCAGTCGGGTACCCATCTCCAGCCGGTAGGGCTGCATCAGATCCAGCGGGCGCAGCAGGCCATACAAACCAGAGAGCATACGCAGGTGCTGCTGGGCAAAATCAAAATCTGCCTCGCTAAAGCGTTCAGCCTGCAGGCCGGTATAAACATCCCCTTTGAACGCCAGAATAGCCGGACGCGCATTTTCCGGCGAAAAGTGCGGCTGCCACTGGTTAAAGCGCTCGGCGTTCAGGTGCGCCAGCTTGTCGCTGATACGCATCAGCGAAGCGATATCAGCCGGAGAGAGGGCGCGCGCAACGTCAATCAGCTGCTGCGATTTTTCCAGCAGCTCAGGCTGGGTAAAGCGGGGGGTGGCAAGCGGGCTCTCATAATCCAGCGTTTTAGCCGGTGAAATCACCATCAGCATACCGGGTCTCCTTGTGCGCCTGCTTAAATATCAGGACATTAACGGAAAATTTATTGCGCGGAGTGTATCAAAAAAGCGGCATCAATCGGCAAATCACTCCTATTCGTCAGCGCTATCGTAAAGGGCACGCCACGATGTTGCGCCGCTGATTGCGCGTGATATTATCGATTCAGCCTTTTATACCCTGACAGTCAACCAAAGAGAAAAGAGAACCATGACGGATAAACTTACTTCCCTGCGTCAGCTGACTACCGTGGTCGCCGACACCGGTGATATTGCAGCGATGAAGCTCTATCAGCCGCAGGATGCCACGACAAACCCTTCCCTGATCCTCAACGCTGCCCAAATTCCTGAATACCGCAAGCTGATTGATGAAGCGATCGGCTGGGCGCGTCAGCAGAGCAGCAACAAGGAAGAGCAGCTGGCGCTGGTCTCTGACAAACTGGCTGTCAACATCGGGCTGGAGATCCTCAAACTGATCCCGGGCCGCATTTCCACAGAAGTTGATGCACGCCTCTCCTACGATACCGAAGCGAGCATCGCGAAAGCGCGCAGCCTGATCAAACTCTACAACGACGCAGGCATCAGCAACGATCGTATTCTGATCAAACTCGCTTCAACCTGGCAGGGCATCCGTGCAGCGGAGCAGCTGGAAAAAGAGGGTATCAACTGTAACCTTACGCTGCTGTTCTCCTTTGCGCAGGCACGCGCCTGTGCAGAAGCGGGCGTTTTCCTGATCTCTCCATTCGTAGGCCGTATTCTCGACTGGTACAAGCAGAACACCGATAAAAAAGAGTATGCGCCGCATGAAGATCCAGGCGTGGTGTCCGTATCTGAAATCTACAGCTACTACAAACAGCACGGCTATGAAACTGTAGTGATGGGTGCCAGCTTCCGTAACGTGGGCGAAATCATTGAGCTGGCGGGCTGCGACCGTCTGACCATCTCTCCGGGCCTGCTGAAAGAGCTGGCTGAGAGCGAAGGCAGCGTTGAGCGCAAGCTGAGCTACAGCGGCGAGATCAGCGAGCGTCCGGCGAAAATGACCGAAGCGGAGTTCCTGTGGCAGCATAATCAGGATCCTATGGCGGTGACTAAGCTGGCGGAAGGCATCCGCAACTTTGCCGTTGATCAGGGCAAACTTGAAAAGATGCTGACCGAACTGCTGTAAGCATGACGCCGTGGCGGTGCCTTGCCGCCGCGGCATTACGCATTTCTCTGCTCTGCGCTTTGTATTATCCTTTCTGCATCTATCTTTCTTTGCCGCCACGCGGCTAACCACAGCGATACTCTTATGGATACTTTACGCATTGGATTAATTTCCGTTTCCGATCGCGCAGCAAACGGCATTTATCAGGATCAGGGCATTCCGGCACTGGAGAGCTGGCTCAGCACTGCGCTGGCAACACCCTTCGAGCTGGAGACGCGGCTGGTGCCGGATGAACAGCCGATGATTGAACAGGCGATCTGCGAGCTGGTAGATGAACGTTTCTGCCATCTGGTGCTCACCACCGGCGGTACCGGGCCGGCACGACGCGACGTGACGCCGGATGCGACGCTGGCGGTAGCGGATCGTGAAATGCCTGGCTTTGGTGAGCAGATGCGTCAGATCAGCCTGCAGTTTGTACCTACTGCCATTTTGTCACGTCAGGCAGGGGTTATCCGCAAACAGTCGCTGATCCTGAATCTGCCCGGCCAGCCGAAATCGATTAAAGAGACGCTGGAAGGGGTAAAAGCGGAGGATGGCAGCGTAAGGGTACCCGGAATTTTTGCCGCCGTGCCTTACTGCCTGCAGCTGCTGGAAGGACCCTATATCGAGACGCATGCGGCAGTGGTAGCAGCATTTCGTCCGAAAAGCGCACGGCGTGAGACAAACCTCTGAATATAAGGCTTTTCAGGCATAAAATTCAGCCTTGCTGGTGTGGTGCGGGTTTGCCGGTATAGTAACGTCTGCTCTACCTTTCCCGGCTCTGGATACCGCACCGTTATGGACTCGCTCACCTCGCATCGACTTAACCGGCAGGACTATAAAACCCTGTCGCTGGCTGCCCTTGGCGGGGCGCTGGAATTCTACGACTTCATTATTTTTATCTTCTTTGCTGCCGTCATTGGCGAGCTCTTTTTCCCGCCCGATATGCCTGACTGGCTGCGTCAGGTGCAGACGTTTGGTATTTTTGCTGCCGGCTATCTGGCGCGACCGCTGGGCGGCATTGTTATGGCGCACTTTGGTGACAAAGTCGGCCGGAAAAAGATGTTCAGCCTGAGTATTCTGCTGATGGCGCTGCCGACCCTGGCGATGGGCGCACTGCCCACCTATGCAAGCATAGGTATCGCTGCACCGCTGCTAATGCTGCTATTGCGGATGCTGCAGGGGGCGGCAATTGGCGGTGAAGTGCCGGGCGCCTGGGTATTTGTTGCTGAGCACGTTCCGGAAAAGCGTACCGGCTTTGCCTGCGGCACCCTGACCGCAGGCCTCACTGCCGGTATCCTGCTGGGTTCACTGGTAGCGACGCTGCTTAACAGCACGATTTCGCCAGCGGCAATGCGCGATTACGGCTGGCGGCTGCCGTTCTTTCTCGGCGGCCTGTTTGGACTGCTGGCGATGTACCTGCGTCGCTGGCTGCATGAAACGCCGGTATTTCAGCAGATGCAGCAGCGGAAAACGCTGTCTGAACGGCTGCCGCTGCAGGCTATTTTGCTGCACCACAAGCGCAGTATTGCGATCTCAATGCTGCTGACCTGGCTGCTCTCCGCCTGCATTGTAGTGGTGATTTTAATGGCGCCCGCACTGATGCAGAAACAGGGCGTGCCTGCTGCGCTGAGCCTGCAGGCCAACAGCCTGGCGACCGTAATGCTGCTGGTCGGATGCGTGCTGGCAGGCTGGATCGTAGATCGCGCGGGTGCGGCGCGTACGCTGATAGCGGGATCGCTGCTGCTGGCTTTCTGCAGCTGGCACTTTTTCCAAAACACCGGCAGCGCGCCGCAGATGCTGTTTTTCTGGTACGGCGTGGCGGGACTGAGCGTCGGTGTGGTAGGCGTAGTGCCGTTTGTCATGGTGCGCGCCTTTCCACCAGCGGTACGCTTTACCGGCATCTCTTTCTCATACAATGTTGCTTACGCGATTTTCGGCGGCCTGACGCCCGTCAGCGTAACGCTGATGATGCAGCTGACGCCTATGGCACCGGCCTGGTATGTGCTGGCGCTGGCGGCGATCGGTGCCGCTGTCGGCTGCTGGCTGTGGCGTGACGCACGTCAGCCAGCGGGGCACTCCTCGCGCTCTTTATCCTGATGAGCCCGGTACGGCGGGCAGCACTGCTCCGCCGTACTGCTGCTGAAGTTGTACATTTTTCCGCCATTTATCCCTTCCGGGTAAAAGAATCGAAATATTTTTTGCTTTTAACCCTTGATGCGCATCGAAGCGGCCCCATTTACTTGTCATCGGGCGTTGTGAGGCAGCAAAAAAGCCTGCAGTCGCAGTTGAAAGTGGCGGTAACGACCACATCTCTGCATCACAACCCAATTTGACAAAGAATTTACGTGGGAGACGTTTAGATGGGTAAGATTATTGGTATTGACCTGGGTACAACCAACTCTTGTGTGGCGATCATGGACGGCGGCAAGGCACGCGTGCTGGAAAACGCTGAAGGCGATCGCACCACGCCGTCAATCATTGCGTATACCGCAGACGGCGAAACGCTGGTAGGTCAGCCGGCTAAACGTCAGGCAGTGACCAACCCGCAGAACACCCTGTTCGCTATCAAGCGTTTAATTGGTCGTCGTTTCCAGGACGAAGAAGTACAGCGTGATATCAAAATCATGCCGTACAAAATCACCGGTTCTGACAACGGTGACGCATGGCTGGACGTGAAGGGCCAGAAAATGGCACCGCCGCAGATCTCTGCTGAAGTGCTGAAGAAAATGAAGAAAACCGCGGAAGATTTCCTCGGTGAAGCGGTGACTGAAGCGGTTATTACCGTACCGGCTTACTTCAATGACGCACAGCGTCAGGCGACCAAAGATGCGGGCCGTATCGCGGGCCTGGACGTTAAGCGTATCATCAACGAACCAACCGCAGCAGCGCTGGCTTACGGTCTGGACAAAGGTCAGGGCAACCGTACTATCGCGGTTTATGACCTGGGTGGTGGTACTTTCGATATCTCAATCATTGAGATCGACGACGTTGATGGCGAAAAAACCTTTGAAGTGCTGGCAACCAACGGTGATACCCACCTGGGTGGTGAAGACTTCGATAGCCGCCTGATCAACTATCTGGTAGCCGAGTTTAAGAAAGACCAGGGTATCGATCTGCATAACGATCCGCTGGCGATGCAGCGTCTGAAAGAAGCCGCTGAGAAAGCAAAAATTGAACTCTCTTCTGCGCAGCAGACCGACGTTAACCTGCCATATATCACGGCAGATGCAACCGGTCCTAAGCACCTGAACATCAAAGTGACGCGTGCGAAACTGGAATCTCTGGTAGAAGACCTGGTAACCCGTTCAATTGAGCCGCTGAAAGTTGCGCTGCAGGATGCTGGCCTGTCAGTCTCTGACATCAACGATGTCATCCTGGTAGGTGGTCAGACTCGTATGCCAATGGTGCAGGCGAAAGTGACCGAGTTCTTCGGCAAAGAGCCGCGTAAAGATGTTAACCCGGATGAAGCCGTAGCGGTCGGTGCTGCTGTTCAGGGTGGCGTACTGGCAGGTGATGTGAAAGACGTTCTGCTGCTGGACGTAACGCCGCTGTCGCTGGGTATTGAAACCATGGGCGGCGTAATGACCGCGCTGATCAGCAAGAACACCACTATCCCGACCAAACACAGTCAGGTGTTCTCTACTGCTGAAGATAACCAGTCTGCCGTGACCATTCACGTGCTGCAGGGTGAGCGTAAGCGTTCTGGCGATAACAAATCGCTGGGTCAGTTTAATCTCGACGGCATTCAGCCTGCACCACGCGGTATGCCGCAGATCGAAGTCACCTTTGACATCGATGCTGATGGTATTCTGCATGTGTCAGCGAAAGATAAAAACAGCGGTAAAGAACAGAAAATCACCATTAAAGCCTCTTCTGGTCTGAACGAAGATGAGATCGAAAAAATGGTGCGTGACGCGGAAGCGAACGCTGAATCTGACCGCAAGTTTGAAGAGCTGGTACAGACGCGCAACCAGGGTGACCAGATTGCGCACAGCACCCGCAAGCAGCTGGATGAAGCGGGCGATAAGCTCTCTGCAGAAGACAAAGCACCTATCGAAGCTGCACTGACTGAGCTGAATACCGCGCTGAAAGGCGAAGACAAAGCGGCTATCGAAGCGAAAATGCAGGCGCTGATGGAAGTCTCCGGCAAACTAATGGAGATGGCACAGCAGCAGGGTCAGGCAGGCGCAGCGGACGCCGGCGACGCGTCAGCACAGCAGCAGGATGACGTGGTCGACGCTGAGTTCGAAGAAGTTAAAGATAAAAAATAATTGCCCCTGACCGGGCGCGA
Organism: Pantoea sp. PSNIH1; assembly: GCF_007680655.1. Classification (NCBI taxonomy): domain Bacteria; kingdom Pseudomonadati; phylum Pseudomonadota; class Gammaproteobacteria; order Enterobacterales; family Erwiniaceae; genus Pantoea; species Pantoea sp. PSNIH1. Next base: position 293,312 of record NZ_VEIP01000002.1, read on the forward strand.
CGGCTGGCCTGACAGCCGTTGAAACCAGCACGGGCGTAGGAGTTTCTCCACGCCCGTGCAACTATGTTAAGGGCAGAACAAAATGGCTAAGAGTGATTTTTACGAGATCTTAGGCGTCTCAAAATCGGCTGATGAGCGTGAAATCAAAAAGGCTTATAAGCGCCTGGCGATGAAATATCACCCGGACCGTAATCCGGGCGACAAAGAAGCCGAAGCAAAATTTAAAGAAGTGAAGGAAGCGTACGAAATTCTGACGGATGCTCAGAAGCGTGCGGCCTATGACCAGTATGGTCACGCAGCCTTTGAACAGGGTGGCGGTGGCGGCGGCTTTGGTGGCGGCTTCGGCGGTGGCGGCGCAGACTTCAGCGATATCTTTGGCGACGTATTTGGCGATATCTTTGGCGGCGGTCGCCGTCAGCGTGCATCACGCGGTGCCGATTTACGCTACAACATGGAGCTGACGCTGGAAGAAGCGGTACGCGGCGTGACCAAAGAGATCCGCATCCCGGTACTGGAAGAGTGCGACGTCTGCCACGGCAGCGGCGCCAAAGCGGGCACGCAGCCACAGACCTGTCCGACCTGCCACGGTGCAGGCCAGGTACAGATGCGTCAGGGTTTCTTCACCGTACAGCAGGCGTGTCCGACCTGTCACGGTCGCGGTTCGGTCATCAAAGATCCGTGCAACGCCTGTCATGGTCATGGGCGCGTAGAGCGTCAGAAAACGCTGTCGGTAAAAATTCCGGCGGGGGTAGACACCGGCGACCGTATTCGTCTGAGTGGCGAAGGGGAAGCGGGCGAGCATGGCGCACCGGCGGGCGATCTCTACGTTCAGGTATCGGTGAAGAAGCACCCTATCTTTGAGCGCGAAGAGAATAACCTCTACTGCGAAGTGCCGATCAACTTTGCGATGGCGGCGCTGGGCGGAGAGATTGAAGTGCCGACGCTGGACGGCCGCGTGAAGCTGAAGGTGCCTGCGGAGACCCAGACCGGCAAGCTGTTCCGCATGCGTGGTAAAGGCGTGAAATCAGTGCGCGGTGGCGCCGTTGGCGACCTGCTGTGCCGCGTGGTGGTGGAAACACCGGTCAGCCTGAACGATAAGCAGAAAGCGCTGCTGCGCGAGCTGGAAGAGAGCTTTGGTGGACCGAGCGGTGAAAAGAACAGCCCGCGTTCAAAAAGCTTCTTTGATGGCGTGAAGAAGTTCTTTGATGACCTGACGCGCTGATTCAGCGCCAGGGTTACAGACTAAGAGCGGAGAGGTGACTCTCCGCTTTTTTATTGATTTTAAACTGGCGTAAAGACGCGGTAAGCGGCTTTTATCGCAGGGTTAACGCGGTTACACTCCTTAACAAATTGTCTTTGCTCAGGAGGAGTAGTGAATAAGCCCCGCTCAATCAAAACGTTGCTGAAAAGCTTTATAGAAAGTGATGCCAGCAACGGCATGGTATTAATTCTCGCTGCGGTCGCGGCCATGATTCTGGCAAACAGTGCAGAGACAGCCGCTGGCTATCAGAGCTTTCTCGCTGAGCCGGTGCAGATCCGCTTTGGCGCACTCGATATCAGCAAGAACCTGCTGCTGTGGATCAACGATGCGCTGATGGCGCTGTTCTTTCTGCTGATCGGTCTGGAAGTGAAACGCGAATTAATCAGCGGCGAGCTGGCCAGTCGCGATCGCGCGATTTTTCCGGTCATTGCTGCCCTCGGCGGTATGGTTGCGCCGGCGCTGATTTTCCTGTTTTTCAATCATGACAATGAGATTGCGCGCAACGGCTGGGCGATCCCGACCGCGACCGATATCGCATTTGCTCTGGGCGTGCTGGCACTGCTTGGCAGTCGTGTTCCCGTGGCGCTGAAGGTGTTCCTGATGGCGCTGGCCATCATCGACGATCTCGGCGCGATTGTGATTATCGCACTCTTCTACACCAGCGATCTCTCTGTGCTGTCGCTCAGCGTGGCGGCAGCGGCGATTGTGGTGCTGGCCATACTTAACCGCTGTGGCGTGCGGAATATCGCCGTCTATATGCTGGTCGGAATTGTGCTCTGGACCGCGGTGCTGAAATCAGGCGTGCACGCCACGCTGGCAGGCGTGGTAGTCGGCTTCTTTGTACCGCTGGAGGAGAAAGAGGGGCATTCACCGGCAGAGCATCTGGCGCACGGTCTGATGCCGTGGGTGAACTGGCTGATTCTGCCGCTGTTCGCGTTTGCTAACGCCGGGATTTCACTGAGTGGTATCACCTTTGGTGATGTGTTCTCACCAGAGCCGCTGGGGATTATCCTCGGGTTACTGATTGGTAAACCGCTGGGTATTACGCTGTTCTGCTGGCTGGCCGTGAAGCTGCGTCTGGCGGCGCTGCCGGGCGGAACCACGATACGCGATATCATGGCCATAGGCGTGCTGTGCGGTATCGGCTTTACCATGTCTATCTTTATCAGTTCGCTGGCCTTTGACGCCGCGCATGAAGAGCTGGTGACGTTCTCGAAACTGGGTATTCTTAGCGGCTCGCTGCTGTCAGCGGTGATTGGCTATACGCTATTGCGCGTTAAGCTGCGTTAACCGGAGAGGAGGCGTCAGCCTCCTTTTTACGCTGCCGGCAAACGACAGGCATAAAAAAACCGGCTATAAGCCGGTTCTTTCTACAAAGCGATAAACAGACAGGCGATTAAGCCAGTTTGTTGATCTGAGCCACCAGGTTTGCTTTATGGCGTGCAGCTTTGTTTTTGTGGATCAGACCTTTAGCAGCCTGACGGTCCACGATTGGTTGCATTTCGTTGAATGCGTTCTGCGCAGCAGCTTTGTCGCCGGTTGCGATAGCCGCGTATACTTTCTTGATGAAAGTACGCATCATAGAACGGTTGCTCGCGTTATGCTTGCGACGTTTCTCAGATGTTACGGCGCGTTTCTTAGCTGATTTGATATTAGCCAAGGTCCAACTCCCAAATGTGTTCTATATGGACAAATCAAAGGCCGAGGACTATGCCTTTTGCGCCTTCTTTTGTCAATGGATTTGTGCAAATAAGCGTCGTTTTAACCACGACACCCGCTTACGTAATTGATGGCGCAAGATTCTACCAGCAACCCCGCTCTGAATACAGTATTTCGCAACAATTTCTTCAGCAGGTGCGGTGATTTGTTGCCCGACGACGGGCCAGAGGGCGCTTCAGCACAGGAAAGGCGCGTATACGGGTTAACCTCAGCGCTATTCAAGGGTATAATCCGCCGATTTCCACCGGTTTGAGTCAGCCATGAAGTTAATCCGCGGTATTTATAATCTGAAACAGCAGCATCGCGGCTGCGTTCTGACCATTGGTAATTTCGATGGTGTGCATCGCGGTCATCAGGCGCTGATGGCGCAGCTGATTGCAGAGGGCCGTAAGCGCAATCTGCCGGTGGTGGTGATGCTGTTTGAACCGCAGCCGCTGGAGCTGTTTGCGGGTGAAAAAGCACCGGCCCGTCTGACGCGGCTGCGTGAAAAACTGCGCTGGCTGCAGCGCGCTGGCGTCGACGCCGTGCTCTGTATCCGGTTTGATCGTCAGTTTGCAGCCTATCCGGCTCAGCGTTTTATCAGCGAGCTGCTGGTGGAAAAACTCGACGTGCGTTTTCTGGCGGTAGGCGATGATTTCCGCTTCGGCGCTGGTCGCGAAGGGGATTTCCTGTTATTACAGAAAGCGGGTGCAGAGTATGGCTTTGAGGTCATCAGCACCCAGACCTTCTGCGACAGCGGTAAGCGCATCAGCAGTACGGCTGTCCGGCAGGCGCTGGCGCAGGATGATTTTGCGCAGGCGCAGCAGCTGCTTGGCCATTCCTTCAGCATTTCAGGCCGCGTGGTGCACGGTGATGCACTGGGCCGTACCATAGGTTTTCCGACCGCTAATCTGCCGCTGCGTCGCGCGGTCACGCCGGTTAAGGGCGTGTTTGCCGTGGAAGTGCTGGGTCTGACCGCAGAGCCGGTGCCAGGCGTCGCCAACATCGGTACCCGCCCGACGGTAAAAGGTTTACGTCAGCAGCTTGAAGTTCATCTGCTCGACACACATATGGATCTCTATGGCCGCCATATTGAGGTGGTGCTGAAACAGAAGATCCGCGACGAACAGCGCTTTTCCTCGCTGGATGCGCTGAAAGAACAAATTGCAAAAGATGTGGTGACAGCCCGCCAATTCTTTGGGCTACAAACACCGGTTTAATGACCGACAGACGGAATCGAGAATCTGATGAGTGACTATAAATCTACCCTGAATTTGCCGGAAACGGGGTTCCCGATGCGTGGCGATCTGGCCAAACGCGAACCGGGCATGCTGCAGCGCTGGTACGATGACAATCTCTACGGCATCATCCGCGCCGCCAAAAAAGGGAAAAAAACCTTCATCCTGCATGATGGTCCTCCGTACGCAAACGGCAATATTCATATTGGTCACTCTGTTAACAAGATTCTGAAAGACATTATTGTCAAGTCGAAAGGCATGGCAGGGTACGACTCACCCTATGTTCCGGGCTGGGACTGTCACGGCTTACCGATCGAGCACAAAGTTGAGCAGATGATTGGCAAGCCGGGCGAGAAAGTCAGCGCGGCAGAGTTTCGTGCCGCCTGCCGCAGCTATGCCGCTGAGCAGGTAGAAGGGCAGAAAAAAGATTTTATCCGGCTTGGCGTGCTGGGCGACTGGGATCGTCCCTATCTGACCATGAACTTCACGACCGAAGCCAACATCATCCGTGCACTGGGCAAAATCATCGGTAACGGCCATTTGCATAAAGGCGCGAAGCCGGTGCACTGGTGTATGGATTGCCGTTCAGCGCTGGCGGAAGCGGAAGTTGAGTATTACGACAAAACCTCGCCGTCTATCGACGTGATGTTCAACGCGCTGGATGCCGACGCGGTGCGGTCAGCCTTTGGCGTCAGCGCCTCAGAGGGGCCGGTTTCACTGGTGATCTGGACCACCACGCCGTGGACCATGCCCGCCAACCGCGCGATCTCCCTGCATCCTGAATTTGAGTACCAGCTGGTCCAGATTGAGGGCCGCAGCCTGATCCTCGCTAAAGATCTGGTGGAGAGCGTGATGAAGCGCGCCGGCATCAGCGAGTGGCAGGTGCTGGGTGAATGCCAGGGGGCAGCGCTGGAGCTGCAGCTGTTTCAGCATCCGTTCCTGACGCAGGTTCAGTCGAAAGTGGTGCTGGGTGAGCACGTTACGCTGGAAGCGGGTACCGGTGCGGTGCATACCGCGCCTGGACACGGCCCGGATGACTACGTAATCGGTCAGAAGTATGGCATCGAGACCGCTAACCCGGTGGCACCAGATGGTACCTATCTGCCGGGCACTTATCCGTCGCTTGATGGCGTTAATGTCTTCAAAGCTAACGACATGATTGTTGAGCTGCTGAAAGAGAAGGGCGCGCTGCTCCACGTGGAGAAACTGCTGCACAGCTACCCACACTGCTGGCGTCACAAAACGCCAATCATCTTCCGGGCGACGCCGCAGTGGTTTATCAGCATGGATCAGCAGGGGCTGCGCGCGCAGTCGCTGAAAGAGATTAAAGGCGTGCAGTGGATCCCGGACTGGGGTCAGGCGCGTATCGAAGCGATGGTTGCCAACCGTCCTGACTGGTGCATCTCGCGTCAGCGTACCTGGGGCGTGCCCATGGCGCTGTTTGTGCATAAAGAGAGTGAGCAGCTGCACCCTGACACGCTGGAGCTGATGGAGAAAGTTGCGCAGCGCGTGGAGCAGGATGGCATTCAGGCGTGGTGGGATCTCGATCCGCGCGAACTGATGGGTGACGACGCCGATCTGTACGTGAAAGTGCCGGATACGCTGGATGTATGGTTTGACTCGGGATCAACCAGCTTCTCGGTAGTCGATGCGCGTCCGGAGTTTGAGGGACACGCGCCGGATATGTATCTGGAAGGCTCCGATCAGCATCGCGGCTGGTTTATGTCCTCGCTGATGATCTCTACGGCGATGAAAGGCAAAGCGCCTTATCGTCAGGTTCTGACGCACGGGTTTACCGTGGATGGTCAGGGTCGCAAGATGTCGAAGTCGATCGGCAACACGGTAGCGCCGCAGGATGTGATGGATAAGCTTGGCGCGGACATTCTGCGTCTGTGGGTCGCCTCTACCGACTACTCCGGCGAAATGGCGGTATCGGATGAGATCCTGAAACGCGCTGCCGACAGCTATCGCCGTATTCGTAACACCGCACGCTTCCTGCTGGCTAACCTGGCGGGCTTTAATCCGGCTACTGACTGCGTTACGCCGGAAGAGATGGTGGTGGTCGATCGCTGGGCGGTAGGACGTGCGCTGGCTGCACAGCAGGATATCGTTGCCTCCTATGAAAACTACGACTTCCATGAAGTGGTGCAGCGTCTGATGCACTTCTGCTCCATTGAGATGGGGTCGTTCTACCTGGATGTGATTAAAGATCGCCAGTACACCGCGAAGGGCGACAGCCTGGCGCGTCGCAGCTGCCAGACCGCGCTGTGGCACATTGTGGAGGCGCTGGTGCGCTGGATGGCACCTGTCATGTCCTTTACCGCTGATGAGATCTGGGGTCACCTGCCGGGCGAACGCGCGCAGTATGTCTTCACTGAAGAGTGGTATGACAATCTGTTCGGTCTTGCGGCGGATGAGCCGATGAACGATGCGTTCTGGGCCGATCTGCTGAAAGTCCGCGGCGAAGTCAACAAAGCGATCGAGCAGGCGCGCAGCGACAAGCGCATCGGTGGCGCGCTGGAAGCGACGGTCACGCTTTACGCGGAACCGGAACTGGGTGCGAAGCTGCAGGCGCTTGGCGACGAGCTGCGTTTTGTGCTGCTGACCTCCGGCGCGACGGTAGCCGATTACGCAACGGCGAGCGATGAGGCGCAGCAGAGCGACCTGCTGAAAGGGCTGAAAATCGTTCTGCATAAAGCAGAAGGCGAGAAGTGCCCGCGCTGCTGGCACTATACTACCGACATAGGCCAGAATCCGGAGCACGCCGACGTGTGCGGACGCTGTTACTCAAACGTAGCCGGTGACGGTGAAGTACGGAAATTTGCCTGATGACTAAACTCAGTTCTACCGGACTGCGCTGGATCTGGCTGGTGCTGGTCGTCATTGGTATCGATATGGCCAGCAAAGTGTGGGTCATGAACAATATGATGCTGCATGAAACGCAGCCGCTGATGCCGTTTCTGAACCTGTTCTATGCGCATAACTATGGCGCCGCGTTCAGCTTCCTGGCAGACAAAGGTGGCTGGCAGCGCTGGTTCTTTGCCGGTATTGCCATTGCCATTGTGGTCGCGCTGCTGGTGATGATGTATCGCAACCGCGCCAGCAACAGGCTCAGCAATATTGCGTATGCGCTGATTGTTGGCGGGGCGCTTGGCAACCTGTTCGATCGCGCCTGGCACGGTTTTGTCGTCGACTTTATCGACTTTTATGTCGGTAACTGGCACTTCGCCACGTTCAATATCGCTGACTGCGGCATCTGCATCGGCGCGGCGCTGGTGGTGCTTGAGGGGTTCTTCAGCCCCAGCGGCAAAAAAGCAACATCCTGACGTCTGCTGCCTGCATGCCGGTCACGGCTGCAGGCGCAGGCATGATGAAAAAGAGAGTAAGGGTAACCGATGACAGAGACAGTTCAGCCCGATAGCGCGCTGCTGGTGCATTTCACGCTCAAGCTGGAGGATGGCTCTACTGCCGAATCCACCCGTGCTAACGGCAAGCCTGCGCTGTTCCGTCTGGGTGACGGCAGCCTGTCGGCGGCGCTGGAGCGCGAGCTGCTGGGGCGCAAAGCGGGCGATCAGCTCGCCTTTACCCTGGTGCCGGAAGATGCGTTTGGCGCCAGCAGCCCGGATCTGATCCAGTACTTTTCGCGTCGCGACTTTATCGACGCGGGCGAGCCGGAAATCGGCGCAATCATGCTGTTCAGCGGCATGGGCGGCAGCGAGATGCCTGGCGTAATCCGCGAAATTTCCGGTGACTCAATCACCGTGGATTTTAATCATCCGCTGGCGGGGCAGCCTGTCCGGTTTGATATTGAAGTCCTCGAGATCGACCCGGCGCTGGAGGATAACAATGCAAATCCTGTTAGCTAACCCGCGCGGTTTCTGCGCCGGTGTGGATCGCGCTATCAGCATCGTTGAGCGGGCGCTGGAGATGTATGGCGCGCCAATCTACGTGCGTCACGAAGTGGTGCACAACCGTTATGTAGTGAGCAGCCTGCGCGAGCGTGGCGCGATCTTTATCGAAGAGATCGGTGAAGTGCCGGATGGCGCCATTCTGATCTTCTCAGCGCACGGTGTGTCGCAGGCGGTACGCGCTGAAGCGAAAGCACGCGATCTGACCATGCTGTTTGATGCCACCTGTCCGCTGGTAACGAAAGTCCATATGGAAGTGGCGCGTGCCAGCCGTAAAGGGGTGGAGGCGATCCTGATTGGTCACGCCGGTCATCCTGAAGTGGAAGGCACCATGGGGCAATACAGCAACCCCAATGGCGGCATGTATCTGGTGGAATCACCGGAAGATGTGTTTAAGCTGACCGTCAAAGATGAGAACAACCTCTGTTTTATGACGCAGACTACCTTGTCAGTTGATGACACCTCTGACGTCATTGACGCCTTACGTCAGCGCTTCCCGGCCATTATCGGCCCGCGCAAAGATGACATCTGCTATGCCACCACTAACCGGCAGGAAGCGGTGCGCGTGCTGGCACAGGATGCTGAAGTGGTGCTGGTGGTCGGCTCAAAAAACTCCTCCAACTCTAACCGGCTGGCTGAGCTGGCGCAGCGCGCAGGCAAGCTGGCGAAGCTTATCGACTCCGCGGATGATATTCAGGAAGAGTGGGTAACCGGCGTAGAGTGTATTGGCGTGACGGCAGGTGCTTCTGCGCCCGATATTCTGGTACAGCAGGTGATCCAGCGCCTGCGCGAACTCGGTGGTGAAGCAGCCATTGAGCTGATCGGCCGCGAAGAAAATATCGTATTCGAAGTGCCGAAAGAGCTGCGCGTTGACGTGCGCAACGTGCAGTAAGCGTTTAACATTTGCTACCGTATCAGGCCGACATTGTTCGGCCTTTTCTTTATGTACGGCTGCGTGCCTCGCCACAACCAGCCGCCGGGATTGCTTTTACTGATAATGTTTTATCGCTGTCCTGAAATTCTTATATCCCTTTTTTATTGTGGCGTGACGGTTAGCTGATGGTTAACCTGTTTACGCTTTGCATGCATAGTTTTGTATCAGGAATGAATAAATATGAGTGATATCCGCTTAGCTATTGTTGGTGCGCCGGGCCGCATGGGACGAAATCTGATTCAGGCCGCGCATCAGGCGGAAGGCGTGGCGGTGGGCGCTGCGCTGGCGCGCAGCGGCTCTTCACTGCTGGGTACAGACGCGGGTGAGCTGGCGGGCATCGGTAAAACCGGCGTCACCGTCACCGATGATTTGCTAAAGGTGGTGGACGATTTCGATGTGCTAATCGACTTCACGCGTCCGGAAGGCACGCTGGAGTATCTGGCCTTTTGCCGCCAGCATCAAAAGGCGATGGTGATTGGCACAACCGGTTTTGATGACGCCGGAAAAGCCGCAATTCGTGCAGCGGCAGAGGAGATCGGCATCGTGTTTGCTGCCAACTTCAGCGTTGGCGTCAACCTGATGCTGAATCTGCTGCAGCAGGCGGCCTCAGTGATGGGGGAGTATGCGGATATTGAGATCGTTGAGGCGCACCATCGCCATAAAGTTGATGCGCCCTCAGGAACCGCGCTGGCAATGGGTGAAGCCATTGCGGACGCCATGGAGTGGAAGCTGGAGGATCATGCGGTTTACGCGCGTGAAGGCCATACCGGTGAGCGCAAACCTCACACTATCGGTTTTGCCACGGTGCGCGCCGGCGACATCATTGGTGAGCATACTGCTCTGTTTGCTGATATCGGCGAACGGATAGAGATTAGCCACAAGGCCTCAAGCCGGATGACCTTTGCAAAAGGTGCCGTCCGGGCTGCAGTCTGGGTTGAGTTGCGAAAAAATGGTCTTTATGACATGCGTGATGTGCTTAATTTAGCAAAAAATTGATTGTTGTGAGCCATCGTGATGTGGTTTTTCAGTCGCTAGTCCATTGATTGGCAGGGCAATATTTTTATTGCCCTTTATTTTTGTCAAAATAACCTCTTCGCCATAAAATATCTTCGTAATGGGTTTATTTGCAAGTTAACTCATCTTTTTCTCAGCTGCTAAGATTAAATTTGACCATTTGGTCAAATATTTTGCGTAGCTCCGCTTATTCGGCGGTTATTGTTGTCAGGCAACCGATTAATTACCCTATTAAGATGCTGCTTTTGCCCTGTTTGCACTATATTTTAGTTATAGCCTCCGAAAAACATAAAAAAATAGCCTTTCCGGGTAGACATCAGCAGAGGTGATCATTAGAATGCGCGCAATTTGCCAAAAATCGAGCAGTCAGGCGGTTTTTACATTGATTCAGGCCAGTATTATGAATTAATATGCATATATTGTGACTGTTTATTCCCTGGAGGATGTTTTGATTAAGTCAGCGCTCTTGGTTCTGGAAGACGGAACCCAATTCCACGGTCGGGCCATCGGGGCTACGGGTTCGGCAGTGGGTGAGGTCGTTTTCAACACGTCAATGACCGGTTATCAAGAAATCCTTACTGATCCCTCCTATTCCCGCCAGATTGTTACTCTTACTTATCCCCACATCGGCAACGTTGGCGTCAATATCTCAGATGATGAATCAAACCAGATTCACGCTCAGGGCCTGGTGATCCGCGACCTGCCACTGATTACCAGCAACTTCCGCAGTGAAGAGAGCCTTTCTGCCTGGCTACAGCGCAATAATATTGTCGGCATCGCTGATATCGATACGCGTAAGCTGACGCGTCTGCTGCGTGAAAAGGGCGCGCTGAACGGCTGCATCATTGCGGGTGACGCGCCGGATGCCGCGCTGGCGCTGCAGAAAGCGCAGGCGTTCCCGGGGCTGAAAGGTATGGATCTGGCGAAAGAAGTGGCTACCACGGAGACTTACACGTGGCAGCAGGGAAGCTGGACGCTGCAGGATGGCCTGCCTGAGCAGCAGTCAGCTGACGCACTGCCGTATCACGTGGTCGCCTATGACTACGGCGCCAAGCGCAATATTCTGCGTATGCTGGTGGATCGCGGCTGCCGCCTGACGGTGGTGCCGGCGCAGACGCCAGCAGAAGAGGTGCTGGCACTCAATCCGGACGGCATCTTCCTCTCCAATGGCCCGGGCGATCCGGAGCCGTGTGACTACGCTATCCGCGCGATTCAGGCGTTTCTGGAGACAGAAATTCCGGTATTTGGTATCTGCCTGGGGCATCAGCTGCTGGCGCTGGCCAGCGGTGCAAAAACCGTCAAAATGAAGCTGGGTCACCACGGCGGCAACCATCCGGTAAAAGATCTCGATAATAATACTGTGATGATCACCGCACAGAACCACGGTTTCGCCGTCGATGAGAGCCAGATACCGGCCAATCTGCGTGTGACGCATGTGTCGCTGTTTGACCAGACCGTGCAGGGTATTCATCGTACCGATAAACCCGCTTTCAGCTTCCAGGGACATCCGGAAGCGAGTCCTGGCCCGCACGATGCGGCGCCGCTGTTCGATCACTTTATCGAACTGATTGAAGCCTACCGTTCAAACGCGAAGTAATCAGGAGCCTCCGATGCCAAAACGTACTGACATAAAATCTATCCTGATCCTTGGCGCTGGCCCGATCGTTATCGGTCAGGCGTGTGAATTTGACTACTCGGGCGCGCAGGCGTGTAAAGCGCTGCGTGAAGAGGGCTATCGCGTCATTCTGGTTAACTCCAATCCGGCGACCATCATGACCGACCCGGAAATGGCTGACGCGACCTATATTGAGCCAATCCACTGGGAAGTGGTGCGAAAAATCATCGAAAAAGAGCGCCCGGATGCAGTACTGCCTACCATGGGCGGGCAGACCGCGCTGAACTGTGCGCTGGAGCTGGAGCGCCAGGGCGTGCTGGAAGAGTTTGGCGTGACCATGATTGGCGCCACGGCTGACGCTATCGATAAAGCTGAAGATCGCCGTCGCTTTGACGTGGCGATGAAAAGCATCGGTCTCGATACCGCCCGTTCGGGTATCGCCCACACGATGGAAGAGGCGCTGAAGGTCGCGGAGGAGGTCGGTTTCCCGTGCATTATTCGTCCCTCCTTTACCATGGGCGGCACCGGCGGCGGTATCGCTTACAACCGCGAAGAGTTTGAAGAGATCTGTGAGCGCGGCCTCGACCTCTCTCCGACCAACGAGCTGCTGATTGATGAATCGCTGATTGGCTGGAAAGAGTATGAGATGGAGGTGGTGCGCGATAAAAATGATAACTGCATCATCGTCTGTTCAATTGAAAACTTCGACGCCATGGGCATTCACACCGGCGACTCTATCACCGTGGCGCCAGCGCAGACGCTGACGGATAAAGAGTACCAAATCATGCGTAACGCCTCGCTGGCGGTGCTGCGTGAGATTGGTGTGGAAACCGGCGGCTCTAACGTTCAGTTCTCCGTAAATCCGAAAGATGGTCGTCTGATCGTAATCGAAATGAACCCGCGCGTATCGCGCTCCTCCGCGCTGGCGTCCAAAGCCACCGGGTTCCCGATTGCTAAAGTCGCGGCTAAGCTGGCGGTGGGCTTTACGCTCGATGAACTGATGAACGATATCACTGGCGGTCGCACGCCGGCGTCGTTTGAGCCCTCTATCGACTATGTCGTGACTAAGATCCCGCGCTTTAACTTTGAGAAGTTTGCGGGCGCCAACGATCGCCTCACTACACAGATGAAATCAGTGGGTGAAGTGATGGCGATTGGCCGTACCTTCCAGGAGTCGATGCAGAAAGCGCTGCGCGGCCTTGAAGTCGGCGCTAACGGCTTCGATCCAAAAGTGGATCTGGATGACGCCGACGCGCTGACCCGTATCCGCCGCGAACTGAAAGACGCCGGCTCGGATCGCATCTGGTATGTTGCTGACGCGTTTCGTGCCGGTATGTCGGTGGATGGCGTATTTAATCTCACCAACATCGATCGCTGGTTCCTGGTACAGATTGAAGAGCTGGTGCGGCTGGAAGAGCAGGTTGCACGTGAAGGCGTTAACGCGCTGGATGCCGGCTTCCTGCGCGCGCTGAAGCGTAAAGGTTTTGCTGATGCGCGTCTGGCAGCGCTGGCGGGTGTGGCAGAAAGCGAAATCCGTAAGCTGCGTCAGCAGTACAATCTGCATCCGGTCTATAAGCGGGTGGATACCTGTGCCGCTGAGTTCTCGACCGATACCGCCTATATGTATTCCACCTATGAGGAGGAGTGCGAAGCGAACCCGAATCAGGATCGTGACAAAATCATGGTGCTGGGCGGCGGACCAAACCGTATCGGGCAGGGTATTGAGTTTGACTACTGCTGCGTCCACGCGTCGCTGGCGCTGCGTGAAGATGGTTATGAAACCATCATGGTTAACTGCAACCCGGAAACGGTCTCAACCGATTATGACACCTCCGATCGCCTCTACTTTGAGCCGGTTACGCTGGAAGATGTGCTGGAGATTGTACGGATTGAGCAGCCAAAAGGCGTTATCGTGCAGTATGGTGGCCAGACGCCGCTGAAACTGGCGCGTGCGCTGGAAGCGGCCGGTGTACCGGTTATCGGTACCAGCCCGGACGCGATTGACCGCGCTGAAGACCGCGAGCGTTTCCAGCAGGCGGTGGATCGTCTGAAACTGAAACAGCCGGCTAACGCCACGGTTGCCACGCTGGAGCAGGCGGTAGAGAAAGCTGCCGGTATCGGTTATCCGCTGGTGGTACGTCCTTCCTATGTACTGGGCGGCCGTGCGATGGAAATCGTCTATGACGAAGTGGATCTTAAGCGCTATTTCCAGACCGCGGTATCCGTCTCTAACGATGCGCCAGTACTGCTGGATCGCTTCCTGGATGATGCGGTGGAAGTCGATGTGGATGCCATCTGCGACGGCGAGCGGGTGCTGATTGGCGGCATCATGGAACATATTGAGCAGGCGGGTGTTCACTCCGGTGACTCAGCCTGTTCCCTGCCGGCCTATACGCTGAGCAGCGAGATCCAGAACGTGATGCGTCAGCAGGTTGAGAAGCTGGCGTTTGAACTTAACGTACGCGGTCTGATGAACGTGCAGTTTGCGGTCAAAGATAACGAGGTTTACCTGATTGAGGTGAATCCGCGTGCGGCACGTACCGTTCCATTTGTCTCCAAGGCTACCGGCGTACCGCTGGCCAAAGTGGCGGCTCGCGTCATGGCGGGCAAAACCCTGCTGGAGCAGGGCGTGACGGAAGAGGTCATTCCGCCTTACTACTCGGTGAAAGAGGTGGTGCTGCCGTTCAATAAATTCCCGGGCGTCGATCCGATTCTGGGACCGGAAATGCGCTCCACCGGTGAGGTGATGGGCGTCGGCCGTACCTTTGCTGAAGCCTTCGGTAAAGCGATGCTGGGCGCGCAGAGCAACATGAAGAAAAGCGGTCGTGCGCTGCTCTCGGTGCGTGAAGGCGATAAAAAGCGCATCGTCGATCTGGCGGCGAAGCTGCAGAAGTTTGGCTTTGAGCTGGACGCTACCCACGGTACGGCGGTGGTGCTGGGTGAAGCCGGTATCAATCCACGCCTGGTCAATAAGGTGCATGAGGGACGCCCGCATATTCAGGATCGCCTGAAGAACGGTGAATACACCTATATTGTTAACACCACGGCGGGACGTCAGGCGATTGAAGACTCTAAGCTGATTCGCCGCAGCGCGCTGCAGTATAAAGTGCATTATGACACCACGCTGAACGGCGGCTTCGCGACGGCGATGGCCCTGAATGCGGATCCCACTGAGAAAGTGACTTCAGTACAGGAGATGCATGCGCAGCTGAAAGGCAAATAAGCGCAGCGTCCGTAAGAGACAGCGGCCCCGTATGGGGCCGTTTTTTTTGCCTGAAACAGAGTAGCTATAGCAAACCTGCTGATTTGGCTTAACTTTTAGCTATTGGTGCTGCTAAATAACTTTTTAAGATTTTTCGCACAAATTTATAACCCGCGATCCGGTGAGGGCACCTTACTATCTGGCGCGCTCAACCATAGAGCCTTTACCTTCACCGGAAAATATAAAATGAACATGCGTGCTTTGACTCTTAGCGCAGTGGCTGCGTTACTTATGGCTGCGCCGCTCGCCAGCCAGGCTGAAATTACTCTGCTGAAGCAGGATCCTCAGGCGAACAATGCGTTCGATCGCCTTGGCTTTAAAGTGGGCGGCAGCATTCGCCCGCAGTTTATGCATCAGAATGGCGTAAATGACACATCCTATAAGCGTAACGGCTACGATGGTGGCTCGCGCTTTCGCTTTGGCGCAGACTACGCGATCGCAGAAGATCTGAGCTGGGTAGGCTACTATGAGCTGGGCGTTAACTTCCCGGCGTGGTGGGGCTGGGACCATCACTATGCCAGCGGCGCACGCGATACCTCACGTCGTCAGCTCTATACCGGTTTTAAAAGTGCCAGCCTCGGCGAACTCTATTTTGGTCAGCAAAACAGCGTCTATTACGATGTAGTTGGCGCAAAAACCGATATCTGGGATTACGATATGCTGGCCCAGGGTTCCGGCGTCGGGATCAACGGCGATTACGACGGCAGCTATCGCTCGCGCAAAATGCTGAAGTATAAAACCCGTGCCGGCGCCGCCGATCTGTACGCCTCTTATCTCTTTGAGGATACCGAATACCTGCCGGGTAACGGCCTGCGCTACAAGCGCAACGGCGGCGGATCGCTGGGTGTCAACTATCACATCAGCGATGAACTGGCGTGGGGAACCGCGTGGAATTATACCCGTGCCACCGTACGCAATCCGGGCAATGGCGACAGCGAGCGCTACGATCAGAATATCTGGGGCACCTCGGTCAGCTGGACGCCGGATAGCTGGACGCTGGCGGCAGGCGCCGGCTGGTATCAGAACTTTGCGCCAACCCGCCTGAAAAGCGCAACAAACTACTTTGCGGATGACGCCTGGGGCATCGAATATTTTGCCGGTTATAAATTTGCTGTAGGCCAGTATGCGGTGAAAACCCTGCAGCCTTACGTGATGGGCGATCGCCTGGACTTCGTCAACGGACGCCACTATAAGCGTATCGATAATGGCGTGGGCATCAGTGCGCAGCTCGACTACGGCTTCCGCGTTGATTATGAATATGTCATCACCTCCGATACCAGCAAGGCGCTGGGCAACGTGAACCTGGTCCGTCTGCGTTACGACTTCTGATGACTGCAGCGGCTCCGCGTGGAGCCGCTCAGTGCGCTTTTCTTTACACTCTTTCTGAAAACCTGCCGCTAATGCCGCTGATTTGTGCCAGCTGCGCAGGCGATTATGGCGGCTCTCTCCGTTAATCGCAGTAAAGTCGGTGTAAAGCTCTGCCCGGCAGCCTGAATCTGGCGGCAAAAAGAGCTTTACGCAAATAGCACGGCTGGCCTATCGACGAAACTTTCGCCTTTACGTATCATTGCGCCAATTTTTTCCAGCAGGTTTTAAATCATGATTAGTCTGATCGCAGCACTGGCTGCGGATCGCATTATTGGTATGGAAAACGCCATGCCGTGGCACTTACCCGCCGATCTCGCCTGGTTCAAACGTACTACGCTGAATAAACCGGTGATCATGGGGCGTCTGACCTTTGAATCGATTGGCCGTCCGCTGCCAGGCCGGCTCAATATTGTGGTCAGCAGCCAGCCCGGTACGCACGAGGGGGTGACCTGGGTCACTTCACCGGAAGCGGCAATCGAGGTAGCCGGTGACGCAGAAGAGATTATGGTGATTGGCGGCGGGCGTATCTATGAGCAGATGCTGCCCCGCGCCGATCGTCTTTACCTGACGCATATTGATGCTGAAGTGGAAGGGGATACGCAATTCCCTGATTACGAGCCAGATGAGTGGCAGTCGACGTTCAGCGAGTTCCACGATGCGGATGCGCAAAATTCGCACAGCTACTGCTTTGAGATCCTGGATCGGCGTCGTTAATTGATCCCTGCCTGGCGTGCATAAATGCGCGCCCTGCGCAAAAGCCCCGCTGACATCGCGGGGCTTTTTTTATGGCGTGTTGTTTAGCGGAGGAGTCGCGGCGGCGCCTTCAGCGGCCAGTGCGGCTTCACGCCGGGAGCGCTGTACATAGTATTGCTGTGTTTCCCAGTGCAGCAGCGTCAGCGTGCCGCCCCAGCAGCAGCCGGTATCCAGACCAATAACGTGATCGGGAGTGCTTTTGCCTTCAAGGGAGGCCCAGTGGCCGAAAATCTGCGTGTAGTCACTGCCCATTTTACCCGGCACGTTGAACCAGGGCCGCAGCGGCGGTGGGGCGGAGTCGGGCGCCTCTTTGCAGATCATATCCAGCTGGCCGTTGGGGAAGCAGAAACGCATGCGCGTCAGGGCATTCGTACTGAATCGCAGGCGCGCCAGGCCACTCAGTTCCGGCGTCCAGTTGTTGGGCATATCGCCATACATCGCATCCAGAAACAACGGATAGCTGTCGCTGGAGAGCACCGCTTCTACTTCACGCGCGCATGCTTTTGCCGTCGCGAGATCCCACTGCGGGGTAATGCCGGCATGCGCCATGACGAGCTTTTTCTCTTCATCAACCTGCAGCAGCGGCTGGCGCCGCAGCCAGTTGATCAGCGCATCAGCATCGTCCGCCTCCAGCAGCGGCGTCAGGCGATCTTTCGGTTTATTACGGCTGATCCCGGCGAAAACCGCCAGCAGGTGCAGGTCATGATTACCCAGCACCATGCGTACGCTGTCACCCAGTGATTTTACGTAGCGCAGCACATCAAGTGAACCAGGACCGCGCGCCACAAGGTCGCCGGTCAGCCAGAGTTCATCCTGCTGCGGATCAAAGCTTACCTGCGCCAGCAGCGCGCGCAGCTCATCGTAACAGCCGTGGATATCGCCAATCAGATATGTACTCATGATATCAGTCCGGTAAAACGCGCCGCCCGGACGAGCCGGGCGGGGGGGATCAGTGAATGTAGGTTTGCACGGCGAGGCGAAACACCGGAATATCGACGTTAAAGGCGCTGCCCTCTTCATCGATCATAACGTAGTGGCCCTGCATGGTGCCCATCGGCGTTTCCAGAATCGCACCGCTGGTATACTGGTATTCGCCACCCGGTTCGATAAACGGCTGCTCGCCCACTACGCCATCGCCCTGAACTTCCGTTTCGCGGCCGTTGCCGTTGGTGATCAGCCAGTAGCGGCTGCGCAGCTGAACGCGCGTGCGCCCGGGATTGCGGATAGTGATGGTATAGGCAAACACGTAGCGATCCTCGTCCGGTGAGGATTGCGATTCCACATACTGACTCAGTACCTGAACACAGACGCGCGCCATATCACTCATGCACTTAGTTCTCCGCTGTTTTTGCCTGATGATTACCCAGCCAGTTTGCCAGCTGACAATACTGCGCAACGCTGACGTTTTCAGCACGCAGTGAGGTATCAATATTTAACTCTTCCAGCGCACCCGCCGCAACCAGATGACCCAGGCTGTTACGCAACGTTTTACGACGCTGACCAAAAGCCTCGGTAGTAATGCGGCTCAGGATCTTAACATCACTGACCGGGTAAGGCGGCTGTGCATAAGGCACCAGTCGCACCACGGCAGAATCCACTTTAGGTGGCGGCGTAAACGACTGCGGCGGCACTTCAAGGACCGGGATCACCTGGCAGTAATATTGCGCCATCACGCTGAGACGACCATATGCTTTACTGCCCGGGCCGGCAACCAGACGGTTAACCACCTCTTTCTGCAGCATGAAGTGCATATCTTTGATCGAACCAGTATAGCTGAAAAGATGAAACATCAGCGGCGTGGAGATGTTGTAGGGCAGGTTGCCGAACACGCGCAGCGGCTGACCTTTCTCCTGCGCCAGCGCCGCAAAATCAAAGGTCATCGCATCCTGCTGATAAATGGTCAGCTTGGGACCAAGGAACGGATGCGTCTGCAGGCGAGCTGCCAGATCGCGATCCAGCTCAACGACGGTCAGCGCGTCCAGGCGTTCGCCTACCGGCTCGGTCAGAGCACCGAGACCGGGACCGATCTCGACCAGCGCCTCCTGCTTTTGCGGATGAATAGCAGAGACGATGCTATCGATAATGTACTGATCGTTCAGGAAGTTCTGCCCGAAACGTTTACGGGCGTAATGCCCCTGATGGACGCGATTATTCATTACTGCTCTTGATCATAGTGATGGCGAGATTAAGCGCCGTGATAAAGCTGCCCGGCTCTGCCTGTCCAAGACCGGCCAGTTCCAGCGCGGTACCGTGATCGACAGAGGTTCGGATAAAAGGCAGGCCCAGGGTGATATTCACCGCCCGGCCAAAACCCTGATATTTAAGGACCGGCAATCCCTGGTCATGATACATCGCCAGCACCGCATCGGCATGTTGCAGATACTTAGGCTGAAACAGCGTATCGGCCGGCAGTGGCCCCGTCAGACGGATGCCCTGCTGACGCAGCGCATCCAGCGCTGGCGTAATAGTGTCAATCTCTTCACGCCCCATATGCCCGCCTTCGCCAGCGTGCGGATTAAGACCGCAGACAAAGATATGCGGCTGCGCCAGGCCAAACTTCTGCTGTAAATCCTGATGCAGAATGGTGATGACCTCACGCAGGCTCTCGCGCGTGATGGCGGCAGAGACATCTTTCAGCGGCAGATGGGTGGTTGCCAGCGCTACGCGCAGCGACTCGGTTGCCAGCATCATAACCACGCGATCGCCACCGGCGCGATCGGCAAAAAATTCGGTATGGCCGGTAAACGGAATGCCGGCGTCGTTGATAACGCCTTTATGTACCGGTCCGGTGATCAGCGCCGCAAACTCGCCCTGAAGCGCACCGTCACAGGCGCGCGCCAGCGTCTCAAGGACGTACGCACCGTTAGTCACGCAGAGCTGACCTGGCACCACCGGCTGTGCCGTATCAATCTGCAGCAGCGTCAGGGTACCTGCCTGCTGCGGCTGCGGGGCGCGGTCAGGCTGCCACGGCTGCAGGGTTAGCGGCAGGCCAAGCTGCGCGGCACGCTGCCGCAGCACTTCGCCGTCAGCACAGACGACCAGTTCAACCGGCCAGTTGCGCTGTGCCAGCTGCACCGTAAGATCGGGACCAATCCCGGCGGGTTCGCCGGGCGTGATCGCAACGCGATAGCTATCAGTTGCCATCAAGGATCTTCACGTAGGCGCTGGCGCGCTGCTCCTGCATCCAGGTCTGCGCTTCTTCTGCAAACTTACGGTTGAACAGCAGGCGATAGGCGCGCTCTTTCTGCGCCGCATCGGTTTTATCCACCTGGCGCGTATCCAGCAGCTGAATCAGATGCCAGCCAAACGAAGAGTGCACCGGTGCGCTGACCTGACCTTTCTGCAGCTTCAGCAGCGCGTCGCGGAAAGCGGGATCGTAGATGTCGGGTGACGCCCAGCCAAGATCGCCGCCCTGGTTAGCTGAACCCGGATCGTCAGAGAACTGTTTGGCAGCAGCGGCAAAGGTAGTTTTTCCGCTTTTGATGTCAGCGGCCAGCTGCGTAATTTTTTCACGCGCCTGATCGTCGCTCAGGATCGGTGATGGCTTCAGCAGAATATGGCGGGCGTGTACCTCAGTGACCGAGATATTCTTGCTCTCACCACGCAGATCGTTGACTTTGAGGATATGGAAGCCCACGCCGGAACGAATCGGACCGACCACATCGCCTTTTTTCGCGCTGCTCAGCGCCTGTGAGAACAGCGTCGGCAGCTCTTCAATTTTACCCCAGCCCATGTTGCCGCCTTTCAGCGCCTGAGGATCGGCTGAGTAGGTCACCGCCAGCTTACCGAAATCGGCACCGCCTTTGATCTCCCCCACCAGCTGACGTGCCAGCGCTTCCTGATCGTCAACCTGCTGCTGCGTAGGATTTTCCGGCAGCGGCAGCAGAATCTGACTGATATTCAGCTCGGTGCCCTGCGAGTTCTGTGAACCAATCTGCGTCGCCAGCGTATCAACTTCCTGCGGCAGAATGGTGACGCGACGGCGCACTTCATTGTTACGCACTTCAGAGATCAGCATCTCTTTACGGATCTGCGCACGGTAGTCGCTGTAGTTCATGCCGTCGTAGGCGAGGCGACTGCGCAGCTGATCGACGCTCATACGGTTCTGCGCAGCGATGTTCTGGATCGCCTGATCCAGCTGCTGATCGCTGATCTGCAGGCCCGCTTTTTCACCCATCTGCAGAATAATGTTATCCATGACCTGACGCTCAAGGATCTGATGACGCAACGTACGGTCCTCAGGCAGCTGCTGACCCGCCTGCTGCGCCTGGGATTTTACCGTGCGCATCATGTTATCGACGTCACTTTCCAGCACCACGCCGTTGTTCACGACGGCGGCGACTTTATCAACTACCTGTGGGGCTGCGAAAGCGGTGCCGGCCGACATCGCCGCACCCAGAATCAGCATTCTCCAGTTCTTCATACTTTATCCATTATTGTTTCCGCACTGCGGGATCGCCTGTCAAACATCACAACATCAGAATGCGCGCTGATAGGGAATAATGCCCTGACGCAGCATTTCATTAGTGCCTAAGCCGTAGTTGGAACTCAGGCCACGCAGCTCAATGTTGAACGAGATTTGGTTGTCATATTTACTGTCGTTGTTTTCCCAGCCGTTAATCTTGCGCTCGTAACCCAGACGAATAGCGTAGCAGCAGGAGCTGTACTGCACGCCTACCAGCTGCTCTGCCGGACGGCTGTTGCGGGTATCATAATAGTACGCCCCCACCAGCGACCAGGCATCGGCAATCGGTACGCTGCCGGTTGCACCGACCTGCGAAATGCCATTTTTATAAATCGGATTATTGATCAGGCTGGCGTTGTTACGCGCCTGCGCGACATATTCCGGGCTGCTGTAGCGATAGCTCAGCTGCAGCATGCGATCGGCATCACGGCGATACTCCAGTACCGTATTACCCTGTGAAACGTTGTCGAGACGGGTGTCATACTGCAGTCCGCCACGCACGTTCCAGCGATCGCTGATTTTCCAGTACGTGTCGCCAGCCCATACCAGGCTGCCGGTATCATCTTCTTTATTCGTCTGGTTTACGCCGGTACGCGACGGAGTAAACGAGTAGATTTGACCTACAGAAACGTTAAAACGTTCAACCAGATCGTTGTCATAAATGCGTGTTGTTACGCCGCTTGCCACTTCATTCGAGGAGGCGATGCGATCGAGACCGCTATAGGTGCGATCGCGGAACAGGCCGGTATAGTCGGTCTGCAGCAGCGTAGAGTCGTAAGGATAGATGTTGCTCTGATCGCGATACGGAATATAGAGATACTGAACGCGCGGCTCCAGCGTCTGGGTATAGCCCTGCGACCAGTCCATATCCCGGTCAAATACCAGACGGCCATCCACTTTGAACTGCGGCAGCGTACGGTTTACGGAATCTTTCAGCCGTCCGCTGTTGTTGTTTGTGGCGTCAGGATTAAAGCGGGTGTTATAGCTTTCGATGTTGTCCTGCTGATAGTGCGTCGCCAGCAGTTTTGCTTCGGTATCGAGGCTGGCCCAGCCGTTGGAGAGCGGCAGATTCAGCGTCGGCTCAATATGCAGACGCGTCGCTTCCGGCATCCGGTTGCTGACGTTGGTAAACTTCACCGCCTGTGCATAGACGCGGCCATCAAACGGACCGATATCATTCTGGTAGGCGTTAACGTCAAGCTGCGGCGCAGCACGGTAGACGTTGGCAGAGCTGGTATTGCCGAAGACCTGGAAATCTTTGGTCGACAGCGTCGCATCCCAGTTGGTATCTGCGTAGCCGATGCTGAATTTCTGCGTCGCATAGTTATTGGTCGAGCTGTAATATTTCGAGTCGATATCGTTGAAATAGTAGGGATCGCTGACCTTGGTATAGTCCGCCGCAAAGCGCCAGTGCTGATCGTAAACGCCTGAATGGCGCCAGAAGAAGAGCCAGCGTTTAGAGTCCTGATCGTCTTCAATAGAAGAGCGCGCCGCGCGATCTTTTTCATACTGCTTATCGGACGGCAGGTAATCCAGCTCCATCAGGCCGGCGCCAAACACCGTAAGGTAACGGAACTCCGTTTGCAGCTGCGTACCGCGCTTGCTCATATAGTGCGGCGTCAGCGTGGCATCCGCCTGCGGCGCAATATTCCAGTAGTACGGCAGCATAAACTCGAAGCCGTTATTACTGCCATATTTCGCATTCGGGATCAGGAAACCGGAGCGACGACGATCGCCGATCGGCAGCTGCAGATAAGGGCTATAAAACACCGGCACATTGCCGAGTTTGAAGCGCGCGTTCCAGATCTCCGCCACCTCTTCCTGACGATCCTGGATCACCTCTGATCCCACCACGCTCCAGCTGTTAGAGCCCGGCAGACAGGAGGTAAAAGTGCCATTTTCGAGGATGGTATACCGGTTATTGCCACGCAGCTTCATCTGGTCGGCATCACCGCGTCCCTGGCGACCCACCATCTGGTAGTTGCCGTTCCAGACGTTAGTGTCTTTGGTGTTCAGATTGGACCAGGCTTTCGGACCTTTCAGGATGACCTGATTATCGTCATAGTGCACATTGCCCAGTGCATCCACGGTGCGTACCGGCGCGGTCTGGCCCTCCTGCTGACGCTGATGCAGCTGCATTTCGTCAGCGCGCAGACGGCTGTTACCCTGCTGCACATCGACATTACCGGTGAATACTGCATCGTCCGGATAATTGCCTTTTGCCGAATCGGAATTGATGGTTACCGGCAGGGAGTTAGCGTCACCATTGATAACCGGGCGGTTGTAGCTTGGCACGCCCAGCATACACTGCGACATCAAATCGTCGGCCAGCGCGTGCTGACTATAAAGTGCGGCACCAATCATGGTTGCCAGCAGGGTAGGTATACGTTTTTTCATACGCGGTTTCGATAATTCCATGGACACTGGCATCATGCCGACAATCCGGACAGAGACTAACTTACCGCCCGGCGTAGTGCCAGCGTTAATCCTTTTCTGTCTGCGTTGCCGTTAGGCGCGGAGATAAATGACAGGTATGATAATGCAATTTTCAGCCACAAGCATGGCGAATTGAGGAGTTTATGCGCTACTGGGGAAAAGTTATTGGTCTTGCGCTTGGCGTGATGTCAGGCGCGGGGTTCTGGGGCATTGTCCTGGGTCTGATCATTGGTCATCTGATTGATAAAGTGCGCAGCGTAAAAGGGCAGGGATACTTTGCCAATAATCAGTCGCGGCAGACGCTGTTTTTCAGCACGACGTTTCAGGTCATGGGGCATCTGACCAAATCGAAAGGGCGCGTCACCGAAGCGGATATTCAGATTGCGTCGCTGTTTATGGATCGTATGCAGCTGCACGGAGAGGCCCGCACTGCCGCGCAGCGCGCCTTTCGTGAAGGGAAACAGAGCGACTATCCGCTGCGCAACAAACTGCGTGAGCTGCGCAGCGCCTGTTTTGGCCGTTTCGATCTGATTCGGATGTTTCTGGAAATTCAGATTCAGGCGGCATTTGCGGATGGTTCGCTGCATCCGAACGAGCGGCAGGTGCTGTATGTGATTGCCGAAGAGCTGGGGATTTCACGCCAGCAGTTCGATCAGTTTCTGCGCATGATGGAAGGCGGCCAGCAGTTTGGCGGCGCCGGGGCCTCAGGCGGCGGCTGGCAGCAGACGAAGCGCGGACCCACGCTGGAAGACGCCTGCAGCGTACTGGGCGTGAAAAGCAGTGATGATAACACCACCATTAAACGCGCCTATCGCAAGCTGATGAGTGAACATCATCCCGATAAGCTGGTGGCGAAAGGTCTGCCGCCGGAAATGATGGAGATGGCGAAACAGAAAGCGCAGGAGATTCAGGCCGCATACGACCTGATCCGCAAAGAGAAAGGGTTTAAATAGCCCGGCCATCCCGCCCTTTTTACCGGAAAGAGGGCGGGGTGACGCAGGTCAGAACTCCGCTGGCTGCCGAAATGTCATGCTGCTGCCAAATACCGGATGGGTAATGGTCAGCGACTCCGCATGCAGCTGCAGACGCGCTGCCATCGCCAGCGCCGCCTCATGCGCATAGAAACGATCGCCGAGGATCGGATGTCCCAGCGCCAGCAGATGCACGCGCAGCTGGTGTGAACGACCGGTAATGGGCTTCAGCAGCACGCGCGCGCTGTTATCGGCGGCATACTCCAGCACTTCATACTCCGTCTGAGCCGGTTTTCCCAGTTCGTGACTCACCATCTGCTTTGGCCGGTTCGGCCAGTCGCAAATCAGTGGCAGATCGATCAGGCCCTTTTCCGCTGCCGGATGGCCCCAGACGCGCGCCACGTAGTGCTTTGACGGCTCACGCTCGCGAAACTGACGCTTCAGCTCGCGCTCTGCCGCCTTATTCAGCGCCACCACAATCACGCCGCTGGTCGCCATATCGAGCCGGTGCACCGATTCCGCCTGCGGAAAATCACGCTGGATGCGCGTCATCACGCTATCCCTGTGCTCCTCCAGCCGGCCCGGCACCGAGAGCAATCCGCTCGGTTTGTTGACCACCATAATGTGCGCGTCCTGATACAGAATATGCAGCCAGGGTTCGGACGGCGGATTGTAGGGTTCCATCAGCATGTCAGTCTCGCCTGCTTACTGGTGCGTTACGACGATCAGGCGCAGCGCATCGAGACGCCAGCCCGCCTCGCTCAGGCTGGCCAGCACCTGCGCACGATTGCTCTCCAGCGCCTCAACCTCATCGTCACGGATGTTGGGATTGACGGCGCGCAGTGCTTCGAGTCGCGACAGCTCTGCGCTCAGCTTTTCATCCGCCTCCGCTTTCGCCGCGGCAATCAGCGCCTGCGCTTCCGGCACCACGGCCTGCTCCGCCTGCGTCAGAATGGCATGCACATCCTGCTGGACAGCGTTGACCAGTTTGCTGCCGGTATGGCGGTTAACTGCGTTAAGCTGACGGTTAAAGCTCTCAAACTCCACTTTGCCCGCCAGATTATTACCTGCGCGATCCATCAGCATGCGCACCGGCGTCGGTGGCAGGAAGCGGGTAAGCTGCAGCTGTTTCGGCGCCTGCGCCTCAACCACATAGATCATCTCAACCAGCAGCGTACCGACCGGAAGCGCCTTGTTTTTCAGCAGCGACAGGGCGCAACTGCCGGTATCGCCGGAGAGGATCAGATCCAGACCATTGCGGATCAGCGGATGCTCCCAGGTAATGAACTGCGTATCTTCGCGCGACAGCGCCTGATTACGGTTAAAGGTAATCGTACAGCCATCTTCCGGCAGACCGGGAAAATCGGGCACCAGCATGTGATCGGAAGGGGTCAGAACAATCAGGTTGTCGCTGCGATCCTCCTGATTGATGCCGACAATGTCGAACAGGTTGAGCGCAAAGTTTACCAGCTCGGTATCATTATCCTGAGCTGCAATGGCATCAGCCAGCGCCAGCGCCGCTTCGCCGCCGTTGGAGTTAAGCTCCAGCAGTCGGTCGCGGCCCTGCTCCAGCTGCGCTTTCAGCGCATCATGCTGCTTACGGCTTTTCAGGATGAACTCATCGAGACCCTGCGGGTTTTCCGGTGCCGCCAGGAACTCAATCAGCTGGTTATATTCAGCGTCATAAATAGCGCGGCCGGTAGGGCAGGTGTGCTCAAACGCGTCCAGCCCTTCGTGATACCAGCGCAGCAGCACCGCCTGCGCGGTTTTCTCCAGCCAGGGCACCATAATCTGGATATCGTGCAGCTGACCGATACGATCGAGGCGTCCGATACGCTGCTCCAGCAGATCGGGGTTAAACGGCAGATCGAACATCACCAGCCGGCTGGCGAACTGGAAGTTACGGCCCTCAGAGCCGATCTCCGAGCAGATCAGCACCTGCGCGCCCTCTTCCTGCGAGGCGAAGAACGCCGCCGCACGATCGCGCTCAATAATGGAGAGACCTTCATGGAACACCGCCGCGCGAATACCTTCACGCTCGCGCAGCACCTGCTCCAGCTGCAGCGCAGTGGCCGCTTTGGCGCAAATCACCAGCACTTTCTCTTTGCGGTTGCTGGTGAGATAGCCCATCAGCCACTCAACGCGCGGATCAAAGTTCCACCACGTGCCGCTGTCGCCTTCAAACTCCTGGTAGATCTGCTCCGGATAGAGCATGTCCCGGGCGCGCTCTTCCGGCGACTTGCGTGCCGCCATAATGCCGGAGACTTTGATCGCTGTCTGATACTGCGCCGGCAGCGGCAGACGGATCTGCTGCAGCTCGCGCTTTGGAAAGCCCTTCACGCCGTTACGGGTGTTACGGAACAGAACGCGGCTGGTGCCGTGGCGGTCCATCAGCATTGAGACCAGCTCTTTGCGCGCATCCTCTTTACCGTCGCGGTCGCTGTTAGCAACCTGCAGCAGCGGTTCGATATCCTGCTCGCCAATCAGCTCATTGATCAGGTTCATCTCATCTTTACTGATCGCCTGATCCGCCAGCAGTGAACTGACGGCATCGGCCACCGGACGATAGTGCTGCTGCTCGGCGACAAACTGGCTGAAATCGTGAAAGCGATCGGGATCGAGCAGGCGCAGACGGGCAAAGTGGCTCTCCAGCCCCAGCTGTTCCGGCGTGGCGGTAAGCAGCAGTACGCCCGGCGTGTTCTCCGCCAGCTGTTCAATTACCTGATATTCGCGGCTGGGTGCCGCTTCACTCCACGCCAGGTGGTGCGCCTCATCCACGACCAGCAGATCCCACTCCGCATCCGCCAGCAGTTCCAGACGCTGTTTATTGCGGCGCACAAAGTCGAGCGAGCAGATAATCAGCTGTTCTGTTTCAAACGGATTGTCGCTGTCGTGCTGCGCTTCGGTATAACGATCGTCATCAAACAGAGCAAAGCGCAGGTTAAAGCGGCGCAGCATCTCTACCAGCCACTGATGCTGCAGCGTTTCCGGCACCACGATCAGCACGCGATCGGCGCGCCCCGCCAGCAGCTGCTGCTGGATGATCATGCCCGCTTCAATGGTTTTACCCAGGCCGACTTCATCTGCCAGCAGCACGCGCGGCGCGTGACGGCGGCCCACATCGTGCGCGATATGCAGCTGGTGCGGGATAAGGTTGGTGCGCATGCCGCGCAGGCCGCTGACGGCAAGACGATACTGCTCGCTCTGGTATTTGCGCGCGCGGAAGCGCAGGGCGAAGCGATCCATGCGATCGAGCTGACCGGCGAACAGGCGATCCTGCGGCTTGCTGAAGACCAGCTTGCTGTCCAGCATCACTTCGCGCAGCACCACGTTGCTCTCTTCAGTATCAGCGCGGGTACCGATGTAGGTCACCAGCTCATTTTCGTGCCGCACTTCATCAACCAGCATCTGCCAGCCTTCATGGCTGGTAACGGTATCACCCGGATTGAAAATCACGCGGGTGACCGGAGAATCATGACGGGCATAGAGGCGGTTCTCGCCGGTTGCGGGAAACATCAGCGTGACCATGCGCGTATCCAGCGCCACGACCGTACCCAGTCCCAGTTCACTTTCCGTATCACTTATCCAGCGTTGACCCAGTGTAAATACCATATATTTTTTGCTCGATTCTCTGAATGACTTAAAGACGTTCGCCTGCTCTCAGGCAATAACAAAGCGCCAGACAGATGTCTGGTCAGGTTGTGCATGCTGAAATACAGGAAGGGCGCTATGGTACTGGATGGCAGGGCATTCGTCACCTGTCAAAAAAGCCCCAGCTGCCCGGTAATCAGTGTAGCAAAGTCGTCGCCGACAAACGGCAGAATGCCATCCGCTATCGGCTGCAGCTGTTTGCTGACGTAGTGATCGTAGTCGAGTGGCGTGGTACGCACCTCCAGCGGCTCCGGCCCGGCGGTCGCCATCACATAGCGAATGGAACCGCCTTTCTGGTACTGCAGCGGACGCTGCAGCCTGCGGTTATGTTCATCGGCAAGACGCGCCGCGCGCACGTGCGGCGGAACGTTGCGCTCATACTCATGCAGCGGTCGCCGCAGGCGTTTTTTATACACCAGCAGATCGTCAAGCTGGCCGGCCATCAGCTGTGCGACAGTTTCACGGATATAATCCTGCCAGGGCTCCCCGCGGAAAATACGGCCATAGAGCTGCTGCTGAAACTGCTGCGCCAGCGGCGTCCAGTCAGTACGTACCGACTCCAGCCCTTTAAACACCAGCCGCTGCTGCGCGCCGCTGCCGGTCAGCCCGGCATAGCGCTTTTTGCTGCCCTGTTCGGCGTTGCGAATGGTGGGCATCAGAAAACGGCTGAAGTGCGTCTCATACTCCAGTTCCAGCGCGCTTGTCAGGCCGAGCGTCTGCTGCAGATGCTGCTGCCACCAGCGGTTGATCAGCGTCGTCAGCCGCTGGCCGGTGGCCGCTGCCTGCTCCTCGCTATATTTGCCCTGCAGCCAGACAAACGTGGAGTCGGTGTCACCGTAGATCACCGTAAACCCTTCCGCCTCAATCAGCGCCCGCGTCTGCTGCATAATGGCGTGGCCGCGCAGCGTGATGGAGGAGGCGAGGCGTGAATCAAAGAAGCGACAGGCGCTGGTGCCCAGCACGCCGTAAAAGGCGTTCATGATGATTTTCAGCGCCTGGGAGAGCGGGGCGTTGCCGTCGCGCTTTGCGGCTTCACGCCCCTGCCAGATCTGCGCCACGATGTCAGGCAGACAGTGAAGGTGGCGCGAGAAGCGCGCTTCGCGAAAGCCAGGCACAGAATCTGCGTCAGACGGATGGGCCAGGCCCTCAACCAGCCCGACGGGATCAATCAGAAAAGTACGGATGATTGAGGGATAGAGGCTTTTGTAATCCAGCACCAGCACGGAGTCGTAGAGGCCGGGACGGGAGTCCATCACATAGCCGCCGGGACTCGCCTCCGGCGCCACGTCGCCCTGATTGGGCGCTACATACCCCGCACGATGCATACGCGGAATATAGAGATGACTGAACGCCGCAACCGAGCCGCCGTGCCGATCCAGCGCCAGGCCGTTAACGCTGGCCCGCTCCAGTAAAAAGGGCATGATGGCGGTATGGTGAAAAATGCGCGTCACCAGCTCGCAATCTTTCAGGTTATAGGTCGCGAGCGCGGGTTTATCATGGGCAAAGCGCCAGTTGATCTCCTCCATGCGCTGCCACGGATTATTGATCGCTTTACCTTCACCCAGCAGCTCGCGCGCAACGGATTCCAGACTGAAAGAGGGAAAATCCCAGTAGGCAGACTTCAGCGCTTCAATGCCGTCAATCACGACGCGGCCGGCGAGCTGGGCGGTAAAGATGCCCGGCTTAAAGCCGTGTTCACGCCACTCCAGCGGCTGCTGCTGACGGCCGAGGCGCAGCGGAATGCCGTAGCGATCGGCATGCTTTTGCAGCACCCGCAGGTCGAACTGCACCACGTTCCAGCCAATGACCACATCGGGATCGTGCCGCGCGAACCAGGCGTTAAGCTGCTCCAGCAGCTGCTGGCGGCTCTCAACGTAAATCAGCTCAAAGCTGAGCGCGCTGGCGTCGCCGTTGGGCGGGCCCAGCATATACACCTGACGCTGACCGCAGCCTTCCAGCCCGATACAGTAAAGCTCGCCGCGTTCGGTGGTTTCAATATCCAGCGACACCCAGCGGAGAGGAGGCCGGTAGTCGGGATGCGGCTTCAGGCGGGCGTTGATCAGAGTCTCACCGCGCGGCTCGCCGCTGAACCAGACCGGGGCGGTAATAAAGCGCTCCATCAGATAGCGCTCGGGTGGCCGGATATCAGCTTCATAAACGCTGATGCCGTTCTCACGCAGACGTTTCTCCAGCTGCTGTAGCTGACGATGGCTGCGGCAATAGAGGCCAAACACCGGACGATAATGGAAATCCTTCAGCGTCAGCGACTGCAGACGGGTATGGGCTTCGTCGCGGATGAGCGCTTCGGTCTGACGGCGGAACGCTTCCGGAATAAACGCCACTGACTCCTGCGCGGGCAGCACCAGCCGCTGCGGCCCGGCATCGGTTGCCAGCCACAGCGTGATCTCGCTGCCTGAAGGGGTATCCCGCCAGTGACGGGTCAGCAGATAGCCTGCGCGCGGTTCTGTCACGGTGACTCCGGAGTAGAAATTATGCGCAGTATATCATGGATGTTTATACAGTGTCGGCAACTCTCTGCAGCGCAGCGGGAAAAGCTTGACGCCCTGACGCAGGCTCAGGACAATCCAGCCTTCATATTCCGCAGAGGATAGCTATGGAAGCCTGGATTCAACACCTGTTTACGCAATCGCTGGAGTACGCGCTGTTCGCCGTCGCTCTGGTGACCTTTCTTGAATCACTGGCGTTTGTGGGTCTGCTGCTGCCGGGCACCGTGCTGATGGCCAGCCTGGGGGCGCTGGTGGGCAGCGGTCAGATTGGCCTCTATCCGGCGTGGGCGGCGGGGCTGATTGGCTGCCTGCTGGGCGACTGGATCTCCTACGGTATCGGCTGGAAGTTTCAGGGGCCGCTGCACCGCTGGAAGTATCTGAAAAAGTATCAAAGCCTGCTGGATAAGACCGAGCATGCGCTGCATCAGCACAGCATGTTTACCGTGCTGGTGGGGCGCTTTGTCGGCCCGACACGCCCGCTGATCCCGCTGGCGGCAGGCATGCTTGAGCTGCCGGTGCGGAAGTTTCTGCTGCCCAATATCATCGGCTGTATTTTGTGGCCGCCCGCCTATCTGCTGCCGGGGATCCTCGCCGGTGTGGCCATTGATGTGCCGCAGGCGCAGGGCGACAGCTTTAAATGGCTGCTGCTGCTGGTAACGATTCTGCTCTGGCTGGGCGGATGGCTGCTCTGGCGCTGGTGGCGCAGTGACAAAACGCGCGACTGGGCAACCCGCTACCTGCCGAAAGCGCGCCTGCGCTGGCTGGCGCCGCTGATGGCCGTAGCGGGCAGCGCCGCGTTTATCGCGCTGCTGTTTCATCCGATGATGCCTGTTTTCCTGCAGCTGCTCTGGAAAGTCTTCTTCGCTTAAGCTGGCGTAATACCCAGGCGCGCGGCGCTGCTGCTCTCACCCCGAAGCAGCGCCGCCGTCTCACCATCCCACTCGATCCGGCCATCAGCAATCACCAGACTGCGTGCGGCAATCTGCTGCGCATCCTCCAGACTGTGCGACACCATCAGCAGCGTGATATTGCGTGCGTCACACACCGTACGCACCAGCTGCAGCATTTCGCGGCGCAGCGCCGGGTCGAGCGCCGAAAAAGGCTCATCCAGCAGCAGTACCGGCTGGTTGCGCAGCAGGCAGCGCGCCAGCGCCACCCGCTGCCGCTGGCCGCCGGAGAGCTCGCCAGGCAAGCGCGTCAGTAAATCATGCAGTCCGGTCTGGTGTGCAATCTCCCTCAGCTGCTGCTGCTGGTCGCGCGTGAGCTTCAGGCCCGGATGCAGACCCAGGGCCAGATTCTGCTGTACCGAAAGGTGCGGAAAGAGATTGTTCTCCTGAAACAGCATCGAGACCGGACGCAACGCCGGTACGCTGCGGGTGTGATCGCGGCCATTAATCAGCAGCGTGCCGTGGCTGACCGGCAGAAAGCCGCCGATCAGGCTCAGCAGCGTGCTTTTACCGGCGCCGCTCGGGCCAAGTATCGCCAGCCGTTCACCCGCCTGAGCGCTGAAGCTGAAACGCATCGGCAGATGCTGATAAAGGTAAGTAAGATCAGTGAGTGTCAGCATGGCGTCCCGGCAGTTTTTCCATCAGAGTAAAAAGTAACAGGCAGAGCAGCAGCAGCAGCAGGGCGGTCGCGGCACCGTCGGCACCGCGATAGGCGCCGATCTGCTGATAAAGATACCAGGGCAGGGTGCGGAAATCGGCGTTGCCAAATAGCGCCACTGCGCCAAAGTCGCCAATCGAGAGTACGCAGGCAAAGGCGAGCGCCTGCGCCAGCGGACGCTTCAGCAGCCGCAGCTCAATCAGCTTCAGGCGATTGAGGCCGGAGAGACCGAGCGAGGCGCAGAGCGGCGCATAGCGTGCGGCGATATCGCGCATCGGGTTTTCCAGCACTTTCATGGCGTAGGGAATGGCGATCAGCGCATTGGTAAAGATCACCAGCCCGTCGGCACGCGCCGGCAGCCCGGAGGTAGCGGTAAACAGCAGGAAAAAGCCGCTGGCCAGCACGATGCCCGGCATCGCCAGAATCAGCATGCCGCTCAGCTCCAGCGCCTGTGCGCTCGCCCGACGCTGGCGCTGACGCAGCTCGCGGCTGCTCCACAGCAGCATCATTGTCAGGATCACACAGAGTGCGCCCGCGCCAAGGGCGATGCGCAGCGAGGTCAGCGTGGCCTGCCAGAGCGCCGGCTGCTGCAGTGCGCCGGCCACACCGCCGCGCACGCCATCGGCCACCACCGCTGCCAGCGGAGGCAGCAGCAGCAGCAGCGCGAGAGCAATCAGCAGCGTGTCGCTGACGCGTGCAAACCCGCTATCCTGCGGATCGCGCCAGCCCTGCAGCGTCTGACTGCCGGCAGGGATCGCTTTACTGAAGCGCTGACTGAGCAGCACCAGCAGCAGACAACAGCTGAGCTGCAGCAGTGCCAGCAGCGCGGCGCGGCCGGGATCGTAATCAAAGCTCAGCGCCTGGTAGATCGCCAGCTCCAGCGTGGTCGCTTGTGGCCCGCCGCCCAGCGCCAGCACCGTGGCGAAGCTGGCAAAGCAGAGCATAAAGATCAGCGCCGCGGTCGGCAGGATCTGGCGACGCAGCCAGGGCCACTCCAGCAGCCGGAACAGATTCCAGCCGCGCAGCCCAAGCTGAGCCGCCAGCTGACGCTGCTCCGGCGGAATGCTCTCCAGCGCCTGCAGCAGCATGCGCGTGGCCAGCGGCAGGTTAAAAAAGACGTGCGCCAGCAAAATACCCTGCAGGCCATAGGGAGAGAAGTGGTAGGGAATACCCAGCAGCGTGCAGAGCTGTGCCAGCCAGCCGCTGCGGCCGTAGACGCTCAGCAGGCCAAATACCGCCACCAGCACCGGCAGCACCAGCGTCATCGCACATAAACGCAGCAGCAGCGCGCGGCCAGGAAAGCGGCGGCGATAGAGCGCGCGCGCCAGCAGCACGGCCGGCAGCACGGAGCAGAGTGCCGAGAGCAGCGCCTGCTCAAATGAGAACGCCAGCACGTGGTGCAGATAGCTGTCACTGAGCAGGCTGCGCATGTCCGGCAGCGGGGCCGCCGTCAGCAGCGCCCCCAGAGCGAGCAGCGCCACGGCGCACAGCAGCAGCGCGCTCAGCGCGCCGGGTATCAGCCAGCCGGGCATCAGCGGCTGACAGCCCGCTGCCAGGCGCTGATCCACGCGGCGCGCTGGTCAGCCACTTCTGCCGGTGAAAACTGCAGCGCTTTTTGCGGCACGTTCAGCGCCCGATAGCCAGCCGGCAAATCGCTTTTGATCACCGGGTACATCCAGTTGCCGATGGGGATCGTCTGCTGGAAAGCGGGGCTGACGATAAACTGCATAAAACGCTGTGCCAGCGCTGGCTGTTTACTGCCGGCCAGCCGGGCGGCGACTTCGACCTGCAGGTAGTGCCCCTCACTGAAGGTGGCAGCAGCGTAGTTCTCTTTCTTCTCTTCAATAATGTGGTAAGCGGGCGACGTGGTATAGCTCAGCACCAGATCGCCTTCGCCCTTGAGAAACAGGCCGTACGCTTCACTCCATCCTTTAGTGACGGTAACGGTTTTCGCCGCCAGCTTCTGCCACGCCGCGTCGCTGCGATCGCCAAACACTTTTTGCATCCAGAGCAGCAGGCCGAGGCCTGGCGTACTGGTACGCGGATCTTCATAGATAACGCGCCATTTCTCCGGGCTTTCAACCAGCTCCTGCAGGCTTGCGGGCGGATTCTTCAGGCGGTTTTTGTCATACACAAAGGCGAAGTAGCCGTAATCGAAAGGAACAAAGGTGTCGTTCTGCCAGCGCTCAGGCAGCTGCAGCGCCGCGGTATCGACCTGACTTTTAGCAAACAGGCCGGTTTTCTCCGCCGCCTGCAGGAGGTTGTTATCCAGTCCCAGCACAACGTCCGCTTTACTGTTTTTCCCTTCCATGCGCAGACGGTTGAGCAGCGAGACGCCATCCTCCAGCGCCACGTAGCGCAGCTCGCAGCCGCACTCCGCTTCAAACGCTTTCTTTACTGCCGGCCCAGGGCCCCATTCAGCAGCGAACGAATCATAGGTATAGACGGTCAGTAGCGGTCTGGCGGCGAATACCGGTGCGGACAACAGCAGCAGGACAGGCAGAACGTTCTTTAACACTTTGCGCTCCTTAAGGAGAGGATATGAGTGAGTCGCAAAGGATCTGAGGCTGGCACATCTCAAATCCCTACGCCGGTATTAACCGGATCAGGTTCGACGGGTTTCTCTCAGCCTGACGACGCAGACACCCCGTTGAGAACGGCTTAGTGTAGACATTTCCGCCACGGCGTGAAAGCGTCATAACGCCGGCGGCGCAAACCAGGCAGATTTAAAATCGAACCAGCCCAGCGTGTTCAGCCGTACGCCGCGCATGCTGCGCTGGCCTTCCAGCAGCAGCCAGTGGTGAAACAGCGGATGCAGCCAGTCCTGATCTACCAGCTGGCGCGCCCACTCAGCCAGCGGCAGGCGTTTCTCACGCCAGCGCGCAGCATCCTCATGCCACGCCAGCGGAATGCAGTGCTGCATCAGCGGCAGCTCATAGAGCTGCGCAAACAGCGCATACTCCAGCGGCAGGGTGAAGTTAACGCTGCCGAGCCAGATATCGCTCTCTCCGGCGCCGGCAAACCACGCTTCGTAGCTCACCACCCGGGTGATCAGTTCCACCCCCTGCTGCGCCAGCAGGGGACGCAGCGCGCTGGCGATGCCTTCATGCTCGACGTGGTCGCTGTACCAGCTTAACGTCAGCCGGGTCAGACCTTCCGGCTTGTCCGCCGCCCGCAGATCGCGGCGATGGTGCCAGCGCGGCAGCAGGCCCCAGGCAGGAAACCAGTAACGCTGATAGCCGGGATCGGCATGATGCAGCAGGGTAACCGGATTAAGCAGATCGCTGACCCAGCGGCGGAACCGGGCATGGCGTCCCCAGGCGGAGCGCTGGTCAAACAGCAGGAAGTAGCAGCCCTCCTCCAGACGGCTCTCTTCCGCTATCTCATCCGCCTCGCTGCCCTGCAGTTTTACGCCAGAGTAGACCAGCTCGTCACTGACTTCCGGCAGCACCCAGATTGAGACTTCGTCAATCAGCGCCCGGTAACCAAAGTAGTCATCAAACGCGGCAATTTTCAGCTGCGTCTGCTGATTGCGTACCACGCTGTAAGGGCCGCAGCCGGCAGGCTGACGGGCAAAGTCGGGCAGGGACGGCCATTCGCGCGGCAGGATCATGGCGCTGACGCTGCCCAGCAGCCATGGCAGCCAGCTGTCAGGCTGGGTCAGAGTGATATCCAGCGTCCAGGGCGCCGGCGAGTGCAGCTGCGAGATATGCGCAAACAGCGGCAGAGCGGCGCTGCGCTGCAGCGAATCAAGAATATCTGCCATCTCCAGCTCGCGCCCGTGATGAAAGCGGATGGCCGGACGCAGATAAAAGCGCCACTGCTGCGCGGAGAGTTGCTGCCAGTGATGAGCAATATCGGGTTCAATTTCCCCGTTTTCCTCATTTATGCGCGTCAGGCCGCTGAAGATCTGGCGGGCCAGATGCGTTTCCGAGCGGCGCAGCGGCGAGGCGGGCAGCAGGTTCTGCAGCGGACGGTAGTAAAGCACGCGCAGAATATGTTTTCCCTGACGCACGCTGCGGCCCAGGTGGACGGCAATCATCTGCCGCACCTGCGCTTTGTCGCCAACCAGCTGAACCAGCTGGTCAATACCGTCCTGCTCCAGCAGCGCTTCTGCACGCTGCTGCTGCAGCGCCAGACCGGTACAGCGGAAGCGCAGCTGCGAACGCTTTCCGCGTCCCGCCTCAGCCTGCCAGGTCAGCCAGCCTTCACGCTGCATCGCCTGAAGCAGGTTGCGCATATGGCGCCGCGAACAGTGCAGAGTGCTGGCCAGTGCATCAAGCGTTGTCGCCCGATCCTGACCTTCACACTGCTGCCAGAGACGAATAAATTGCTGCTGCAGACGGGCCGAAGGCATAAAAGGGGAACTCCGTAGCGATTTCGCTCAGTGTTTATTGCCCTATAATAGAGGCATACTGCCACTCAATGGAAGAGCGGGAGGCACCCGATCCGGGTGGCGCTCAACCAGCTGTGTCGCCCGTGTGGCACATTTTTCTGAGTAGGGTGCAATTACACCGCCAGCAGATTTTTCTCTGCTGGCTTTTTTCATAGCGGTGTGAAATCGTCTACGCTCTTTCGCTACTCTTTTCTGTTTTTTCCAAAGGGATTTCTGCATGAAGTCGCTGTTAACGCGGCAGCGCCGCCCCGATCCGGTCTATCTCGCTTTTATGGCTGTCACCTTTATGGCGGGCGTTGCGGGTGCGCTGCAGGCACCGACCCTCAGCCTGTTTCTGACCCGCGAAGTGCAGGTACGCCCCTTCTGGGTCGGGCTCTTTTTCACCATTAACGCACTCGGCGGCATTGTGATCAGTATGCTGGTAGCAAAGCGCTCCGACACGCGCGGCGACCGGCGCCACCTGATCCTCTTTTGCTGCCTGATGGCCATTCTGAACGCGCTGCTGTTTGCGTTTAACCGTCACTACGCCACGCTGATAAGCCTGGGCGTGCTGCTCTCCGCGCTGGCCAGCGTCGCAATGCCGCAGATATTTGCGCTGGCGCGGGAGTACGCGGACGCATCAGCGCGTGAAGTGGTGATGTTCAGTTCGGTGATGCGGGCGCAGCTGTCGCTGGCGTGGGTCATCGGTCCGCCGCTCTCATTTGCGCTGGCGCTCAATTTCGGTTTCGTCACGCTGTTTGCCGTGGTGGCGGGCATGTTTTTACTGAGTATGTTGCTGATCTGGCGCGGCCTGCCGTCGGTACCGCGCGTGGTGGCGACGCCGGAGCAGCTGCTGCTGCAGGTCAGCCCGTGGAAAGATGCGCAGGTGATGCTGCTGTTTATCGCCTCAGTAATCATGTGGGCGTGCAACACCATGTACTTTATTGATATGCCGCTCTACATGAGCAACACGCTGGGGCTGCCTGAAAAGCTGGCGGGCCTGCTGATGGGAACGGCCGCCGGCCTGGAGATCCCGATTATGCTGCTGGCGGGCTTTTACGCGAAGCGCGTCGGCAAGCGCGCGCTGATGCTGGTGGCGGGCGTGGCAGCAATTCTCTTTTATCTCGGGCTGGTGCTGTTTACCTCAAAAACTGCGCTGATGCTGCTGCAGCTGTTTAACGCCGCTTTTATCGGCATTATCGCCGGTATTGGCATGCTCTGGTTTCAGGATCTGATGCCCGGCCGGGCGGGCGCGGCAACAACGCTGTTTACCACCTCCATCTCCACCGGGCTGATCGTGGCCGGGCTGCTGCAGGGGATCCTGAGCGAGCGTTTCGGGCATGAATCGGTTTATCAGGTGGCGCTGGGCATGTCCGTGCTGGCGCTGCTGCTGGTCGCGCGCGTGCGCGATGTGAAGCCGGCGACGGAGATCGCCGGCGCGTAAAGCGTGCCGCTACCTGACGTAGCGGCGTTTAATCATTATCGCAGGAAAGCGGGCTGCTGCTGCTCGTAGCGCGCGATCGACTCTTCATGCTGCAGCGTCAGGCCGATACTGTCCAGGCCGTTAATCATGCAGTGGCGGCGGAAGCTGTCGATCTCAAACGTATAGATCTTATCGCCTGCCGTGACCGTCTGTGCTTCCAGATCCACCGTAAAGCGCATGCCCGGACTGGCGTCAACCAGCCGGAACAGTGCGTCAACATCCTCTTCGCTCAGTCGCACCGGCAGCAGCTGATTGTTAAAGCTGTTGCCGTAAAAGATATCGGCAAAGCTTGGCGCAATGACGACATGGAAACCGAAGTCGGTCAGCGCCCAGGGGGCGTGCTCACGGGAGGAGCCGCAGCCGAAGTTCTCGCGCGCCAGCAGAATGCTGGCACCGGCAAACTCAGGCTTGTTAAGCACAAAGCTGGCGGTAGGCTGTGTGCCGGCATCATCGTCAAAACGCCAGTCGTGAAACAGGTGGGCACCGAAGCCGGTGCGGGTGACCTTCTGCAGAAACTGCTTTGGAATAATGGCATCGGTATCCACGTTGGCCGCATCCAGTGGCGCGACAATACCGGTGTGCTGCGTAAATTTAGTCGCCATCGCTTAAGCTCCCTGAGTCAGTTCACGAATATCGGCAAAACGGCCGGAGACCGCTGCGGCGGCAGCCATCGCCGGGCTGACCAGGTGCGTACGGCCGCCACGGCCCTGACGGCCTTCAAAGTTGCGGTTGCTGGTCGAGGCGCAGCGCTCGCCCGGATTCAGGCGATCGTTGTTCATGGCAAGACACATAGAGCAGCCCGGCAGACGCCACTCAAAACCCGCCTCAAGAAAGATTTTATCCAGACCTTCCGCTTCCGCCTGCGCTTTAACCGGACCGGAACCCGGCACGACCATCGCGACTACGCCGGGTGCCACTTTACGCCCTTTGGCAACCGCCGCGGCAGCGCGCAGATCCTCAATGCGTGAGTTAGTGCAGGAGCCAATAAAGACTTTATCGATAGCCACGTCGGTCAGCTTCACGCCCGGTTGCAGGTTCATGTAAGCCAGCGCTTTTTCAGCGGAGGCGCGCTCAACCGGATCGGCAAACGAGGCGGGATCGGGTATCGCCTGATCCACCGCCATCACCTGACCCGGATTGGTGCCCCAGGTGACCTGCGGGGCAATATCGGCGGCGTTCAGCGTCACCACGCTATCAAACGCTGCGTCCGGATCTGACTTCAGCGTGCGCCAGTAGGCCACGGCCTGCTCCCAGTCGTCGCCTTTCGGCGCAAACTGCTTATCTTTCAGGTAGGCGAACGTGGTGTCATCCGGCGCCACCAGACCCGCTTTCGCGCCCATCTCAATCGCCATATTGCACAGCGTCATGCGGCCTTCCATGCTCAGCGCTTCAATCGCCGGGCCGCAGAACTCCACCACATAGCCAGTGCCGCCGGCGCTGCCGGTTTTACCGATGATCGCCAGCACGATATCTTTCGCCGTAATGCCCGGCGCAGCGGCGCCCGACACATTGATTTTCATGGTTTTCGCCCGACCCTGCTTCAGCGTCTGAGTGGCAAACACATGCTCAACTTCCGAAGTGCCGATACCAAACGCCAGTGAACCAAAGGCGCCGTGCGTGGCGGTATGTGAGTCGCCGCAGACGATGGTCATACCTGGCAGGGTCATGCCCTGTTCCGGCCCGATCACGTGTACGATGCCCTGGAAGGGATGGTTCAGGTCGTAGAGCTGAATGCCGAACTCATCGCAGTTCTTCATCAGTTCCTGCATCTGAATCCGCGCCATTTCACCCGACGCATTGATATCTTTCGTCTGGGTTGAAACGTTGTGATCCATGGTGGCAAAGGTTTTTTCCGGCTGACGCACTTTACGGCCGTGCGCGCGCAGGCCGTCGAACGCCTGCGGGGAGGTCACTTCGTGGATCAGGTGACGGTCAATATAGAGCAGCGGCGTTTCATCGGGCGCTTCGTGAACGACATGTGCGTCAAATAACTTCTGGTATAAGCTTTTCATTTTTATTTTTCTCCGGCAATGAAGCCCGCGATGAGGCTACCCATTTCATCCGTACTGACAGCAGGGCCGTCGCCCGCCAGATCGCGGGTGCGATGGCCCGCTTCCAGCGCCTGGCTGACCGCCTGTTCGATAGCATTCGCCGCGTCGGCGGCGTTCAGGCTGAAGCGCAGCAGCATCGACAGCGACAGGATCTGGGCAATCGGGTTAGCGATATTTTGTCCGGCGATATCCGGCGCAGAGCCGCCAGCGGGTTCAAACAGGCCAAAACCCTCTTCGTTCAGGCTGGCTGACGGCAGCATGCCCATCGACCCGGTGATCATGGCGCACTCATCAGAGAGAATGTCGCCAAACAGGTTGGAGCAGAGCAGGACATCAAACTGCGACGGATCTTTGATCAGCTGCATGGTGGCATTGTCGATATACATATGCGCCAGCTGCACGTCAGGATACGCTTTTGCCACTTCATTCACGATTTCGCGCCACATCACCGAACTCTGCAGCACGTTAGCTTTGTCGATGGAGGTGACATGACCCCGGCGCTTGCGTGCGGCTTCAAAGGCGTTACGTGCAATGCGCTCAATCTCAAAGCGGTGGTAAACCTCGGTATCAAACGCCCGCTCGTGTGCACCGCTGCCTTCGCGTCCTTTTGGCTGGCCAAAGTAGATGCCGCCGGTGAGCTCACGTACGCAGAGAATATCAAAACCGCGCGCCGCGATATCGCTGCGCAGCGGGCAAAATGCTTCAAGACCTTTATAGAGCGCGGCAGGGCGCAGATTGCTGAACAGTCTGAAATGCTTGCGCAGCGGCAGCAGCGCCCCGCGCTCCGGCTGGCCAGCCGGCGGCAGATGCTCCCACTTCGGGCCGCCAACGGAGCCAAACAGAATCGCGTCTGCCTGCTCAGCCCCGGCTACGGTCGCAGGCGGCAGTGGTTCACCGTGACGATCGATGGCGATACCGCCAACATCATATTCGCTGGTGGTGATACGCATGCCAAAGCGGGTGCGAACCGCGTCGAGCACTTTCATCGCCTGCGCCATCACTTCCGGGCCGATTCCGTCGCCAGGCATGACCGCAATATGATATGAGTGAGTCATAGTTACACCGTTTCCTTCTGTTCTTTAAATTTACGCTGCAGTTCTTTTTCGACCTGTCGGGCTCGCCAGATGTTGTTCAGTGCGTTGATCATCGCTTTGGCAGAGGATTCAACGATATCGGTAGCGAGACCTACGCCGTGGAACTTGCGTCCGTTGTAGTTCACTACGATATCCACCTGACCCAGGGCATTTTCGCCGTGACCTTTCGCCGTCAGCTTGTAGTTCACCAGCTCGGCGTCAAAGCCGGTAATGCGGTTGATCGCCTGATAGACCGCGTCAACCGGACCGTTGCCGGTGGCCGCATCCGCTTTGGTCTCTTCACCATAGCCGAGCTGGACTGAAGCGGTTGCCGTGACGCTGGAGCCGGTCTGCACGTTGAATTCGTTGAGCTGGAAAAATTCCGGCTCTTCATGCTGTTTGTTGATAAAGGCGAGCGCTTCCAGATCGTAGTCAAACACCTGACCTTTCTTATCGGCCAGCTTCAGGAAGGCGTCATACAGCGCGTCGAGGTTGTAGTCAGCCTCTTTATAGCCCATCTCTTCCATACGATGTTTTACCGCCGCGCGTCCGGAGCGGGAGGTGAGATTCAGCTGAATTTTGTGCAGGCCGATCGATTCAGGCGTCAGAATTTCGTAGTTTTCACGGTTTTTCAGCACGCCATCCTGATGAATGCCGGAGGAGTGCGCAAACGCATTTGAGCCGACCACCGCTTTGTTCGCCGGAATTGGCATGTTGCAGATCTGGCTGACAATCTGGCTGGTGCGGTAGATCTCCTGGTGGTTGATAGCGGTGTGAACGTTCATGATCTGCTGGCGGGTTTTGATCGCCATGATCACCTCTTCCAGCGCGCAGTTACCGGCGCGCTCGCCCAGACCATTCAGCGTGCCTTCAACCTGACGCGCGCCCGCCAGTACCGCAGCAATAGCGTTGCCGGTTGCCATCCCTAAATCATCATGGGTGTGCACTGACAGAATCGCTTTGTCGATGTTAGGCACGCGGTTAACCAGCTGCCCGATAATATTGGCGTATTCGCCAGGCAGGGTATAGCCAACGGTATCGGGAATATTAATGGTGGTAGCACCGGCGCTGATGGCGGCTTCAACCATGCGGCAGAGATCGTCAATCGGCGTGCGCCCGCCATCTTCACAGGAGAACTCCACATCATCGGTGTAGTTACGTGCGCGTTTTACCATGTGCACCGCGCGCTCAATCACTTCCGGCAGCGTGCTGCGCAGCTTGGTTGCAATATGCATCGGTGAGGTAGCGATAAAGGTGTGAATACGGAACGCATCGGCGACGCGCAGTGATTCGTAAGCGGCATCAATATCTTTCTCGACACAGCGCGCCAGCCCGCAGACGCGGCTGTTTTTAATCGTACGGGCAATGGTCTGTACCGATTCAAAGTCACCGGGTGAAGAGACCGGGAAACCCACTTCCATTACGTCCACGCCCATTCTTTCCAGCGCCAGGGCGATCTGCAATTTTTCTTTAACACTCAGGCTGGCCTGTAACGCCTGTTCGCCGTCGCGCAGAGTGGTATCGAAAATAATAACTTGCTGGCTCATGGTTATCTTCCTTTTGCATTAACTTCGCCGGTGCAACGAGCATAAAAAAACCCGCGCAGTGGCGCGGGTTTTTAACTTTCAGCGGGTTGGAATCAGTTGTTGATTTCGCCCACGAGTCTACCGCGCAAACTGGATGCGTTTAGTAGTAGACCGAGTAGGCGGAAAGAACGAAACATGAATCAAACCCCATAAAATGTGTGCTGTACATATTGGTACTGGATTGGCGATGTGATGTCAACCCTGAACCAGCGGCTATTTTTCTTACGCCAAAAGCGCGATCTGCTGGAAATATTGACGCCTGTGGAGGATCGCGAAAAAAATAGCGTGCTGCATCGCAGGGGCAGATGTAATGTACGCTATCATAAAGCGATTATTTTGATTAAGTTGTTGATTTTATTGTTATATTTTAATGTATGCGGCAGATGAAAATACAAATCTCAGGCTGCAAGGCAGAATAATATAATGCCTCTGGCAATTTTTGACGTTAATCACACGGCAAAGAAAGAAGTTAAAAACATTGTGGGCTGATGCAACAGGCGATAACAAAAATATATTTCTTACAACTCGCTGAAAATAATCTTCAGGCCAGCATATTCCTCTGAATTTATGCCTGCCGATTAGTTTATTCATCGCACCCTGACCCGACACGTCAGAGGCTTGCGTGTCAGAGAACGCATGTCGCAGGCCCTGGCAGTTTGCAGCCCGCAGGCTCTGCGGTTATGGTAATCGTCCTACTCTCAAAAGAATTCATTCAGGTAGATTCCCGATATCTGGAAGGCGGAAATGAATTCCTTCTTCTGAGCATAAACATAAGATTTTGATCTTAATTGGCGATAAGGGAACAGATGCGACACCGTGCGCTGGACAGCGCTGCCCGTCGCGGCTGTTTCTGACGCCTGGAGGCAGAAAATGGAGATGTTGTCAGGAGCCGAAATGGTCGTCCGTTCGTTGATCGATCAGGGCGTAAAACAGGTATTCGGTTATCCGGGCGGAGCAGTGCTCGATATCTATGATGCGCTGCAGACGGTCGGTGGAATTGACCATGTACTGGTGCGTCACGAACAGGGCGCAGTGCATATGGCAGATGGTCTGGCACGGGCAACCGGCGAAGTTGGCGTGGTGCTGGTGACGTCTGGACCGGGGGCGACGAATGCCATCACCGGTATCGCAACCGCCTATATGGATTCGATTCCGCTGGTCATCCTGTCAGGCCAGGTGCCCTCATCGCTGATTGGCTATGATGCGTTTCAGGAGTGTGACATGGTCGGTATCTCCCGGCCGGTGGTCAAACACAGCTTTCTGGTAAAAAGCACGGAAGAGATCCCCACTGTACTGAAAAAAGCGTTCTGGCTGGCGGCCAGCGGACGCCCTGGCCCGGTCGTGATCGATCTGCCTAAAGATATCCTTAATCCGGCGAACAAGCTGCCGTATGCCTGGCCGGAAAGCGTCAGCATGCGCTCTTATAATCCGACCCTGCAGGGCCATAAAGGTCAGATCAAGCGCGCACTGCAGACACTGCTGGCTGCGCATAAACCGGTAATCTATGCCGGTGGCGGGGCGATCACGTCAGGATGCGAAGCGGAACTGCG
Organism: Pantoea sp. PSNIH1; assembly: GCF_007680655.1. NCBI lineage: Bacteria > Pseudomonadati > Pseudomonadota > Gammaproteobacteria > Enterobacterales > Erwiniaceae > Pantoea > Pantoea sp. PSNIH1. The sequence goes on from NZ_VEIP01000002.1 coordinate 338,116, forward strand.
CCAGCTGGCTGAGCAGCTTAACATCCCGGTAACCACCTCGCTGATGGGGCTGGGTGCGTTTCCTGGCACGCACCGTCAGTGCGTCGGCATGCTGGGCATGCACGGCACGTATGAAGCCAACATGACGATGCATAACGCCGATTTGATCTTCGGCATCGGCGTCCGCTTTGACGATCGCACCACCAACAATCTGGCAAAATATTGCCCGAATGCCACCATCATGCACATTGATGTTGATCCGACGTCTATTTCAAAAACGGTCAGCGCAGATATTCCGATCGTTGGCGATGCAAAACAGACGCTGGTGCAGATGCTGGAGCTGCTGGCGCAGAGCGACACGCAGCAGCAGCACGACAGCCTGCGCGACTGGTGGCAGAACATTGAAACCTGGCGCAGCCGTAAGTGTCTGGAGTTCGATCGCAGCAGCGATAAGATCAAACCGCAGGCGGTGATAGAGACAATCGCGCGTCTGACGGGCGGCGAGGCTTACGTGACCTCTGATGTCGGACAGCACCAGATGTTTGCTGCACTCTATTACCCGTTTGACAAGCCGCGTCGCTGGATCAACTCCGGTGGCCTTGGCACCATGGGCTTTGGCCTGCCGGCTGCGCTGGGCGTGAAGATGGCGCTGCCGGAAGAGACGGTAATCTGTGTCACCGGCGATGGCAGCATCCAGATGAACATTCAGGAGCTATCGACAGCGCTGCAGTACGATCTGCCTGTGCTGGTGCTCAATCTGAACAACCGTTTCCTCGGCATGGTGAAACAGTGGCAGGATATGATCTATTCCGGACGCCATTCACAATCCTATATGGAGTCGCTGCCCGATTTTGTCCGCCTGGCTGAGGCGTATGGCCATGTCGGCATCGCTATCCAGCATCCGGCCGAGCTGGAAGAGAAGCTGCAGCTGGCGCTGGATACGCTGGCAAAAGGGCGACTGGTGTTTGTGGATGTCACCGTTGATGGCAGCGAGCACGTCTATCCGATGCAGATTCGGGGCGGCTCAATGGATGAAATGTGGTTGAGCAAGACGGAGAGGACTTAATTATGCGTCGTATTCTATCGGTGCTGCTGGAGAATGAGTCGGGCGCGTTATCCCGCGTGGTCGGACTTTTCTCCCAGCGCGGTTATAACATTGAGAGCCTGACCGTTGCGCCCACCGACGATCCTACTCTGTCGCGCATGACCATTCAGACCGTGGGCGATGAAAAAGTGATTGAGCAGATTGAGAAGCAGCTGCATAAGCTGGTGGACGTACTGCGCGTCACTGAACTGGGGCAGGGCGCTTACGTTGAGCGTGAGATCATGCTGGTCAAAATTCAGGCCAGCGGCTATGGCCGTGAAGAAGTGAAACGCAGCGCGGAGATTTTTCGCGGACAGATTGTTGATGTCACACCGACGCTTTACACGGTTCAGCTGGCAGGCACCAGCGACAAGCTGGATGCGTTTCTCAACAGCGTACGCGAAGTAGCAGAGATTGTTGAGGTGGCACGTTCAGGTATCGTTGGCGTATCACGCGGCGAGCGCATCATGCGTTAATCCCGCTCTGTTATCACTGCACTTTACTCTAACCCGGCGTAATGCCGGGTTTTTTTATTTTATGCGCCAGCTTTGTTTGCTGATGAAAAGCGGTTGCTCAGGCTGGTTTTCTGCGGTTAGATGTAACAAAGATTTTATCCACAGCTACGTTGCGGATATCTCCGCCAGCTCTGGCTTATCGACATGAAGGTGTTATCGTGAAACTGGATGAAATTGCGCGTCTGGCCGGCGTCTCGCGTACCACCGCCAGCTATGTGATCAATGGTAAAGCGCGGCAGTATCGTGTCAGCGACAAAACGGTTGAGAAAGTGATGGCGGTGGTACGCGAGTATAACTACCACCCCAATGCGGTCGCTGCTGGCCTGCGTGCAGGGCGCACGCGCTCTATCGGACTGGTGATCCCCGATCTCGAAAACACCAGCTATACGCGTATTGCTAATTATCTGGAGCGTCAGGCGCGCCAGCGCGGCTATCAGCTGCTTATCGCCTGTTCAGAAGATCAGCCTGATAACGAGATGCGCTGTATCGAGCATCTGCTGCAGCGTCAGGTCGATGCAATCATCGTCTCCACTTCGCTGCCGCCGGAGCACCCGTTCTACCAGCGCTGGATAAACGATCCGCTGCCGATTGTCGCGCTGGATCGCGCGCTGGATCGTGAGCACTTTACCAGCGTTGTCGGTGCCGATCAGGATGATGCGCGCGCGCTGGCGGCTGAATTGCGTCAGCTCCCGGTGAAAAACGTACTGTTTATGGGCGCGCTACCGGAGCTTTCCGTGAGTTTTCTGCGTGAAATGGGCTTCCGCGAAGCCTGGCAGGATGATGAGCGTTCAGTCAGTTACCTCTACTGCAACAGTTTTGATCGCGCGGCCGCCGCTGCCCTGTTTGAGCGTTATCTGGACGAAAATCCCATGCCTGATGCGCTTTTTACCACATCATTTGGTCTGCTGCAGGGCGTAATGGATGTCACGCTGAAACGAGAAGGGCGGCTGCCAAAAGATCTGGCGATCGCCACGTTTGGCGATCACGAATTACTCGATTTCCTTGATTGTCCGGTACTGGCGGTGGGACAGCGTCATCGCGACGTTGCAGAGCGGGTTCTGGAACTGGTGCTGGCGTCTCTTGATGAGCCGCGCAAACCCAAACCCGGATTAACGCGCATTCGCCGTAACTTATTTCATCGTGGCCAGTTAAGCCGCCTGACAAAATGAGTTAGCGGACGCGATGATGCCCGCCATTTATTCACTATCTGGCGGGCAATTAATTATCTGACGTAAAAAAGCGTAAATAACAGCCATTAATTTTCACAAAACAGCGAGCAATTTAATCCTGCTGGATAAAAGTTAGTCATTTTTAATCCCTGCCAGCAGGCGCTTGCGCTGGGCTTCCGTTCAGAAATCCCCTAAAATGCCGCCGCTGTCGCATAACCCTGCGCTGCTGTACTTAAGCCAAATCTGAATCAAATTTAATCATGTCTGAAGTAAGCAGATATTTTTATACTGTTATTCATCGGTTTAATTTTGCTTTGCCATTCCGCACGCTTTTTTATTTCGCTTTCCGCTTATTTTTCCGGGATGTAAAGAGTGATATTCACCTGCCGTTGCGGCTTGACAATGTTTTCATCGGCTCCGTAAACTCGTTTCGTGGTAAAAAGTGGGATAAAGTGGTGAAAACGGTAGCTGAGGAGTCAGGCTGGCATGTTCCGCGGGGCAACGTTAGTCAATCTCGACAGTAAAGGGCGGTTAGCGGTTCCGGTGCGCTATCGCGAATTACTGCTCGCAGAGTCTCAGGGTCAGATGGTCTCTACTATCGACCTGCATCAGCCCTGCCTGCTGCTTTATACCCTGCCCGAATGGGAAATTATTGAGAAAAAACTGGCTCGCTTATCCAGTATGAATCCGGCAGAGCGACGCGTACAGCGTCTGCTGCTCGGACATGCCAGCGAATGCCAGATGGATAGTGCAGGCCGGCTGCTGCTGGCAAATACCTTAAGGCAGCATGCGGGACTGAAAAAAGAAGTGATGCTGGTTGGGCAGTTCAACAAGTTTGAATTGTGGGATGAACAGACCTGGTATCAACAAGTCAGGGATGATATTGACGCAGAACATTCAGCTCAGGAACCTCTATCTGAGCGGTTGCAGGACTTATCGCTATAGCTATGCAGGAAAATTTTAAACATACCACGGTGCTGCTGGATGAGGCGGTAAACGGCCTTAATATCAGGGAAGACGGCATTTACATTGACGGCACCTTTGGTCGCGGTGGCCACTCACGCCTGATCCTTTCGCAGCTTGGCGAAAATGGACAGCTGCTGGCCATCGATCGCGATCCGCAGGCAATTGCGGCCGCCGCTGAGATTAACGATCCGCGCTTTTCTATTGTGCACGGTCCTTTCTCAGCGCTGGCAGACTATGTCGACGCGCGCGGGCTGACCGGGAAAATCAGTGGCGTCCTGCTGGATCTGGGCGTCTCCTCACCGCAGCTGGACGACGCCGAGCGCGGCTTTTCGTTTATGCGCGACGGGCCGCTGGACATGCGCATGGATCCCACGCGGGGTCACTCTGCCGCTGAATGGCTGCTGCAGGCAGAAGAAGCTGATATCGCCTTTGTGCTGAAAACATACGGCGAAGAGCGTTTCGCGAAGCGCATTGCACGCGCCATTACAGAGCGCAATCGGGAGCAGCCGATGACGCGCACAAAAGAGCTGGCTGAAGTCATTGCCGCCGCGACGCCGGTAAAAGATAAATTTAAGCACCCGGCGACGCGCAGCTTTCAGGCTATTCGTATCTGGATCAACAGTGAGCTGGAAGAGATTGATACCGCACTCAAAGGCGCGCTTTCTGTTCTGGCTCCGGGTGGCCGTTTATCCATCATCAGCTTCCACTCTCTTGAAGATCGCCTGGTGAAGCGTTTTATGCGCGATCAAAGCCGTGGTCCGCAGGTTCCGGCGGGAATTCCGATGACGGAAAGCCAGCTGAAAGCGCTGGGCGGACGCGAGCTGAAAACGCTGGGCAAGCTCATTCCGGGCGAAGCAGAGGTGCGGGAAAACCCGCGCGCGCGCAGCTCGGTGCTGCGTATTGCTGAAAGGACCGCGCCATGATTGGCAATGAGCGGCACAGTCTCCCCGGCGTCATCGGCGGAGACCTGCTGCGCTTTGGCAAGATCCCGGTGTTGTTACTGATTGCCGTACTGGTCTCTTCGGTACTGGTCGTGACCACAACGCACAAAACGCGCCTGCTAACGGCGCAGCGTGAACAGCTGGTGCTGGAGCGCGATGCGCTGGATATCGAATGGCGCAACCTGATTCTGGAAGAGAACGCGCTTGGCGATCACAGCCGGGTAGAGCGGATCGCAACCGATAAGCTGCAGCTGCGGCACGTTGATCCTTCTCAGGAAAATATTGTGGTGCAGAAATAAGGAATCGCAGACCTCAATGAGCGGCGCAGGCAAAACGCTGAAGTTAAAAAAACAGGAAGATAAGGCCAGCTTTGTAAGCTGGCGTTTTGCTTTGCTGTGCGGCTGTATTTTACTCGCGCTGGGCGGGCTGCTGTCGCGCGTCGCCTGGCTGCAGGTGATCAAGCCCGATCGGCTGGTTAAAGAGGGCGATCTGCGCTCGCTGCGCGTGCAGGAGGTGCCGACGGCACGCGGCATGATCAGCGACCGCGCCGGGCGTCCGCTGGCGGTCAGCGTACCGGTTAATGCTATCTGGGCCGATCCCAAAGAGCTGATTGGTCACGGCGGCGTCACCCTTGATAGCCGCTGGAAAGCGCTCTCAGATGCGCTGTCGATCCCGCTGGATCAGCTGGCCGCGCGCATCAACGCCAACCCCAAAGGACGCTTTATCTATCTGGCGCGTCAGGTTAATCCGGCCATTGGCGACTATGTGAAAAAACTGAAGCTGCCGGGTATTTATCTGCGCCAGGAGTCGCGCCGCTACTATCCGGCCGGTCAGGTCACCGCGCATCTGATTGGTTTCACCAACATTGACGGACAGGGCATCGAAGGGATTGAGAAAAGCTTCGACAAATGGCTGACGGGCGCGCCAGGCGAGCGTACGGTGCGTAAAGATCGCTTCGGGCGCGTCATTGAAGATATCTCGTCGGTCGACAGCCGTGCTGCACACAATCTGACGCTGAGTATTGATGAGCGGCTGCAGGCGCTGGTCTATCGCGAACTCAACAATGCAGTCGCCTTTAACAAAGCAGAGTCGGGCACGGCGGTGCTGGTTGATGTCAGCACGGGTGAAGTGCTGGCAATGGCAAACAGCCCCGCCTACAACCCGAATAACCTCAGCAATACGCCAAAAGATGTCATGCGTAACCGCGCCATCACCGACATTTTTGAGCCGGGCTCAACGGTGAAGCCCATGGTGGTGATGACTGCGCTGCAGCGTGGGGTGGTGAAAGAGAACAGCGTACTGAACACCGTGCCATACCGCGTAAACGGTCATGAGATCAAAGATGTGGCGCGCTATAACGAACTGACCCTGACCGGGGTCTTACAGAAGTCGAGTAACGTCGGGGTTTCACGTCTGGCGTTAGCGATGCCCTCCTCAGCGCTGGTAGATACTTACGCGCGCTTTGGACTGGGTAAACCGACCAATTTGGGGCTGGTCGGGGAAAGCAGTGGCTTATACCCTCAAAAACAACGGTGGTCTGACATAGAGAGGGCCACCTTCTCTTTCGGCTACGGGCTAATGGTAACGCCGTTACAGTTAGCGCGAGTCTACGCAACGATTGGCAGCTACGGTATCAATCGTCCTCTCTCCATTACCAAAGTGGATCCGCCGGTTGCAGGTGAGCGCGTCTTTCCGGAGAACCTGGTCAGAACGGTAATGCATATGATGGAGAGCGTGGCACTGCCTGGCGGCGGTGGGGTAAAAGCCGCTATCAAAGGATATCGCATTGCGATTAAAACCGGCACCGCGAAAAAGGTCGGTCCCGATGGCCGCTACGTCAATAAGTATATCGCCTACACCGCCGGTGTGGCACCAGCCAGCCAGCCGCGTTTTGCGCTGGTCGTGGTGATTAACGATCCGCAGGCCGGTAAATATTATGGCGGTGCAGTCTCTGCGCCGGTGTTTGGCGCCATCATGGGCGGCGTATTGCGCACCATGAATATTGAGCCGGACGCACTGCCTGTCGTGGATAAAAACGAATTAGTGAAGAACAGAAGTGAGGCATCAAGTGACAGATCGTAACCTGCGCGATTTACTGGCCCCCTGGGTGGCCGGCGCGCCGGCGCGTCCCCTTCGTGACATGACGCTGGACAGCCGCGCGGCGGCGGCCGGCGATCTGTTTATCGCCGTAGCGGGCCATCATGCTGATGGCCGGCGCTTTATCCCGCAGGCCATTGCGCAGGGCGTTGCCGCCGTGATTGCCGAAGCGGAAGGCGAGGCCAGTGACGGCGATATCCGTGAACTGCACGGCGTGCCGGTGATCTATCTGGCGCAGCTGCCGCAGCGCCTCTCCGCGCTGGCGGGACGCTTTTATCAGCAGCCGGGCAGCAAGCTGAAGCTGGCAGGCGTTACCGGGACGAATGGCAAGACCACCACCACCCAGCTGATTGCACAGTGGGCTAACCTGCTGGGCGAAACGGGCGCGGTGATGGGTACCGTGGGTAACGGCCTGTATGGCCAGCTGCTGCCAGCAGAGAACACCACCGGCTCGGCCGTTGAGGTTCAGCATATCCTGCACGACTTAGTGGGGCAGGGCGCCACCCTGGCAGCGATGGAGGTCTCGTCGCATGGCCTGGTACAGCACCGCGTGGCGGCATTGCCGTTTGCTGCGGCGGTATTTACCAATCTGAGCCGCGACCATCTCGACTACCACGGTGACATGCAAAGCTATGAGTCAGCCAAGTGGCTGCTCTTTTCTGAACATCAGATCGGTGACGCAATCATCAACGCTGATGATGAGACCGGCTATCGCTGGCTGCAGCAGCTGCCCGATGCGGTCGCGGTAACCATGGCAAACAACCTGCCATCCGGCTGGCACGGGCGCTGGCTCCATGCCACTGAAGTCGCGTATCACGACGGTGGCGCACGCGTGCGCTTCAGCTCCAGCTGGGGAGATGGCTCTTTTGACAGCCGCCTGATGGGCGCCTTTAACGTCAGCAATCTGCTGCTGGCGCTGGCTACGCTGCTGACGATGGACTATCCGCTGGAGAGTTTAGTGGCAACCGCTGCAGACCTGCAGCCGGTATGCGGACGCATGGAAGTCTTCAGTGCAGCGGGCAAAGCCACCGTTGTGGTGGATTACGCGCACACCCCGGATGCGCTGGAGAAAGCGCTGGAAGCGGCGCGCCTTCACTGTAAGGGCCAGCTCTGGTGCGTATTCGGCTGCGGCGGCGACCGCGACAAAGGCAAACGTCCGCTGATGGGGGCGATTGCTGAACAGTTTGCTGACGTGGTGGTGATCACCGATGACAATCCGCGCAGCGAAGATCCCGCCGCGATTGTGGACGATATTCTGACCGGACTGCTCGATCCGGGTCGCGCACGCGTCGTGCCTGGCCGGGCGCAGGCGGTGACCAGCGCCGTGATGCAGGCAAAAGCTGAAGATATCGTGCTGGTCGCCGGCAAGGGACATGAAGATTATCAGATTATCGGCAATCGTCGTCTCGATTACTCGGACCGCGACACCGTCGCCCGACTGCTGGGAGTAATGGCATGATCCCGATTACGCTGCAAACGCTGGCTGACATCAGCGGCGGTACGCTGCACGGCAGCGATGCGACCCTGCATGAAGTCACGACCGATACCCGTAAAGTCACCGCAGGCTGCCTGTTTGTGGCGCTGGTGGGTGAGCGTTTTGACGCGCACGACTTTGCTGAGCAGGCGATGAACAGCGGGGCGCAGGCGCTGCTGGTGAGCCGGCAGTTACCGGTTGCGCTGCCGCAGGTGGTGGTGGCGGATACGCGCATTGCGTTCGGCCAGCTTGGTGCCTGGGTACGTCAGCAGTCGACCGCGCGCGTCGTGGCGCTGACCGGCTCATCGGGTAAAACCTCAGTGAAAGAGATGACGGCGGCAATTTTACGCCAGTGTGGCGAAACGCTCTACACCGCCGGTAACCTGAATAACGACTACGGCGTGCCGATGACGCTGCTGCGTCTGACCGCGGCACATCAGTATGCGGTTATCGAACTTGGCGCTAACCATCAGGGCGAAATCGCCTACACCACGGCGCTGGTACAGCCGGAGACCGCGCTGGTCAACAATCTCGCAGCGGCGCATCTCGAAGGTTTTGGATCACTGGCAGGCGTGGCGAAAGCCAAAGGCGAAATCTTTGCCGGTTTACCGCTGCACGGCACGGCGATTGTAAATGCCGACAGTCACGATCTCGCTAACTGGCAGCCCTATTTTGCCGGCAGAACGCTGTGGCACTTTTCGCCGCAGCCGCTGACTGATGCGGAGTTTCGCGCCAGCGATATCGTACTGCGGCCTGACGTGACCTGCTTTACGCTGCACACGCCGCGCGGAGATATCGCTATCGAACTGCCGCTGCCGGGCCGCCATAATATTGCCAACGCGCTGGCCGCCGCAGCACTGGCCCTGTCGGTCGACGCACCGCTGACCGCCATCCAGTCCGGCCTGAAAATGCTGCAGCCGGTGCCGGGACGTCTCTTCCCGGTGCGTCTCTCGGCGACACAGCTGCTGCTGGATGACAGTTATAACGCAAACGTGGGTTCGATGACGGCCGCCGCGCAGGTGCTGGGTGAGATGCCCGGCTTCCGCGTTATGGTAGTAGGCGATATGGGCGAGCTGGGCGAGGAAGCGGAAGCGTGCCACCGTCAGGTGGGCGCCGCAGCACAGGCTGCCGGCGTGGATGCCGTGCTCAGCACCGGTCAGCTCAGCCACTTTATCAGCGACAGCAGCGGCAGAGGCCAGCATTTTGCCAGCAAAGCCGCGCTGATCGCCCATCTGCAGGCGCTGCTCGCGCAGCATCCTGAGATCACTATTTTAGTTAAAGGTTCACGTAGTGCCGCCATGGAGCAGGTAGTACAGGGACTGAAGGAGAAAGGAACATGCTAGTCTGGCTGGCCGAACATCTGGTCGCATTTTATTCCGGTTTTAACGTCTTTTCCTATCTGACGTTTCGCGCCATTGTCAGCCTGCTGACCGCTCTGTTTATCTCATTATGGATGGGACCGCGTCTGATCGCCTGGCTGCAGAAGCTGCAGATTGGCCAGGTGGTACGTAATGATGGCCCGGAGTCGCACTTTAGCAAACGCGGCACGCCGACCATGGGCGGCATCATGATCCTGACATCAATCACCATCTCCGTACTGATGTGGGCTTACCCTTCCAATCCCTATGTCTGGTGTGTACTGGTGGTACTGCTCGGCTTTGGCGCCATTGGCTTTGTTGACGACTACCGTAAAGTGGTGCGCAAAGATACCAAAGGGCTTATCGCGCGCTGGAAATATTTCTGGATGTCGGTGATCTCACTCGGCGTGGCATTTGCGCTGTTTGTGGCTGGCAAAGATACGCCTGCCACGCAGCTGGTGGTGCCCTTCTTTAAAGATGTGATGCCGCAGCTGGGTCTGTTTTATGTGGTGCTGGCCTACTTTGTCATTGTGGGCACCGGCAACGCCGTGAACCTTACCGATGGTCTTGATGGCCTGGCAATTATGCCAACGGTGTTTGTCGCTGCCGGTTTTGCGCTGGTCGCCTGGGCAACCGGCAACGTGAAGTTTGCTGAATATCTGCATATCCCCTATCTGCGTCACGCGGGTGAGCTGGTTATTGTCTGCACCGCGATTGTCGGGGCCGGGCTCGGGTTCCTGTGGTTTAACACCTATCCGGCACAGGTTTTCATGGGTGACGTCGGGTCACTGGCGCTGGGCGGCGCGCTGGGCACGCTGGCGGTGCTGCTGCGTCAGGAGTTTCTGCTGGTGATTATGGGTGGCGTATTTGTGGTTGAAACGCTGTCGGTGATCCTGCAGGTCGGCTCCTTTAAACTGCGCGGCCAGCGTATTTTCCGCATGGCGCCTATTCATCACCACTATGAACTCAAGGGCTGGCCGGAACCGCGCGTTATCGTGCGCTTCTGGATTATTTCGCTGATGCTGGTGCTGATTGGCCTGGCTACGCTGAAGGTGCGTTAATCATGGCTGACTATCGGGGCAGAAACGTTGTCATTATCGGGCTGGGTATTACCGGCCTCTCCTGTGTCGATTTCTTCCTGGGGCAGGGCGTTACGCCACGCGTCATGGATACCCGTCTCTCACCGCCAGGCCTGGATAAGCTGCCGGAGCAGGTAGCGTGTCATACCGGCAGTATCAACAGCGACTGGCTACTGGCCGCCGATCTGATTGTCGCCAGCCCCGGCATTGCGCTGGCGCACCCGGCGCTGAGCGAAGCAGCGGACGCTGGTATTGAGATCGTGGGGGATATTGAGCTTTTCTGCCGCGAAGCGCAGGCGCCGGTTGTGGCCATCACCGGCTCCAACGGTAAAAGCACGGTCACTACGCTGGTGGGCGAAATGGCCCGCGCAGCAGGCTGGGCAGTGGGCGTGGGCGGCAACATCGGCTTGCCGGCGCTGACGCTGCTGAAATCGCCTGCGCAGCTCTATGTACTGGAGCTTTCCAGCTTTCAGCTGGAAAGCACACACAGTCTGAAAGCAGCAGCTGCCACGATCCTCAACGTGACGGAAGATCATATGGATCGCTATCCGCTGGGCATGCAGCAGTATCGCGCCGCCAAGTTACGTATTTATGAAAACGCGGCGATTTGTGTCGTTAATGCCGATGATGGCATGACTATGCCTGTGCGCGGCGCCGATCGGCGCTGTATCAGCTTTGGTGTCGACCTGGGCGATTATCATCTGACCCGGCAGCAGGGCAGTACCTGGCTGCGCGCCCAGGGTGAAAAGATTCTGAACACCGCTGAGATGAAGCTGGTGGGGCAGCACAACTACACTAACGCGCTGGCTGCGCTGGCGCTGGCAGATGCAGTGGCTATCCCGCGCGCGTCGAGCCTGAAAGCGCTGACGACCTATAGCGGTCTGCCGCACCGCTTCCAGCTAGTACATGAAGCGCGCGGAGTGCGCTGGGTCAACGATTCCAAAGCCACCAACGTTGGCAGTACCGAAGCGGCGCTGCAGGGATTACAGGTAGCGGGCACGCTCTGGCTGCTGCTCGGCGGCGACGGCAAAGGCGCGGATTTCTCACCGCTGGCGCGTTATCTGCAGGGCGATAATATCCGCCTGTTCTGTTATGGCCGCGATGGCGATGCGCTGGCCGCGCTGCGGCCAGAGGTCGCGACACGTACCGAAACGCTGCAGCAGGCGGTCGCACAGATTGCAACGGCGGCTCAGTCTGGTGACATGGTGCTGCTTTCTCCCGCCTGTGCCAGTCTCGATCAGTTTCGTAATTTTGAGCAGCGCGGCGATCTCTTCGCGCAACTGGCGAAGGAGTCTGGCTGATGCGTATACCCGGAACCGCTATTGCCAGTTTCCTGTCCGTGCGTCTGCGCGACTGGGTTATGGGCGCACGCGATGGCGACGACGCACCGGTGGTGCTATACGATCGCACGCTCTTATGGCTGACGTTTGGTCTGGCTATTATCGGGTTTGTGATGGTGACGTCCGCCTCCATGCCGGTAGGACAGCGTCTGAACGACGATCCCTTCTATTTTGCCAAGCGCGACGCGTTTTACATCCTGCTGGCTCTCGGTATGGCGCTGGTCACCCTGCGTATTCCGATGGATTTCTGGCAGCGCTACAGCAACGCCATGCTGGTGGCGTCCGTGCTGATGCTGCTGATTGTGCTGGTCGTGGGCAGCTCGGTGAACGGGGCATCGCGCTGGATTGCGCTGGGGCCGCTGCGTATCCAGCCGGCGGAACTCTCAAAGCTCTCGCTGTTCTGCTATCTCGCCAGCTATCTGGTGCGCAAAGTGGAAGAGGTGCGTAACAACTTCTGGGGATTCTGTAAGCCGATGGGCGTTATGGTGATCCTCGCCGTACTGCTGCTGGCGCAGCCGGACCTCGGGACGGTGGTTGTGCTGTTTGTGACCACGCTGGCGATGCTGTTTCTCGCGGGGGCCAAACTGTGGCAATTCCTTGCGATCATCGGCTCCGGTATCTTTGCCGTGGTGCTGCTGATTATCGCCGAACCCTATCGTATGCGCCGCGTCACCTCGTTCTGGAATCCGTGGGAAGATCCGTTTGGCAGCGGCTATCAGCTGACGCAGTCGCTGATGGCGTTTGGCCGCGGTGAATTCTGGGGGCAGGGGCTGGGTAACTCAGTGCAAAAGCTGGAGTATCTGCCGGAGGCGCACACCGATTTTATCTTCTCGATAATCGGTGAGGAGCTCGGTTATGTCGGTGTGGTTTTAGCCCTGTTAATGGTATTCTTCGTCGCTTTTCGCGCGATGTCGATTGGCCGTCGCGCCCTTGAGCTGGACCAGCGTTTTTCCGGCTTTCTCGCCTGCTCAATTGGCGTCTGGTTTAGCTTCCAGGCACTGGTTAACGTCGGCGCGGCAGCCGGTATGCTGCCGACAAAAGGCCTGACGCTGCCGCTGATCAGCTACGGGGGATCGAGTCTGATTATTATGTCGACCGCCATCGTATTTTTACTGCGTATCGATTATGAAACGCGCCTGGCGAAAGCGCAGGCGTTTACCCGAGGTGCCCGATGAGTAGCAAACGGCTGATGGTCATGGCTGGCGGAACCGGCGGACATGTGTTTCCCGGTCTGGCAGTGGCACATCATCTGATGGAGCAGGGCTGGCAGGTACGCTGGCTGGGAACGGCTGACCGGATGGAAGCGGATCTGGTGCCGAAACACGGTATTGAGATCGACTTCATCCGCATCAGCGGACTGCGCGGCAAAGGGATAAAAGCGCTGCTGCTGGCCCCGGTACGTATTTTTAACGCCTGGCGTCAGGCACGCCGCATCATGAAACAGTGGCAGCCCGACGTGGTACTGGGCATGGGCGGCTATGTCTCCGGGCCGGGTGGTCTGGCGGCATGGAGTTGCGGTATCCCGGTCGTGCTCCACGAACAGAACGGTATCGCCGGACTCACCAATAAGTGGCTGGCAAAAATTGCCACCAAAGTGATGCAGGCGTTTCCCGGGGCGTTCCCTGCAGCCGATATTGTCGGCAACCCGGTGCGCACCGATGTGCTGGCGCTGCCGTCGCCGGCTGAACGTCTGCGCGATCGCAGCGGTCCGCTGCGGGTGCTGGTCGTTGGCGGCAGTCAGGGCGCCCGGATCCTGAACCAGACGCTGCCTCAGGTCGCCGCCGAACTGGGCGACGCCATTACCCTCTGGCATCAGACCGGCAGAGGCGGCCAGGCGATAGTGCAGCAGGCGTACCAGGCTGCAGGTCAGCCGCAGCATAAGGTCACAGAATTTATTGACGATATGGCCGCTGCCTACGCCTGGGCGGACGTAGTGGTATGTCGCTCAGGTGCGCTGACGGTGAGCGAAATTGCTGCGGCAGGTCTGCCAGCTATTTTCGTGCCGTTTCAGCATAAAGATCGCCAGCAATACTGGAATGCGCTGCCGCTGGAAAACGCGGGCGCGGCCAGAATTTTTGAGCAGCCGCAGTTTACTGCGGAAGGGGTGGCGGAGACGCTGCGCCAGTGGGACCGCGCGACGCTGCTGACCATGGCTGAACAGGCCCGTCAGGTTGCGATCCCGGATGCCACCGAACGCGTTGCCCGTGAAGTGGCGCGCGCTGCAAAGTAAATTTTCGGGCCTGATGAATAGGCCTGCATCCGTATGCGGGTGCGAACAGGAAAACAGGTAACAGAGAGCGATGAATACACAACAACTGGCAAAACTGCGTTCAATTGTGCCCGAGATGCGACGTGTCCGGCACATCCACTTTGTTGGCATCGGCGGTGCCGGCATGGGCGGTATTGCCGAAGTGTTGGCGAATGAAGGATATCACATCAGCGGATCCGATCTGGCGCCCAACGCGGTGACCCAGCATCTTGCTTCGCTGGGGGCGACTATCTATTTTAACCATCGTCCGGAGAACGTCACCGACGCGAGCGTGGTCGTGGTGTCAACCGCGGTGGCGCAGGATAATCCCGAGCTGGTGGCGGCGCGCGAGCAGCGTATTCCGGTGATCCGCCGCGCAGAGATGCTGGCCGAGCTGATGCGTTTCCGCCACGGCATCGCCATTGCCGGTACGCACGGTAAAACCACCACCACCGCCATGGTCACCAGTATCTACGCGGAAGGTGGCCTGGATCCGACCTTTGTGAACGGCGGCCTGGTAAAAGCAGCAGGCACGCATGCGCGGCTGGGTACCAGCCGCTACCTGATTGCTGAGGCGGATGAGAGCGACGCCTCTTTCCTGCATCTGCAGCCGATGGTCGCCATTGTGACCAACATCGAAGCGGATCACATGGATACCTATCAGGGCGATTTTGAGAACCTGAAACAGACCTTTATCAATTTCCTGCACAATCTGCCGTTCTACGGTCGCGCGGTGCTCTGTGTGGATGATGTCGTGATCCGCGACCTGATCCCGCGCGTGGGTCGCCAGATTACCACCTACGGCTTTAGCGACGATGCGGACGTACGGGTAGAGAACTATGAGCAGCGCGGTGCGCAGGGGCATTTTACCCTGCGCCGGCATGATAAACCGCTGCTGCAGGTTACTCTGAATGCACCAGGCCGCCATAACGCCCTTAACGCGGCGGCAGCCGTAGCGGTCGCCAGTGAGGAAGGCATTGAGGATGCGGCCATTCTCGCGGCGCTGGAGAGTTTCCAGGGCACTGGTCGCCGCTTTGACGTGCTGGGTGAGTTTGATACTGCTGCCGTAAACGGCAAGCCGGGCAGCGCGATGCTGGTTGACGACTATGGTCATCATCCGACCGAAGTGGATGTCACGATCAAGGCAGCGCGCGCCGGCTGGCCGGATAAAAAGCTGATGATGGTGTTCCAGCCGCATCGCTATACCCGCACCCGCGATCTGTTTGACGATTTCGCCAGCGTGCTCTCCCAGGTGGATGTACTGCTGATGCTGGAGGTCTATCCGGCCGGAGAGGCACCGATTCCAGGTGCCGACAGCCGTTCGCTCTGCCGGGCAATTCGCAGTCGCGGCAAAGTCGATCCGATTCTGGTGACTGAGCATGACGCCCTGCCGGATGCGCTGGCTCCCCTGCTGTCAGGTGACGATTTAGTGATTGTGCAGGGCGCAGGCAACATCGGCAAAATCGCGCGCCGGCTGGCTGAAAGCCAGCTGCAGGCTGCACCGAACCAGGAGGCGCGTCATGGCTGATAAAGTCGCCGTATTAATGGGCGGCACCTCAGCAGAGCGCGAGGTGTCACTGAATTCAGGCAGCGCAGTGCTGGCTGGCCTGCAGGAAATGGGCGTTGATGCGCACGGTGTGGATACTCGTGATGTATCGGTGCTGACGCTCAAAGAGCAGGGGTTTAACAAAGTCTTTATTGCGCTGCACGGGCGCGGTGGTGAGGATGGTACGCTGCAGGGCGTGCTGGACTTTATGCAGCTACCCTACACGGGCAGCGGCGTGATGGCCTCTGCTATCACCATGGATAAATTGCGCAGCAAGCTACTGTGGCAGGGCAGGGGACTGCCGTCAGGCAAGTTTATCTGGCTGACCCGGGAGCAGTATCAGCAGGGAATCGATGCGCAGACCGCTACCGCTATTGACGCGCTGAGTTTACCGCTGTTTGTTAAGCCGAGCTGTGAAGGCTCCAGCGTAGGCATCAGCCGGGTTGAGCGCGCTGACGATCTGCCAGCGGCACTGGATGAAGCGTTTCGCCACGACAACGATGTACTGATTGAAGCTTTTTTAAGCGGTGATGAGTATACCGTGGCAATTGTCGGGGAAGAAATCCTGCCATCCATTAAAATTAAAACAGCCAGCGCTTTCTATGACTATGAAGCAAAATACATTTCTGACGATACTCAGTACTTCTGTCCCAGCGGTCTGAGTGCAGAAAAAGAAGCTGAACTGCAAAAGCTGGTGCTGGCTGCCTGGCAGTCGCTGGGCTGCAGTGGCTGGGGACGCGTGGATGTCATGACCGATAGCGAAGGCCGTTTTCAGCTGCTGGAGGTCAATACGTCGCCGGGCATGACCAGCCATAGTCTGGTTCCGATGGCGGCACGGCAGGCGGGTTACAGCTTTCCGCAGCTGGTAACGCGTATCCTGGCGCTGGCTGACTGATATGTCTCAGGCAGCGCTACGCGTACGCAACCGCGAACCTCAGGAGCGAGCCCGCACCGGGCGCAGCAACGGCGCACGGCTGTTTGGCATTGTGTTTCTGCTGCTGGTGCTGGGCACCATGATAGCCGGTGGCCTGGTGGTCCTGAAGTGGATGAATGACGCTTCACGTCTGCCGCTATCAAAGCTGGTCGTAACGGGGCAAACCCACTACACCACGCATGATGATATTCGCCAGGCGATTCTGTCACTGGGCGCCCCGGGGACCTTTATGTCGCAGAATGTGGATATCATTCAGCAACAGATTGAACGATTACCCTGGATTAAACAGGTCAGCGTGCGCAAGCAGTGGCCTGATGAGCTGAAGATAAATCTGGTGGAGTATGTTCCGGTTGCACGCTGGAACGACTCGCACATGGTAGATGCCGATGGCGTCTCCTTCAGCGTTCCGGCCAGTCATGTCGGCAAAGAGAATCTGCCGATGCTCTATGGACCGGAAGGCAGTGAAAAAGAGGTGCTGGCGGGTTATCACTCCCTGCGGGATGTGCTCCAGGCCAGCAAGTTTACCCTGAAGGTCGCGTCGATGACGGCGCGTCGCTCATGGCAGCTGGTCACCGGGGACGATATCCGCATCGAACTGGGACGGAGCGATACCATGAAGCGTCTGAACCGTTTTATTGAGCTCTATCCGGAGCTGCAGCTGCAGGGCCAGAATGAAAGCAAGCGTGTTGATTATGTTGATCTACGCTATGACTCTGGCGCCGCAGTAGGCTGGGTTCCGGCACCGATTGAGCCACAGGACAGTAATCAGCAACAGAACCAGGCACAGGCTAAACCATAATGATCAAGGCAACGGACAGAAAACTGGTAGTAGGACTTGAAATTGGCACCGCGAAGGTTGCCGCCCTGGTTGGAGAAATTCTGCCTGATGGTATGGTCAATATTATCGGGGTGGGCAGCTGCCCGTCGCGGGGTATGGACAAAGGCGGGGTAAACGATCTGGAATCGGTGGTGAAGTGCGTACAGCGCGCCATCGATCAGGCGGAACTGATGGCGGATTGCCAGATTTCGTCGGTCTACCTTGCTTTATCGGGCAAACACATCAGCTGTCAGAACGAAATCGGGATGGTTCCGATTTCCGAAGAGGAAGTGACTCAGGATGATGTGGAAAACGTTGTCCATACGGCTAAATCAGTGCGCGTACGTGATGAGCATCGCATTCTGCATGTCATCCCGCAGGAGTATGCCATTGACTACCAGGAGGGCATCAAGAATCCGGTGGGCTTATCCGGCGTCCGTATGCAGGCCAAAGTACATTTAATCACCTGTCACAACGATATGGCGAAAAATATCGTAAAAGCAGTTGAACGTTGCGGACTTAAAGTTGACCAATTGATTTTTGCCGGACTGGCTTCCAGCTTTTCTGTCCTGACAGAAGATGAACGTGAGCTGGGCGTCTGTGTTGTCGACATCGGTGGCGGTACAATGGATATCGCGGTGTATACCGGCGGCGCGCTGCGTCATACCAAGGTGATCCCCTATGCCGGGAACGTTGTGACCAGCGATATCGCCTATGCGTTTGGTACACCGCCTACTGACGCTGAGGCGATCAAAGTACGCCACGGCTGCGCGCTGGGATCGATTGTCGGCAAAGATGAGAATGTAGAAGTGCCAAGCGTAGGCGGACGTCCGCCGCGCAGCCTGCAGCGTCAGACGCTGGCTGAAGTCATTGAGCCGCGCTACACCGAACTGCTGAATCTGGTGAACGACGAGATTCTGCAACTGCAGGAGCAGCTGCGCCAGCAGGGTGTGAAGCATCATCTTGCTGCCGGTATTGTATTAACCGGCGGCGCGGCGCAAATTGAAGGTCTGGCAGCCTGCGCACAACGCGTGTTTCATACGCAGGTGCGTATCGGCCAGCCGCTGAATATTACGGGCCTGACCGACTACGCTCAGGAGTCTTACTACTCCACGGCGGTGGGCCTGCTGCACTATGGTAAAGAGTCACACCTGAACGGTGACGCAGAAACAGAAAAACGTGCTTCAGTTGGCAATTGGTTTAAACGAATCAACAGCTGGCTGAAGAAAGAGTTTTAATTTTGATAAAAGGAGATCATGCTGGCAATGTTTATGATCTCCAGGCGAACAGGCACATAACGGAGAGAAATCATGTTTGAACCTATGGAATTAACCAATGACGCGGTGATTAAAGTCATCGGCGTCGGCGGTGGCGGTGGCAACGCCGTAGAGCACATGGTGCGCGAGCGTATCGAAGGTGTGGAATTCTTTGCTGTAAACACGGACGCTCAGGCGTTACGTAAAACAGCGGTCGGCCAGACGATCCAGATCGGGACCAATATCACCAAAGGTCTTGGCGCAGGGGCTAACCCGGAAGTCGGTCGTACCTCAGCGGAAGAAGATCGTGAAGCACTGCGTTCTGCGCTGGATGGGGCAGACATGGTGTTTATCGCAGCCGGTATGGGCGGCGGTACCGGTACCGGTGCTGCGCCTGTTGTCGCTGAAGTGGCTAAAGATCTCGGGATTCTGACCGTTGCTGTCGTGACCAAGCCGTTCAACTTTGAAGGCAAAAAACGTATGGCGTTTGCTGAGCAGGGTATTGCTGAGCTCTCCAAGCACGTTGACTCCCTGATCACCATCCCGAATGACAAACTGCTCAAAGTGCTGGGCCGCGGTATCTCGCTGCTGGACGCTTTTGGCGCAGCAAACGATGTACTGAAAGGTGCGGTTCAGGGTATTGCTGAACTGATTACCCGTCCGGGTCTGATGAACGTCGACTTTGCAGACGTGCGTACCGTGATGTCAGAAATGGGTTATGCCATGATGGGCTCTGGCGTGGCGTGCGGTGAAGATCGTGCTGAAGAAGCTGCTGAAATGGCAATTTCCAGTCCGCTGCTGGAAGATATCGACCTCTCTGGCGCACGTGGCGTGCTGGTTAACATCACTGCCGGCTTCGATCTGCGTCTGGATGAGTTTGAAACCGTCGGTAATACTATCCGCGCATTCGCTTCTGACAACGCGACCGTGGTTATCGGTACCTCACTGGATCCAGAGATGAATGATGAGCTGCGTGTCACCGTCGTGGCCACCGGCATCGGTATGGATAAGCGTCCGGAAATCACTCTGGTGACCAATAAACCTGCTTCGCAACCGGTTATGGATCACCGCTATCAGCAGCACGGCATGGCGCCGCTGCCGCAGGAGCAGAAACCTGCTGCGAAAGTTGTTAACGAACAGCCGGCCGCTTCCGGTAAAGAGCCTGACTATCTCGATATTCCAGCGTTCCTGCGTAAACAGGCAGATTAAGAATAAGCTGATAATTGGGATTTCCCGCTCTTTGTGCTAAAGTCTTCGCCCGCCGGTAATTTATACTGGCGGTCGGATGGTAATATTGCGAGATAATGCGATGATCAAACAAAGGACACTAAAACGTATTGTTCAGGCGACTGGCGTCGGTTTACATACCGGCAAAAAAGTCACGCTGACTTTACGCCCTGCGTCGGCTAACACCGGGGTCATCTATCGTCGCACCGACTTGAATCCACCGGTTGATTTCCCGGCTGATGCAAAATACGTGCGCGACACCATGCTGAGTACCTGCCTGGTGAACGATGAAGGCGTACGTATTTCAACGGTTGAACACCTGAACGCCGCGCTGGCGGGTCTGGGTATCGATAACATTATTGTGGAAGTCGATGCACCAGAAATTCCAATTATGGATGGCAGCGCAGCACCTTTCGTCTACCTGCTGATGGATGCAGGTGTGGAAGAGCTTAACAGCGCGAAAAAATTTGTACGCGTTAAGCAGGCGGTACGGGTAGAAGATGGTGATAAGTGGGCTGAGATCAAACCGTATAACGGTTTCTCGCTCGATTTCACTATCGATTTCAAACATCCGGCTATCGATTCAAGCTCGCAGCGTTACCAGCTCAACTTCTCGGCTGAGGCATTTGTCCGCCAGATCAGCCGTGCGCGCACCTTTGGCTTTATGCGTGAAATTGAATATCTGCAGTCTAAAGGCCTGTGCCTGGGCGGTAGTTTAGATTGTGCGATTGGCCTTGATGATTTCCGCGTGCTGAATGAAGATGGCCTGCGCTTTGAAGATGAGTTTGTACGGCACAAAATGCTGGATGCTATCGGCGATCTGTTTATGTGTGGTCACAACGTGATTGGTGCCTTTTCGGCGTTTAAATCAGGCCATGCGTTAAACAACAAGCTGCTGCAGGCTGTCCTGGCGAAACAGGAAGCCTGGGAGTGGGCCACCTTCGAAGATGAAGCTGAGCTGCCGCTGGCGTTTAAAGCACCTAATTTAGTCCTGGCTTAACAGCCGGTCATAAGAACGGCGGATACCCTGACACTCTCTCCGGTCAGCGGTATCCGCCGTTTTTTTTCGCCTCTCTGATGGCGTGAAAGCCCGCCCGCAAAATGCCCGCCTGTCTGGTGAAATGCTGTACGAAAAGCGTGAAATCCGCCGTAAGCCGCCCGATCTCTGCTGTGGAAGCCGTACATAAGTGCTATTATCTGGCGCTCATATAAGCGGGCTGACAGCATGTCAGCCGCATGGATGTGTTATTAACGTTGCGGACGGATTGTGATCGGACTCTTTTCACGCTGGCGACAATTAGGCAGGCGCTATTTCTGGCCACATCTCCTGCTGGGGATGGTGGCGGCCAGTCTGGGCCTGCCTGCCTGCGCGCAAAACGCCGAGCCTTCCGCCAGCGATTCCCCGGTCAGCAGCCTGTTCACCGGCAATGTGGTTCACTTTGATCACCTGATCCGGCTGCAGGAGAGCGCCCGCCGGCCTGGCGCTAATGTCGATTACTGGCATCAGCACGCTATCCGCACGGTGATCCGCCACCTCTCATTCAGTCTGTCACCGGCCACCGAAGCTGAAGCTGAAATCGCGCTGCCGCTTGCCGTACAGAAGCTGGCGCTGATTGATTCGCTGCAGGCGCTGCTGACATCGCCTGTGCAGCCGCAGCCCGCGCATCTGACACTGCCGTACGCCTGCTATCACTCTCCGATAGCTCATGCCGTTGCTGACTGGCAGGCTACCAGCGATGGTATCCGCGCCGGACCTTTCGTTGCCTGATTACGCCCCCTTTTCCCCTTTTTAAGAGTTAACCGGCCGCGATATCCCGGCTGATAAGAGAAAAATTGAACATGTTAATCAAACTGTTAACGAAAGTGTTTGGCAGCAGCAACGATCGTACGCTGCGCCGCATGCGCAAAGCTGTAGATGTCATCAATAAGATGGAACCTGAGTTCGTCAAACTGTCAGATGATGAACTGAAAGCCAAAACCAATGAATTCCGCGCGCGTCTGGAAAAGGGCGAAGCGCTGGAGAGCCTGATCCCGGAAGCGTTCGCCACCGTACGCGAAGCGAGTAAGCGCGTATTTGGCATGCGCCACTTCGATGTGCAGCTGATTGGCGGTATGGTGCTGAATGAGCGGTGCATTGCGGAGATGCGTACCGGTGAAGGTAAAACGCTGACCGCCACGCTGCCCGCTTACCTGAACGCGCTGAGCGGCAAAGGCGTGCACGTAGTTACCGTCAACGACTATCTGGCACAGCGTGATGCAGAGAACAACCGCGCGCTGT
Source organism: Pantoea sp. PSNIH1 (assembly GCF_007680655.1). NCBI lineage: Bacteria > Pseudomonadati > Pseudomonadota > Gammaproteobacteria > Enterobacterales > Erwiniaceae > Pantoea > Pantoea sp. PSNIH1. Next base: position 360,424 of record NZ_VEIP01000002.1, read on the forward strand.
TTGAGTTTCTGGGCCTGAGTATCGGTATCAACCTGCCAGGCATGCCTGCGGTTGCCAAGCGTGAAGCTTACGCGGCTGATATCACCTACGGCACCAATAACGAATATGGCTTTGACTACCTGCGCGACAACATGGCATTCAGCCCGGAAGAGCGCGTACAGCGTAAGCTGCACTATGCGCTGGTGGATGAAGTCGACTCCATTCTGATTGATGAAGCGCGTACGCCGCTGATTATTTCGGGTCCGGCGGAAGATAGCTCCGATCTCTATATCAAGGTCAATAAAATCATCCCGCACCTGGTTCGTCAGGAAAAAGAAGATTCTGACAACTTTCAGGGAGAAGGCGACTTCTGGGTCGATGAGAAAGCGCGTCAGGCGCACATGACTGAGCGCGGCCTGGTCAAGGTTGAAGAGCTGCTGGTCAGCCAGGGCATTATGGAAGAGGGCGAGTCGCTCTACTCGCCAACTAATATTATGCTGATGCATCACGTCACCGCTGCGCTGCGTGCGCACGCGCTCTTCACGCGTGACGTCGACTATATCGTTAAAGAGGGTGAGGTCATCATTGTTGATGAGCACACCGGCCGTACCATGCAGGGGCGCCGCTGGTCTGATGGTCTGCATCAGGCTATTGAAGCCAAAGAGGGCGCGGATATCCAGAATGAGAACCAGACGCTGGCGTCCATCACCTTCCAGAACTACTTCCGTCTGTATGAGAAGCTGGCCGGTATGACCGGTACGGCGGACACCGAAGCGTTTGAATTCAGCTCGATTTACAAGCTCGACACTATCGTGGTGCCAACTAACCGTCCGATGGTGCGTAAAGACATGGCCGATCTGGTCTACATGACCGAGAAAGAGAAGATCGATGCCATCATTGAAGATATTCGTACCTGTACGGCAAAAGGCCAGCCGGTGCTGGTGGGGACTATTTCGATTGAGAAATCAGAAGTGGTCTCTAATGAACTGACGCGCGCCGGTATTAAACACAGCGTGCTGAACGCCAAATTCCACGCCAGCGAAGCCGATATTGTGGCGCAGGCAGGCCAGCCGGGAGCGGTGACTATCGCGACCAACATGGCGGGTCGTGGTACCGACATCGTGCTGGGTGGCAGCTGGCAGGCTGAAGTGGCCGCGCTGGAAGCGCCGTCTGAAGAGCAGGTGCAGGCGATTAAAGAGGCGTGGAAACTGCGTCACGATGCCGTACTGGCCTCAGGCGGTCTGCATATCATCGGTACTGAGCGTCATGAATCACGTCGTATCGATAACCAGTTGCGCGGCCGTGCCGGTCGTCAGGGCGATGCCGGCTCTTCTCGCTTCTACCTCTCTATGGAAGATGCACTGATGCGTATCTTCGCCTCCGATCGCGTTTCGAACATGATGCGCAAACTCGGCATGAAGCCAGGTGAGGCGATTGAGCATCCGTGGGTGACCAAAGCGATCGCAAACGCGCAGCGCAAGGTTGAGAGCCGCAACTTCGATATTCGTAAGCAGCTGCTGGAGTATGATGACGTCGCAAACGACCAGCGTCGTGCTATCTACAGCCAGCGTAATGAACTGCTGGATGTCTCTGATGTGTCTGACACCATCAACAGCATTCGTGAGGATGTGTTTAAGGCGACGATCGACACCTATATTCCGCCGCAGTCGCTGGAAGAGATGTGGGACGTGCCGGGCCTGGAAGAGCGTCTGCGCACCGATTTTGATCTCGATCTGCCGGTTGCTGAGTGGCTGGATAAAGAGCCGGATCTGCATGAAGAGACGCTGCGTGAACGGATCATGACCCGCGCGCGCGAAAGCTATGCGGCGAAAGAAGAGGTTGTCGGCACCGAAATGATGCGCAACTTCGAAAAAGGCGTGATGCTGCAGACGCTGGATTCGCTGTGGAAAGAGCATCTGGCGGCGATGGACTATCTGCGTCAGGGGATCCATCTGCGCGGCTATGCCCAGAAAGATCCCAAGCAGGAATATAAGCGCGAATCCTTTGCCATGTTTGCGGCAATGCTGGAGTCACTGAAGTATGAAGTGATCAGCACGCTGAGCAAGGTTCAGGTGCGGATGCCGGAAGAAGTTGAAGCGATGGAGCAGCAGCGTCGCGAAGAAGCTGAACGTCTGGCACAGCAGCAGCAGCTGAGTCACGTGGATGATGAAACCGCCGCCGCCGAGGCGCTTGCCGCCCAGGGTGGTGAACGTAAAACCGGGCGTAACGATCCCTGCCCGTGTGGCTCGGGCAAAAAGTATAAGCAGTGTCACGGCCGTCTGGCCTGACCCTGAAAAGGAGCCTGCGGGCTCCTTTTTTTTACGGTTATGACGCCGTTCAGGACGGGTTATTAACATCCGCGCCGCGCTGTTTTACACTTTGCGCACTTTGATAATAAAGCGGGATCAACTCTATGAAGCACCTGCAGGTCGCAGTCGGCATTATCCGTAATGCCAGCCGCCAGATTTTCCTTGCGCAGCGCGCAGCCAGCTCTTATATGGCAAACAAATGGGAGTTCCCCGGCGGAAAAATTGAACAGAATGAAAGTGCGGAGCAGGCGCTGAAGCGTGAGCTTATGGAGGAAACCGGTATTGAGGTGACCCGTGCGACCGCAATCGGCCAGGCTGACCACGCCTATGATGACCTGCGCGTCACGCTGCATTTCTTTCTGGTGGAAGCGTGGCAGGGTGAGCCATGGGGACGCGAGGGACAGCCGCAGCGCTGGGTAGCGCAGCGCGATCTTATTGCAGAGGAGTTTCCGGCTGCAAACCATGCGCTGATTGCCCGTCTGGTGGCGGACGAACTCTGAAACAGGGGCGCGATGCCCCTGCTGTTTTATTGCTGCTCTTCACTCCACTCATCGCTGTCGGTCTGGTCGCCACTGCTGGGAATGCGTTTTTCCTCTGCGGCCCATTCGCCAAGATCAATCAGCTGACAGCGTTTGCTGCAGAACGGACGCCACGGGCTCAGTTCATCCCACATCACATCTCTGCCGCAGTTCGGGCAGGGTACGGTAATCATCTCTTCCGGCATAATATCCTCTAACAGCAGGCCAGTTCAAAATTCAGGCGGGCAGGCACCGCGCCCTGTTCGCTATCCAGCGGCAAAAAACGAATAGCGTAACGGCTTTTATGACCTGAAATCTGCGGATAGAGCGCATCTTCCAGCGTCAGCCGCAGCCGCAGCAGGTCTGCTCCTTCAGCATTGTCCTGATAAAATCCATTCAGGCTGGTCTGATGACGAAATACGCCAGACTGGCGGATAAGATCGAGGATCATCATCAGGCTGTTACGCAGCGGCTCAAGCGATGCCAGCCAGCCAGCTACCTGCGTATCGCGCAGCGTCTGCTCCTGGTGCAGCCAGATGTGCAGGCCAGGTAAATCAAAACTGCAGCAGCCGCCGGGAATGCTGAGACGCTGACGTACCAGCGATATCAGCCGATCGTCACGCAGATGCTGGCCCATACGCGGTGCGCTCAGCAGCTCAGCGGAGAGCTGTTTAAGGCGGTTGCTGAGCTGGCTTACCGTCTGCTCATCAACACCGGGCACATCCAGCCAGGCGCGCAGTTTCTGCTGCTGACGCTCCAGCTCTTTAAGCAGTTCGGTCCGCATATCGCCGCGCTCAAAAATATCCAGCAGGTCGGCAAGAATGCGAAACACGCCCAGTGCGGCAACGGAATGATTCACCGGTACCGTTTCATGCAGCTGATTGAGTAAAAACTCGACGCGCAGCCAGGTGCGCATCTTCTCATTCAGCGGATGCTCAAACAGAACAACTGTACTCATTATCTTAATCCCGTCCGGTTGCTGCCAGGCGCAAATAACGCTGGTGAAGTTCAGCAACCCGCGGCAGCACCTGTTCGGGTGTGCCGCTATTATCAATAATATCATCGGCGCAGGCGAGGCGCTGTTCGCGGCTCACCTGCGCAGCAAGAATACGTTGTGCCTGGCTCAGCGACACGCCGTCGCGCTGACGCGTACGCTGCAGCTGAACCGCTTCATCTACATCGACCACCAGCACGCGATCGGCCTGGCGCTGCAGGTTGTTTTCAATCAGCAGGGGAACCACCCACAGAACATAAGAGGATGACGCCTGCGCCCTGAGCTGTTGAGTACGGGCATTAATCAGCGGATGCAGCAGCTGATTAAGCCAGTTTTTCTCCTGCGGCTGCTGGAAAATAATCTCCCGCAGACGAGCGCGATAGAGCGTGCCTTCTGCCGTCAGAATGGATTCGCCATGGCGTTTTACAATCGCCTGTAGCGCTGGCGTGCCCGGCTCTACCACCTCGCGGGCGATGACATCAGCATCAATGATCTCCACGCCCAGAGCAGCAAAGGCGTTAGCGACAGTGCTTTTACCACTACCAATGCCGCCGGTAAGCGCAACGGTAAACAGCATATTTTTCTCCCGGTATGCAGCGCATCAGAGGGCGGCAGTGTCACAAAAGTGAGAAGGCGATCACATACTTAGCGATCGGCTAAATTTACCGGATTGTAGCGTAAGTAAAGTGAAATTCGCACCCTTGCCACCGCCGTTATGGCGCGTATGATAACGACACTGGAGCCGTGAGCGCTACCCGAACTGCGGTTCGTTTTCACTAACCAGGACCCTCTGCTATGCGTATTGAAGAAGATATCAAACTGGGCTTTAAAGATGTGTTAATCCGCCCGAAACGCTCAACGCTCAAAAGCCGTTCTGATGTTGAACTGGCACGCACCTTTACCTTTAAGCACTCCGCTCTGGAGTGGCGCGGCGTGCCGGTTATCGCGGCAAATATGGATACCGTTGGCACGTTCACCATGGCAGAAGCGCTGGCTGGTTTTGAGGTGCTTACTGCAGTTCATAAACACTATAGTATTGATGCATGGCAGGCGTTTATCCAGCGCGTGCCCGCTTCCGTGCTGAAGTACGTCATGGTGTCAACCGGGACCTCAGAAGCGGATTTCACTAAACTGAATGCGATTCTTGCTCTCTCGCCGCAGCTTCAGTTTATCTGCATCGACGTGGCGAACGGCTATTCAGAGCACTTTGTTGCGTTTCTGCAGCGTGCGCGTGAACGCTTTCCGGATAAGACCATCTGCGCCGGTAACGTCGTGACGGGAGAGATGGTGGAAGAGCTGATCCTGTCAGGTGCGGATATTGTCAAAGTAGGTATCGGCCCGGGATCGGTCTGCACAACGCGCATCAAAACCGGCGTCGGTTATCCGCAGCTGTCAGCGGTGATTGAGTGCGCCGATGCCGCGCACGGTCTGGGCGGACAGATTGTCAGCGACGGCGGCTGTTCCGTGCCGGGCGATATTGCCAAAGCGTTTGGCGGCGGCGCTGATTTCGTCATGCTGGGCGGTATGCTGGCGGCGCACGATGAGTGTGAAGGCACGCTTGTGGAAGAGCAGGGCGAGCAGTTTATGCTGTTTTATGGCATGAGCTCTGAATCGGCGATGAAACGCCACGTGGGCGGCGTAGCGCAATACCGTGCGGCGGAGGGCAAGACCGTACGGCTGCCGCTGCGCGGGCCGGTTGCAGAGACCGTCAAAGATATTCTGGGCGGCCTGCGTTCAGCCTGTACCTACGTTGGCGCCGAACGTCTGAAAGAGCTGACCAAGCGTACAACGTTTATCCGCGTGGCAGAGCAGGAGAATCGCGTTTTCAACCGATAAACCTTCCGGACGGGCGCAGCAGGCGCCCGCTAACGTATTACCTCTCCCAGACCAAATACCGGCAGATACATGGCGATAACCAGCGTGCCCACGATCGCACCGATCACCAGCATCATCGCCGGTTCAAGCGCAGCAGCCAGTGCCTCCGCCCGGTTTGAGGTTTCCGTTTCATGCCACTCTGCCAGCCGGGACAGCATGATATCAAGCGCGCCAGCCTCTTCCCCGGCTCCTGTCAGCTGGGCACAGAGCGGCGTAAACAGCGTATGCTGCTGCAGTGCCTGGTGCAGCGGGGCGCCGGCAGCGATATGCGCCTGCAGCTGTATAATCGTTTCGCGCCACAGGCGCGCCGTCAGCGTCATTTCCACTGTTTGCAGGCTGTGCAGCAGCGTAAGCCCTGCCTGCTGCGTCAGCTGCAAAATGGCATAAATCTGGCTGAGCTGCGCACCGCGCCAGAGCGGGGCGATCAGCGGCAGGCGCAGGATAAAATGCTGCAGGCGCCGCTGCCAGCGCGCGGAGCGGCGTACAATCTGGCACGCTGCGATGGCGCAGCCGGCAGCGATCAGCAGCAGCGGTAGTGCGGTCTGCTGCATGCCTTCTGACAGCGCGACAACGCCTGCGGTAAAGGCGGGCAGCGGTGCATCAAAGCTGGCATAGACGGCAGTAAACTCCGGCAGCACAAATAACAGCATACCGGCACTGACCGCCAGCGCCACCAGCAGGATAAAGAGCGGATAGCGCAGCGCTTTGCCAACCTTCTGGCGTAGCAGGCGCTGCTTTGTCTGCTGCTGCGCCAGCCGCAGGCAGCAGCTGTCGAGCTGTCCGGTGGTCTCACCGACCTGCATCAGCGCAGAAAAGAGGGGCGGAAAGAGATCGGGCCACGTGCGCAGCGCCTGCGAAAATGCCTCTCCGGCCAGCACCTGCTGCTGCAGACCCGCGAGCACTACGCGCCAGCCGGCATGCGGATGCCCCTGCGCCAGCAGCATCAGGCTTTCAGCCAGCGGTAACCCTGCTTTTAGCAGCGTAGCCAGCTGATGCATCAGCTCAATTTTTTGCTGCCATTTCCAGTCGCGTCTGCGCCAGCAGCGGCCGCGTTGCCAGCTCACGATCAGCATGCCGCGATCGGCGAGCTGATTCAGCAGCGCGGCCCGATCGCGCAGCAGCGACTCTCCTGCCTGCAGCTCGCCCATGGTGTCCAGCGCCTGCCAGCGGTAGTGATAGAGTTTAGCCATTATCCAGCCCTACCACGCGCTGCATCTCTTCAAACGATGTCTCCCCGCGGCTTACCGCTTCAAGACCGGCGCTGAGCAGGGTTTTCATTCCCTGCTCGCTGGCGAGCGTCAGCACATGTTCCAGCGGCATATCTGAAGAGATGGCGTTCTGCAGCCTGCTGTTAACCGGCAGGATTTCAAACAGCGCAAGGCGCCCATAGTAGCCGGAAAAACAGTGGTCACAGCCCGGCGCTCGCCAGGTCTGCAGGGTGCCGGGCCAGAGCGTGGCAGGCAGATGAGCGATAGCCTGTGCTGGCTGGCGACAGTGCAGGCAGAGACGACGAACCAGACGCTGTGCAATCACCAGCTGCAGCGCTGGCCCCAGCAGATAGCCCGGGATCTCCATCTGTCTGAGGCGCGTCAGCGTTTCAGCGGTAGAGTTTGTATGCAGCGTGGAGAGAACCAGGTGGCCGGTTTGTGCCGCTTTTACCGCAATACTGGCCGTTTCACTGTCGCGGATTTCACCGACCATGATCACATCCGGATCCTGACGCAGCAGGGCACGCAGTACGCGATTAAAGTCGAGACCGCTGCGGGGGCGCACCTGAGTCTGATTGATGCCGGTCAGCGGGATCTCTATCGGGTCTTCAACGCTGCAGATATTTTTTTCCGGCACGTTCAGTGCGCTGAGGCTGCTGTAGAGCGTAAAGGTTTTGCCGCTGCCGGTCGGGCCGGTCACCAGAATCAATCCCTGCGGTTTAACCAGAGCCTGTTTCAGCAGACGCAGCTGGGCCAGCGGCATACCGAGTTTATCCAGCGCAATCGCACTGCTTTCACCCTGCAGCAAGCGTACAACGGCTTTTTCGCCGTGGCTGACCGGCAGCGTGGCGAGGCGAAAGGCGGCGTCGCTGCCGTTTATCTCCTGGGTAAACTGCCCATCCTGCGGCAGACGCCGCTCTGCAATATCAAGCCCGGCGAGCACCTTCAGCCGCGCCAGCACGGCTGCCGGCTGCACCTCCGGCAAGCGCGGCAGATTATGTAGCACGCCGTCGATGCGCAGCCGGATACGCAATCCCTGCGGCTGAGGCTCAATATGCACATCTGAAGCGCGTCGCTGTACGGCCTGATGCAAAATCTGGTTTACCGCCTCGGTTGCTGAGGCTGCGCTGCGCTGCTCAGGCAGCCGCTCATCGGATAGTGACGGGTGCAGCGCCTGCTCCATGCGGGCAGCCGGCCAGCACTCAATCTCTACCTGACGCTGGCAGGCGAACTGCAGCGCCTCCAGCAGCTGCGGGTGGGGAGAGTCGGTAACGGCTACGCGCAGCCGGGTGTCATCATGCTGCAGCAGCCGCGCCTGATAGCGGGCGCACAGCGCCAGCAGTGTCGGATCATGCTCAGCCATTGGTCTCATCCTTATCTGCAAACCGGAACTGGTTCAGACAGTTATCGCGCAGGCTGCTGCTGCTGCTGGTACAGCTGCGCTGCCAGTTAAGCATGCCTTCAGCCGTGTTCCAGACGGGCTGCATCTCCACGCTCAGCCCGCTGAGGTTCTCCTGGCCGGTAAGCGCAATCACGCCACCGGTAACGGTGAGCGAGGCGACATAGCGCGAGCCTCTGGCCGCCGGAATGCCGTGTTCACCAGCCTGACACTGTGCCGGACCGCCGCGCTCAATGGCGCAGAGTTCCACCGCCGTTTTATAGGGCAACATGGTTTGCAGCATGTCAGTCAGCGCTGCGCGCTGCAGGTAATTTTGATAAGCAGGCAGGCCAATTGCGCTGAGAATAGCGACGATGCCGATGACGATCATCAGTTCAATCAGGGTAAAACCGCGTTGTCTTTCCATAGCAGGGCTCCTTTGTTCTGCAGCGCTACGATAAGCAGCACCCGCGGGTGATGAAAGCGTATCGCCTGAAAAACGGAGCGTGCCGCGCAGCCATTTTTAGCGGTTGCAGCAAACGACAGTTGCAGTACCGGGCGGGCTCACAACGCCGGGCAGAACAGGGCCACCGGAAGCGTTATGACGCTGGCCTGTTTTTGCAGCGGCAGCGGCAATGACCGGAGGATGAGAAAGCGCGCTATCGCACGAAGACGCTAAACCCTGCTCTGAATCGTGATATTCTCGGCCTGATTTTGCTAAGGATGAGAGAGATGAAACTGGAACAGGGCTGGATCAGCAGCGCCCGTAAGGTGCCCTCGCCCCACTTTAATGCACGCCCCGACAATGAAGCGCCGTCGCTGCTGGTGATCCACAACATCAGTTTGCCGCCGGGCGAATTTGGCGGGCCGTGGATCGATCGTCTGTTTACCGGCTCGCTGCCTGCCGATGCACACCCCTATTTTGCTGATATCGCGCAGCTGCGCGTGGCAGCGCACTGCCTGATCCGCCGCGACGGTGAGCTGGTACAGTACGTCTCACTAAACGAGCGCGCCTGGCACGCGGGCGTTTCGGCTTTCAGCGGGCGGGAAAACTGCAACGACTTTTCTATTGGTATTGAGCTGGAAGGCACCGACACGCTGCCTTACACCGACGCCCAGTACGCCATGCTGCAGCAGGTCACCGCGCTGCTGCAGCAGCACTATCCGCTGGCCGCCGATCGTATTACCGGCCATAGCGATATTGCACCCGGGCGTAAAACCGATCCGGGCCCGGCGTTTGACTGGTCACGCTATAAACAGGGTACTACTCAGGAGAATACCTGACACTGCAGGAGCCATTATGACGTTGTTTAGTTTGTTACTTGTTCTGGGATGGGAACGCCTGTTTAAAATGGGCGAACACTGGCAGCTGGATCACCGGCTGGAGCCGCTGTTCCGTGGCCGGCAGCGCTTTTCGCTGCCGCGCACGCTTCTGATGACCGCAGCAGCCATGCTGCTGGTGTGGCTGGTGGTCTGGAGTCTGCATGGCCTGCTGTTCGGACTGCTGCAGCTGCTGTTCTGGATTGTGACCGGACTGCTCTGTATCGGCGCCGGTTCTGCGCGACAGCATTATCATAACTATCTGCAGGCTGCCAGCCGTGATGATGAGGCGGCGCACCAGGCGATGGCTGCAGAGCTGACGCTCATTCATGGCGTGCCGGCAAACTGCAGCGAGCGTGAGTTCCTGCGCGAGCTGCAGAATGCGCTTATCTGGATCAACTTCCGTTTCTATCTCGCTCCGCTGTTCTGGTTCGTGGTCGGAGGGCCGGTGCTGCTGGTGGGGTACGCTTTTCTGCGCGCCTGGCAGAGCTGGCTGGCACGACACGCATCAGATCAGGCACGCGCTGCCTCAGGTGTTGATGCGCTGCTGCACGTGCTGGACTGGATCCCGGTACGGCTGACGGGCGTCGCTTATGCGCTGCTGGGTCACGGCGAGCGCGCGCTGCCCGCCTGGTTTGCTTCTCTGAGCGACCTCCATCGCGCTCAGTATCAGGTGCTGACCAGCCTGGCGCAGTTCTCGCTGGCGCGCGATCCGCACATGGATAAAGTCGCCACCCCACGCGTGGCGGTGGCGCTGGCAAAACGCACTTCGCTGGTGCTGGTGGTGGTGGTGGCGCTCCTGACTATCTACGGCACGCTGGTGTGATCCGCCGGAGGCACGCCAAAATCGGGCGTGCCATCCTCGCGCCAGCTGAAATATTTCAGGCGCGTATGGCGATTGGGATCCCACAGCGGATCGCCCTCAATTTCCGTGTAGTTGCGGGCGTGATAAACCAGCACGTCGCGTCCCGCTTCATCCGTCGTAAAACTGTTGTGTCCCGGCCCGTACTGCTGATTTTCCCAGCTGGTGGTAAACACCGGCCGCGCTGACTTCTGCCAGGCGATGCGATCGCGCGGATCGGCCTGCACGTCAATACTCAGCATACCCAGACAGTAGTTTTCATCGGTCGCGCTGGCGGAGTAGGTCACAAACAGCCGGTTGCCGTGACGGATCGCCGCCGGACCTTCGTTAACGCTGAAGCCGGCACACTCCCACTCATATTCAGGCCGGCTCAGCATCACCGGCGTGCCTTTAAGCGTCCAGGGGTTAAGCAGCTCGGCCAGATAAAGATTGGAATTACCGGGAATAGCGGGATCTTTTTGTGCCCAGAGATACCAGTTTTTACCCTGATGGACGAAATGGGTGGCGTCCAGCGCAAAGCTATCGAACTGCGTTTCGACCCGGCGACAGGGCTGCCAGTAGCCGGTCAGCGGATCGGCATCATCGCAGACCAGCGCATACATGCGATGCTGAAACAGCCCCTCTTTAATTTCCCGGCTCGGCGCTGCCGCAAAGTAGATGACCCACTGACCATTAATGTGGTGCAGCTCGGGCGCCCAGATCAGCTCACTGTATTCACCCTGATCCGGCTTGCGCCAGACGGTAACGGCGGGTGCCTCACGCAGTCCCGCAAGCGTGCTGGCGTGGCGCAGCTCCAGCCGATCGTACTCCGGTACTGAGGCGATAAAGTAGTAGCCAGCGCCGTGCCGCAGAATAAAGGGATCGGCGCGCTGCGTAATAAAAGGGTTAGGCCAGGTCATTTGATCTCTCCGGGTTGAGTGGTTGCGGCCGGGGATGGGGCGGACAAATCGCGAAAGTTAGCGCGGCGCAGCGCCAGGTCATCCTGAATCGTGCGCATCAGCTTGCGATCCACTTTCATCAGGCGCACTACGCCTGCGGTGATCAGGTAGCCGACACCGGGTATTACGGTAAAGAGCAGCATAATGCCGTTGACGGCGCTGGCGGACTGCTGTTTTGCACCCGCGTCATAGCCGTAAACCGACAGCAAAAAGCCGACCATGGCACCAGCAACCGCCAGCCCGACCTTGAGAAAAAAGAGATTGCCGGAAAAGCTCATACCGGTAATACGCTTGCCGGTTTTCCACTCGCCATAGTCATCCACATCGGCCATCAGCGACCAGTGCAGCGGCGAGGGGATCTGATGCAGAATATTCAGCAGGAAATAGGCCACCACCACCGTGACGGTAGCGTGTGGATCGATCCAGTAAAACCCGCAGGAGAAGAGCGCCAGGGCGATATTGGTCCAGAAAAAGACCTTCAGCTTGCACCAGCGGTCGGTGAGATATTTTGCCAGCGTGCTGCCACCCATCATGCCGATCACGCCAAGGCTGATAAACAGCGTGGCAAAATGCGTCGACTGGCCCATGACCCAGGTCACGTAATACATGGTGGCCGCCATGCGGATAAAGCCGGGACAGACGTTGCAGAAGGTCAGCAGCAGAATGCGCACCCACTGATCGTTTTTCCAGATATCGCGCAGGTCTTTCTTCAGATCGTCATGCGTCGGCACCGCAGGCCGGATTCGTTCGCGGACGTTAGCAAAACAGAACAGAAACATCGCCAGGCCAATCAGCGCCAGCACGCTCATCGCCAGCTGATAGCCGCGCGCCTTGTTGTCACCGCCAAACCACTCCGCCATAGGCAGCAGTGAGAGTGAGAGGATCAGCGTGGCGACACCCACCATCACGAAGCGATAAGACTGACAGGAAACGCGCTCGCCCGGATCGCTGGTGATAACGCCGCCCAGTGAACAGTAGGGAATATTGATGGCGGTATAGGTCAGCGACATCAGGAAATAGGTGACAAAGGCCCAGATAACTTTGTTTTCATAGCTCCAGTCCGGCGTGGTAAACATCAGTACGCTGAACAGAACATATGGCACTGAGACCCAGAGCAGCCAGGGACGGAAGCGGCCCCATCGGCTCTGGGTACGATCCGCTATCGCGCCCATGATGGGGTCTGTTACCGCATCCAGCACGCGTACTGAAAGCAGCAGTACGCCGACCAGCGCCGGTGCCAGGCCAAAAACATCGGTGTAGAAGTAGTTCAGAAACAGCATGATCGCGCCACCAATCATGTTACAGCCGGCATCGCCCATGCCATATCCCAGTTTTTCTCTGAATGAGAGTGCAGCACTTTTCATCGTCGTCTCCTGCGACAAGTGGAGCGAAAAGTATCAGCGCAAACGGCAGGCAGGGGTGATCAACAATGAGTCGCGTAGATGGACAAAACGGGTGCAGGGAAAAAAGTGTGAGGACGATCGGCAGAGGTGCCCGGTCAGATGAACCGGGCACGCGGGACTATCAGGCTTTCTGCGTTTTGTTTTTAATGGCGTAACCCACCGCCAGAATAACCAGCCAGACCGGAATCAGCCATACCGAGATCGCCATTCCAGGCGTCATCGCCATGATCACCAGCACGGCGGCCATAAACAGCAGGCAGAGCCAGTTACCGGCCGGGTAGAGCACCGCGCGGAAGCGCGTAGTGACACCCTGCTGATCTTTCTTACGGCGGAATTTCATATGTGCCAGGCTAATCATCGCCCAGTTGATAACCAGGGCCGACACCACCAGAGACATCAGGATGCCAAAGGCTTCTCCCGGCATAAGATAGTTAATCAACACGCACAGCGCGGTAGCGACCGCTGAGACCATAATGGTGGCAACCGGTACGCCACGACGATCAACCCTGAGCAGCGCTTTTGGCGCATTGCCCTGCTGGGCCAGGCCGAACAGCATACGACTGTTGCAGTAAACACAGCTGTTATAGACCGAGAGCGCCGCCGTCAGGATCACGACGTTCAGCGCATTCGCGACCAGCGCATCACCCAGCTCATGAAAGATCAGGACAAACGGACTGGTGTCAGCGGTGACGCGCGTCCAGGGCAGCAGCGACAGCAGCACTGCCAGTGAGCCAATGTAAAAAATCAGAATGCGCCACAGCACCTGATTAGTGGCTTTAGGAATGCTCTCTTCCGGGTTGTCCGCTTCTGCAGCGGTAATGCCTACCAGCTCCAGGCCGCCAAAGGAGAACATAATAATCGCCATCATCATAACCAGACCGGTCATGCCGTGCGGCAGAAAGCCGCCCTGAGCCCACAGGTTGCTGACGGATGCCTGCGGACCGGCGTTGCCGCTGAACAGCAGCCAGCCGCCAAACAGGATCATGCCGATAACGGCCACGACTTTGATAATGGCGAACCAGAACTCCATCTCACCAAACACTTTGACGTTGGTCAGGTTAATGGCATTGATGACGACAAAGAAAATAGCGGCGCTGGCCCAGGCAGGAAAATCGGGATACCAGAACTGAATATATTTGCCGACGGCGCTGAGTTCGGCCATTGCAACCAGCACATAGAGCACCCAGTAGTTCCAGCCAGAGGCGAAGCCGGCAAAATTGCCCCAGTATTTGTAGGCAAAATGGCTGAAGCTGCCGGCAACCGGCTCCTCAACCACCATTTCGCCCAGCTGGCGCATAATTAAAAAGGCGATAAATCCGGCAATGGCATAACCCAGAATCACGGCCGGGCCGGCAGATTTAATAACCGATGCGCTACCCAGAAACAGGCCGGTGCCGACGGCACCGCCCAGCGCGATCAGCTGGATATGGCGATTCTTCAGGCCGCGATGCAGCGCTTCGCCATGCTGTTGTTCCATACAAACCTCTTTGTATTGTTATTGTGCGCCTGCAGTGCCCGCACTTAAGGCTGTGATACTGCGTGTAATCTTTTCTTTACGAATTCAGACTGGCTCTCTGTAGCGAGACGCTATTCAGGCGACCAGAATAGTGATAAGCGCGCGACTTTGCACCTGCTTTTGCTTTTTGTGCTAAGGAGTGATGGAAAAAGCAGCGATTTACTCTGTGGTTTCCCTTGCGCTATTTCTGCCATGAATAATGCTTAAACACGAATAGCTTTCGCTTATGGCGTATAAGAGAAACGACCGCTTTTGCAGTGTAAGGTTTGGTAAAAGTGAAATCTGTTAACAACTTCGCGCAGTTGTTTCTTTTTCCTGTTACTACGGCGGCTTAAGGCAGGATGCCTGGGTTCAGGGCTATATCGGGCTGGAAGTAGGAGAGTGGCCATATAGACACAAGGTGAATACTTTGTTACTTTACGGGCACCATTTTTCAATTGGTATTACCAATTTACTCCAGACGTTTGGCTTATAAGAAGGGAAGATGGCTTATAGTAAAATTCGCCAGCCCAAGCTCTCCGATGCGATAGAGCAGCAGCTGGAATCCCTGATTATGGAAGGGACCCTTCAGCCGGGTGAGAAACTGCTCCCCGAGCGCGAACTGGCCAAACAGTTTGATGTCTCACGTCCATCGCTACGCGAAGCGATTCAGAGTCTGGAAGCCAAAGGTTTACTGCTGCGTCGCCAGGGTGGCGGCACATTTGTGCAGCAGAACCTCTGGCAGAGCTTAAGCGACCCCCTGGTCGGGCTGCTGGCCCAGCATCCGGAATCTCAGTTCGATCTGCTGGAAACCCGTCATGCGCTGGAAGGCGTGGCTGCCTACTACGCAGCGCTACGCGGTACCGATGAAGATCTGCAGCGTATTCGCGACTGCCATCTTCAGATTCAGCAGGCGCAGGAGAGCGGCGATCTCGACGCCGAAGCGGACGCCGTCATGAAGTATCAGATTGCGGTCACGGAAGCGGCGCATAATGTGGTGCTGCTGCACCTGCTGCGCTCCATGAGCCCGATGCTGGAACAAAACGTACGTCAGAATTTCGAATTGCTTTACGCTCGCCGCGAAATGCTGGCGAAAGTGAGCGAGCATCGCGCCAGTATTTTTGCGGCGATTGTGGCGCGCGAGCCGGAACAGGCCCGCGAAGCCTCGCATCGTCATCTGGCGTTTATAGAGGAAATCTTGCTGGACAGAAGTCGGGAGCAGAGCCGTCGTGAACGCTCCCTGCGTCGTTTACAGCAACGCAAGGAATAACGTACGGCAACGAACGTGCGACATAAACGACGGGCCTGTCTTCTTGTGCTGTGAACCTGAAGCACAACACAAGCAGACAGGCTCCTGATAATTCAACGTATTAGACACAGATAAGGAATACCCCCCATGTCAGAACGTTTACAGAATGACGTGGATCCGATCGAAACTCGTGACTGGCTACAGGCGATCGAATCGGTCATCCGTGAAGAAGGTGTTGAGCGTGCGCAGTATCTGATTGATCAGGTCCTGAGCGCTGCCCGCAAAGGTGGTGTAAAAGTAGCTGGCGGTGGCGGTGCTGCTGCAGCGATCAGCAACTATATCAACACCATTGCGACAGAAGATGAGCCGGACTATCCGGGC
Organism: Pantoea sp. PSNIH1; assembly: GCF_007680655.1. Taxonomy (NCBI): domain Bacteria; kingdom Pseudomonadati; phylum Pseudomonadota; class Gammaproteobacteria; order Enterobacterales; family Erwiniaceae; genus Pantoea; species Pantoea sp. PSNIH1. The sequence goes on from NZ_VEIP01000002.1 coordinate 376,333, forward strand.
AACACCTCTCTCGAACGTCGTATCCGTTCCGCAATTCGCTGGAACGCCATTGTTTCAGTTCTGCGTGCGTCGAAGAAAGATCTGGAGCTGGGGGGACACCTCTCTTCTTTCCAGAGCTCTGCCACAATCTATGAAGTGTGCTTCAACCACTTCTTCCGCGCACGCAGCGAAAAAGATGGCGGCGATCTGGTCTACTTCCAGGGTCACATTTCTCCAGGCATCTACTCACGTGCGTTCCTTGAAGGACGTCTGACTGAAGAGCAGATGAATAACTTCCGTCAGGAAGTGCACGGCAACGGCCTGTCATCCTATCCGCATCCAAAACTGATGCCGGACTTCTGGCAGTTCCCGACCGTTTCAATGGGTCTGGGTCCGCTGAACGCTATCTATCAGGCGAAGTTCCTGAAGTACCTGGAGCATCGCGGCCTGAAAGATACGTCTGGTCAGACGGTGTACGCTTTCCTTGGCGATGGCGAGATGGATGAACCGGAATCCAAAGGTGCTATCACCATTGCGACCCGTGAGAAGCTGGACAACCTGGTCTTCATCATCAACTGTAACCTGCAGCGTCTGGATGGCCCGGTCACCGGTAACGGTAAGATCATCAACGAGCTGGAAGGCATTTTTGCCGGTGCTGGCTGGAACGTGATCAAAGTGATCTGGGGCGGACGCTGGGATGAGCTGCTGAAGAAAGACACCAGCGGCAAACTGATTCAGCTGATGAACGAAACCGTTGACGGCGACTATCAGACCTTTAAATCACGCGACGGCGCCTATGTGCGCGAGCACTTCTTCGGTAAATACCCGGAGACCGCTGCGCTGGTGAAAGACTGGTCCGACGAAGAGATTTTCGCACTGAACCGCGGCGGCCACGACCCGAAGAAAATCTATGCTGCCCTGAAAAAGGCGCAGGAGACCAAAGGTCAGCCAACGCTGATTCTGGCTCATACCATTAAAGGTTATGGTATGGGTGATACCGCGGAAGGCAAAAATATCGCCCACCAGGTCAAGAAGATGAACATGGATGGCGTACGCTACATCCGCGATCGCTTCAATGTGCCAGTGGCTGATGAGAAAATCGAAGAGCTGCCTTACGTCACCTTTGAAAAAGGCTCAGAAGAGTACAACTACCTGCACGGCCAGCGTGAGAAGCTGGGTGGCTATCTGCCAACCCGTCAGGCGGAGTTCACTGAGAAGCTGGAAATGCCGACGCTGGAAGAGTTCAAACCTCTGCTGGAAGAGCAGAGCAAAGAGATCTCTACCACGATCGCTTTCGTGCGCGCGCTGAACGTGATGCTGAAGAACAAGTCGATCAAAGATCGTCTGGTGCCAATCCTCGCGGATGAAGCACGTACTTTTGGTATGGAAGGCCTGTTCCGTCAGATCGGTATCTACAGCCCGAACGGCCAGCAGTATACGCCGCAGGACCGCGAGCAGGTTGCTTACTATAAAGAAGATGAGAAAGGCCAGATTCTGCAGGAAGGGATCAACGAGCTGGGCGCAGGTTCATCCTGGCTGGCAGCGGCGACCTCTTACAGCACCAACAACCTGCCGATGATCCCGTTCTACATCTACTACTCCATGTTTGGCTTCCAGCGCATTGGCGATCTGATGTGGCTGGCGGGCGATCAGCAGGCGCGTGGCTTCCTGGTTGGCGGTACGTCGGGCCGTACGACGCTGAACGGCGAAGGTCTGCAGCATGAAGATGGCCACAGCCATATTCAGTCGCTGACCATCCCTAACTGCATCTCCTACGATCCTTCTTACGCGTATGAAGTGGCGGTGATCATGCAGGATGGCCTGGTGCGTATGTATGGTGAAGCGCAGGAAAACATCTATTACTACATCACCACGCTGAACGAAAACTACCATATGCCGGCGATGCCGCAGGGTGCGGAAGAGGGTATCCGTAAGGGTATCTACAAGCTGGAAGAAGTCGAAGGCAAGAAAGGCAAAGTGCAGCTGCTGGGCTCAGGCTCTATTCTGCGCCACGTGCGCGAAGCGGCACAGATTCTGGCGAAAGAGTACGGTATCGGCTCTGATGTCTACAGCGTAACCTCGTTCACCGAGCTGGCGCGAGATGGTCAGGATTGCGAACGCTGGAACATGCTGCATCCGACTGAAACGCCACGCGTGCCTTACATCGCTCAGGTGATGAACGATGCGCCGGCCGTAGCGTCAACCGACTACATGAAGCTGTTCGCAGAACAGGTCCGCAGCTACGTGCCAGCCAGCGACTACCGCGTGCTGGGTACCGATGGCTTCGGTCGTTCTGACAGCCGTGAAAATCTGCGTCATCACTTCGAAGTGGATGCGTCATATGTGGTAGTGGCTGCGCTGGGTGAGCTGGCTAAACGCGGCGAAATCGAGAAGCAGGTGGTAGCGGACGCTATCGCTAAATTCGATATCGACGCTGATAAAGTTAACCCGCGTCTGGCTTAAGAGGTAAAGAGTAATGGCTATCGAAATTAACGTACCGGATATCGGGTCAGACGAAGTTGAAGTCACCGAAATTTTGGTGAAGGTGGGCGACAGCGTTGAAGCTGAGCAGTCGCTGATCTCTGTGGAAGGCGATAAAGCCTCGATGGAAGTGCCTTCGCCGCAGGCGGGCGTGGTTAAAGAGATCAAAATCGCCGTCGGTGACAAAGTGAATACCGGCTCGCTGATTATGGTGTTTGACGCTGAAGGTGCGGCAGAAGCTGCACCGGCTGCCGAAGAGAAAAAAGCAGAAGCCGCGCCGGCTCCTGCTGCTGCAACGGCAACCGCCAGCAAAGAGGTTAACGTACCGGATATCGGTGGTGATGAAGTCGAAGTCACAGAGATTCTGGTTAAAGTGGGCGACAAGGTTGAAGCTGAGCAGTCGCTGATCACCGTTGAAGGCGACAAAGCTTCAATGGAAGTGCCTGCGCCGTTTGCTGGCGTAGTGAAAGAGATCAAAATCGCTACCGGCGATAAAGTGAACACCGGTTCACTGATTATGATCTTTGACGCAGAAGGCGACGCACCGGCTGCCGACGCGAAACCACAGATGAAAGAAGAGGCGACCTCCGCCCCGGCTGCAGCTGCAGGCGCGAAAGAGGTAAACGTACCGGATATCGGCGGTGATGAAGTTGAAGTGACCGAGGTACTGGTGAAAGCGGGCGATAAAGTCACCGCTGAGCAGTCGCTGATTGTGGTTGAAGGCGATAAAGCCTCTATGGAAGTGCCGGCGCCGTTTGCCGGTACGGTAAAAGAGCTGAAAGTGGCCACCGGTGACAAAGTCAGTACCGGCTCACTGATCATGATCTTTGAAGTGGAAGGCGGCGCACCATCGCCAGCACCGGCAGCCAAACCGGAAGCGGCCGCCGCGCCGGCGAAAGCGGAGGCTAAACCCGCTGCAGCACCTGCGCCGGCTAAAGCGGAAGCGAAAAGTGAGTTCGCTGAGAATGACGCCTATGTGCACGCCACGCCGGTGATCCGTCGTCTGGCGCGCGAGTTTGGCGTTAACCTGGCGAAGGTGAAAGGCACCGGGCGTAAGGGCCGAATCCTGAAAGAGGATGTGCAGACTTACGTGAAAGAGGCGGTGAAACGCGCTGAGGCTGCGCCAGCTGCTGCTGCAGGCGGCGGTCTGCCAGGCATGCTGCCATGGCCGAAGGTAGACTTCAGCAAGTTTGGTGAAGTGGAAGAAGTGGAGCTGGGCCGTATCCAGAAAATCTCTGGTGCTAACCTGAGCCGTAACTGGGTCATGATCCCGCACGTTACGCACTTCGATAAAACCGATATCACCGATCTGGAAGCGTTCCGCAAGCAGCAGAACGCGGAAGCCGAGAAGCGCAAGCTGGATGTGAAGTTCACCCCGGTGGTGTTCATCATGAAAGCGGTTGCGGCGGCCCTGGAGCAGATGCCGCGTTTCAACAGCTCGCTGTCTGAAGATGGTCAGAAACTGACGCTGAAGAAATACATCAACATCGGCGTGGCGGTTGATACGCCAAATGGTCTGGTGGTTCCGGTGTTCAAGGATGTTAATAAGAAAGGCATCACTGAACTCTCGCGTGAGCTGATGGCAACCTCGAAGAAAGCGCGCGATGGCAAACTGACCGCCAGCGATATGCAGGGCGGCTGTTTCACCATCTCCAGCCTTGGCGGCCTGGGCACGACGCACTTCGCGCCTATCGTCAACGCGCCGGAAGTGGCGATCCTTGGCGTCTCCAAATCGGCCATGGAGCCGGTCTGGAACGGTAAAGAGTTTGCACCGCGTCTGATGATGCCGATCTCGCTCTCGTTTGACCACCGCGTGATCGACGGTGCTGATGGTGCGCGTTTCATCACCATCATCAACAATATGCTGTCTGATATTCGCCGTCTGGTGATGTGAAGTTAATCAAGGCCGGCAAATGCCGGCCTTGTTGTAAGCATTCAGTTGTTACCGCGGTTGGCAGTTTATTAACAATTCTGTAAACTCTCGCGGTGAAATGTCCCGGTGGCGACAGGGTAGCATGAGCCTGGGAAAGGTCGCTCTGACCGCCGGCAATCTAACAAGAGGTCATGATGAGTACAGAGATTAAAACTCAAGTCGTGGTACTTGGGGCAGGTCCTGCAGGTTACTCTGCAGCCTTCCGTTGCGCTGACTTAGGTCTGGAGACCGTTCTGGTTGAGCGCTACAACACCCTCGGTGGTGTTTGTCTGAACGTAGGCTGTATCCCGTCAAAAGCGCTGCTGCACGTCGCGAAAGTGATTGAAGAAGCGAAAGCGCTGGAAGAGCACGGCATCGTGTTTGGTCAGCCGCAGACAGACATTAACAAGATCCGCACCTGGAAAGAGAAGGTGATCAACCAGCTGACCGGCGGTCTGGCCGGAATGGCGAAAGGCCGTAAGGTCAAAGTCGTAAACGGTCTGGGTAAATTCACCGGTGCCAACACCCTGGTGGTTGAAGGTGAGGGTGGCGCAACCACCATCAACTTCGATAACGCAATCATCGCCGCAGGCTCACGCCCTATCGAGCTGCCGTTTATCCCGCATCACGATCCGCGCGTCTGGGACTCTACGTCAGCGCTGGAGCTGCGTGAAGTGCCGAAGCGTCTGCTGGTCATGGGCGGCGGCATCATCGGTCTGGAGATGGCGACAGTTTACCATGCGCTGGGTTCAGAGATTGACGTGGTTGAGATGTTTGACCAGGTGATCCCGGCAGCGGATAAAGACGTGGTTAAAGTCTTTACCAAGCGTATCAGCAAGAAATTCAACCTGATGCTGGAAACCAAAGTCACCGCGGTTGACGCGAAAGATGACGGTATCTATGTGTCGATGGAAGGTAAAAAAGCGCCTGCTGAGGCGCAGCGCTATGACGCGGTGCTGGTCGCCATTGGCCGCGTGCCAAACGGTAAAGGCCTCGACGCCGGTAAAGCGGGCGTGGAAGTGGACGAGCGCGGCTTTATCCGTGTCGATAAGCAGATGCGTACCAATGTGCCGCACATCTACGCTATCGGTGATATCGTGGGTCAGCCTATGCTGGCGCACAAAGGCGTGCACGAAGGCCACGTTGCCGCTGAGGTCATCTCTGGTCTGAAGCACTACTTCGATCCGAAAGTGATCCCATCCATCGCCTATACCGAGCCGGAAGTTGCATGGGTAGGTCTGACTGAGAAAGAAGCCAAAGAGAAGGGCATCAGCTACGAAGTCTCCACCTTCCCATGGGCGGCCTCAGGCCGTGCTATCGCTTCTGACTGCGCTGACGGCATGACCAAGCTGATCTTTGACAAAGAGACGCATCGCGTTATCGGCGGTGCTGTAGTCGGCACCAACGGCGGCGAGCTGCTGGGTGAAATCGGTCTGGCGATCGAAATGGGTTGTGATGCCGAAGATATCGCGCTCACCATCCATGCGCACCCGACGCTGCATGAATCAGTTGGCCTTGCCGCTGAAATCTTTGAGGGCAGCATCACCGATCTGCCAAACGCGAAAGCGAAGAAGAAGTAAGTTTCACTTCTGCGATCAACGGCTCCTGCGGGGGCCGTTTTTTTTTTGCTGTTACAGCCGCAGGCATAACTAAAGGTTAGCCAGATCATTTTCTGCCACGCTGAAAGTTATGATCTGAAAACCGCCTGCCGCATATCTGCCGCTTTTTTTTCCGTCTGCAGGGGAATACCCGGACAGTTATGCCGGAAATTGGCTGGATGTTGCTTTTTTGTAAACAGATTAACAATCAGGCGAAATCCTGCTATGCTGGCCGACGCAGAACCGGGCACCTCACCCTACTGTTTAACAGCATCAAGGTGTACCGGAAAGCTATACAATGAGAGCGAGGAGAACGTCGTGCTAGAAGAATACCGTAAGCACGTTGCCGAGCGTGCTGCCCAGGGAATCGTACCTAAGCCGTTAGATGCTTCCCAGATGGCCGCGCTGGTTGAACTGCTGAAAAGCCCGCCTGCGGGTGAAGAAGAATTTCTGGTTGACCTGCTGGTTAACCGCGTCCCGCCAGGCGTTGATGAAGCCGCCTATGTTAAAGCCGGTTTCCTGGCTGCTGTCGCAACGGGCGAAGCCCACTCTCCTCTGGTTACGCGCGAGAAAGCTGTTGAACTGCTGGGCACCATGCAGGGTGGCTATAACATCCACGCGCTGATTGAAGCACTCGACGACGAAGCACTGGCACCGATTGCCGCTGAAGCGCTGTCCCATACGCTGCTGATGTTCGACAACTTCTACGATGTGGAAGAGAAAGCCAAAGCGGGTAACGCCCACGCAAAAAAAATCCTGCAATCCTGGGCTGATGCCGAGTGGTTCCTGAAGCGTCCTAAGCTGGCTGAAAAAATCACCACCACCGTGTTCAAAGTGACCGGCGAAACCAACACCGACGACCTCTCTCCGGCGCCGGATGCGTGGTCGCGCCCGGATATTCCACTGCATGCGCTGGCGATGCTGAAAAACCCGCGTGATGGTATTGAGCCAGACGAGGCGGGCAACATTGGCCCGATCAAACAGATTCAGGCGCTGCAGCAGAAAGGCTTCCCGCTGACGTATGTCGGCGACGTCGTAGGTACCGGCTCATCACGTAAATCCGCCACCAACTCGGTGCTGTGGTTTATGGGTGAAGATATCCCGTACGTGCCGAACAAAAAGGGCGGCGGTCTCTGCCTGGGCGGTAAAATTGCCCCGATTTTCTTCAACACCATGGAAGATGCCGGCGCGCTGCCGATCGAACTGGATGTTGAGCGCCTGAACATGGGCGATGTGATTGACGTTTACCCGTATAAAGGCGAAGTCCGCAGTCACGAAACCAATGAACTGCTGGCAACCTTTGAACTGAAAACCGATGTGCTGCTGGATGAAGTCCGCGCCGGCGGCCGTATTCCGCTGATTATCGGTCGCGGCCTGACGACGAAAGCACGCGAGTCACTCGGCCTGCCGGCAAGCGACGTCTTTGTGCAGGCGAAAGATATCGCCACCAGCACGCGCGGCTACTCGCTGGCGCAGAAGATGGTGGGCCGCGCCTGTGGCGTTGAGGGTATTCGTCCGGGCGCGTACTGCGAGCCGAAGATGACCTCTGTGGGTTCACAGGATACCACCGGTCCGATGACGCGCGATGAGCTGAAAGACCTGGCGTGCCTCGGCTTCTCCGCCGATCTGGTGATGCAATCCTTCTGCCACACCGCGGCCTATCCGAAGCCGGTTGATGTGACCACGCACCATACGCTGCCGGATTTCATCATGAACCGCGGTGGCGTCTCGCTGCGTCCGGGCGATGGTATTATTCACAGCTGGCTGAACCGTATGCTGCTGCCGGATACCGTTGGCACCGGCGGTGACTCACACACCCGCTTCCCGATTGGCATCTCTTTCCCGGCGGGTTCCGGCCTGGTGGCGTTTGCCGCTGCGACTGGCGTGATGCCGCTCGATATGCCGGAATCGGTGCTGGTGCGCTTTAAGGGCACCATGCAGCCGGGCATTACGCTGCGCGATCTGGTACACGCTATCCCGCTGTACGCGATTAAGCAGGGCCTGCTGACGGTAGAGAAGAAGGGCAAGAAAAACATCTTCTCCGGCCGTATTCTGGAGATCGAAGGTCTGCCGGATCTGAAAGTTGAGCAGGCTTTTGAGCTGTCTGATGCCTCCGCTGAGCGTTCTGCTGCCGGTTGTACCATCAAGCTGGATAAAGCGCCGATCATCGAGTATCTGAACTCCAACATCGTCCTGCTGAAGTGGATGATCTCGGAAGGCTACGGCGATCGCCGTACGCTGGAGCGCCGCGTTGAGGGCATGGAGAAATGGCTGGCCGATCCGCAGCTGCTGGAAGGCGATGCAGATGCAGAATACGCTGCGGTGATCGAGATCGATCTGGCGGATATCAAAGAGCCGATTCTGTGTGCACCAAACGATCCGGATGATGCGCGCTGGCTCTCTGACGTGCAGGGCGAGAAGATTGACGAAGTGTTTATCGGCTCCTGCATGACCAATATCGGTCACTTCCGCGCGGCCGGTAAGCTGCTGGACGCGCATAAGGGCCAGCTGCCGACGCGTCTCTGGGTGGCTCCGCCAACCAAGATGGATGCGGCGCAGCTTACCGAAGAGGGCTACTACAGCGTCTTTGGTAAAAGCGGTGCGCGTATTGAGATCCCGGGCTGTTCGCTCTGCATGGGTAATCAGGCACGCGTGCAGGACGGTGCGACGGTGGTCTCCACGTCGACCCGTAACTTCCCGAACCGTCTGGGTAACGGCGCCAACGTCTTCCTGGCATCAGCCGAGCTGGCTGCCGTCGCTTCGCTGCTTGGCAAACTGCCAACGCCGGACGAGTATCAGCAGTTTATGGTGCAGGTGGATAAAACGGCCGACGACACCTATCGCTATCTCAACTTTGACCAGCTGGGTCAATATACCGAGAAAGCGGACAGCGTGATTTTCCAGACCGCCGTATAACGCGACGGGTAAATCGGGGGGGGGATGATGCAAATCATCCCCCTTTTTTTATGCCTTTTTTACCGGCGGCACTCCCGGCATAATGCGAGCGCGATCCCACTTTATTACGCGCGCTGCGCTCAGAATGCACATAAACGTGCAGTCCGGCGCGCTACTGGTATGAGGTAACCCAATGGAGTATGAATTTTTACGCGATATCACCGGCCAGGTCAGGGTGCGCATGTCGATGGATCACGAAGCGGTAGGCCACTGGTTTAACGAAGAGGTCCGCGACAACGCCGGGCTGCTGGATGAAGTAGAAGCGGCGGCGCGTGCGGTAGAAGGCACCCATCAGCAGTGGCAGCGTATCGGACATGAGTACACGCTGTGGCTGGATGAAGAAGAGGTGATGATCCGCGCTAACCAGCTGGCGCTTGAGGATGAGGGGCTGGAAGAGGGCATGGCCTACTACGATGAAGAGAGTCTCTCGTTCTGCGGCGTGGAGGACTTTCTGGCGGTCATCGCGGCTTACCGGCAGTTTATGGCGGGCAGATAACCGGCACCGCGCCACATGATCCATTCTTACTTAACGTAGGCCAGCAGGCTCAGTGAATCACGCGCCAGCGATTTGCACTTCTTATCGTTATTGATTGCAATGCCACTGAGATCTTTATAGCTCTCTTCGCCCAGCGCTTTCATGTTGTAGCTGCTGTAGTTGCTCAAATCCCAGCGGTTCTGCTGGGCAAAAAACACCAGCGCTTTGCGAATTTGTGCATCCGGCAGCGCCTGGTAGCCGCAGTCGTTTTTCAGATAGACAAAGACCGCCGTCAGGTCAGCCAGATCTTCCGCTTCAGACTCGCTCAGCGCAAAACTGCTGGTGGAGAAGCCAAAGAGTCCCGCCAGCAGCAGGATCTTAATGCTTTTTGTCATAATGGTTCTCAGCAAAGGACAATCCATTGACGTTAGCACAGTTACCGTCCGGATTCCGCTTCTTTTACCCCGGCAACGGGCAGGCTACTATTTTGCTGCCCGGCACTTGACCCTCCCGCAGGGGCAGGGTTTAGGCTGGGTGCCTCATTATCACAAGGATATGCGTATGCAACGTCGCACTTTTCTCAAACTGACCGCGGCGCTCAGCGCGGCAGGCGCACTGCCGCTATGGAGCCGCTCACTGATGGCGGCTACGCGGCCGCTGCTGCCGATCCCTGCGCTGCTTGAGCCAGATGCGCGCGGTCACTACAGCCTTACCGCCATGACGGGCAGCACGCAGTGGCAGGGTAAAGCGGTGCCGACATGGGGCTATAACGGCAGCCTGCTCGGGCCGGTTCTGCGCCTGCAGCGCGAGAAGCGCGTCACGGTCAATATTCATAACCGGCTGCCGGAAGCGACCACCGTACACTGGCACGGCCTGGCTATCCCGGGGGACGTGGATGGAGGCCCACAGGCGATTATCGCGCCCGGTGCCACGCGGCAGGTGAGCTTTACCCCCGATCAGCCGGCGGCGACCTGCTGGTTTCATCCACATCTGCACGGCAAAACCGGTCATCAGGTGGCGCAGGGATTAGCCGGGCTGGTGCTGCTGGAGGATGAAGCGTCCGGCAAGCTGCGCCTGCCGATGCAGTGGGGAGCCGATGACGTACCGCTGATTTTCCAAGATAAACAGCTTAACAGCGCCGGCACGCATATCGATTATCAGCTGGATGTGATGCGCGCGGCGGTAGGCTGGTTTGGCGATATGATGCTGACCAACGGCGTGCAGTATCCGCAGCACGCCGTGCCGCGCGGCTGGCTGCGCCTGCGGCTGCTTAACGGCTGTAACGCCCGCTCGCTGGAGATCGCCACCAGCGATAAACGACCAGTCTATGTGGTGGGCAGCGATGGCGGACTGCTCGCTGAACCGGTACAGGTGACGTCGCTGTCACTGCTGCCGGGCGAGCGCTTTGAGGTGCTGATCGATACCTCTGACGGGCAGCCTTTTGATATCGTCACGCTGCCGGTGACGCAGATGGGGATGACGCTGCCGCCGTTTGATCGGCCACTGCCGCTGGTGCAGATCCTGCCGCTGCGCATTATGGCGAGCGGGACGCTGCCGGACACCCTGGTGGATCTGCCGCCGCTGCCTGCCAGTGACGGCGTACAGAACCGCTGGCTGCAGCTGATGATGGATCCGCAGCTGGATAAGCAGGGGATGCAGGCGCTGATGGATCGTTATGGCCATCAGGCGATGGGGGGCGCGGCAGACCACGGCGCGGCAGAGACGCACAGCGGACACGATGCCATGCCGATGGAACAGAGCGAACATGGCGCGATGCCGATGGATCACGGTGCGCACGACGCTGCCGCATACGATTTTCACCACGGCAATAAGATCAACGGCGAAGCGTTTAACATGCAGAAGCCGATGTTTGCCGTGCCGCTGGGTAAAACCGAGAAGTGGACGATTTCAGGCGAGGGCGATGCGATGCTGCATCCGTTCCATATTCACGGTGCACAGTTCCGTATCCTGTCAGAAAACGGCAAGCCGCCCGCCGCGCATCGCGCCGGCTGGAAAGATATGGTTAACGTCAACGGCTGGCGCAGTGAAGTCGTGGTGCGGTTCGACTATGCTGCCAGCGCGGAGCATGCCTATATGGCACACTGCCATCTGCTGGAGCACGAAGATACCGGCATGATGCTCGGCTTCACGGTAGCGTAGCGGGCCAGACGACCGCAAGGGCGGCATCTGAGCCGCTCGGCGTCAGCCGCCGTCTGCCGCCTCCAGCGCCTGGCTGATATCCGCAATCAGGTCGTCCGGATGCTCAATCCCGATCGACAGGCGCACCGTCGCGTCGCTGATGCCAATGCGCTGACGTACCGCCAGCGGCACGCCAGAGTGGGTGGTGCTGGCCGGATGGCTGGCGAGCGACTCGGTGCCGCCCAGGCTTACCGCCAGCTTAAACAGCGTCAGCGCGTTGAGAAAGCGGAAAGCCGCAGGTTCACCGCCCTGAATATCAAAGGAGAAGGTCGAGCCGGCGCCGCTGCACTGGCGCCGGTACGTTTCTCCGGCCGCACTCTGTGCGTCAAGATAGGGCAGCCAGAACAGCGCCGCGACCTGAGGCCGGTCGCGCAGGAAGGCGGCGACCCGTTCCGCATTTGCGGCGGCTTTCTCCATGCGCAGCGCCAGCGTCTCCAGCGAACGGCCAATCATCCAGCTTGAGTGCGGGTCGAGCTGCGTGCCGATCGCGCTGCGCAGCGCGCGCACAGATTTCATCAGCGTCCGGCTGCCCAGCGCGGCGCCGGCGATAAGGTCGGAGTGGCCGCCCACATATTTGGTCAGCGAATAGAGCGAGATATCTGCGCCATGCTGCAGCGGATGCTGAAACAGCGGCCCCAGCAGCGTATTATCGCAGGCGATAACCGGACGCGAACCCTGCTGCTGTGCAATGACATCCGCCACCTGCGCAATAAGCCGGATATCCACCAGGCTGTTGGTGGGGTTGGCCGGCGTCTCGATCAGGATCAGGGCGACCCGGCCACGCTGCCACGCCAGCTTCGCCGCCTCATAAACCTTATCTTCATCCGTACCCTCGCTGAACCCTACGGCTTTAATTTCCAGATCGTGCAGCGTCTTGCTCAGCAGCGTTTCTGTGCCACCATACAGCGGCTGTGAATGCAGGATCACCTCGCCCGGCCGCGCAAACGCAAGCAGCGTAGTGGCAATGGCTGACATACCGGAAGAGAAGAGCACCGCGCTCTCAGCGCCCTCATAGATCGCCAGACGATCTTCAACGATTTCGCTGTTGGGATGGTTAAAGCGTGAATAGACCAGCCCGCCACTCTGGCCAGCAGGCGGCTGACGGCGACCCGATACATAATCAAAAAAATCTTTGCCCTCTTCGGCACTGTTGAAAACAAAGGTTGAGGTAAGAAACACCGGCGGTTTTACCGCGCCTTCTGACAGCCGAGGATCGTAACCGTAATTAAGCATCTGCGTTTCCGGATGCAGCGTGCGCCGATCGGAAGGTTCTTTATTGCTGGATGAGTTTGCCATAGCAGCTCCGGCTGAATCAGGATAAAGCGCGTAAACCCTGCTATAGAGTTAATGCCATCGCGGTAAATTTTGCTACGTAATCGTTTGCGTTTTGCGGGCGCGGTTAGCCATCAGGCGCATTGTGATAGACTGCGGAGCTTTCTGAAAACCTTAACCAGGCGAACGCAATGAAACACACCGTTGATGTGATGATCTCCCGGGAGGAGATTGCAACCCGTATTGCCGAGCTGGGCAAACAGATCAGTGAAGCCTACCGCGACAGCGGCAGCGAGATGGTGCTGGTTGGTCTGCTGCGCGGCTCCTTTATGTTTATGGCCGATCTGTGTCGGGCGATTGATGTTCCGCATGAGGTCGACTTTATGACCGCCTCCAGCTACGGCAGCGGCATGTCGTCGTCACGCGACGTCAAAATCCTGAAAGATCTCGATGAAGATATTCGCGGTAAAGATGTGCTGATCGTGGAAGATATCATCGACTCCGGCAACACGCTGAGCAAAGTGCGTGAGATCCTGCGCCTGCGTGAGCCAAAATCGCTGGCCATCTGCACGCTGCTGGATAAACCCGAGCGTCGTGAAGTTGAGGTGCCGGTCGAATATGTGGGCTTTACCATTCCCGATGAGTTTGTCGTGGGCTTTGGCATTGACTACGCGCAGCGCTATCGTCATCTGCCTTATATCGGCAAAGTCACCATGCAGGACGCATAACCGCACAATCTACCTGGGTCATTTTGGCCGTTCCGGGATAGAATCAGCCGCCCGTAAGTGACTGACTTGCGGGCCTGATGCACTTTTCTGCACGATACAGCGCGTCATGCGCTCCCCGCAGGCGCACCACGTCTGATTTCAACACAAATTCTGCTGAATTCGCCGCACGTCTGGCGCGGGCGCACTATCATTTTCATCAGGCTTTGATGTCACAACAACAGGATATGGACTCGCAATGACTTATGCACTGGAACTTTCCGGGCTGACCAAGACCTATCCCGGCGGCGTACAGGCGCTGAAAGGTCTCGATCTGAACGTAGAGGCGGGCGACTTTTACGCTCTGCTGGGACCAAACGGGGCCGGTAAATCGACCACCATTGGGATTATCAGCTCGCTGGTTAATAAATCTGGCGGCAGCGTTCGGGTATTTGGTTACGACCTGCAAAAAGATGTGGTCAATGCCAAGCGCCAGCTCGGGCTGGTGCCACAGGAGTTCAACTTTAACCCGTTTGAAACCGTGATGCAGATCGTCGTAAACCAGGCAGGCTATTACGGCGTGGAGCGGGCAGAGGCGAACAAACGTGCGGAGAAGTATCTTAACCAGCTCGATCTGTGGGGCAAACGCAATGAGCGCGCCCGCATGCTTTCAGGCGGTATGAAGCGCCGCCTCATGATTGCGCGTGCGCTGATGCATGAGCCCAAGCTGCTGATTCTGGATGAGCCGACGGCCGGCGTGGATATTGAGCTGCGCCGCTCAATGTGGGTGTTTCTGAAAGAGCTGAATGCGAAAGGCACCACGATTATCCTCACCACGCACTATCTGGAAGAGGCAGAGATGCTGTGTCGCAATATCGGCATTATTCAGAGCGGCGAACTGGTGGAAAATACCTCCATGAAGGGCCTGCTCTCTAAACTGAAATCGGAAACCTTTATTCTCGATCTCGCCCCGCGCAGCGCGCTGCCGCAGCTGGAGGGCTTCCAGTATCGCCTGGTGGATACCTCGACGCTGGAAGTAGAAGTGATGCGTGAGCAGGGGCTTAACAGCGTATTCAGTCAGCTGAGCGCGCAGGGCGTACAGGTGCTGAGCATGCGTAACAAAGCAAACCGGCTGGAAGAGCTGTTTGTGGGACTGACACAGGGTAAAGCAGGAGGCAGAGCATGACGCATCTTTATTGGGTCGCGTTAAAGAGTATCTGGAGCAAAGAGATTAACCGGTTTGCCCGCATCTGGATCCAGACGCTGGTCCCGCCGGTAATCACCATGACGCTCTACTTTATTATTTTCGGTAACCTGATTGGTTCACGCATTGGCGACATGCACGGCTTCAGCTATATGCAGTTTATCGTGCCGGGCCTGATTATGATGTCGGTGATCACCAACGCCTATGCTAACGTCGCCTCCTCTTTTTTCAGCGCAAAATTCCAGCGCAATATTGAAGAGCTGCTGGTGGCACCGGTGCCGACCCACATCATCATTGCCGGCTATGTCGGCGGCGGCGTGGCGCGTGGCGTCTGCGTGGGGATCCTGGTGACGGCGGTCTCGCTCTTCTTTGTGCCGTTCCACGTTTTCTCCTGGCCAATGGTTGCCATCACTCTGCTGCTGACCGCGGTGCTCTTTTCGCTGGCGGGTCTGCTCAACGCGGTGTTCGCCCGCACGTTTGATGATATCAGCCTGATCCCGACCTTTGTGCTGACGCCGCTGACTTATCTGGGCGGCGTCTTCTATTCGCTGGCGCTGCTGCCGCCGTTCTGGCAGGCAGTCTCGAAGCTGAATCCGGTGGTGTATATGATCAGCGGCTTCCGGTACGGCTTCCTCGGCATTAACGATGTGCCGCTGGTGTTTACGCTGTCGGTGCTGTTAGCGTTTATCGTGGTGTTTTATGTGCTGGTGTATACGCTGATCCAGCGCGGTCGCGGCTTACGCACCTGAATGTTATTGAGCGGGATAATAAACAGGGGCGCCGGAAGGGCGCCCCTGATGTTTCCGGCAGCTCAGCGTAATATGGCTGAACGCTACGCAACCTGAACCGGCAGCGCCCGGGCAAGACGTTTCATCTCATTATCGCCCTCAAAATAGGCCACCTTTGGCTGCCAGCTGCGCGCCACTTCATCCTCTACCTGCACGTAAGAGCAGATAATCATGATGTCTCCGGCACAGGCGCAGCGCGCGGCAGCACCGTTTACGGAGATAATTTTTGATCCCCGCTCGGCGGCGATGGCGTAGGTGGAAAAACGCTGGCCGTTGGTCACATTGTAAATATCGATCGCTTCATATTGCAGAATGCCGGCGGCATCCAGGAAATCCTGATCGATCGCGCAGGAGCCTTCATAGTGCAGATCGGCCTGCGTGACTTTGACGCGGTGCAGTTTGCCCTGCAGAACAGTACGAATCATCGCGGTATACCCTTAAGCTGCTGTTTAAACGACGGCTTACGCCATCAGATCCACTTGCTGATTATCAATCAGACGCGCGTTGCCCAGCCAGGCGGCCATCAGGATCACCGCGCGCTGGCTCTCCACCGTCAGCGGCTGCAGCGTGCTGGCATCGCAGATCGCCAGCCCGTCAGGACGAAACCCCTTTTCCTGCAGCGCGGCATTCGCCTGTTCAATAATCTCATCAATGTGGCGTTCGCCGTTGCTGAGGCGCTCCGCCATACTCTGCATAACCTGGCTCAGGCCCGGTGCCAGCCTGCGTTCATCGGCAGTAAGATAGCCATTGCGCGAACTCAGCGCCAGCCCATCTTTCGCCCGCACGGTGGGCACGCCAACGATGTCGATATCAAAGCCCATATCCGCAACCAGTTTGCGTATGATCGCCAGCTGCTGAAAGTCCTTTTCGCCAAAACAGGCGACGTCAGGCTGCACCAGGTTGAACAGTTTGCTGACAACCGTGGCAACACCGCGGAAGTGGCCCGGCCGGCTGGCACCCTCCAGCAGCGCAGAGAGCACCGGCACCTCAACAAACGTCTGGTTCTCTGTACCCTGCGGATAGATCGCCTGCGGTGCCGGTGCAAATACCAAATCCACACCGTGACGGTTAAGCTTTTCGCAATCGTCCTGCAGCGTGCGCGGATAGCGTGCAAGGTCATCCGCGCGGTCAAACTGCATCGGATTAACAAACACCGAGACCACGACCACATCAGCCCGCTGGCGCGCTTCATCAACCAGCGTCAGGTGGCCATCATGCAGATTGCCCATTGTGGGCACCAGGGCGATACGTTTGCCCGCCTGGCGCCAGCGACGGATCTCGCGGCGCAGCATCGGCAGCGTTTCAATGATCAACACGATAAATCTCCGGATTCAGAAGAAGCTGTGTTCGGCGGCAGGATAGGTGCCAGCCTCAACGTCGGCAATATACTGGCGAATTGCCGCGCGAATGTCGCCGGTTTCGGCGAGGAAATTTTTGGCAAATTTTGGAATGTGGCCACCGGTGATGCCAAAGGCGTCATGCATGACCAGAATCTGGCCATCGGTGACGTTACCTGCGCCGATGCCGATCACCGGAATGGTCAGCGCCTGGGTGATGCGCGCCGCCAGCGCGACCGGCACGCACTCCAGTACCATCAGCTGTGCGCCAGCGGCTTCCAGCGCCAGGGCATCGGCCAGCAGGCGTTCAGCGTCCGCCTCATCACGGCCCTGCACTTTGTAGCCGCCAAAAATATTTACCGACTGCGGCGTCAGGCCCAGATGGCCACAGACCGGTACGGCGCGCTCGGTCAGCATGCGTACACTTTCCGCCAGCCACGCACCCCCTTCCAGTTTGACCATGTTGGCACCGGCGCGCATCAGCTGCGCGGCAGAGGCGAAAGTCTGCTCCGGAGTGGCATAGCTCATAAAGGGCAGGTCAGCCATGATCAGTGCCTGCGGCGCGCCACGGCGCACGGCGGCGGTATGATAGGCGATATCAGCCACCGTCACCGGCAGCGTGGAATCATGCCCCTGCACCGTCATACCCAGCGAATCGCCAATCAGCATCACCTGAATGCCTTCATCGGCAAACAGGCGGGCAAAGCTGAAATCATAAGCGGTAAGAGTGGCAAAGCGGCGCCCGCTGGCTTTCAGCTGGCGCAGATGAGAGATAGTGGTTGGTTTCATCGCAATCTCCGGCGTTTCTGATGCGCGCAGTGTACTGGATTGCTTGCAGGGGGGATATGACCGGCAGGAAATTATCGCGTGTCAGACGGACCAGAGGGTGATTTCGCTGCAGTCCAGCGTGGCGAGCACGCCGCTCAGCGGACGGCCATCGGGCAGGCGCAGACCCGGCGCAATCTCCAGCAGCGGCAGCAGCATAAATGCCCGGTTGTGCATATCATAGTGCGGTACGGTTAAACGCGGCGTATGGATCACCTGATTGCCAAACAGCATGATATCGATATCGAGCGTACGCGGCCCCCAGCGCTCGGCTTTACGCACGCGGCCATGTTCCAGCTCAATATGCTGGGTGTGATCCAGCAGCGTCTCGGGCAGCAGCGCTGTATCGAGTGCCACTACCGCGTTCAGGTAGTCAGGCTGATCCGCCGGACCATAGGGCGGCGTGCGATAGAACGATGAGGTCGCCACGCGGGAGGTCTCCGGCAGCGTATCCAGCGCCGCGAGCGCTGCATCAATCTGATGCAGCGGATCGGCAAGGTTACTGCCCAGGGCGAGATAGACGCGATTCATGATGCGCTGCTGCTGCTGCCCTGTTCACGGCGCGGACCGGTGGAGCGGCGGCGCGGACGGCGCGGTTTACGGCGCGGCTGCGGATCGTCCCCCAGCGTGTTCAGCATGGTTTTCTGCTGAACCGGAACGGCGGCCTGGAATTCACCCCACCACTGGCTGAGACGCTGCAGCTCCGGGTTCTTTTCCACTTCAGCACGCAGCGCCAGCAGATCGTAAGCGGCACGGAATTTCGGATGCTCCATCAGCTTCCATGCGCGTTTGCCGTGGCGACGCGACATACGCAGCTGCAGCTGCCAGATATCGCGGACCAGGGTGGTAATGCGTTTCGGGATCGCCAGCGCACGGCACGCCTCGTCCAGCGTATCGTTCATGGAGAGTGCAAAAGCGTCATAGTAGGTCAGGCCGCTCTCCTGCGCGATACGCTCAGCTGATTCCAGCTGCGGATACCAGAACATCGCGGCAAACAGAAACGCCGGATTGACACGCAAATCGTTGTGCAGCCGGGTATCGGTGTTTTTCAGCACCTGCGCCAGCATGCGTTCCATCATGCTGTCGCCTTGCTCGGTAAAGTGGCGCGCCAGGGTCGGGAACAGCGGCTGGAAGAGCTGATATTCACACAGCATCTGCCAGGTGCGGTAGCCATAGCCAGCCTGCAGCAGCTTCAGCGCCTCTTCAAACAGGCGGGCGGGCGGAACGTCATTCAGCAGCGTCGCCAGGCGCGGGATCGGCTCGGCGGTTTCCGGCGCAATCTGCATATTGAGTTTGGCGGCAAAGCGCACCACGCGCAGCATGCGTACCGGATCTTCACGGTAGCGCGTCTCCGGATCGCCAATCAGGCGTACCACGCCCTCCTGCAGATCCTGCAGGCCACCCACATAATCGCGGACCGTGAAGTCTGCCACGCTGTAGTAGAGGCTGTTGATGGTGAGATCGCGGCGCTGCGCATCATCTTCGATGCTGCCAAAAATATTGTCGCGCAGCAGCATGCCGTTCTGGCCGCGCTGCGAGCTGTTGCGATCGTCTTCGCTCTCTTCCTGATGGTGGCCGCGGAAGGTCGCCACCTCGATCACTTCCGGCCCAAACATCACGTGCGCCAGACGGAAACGGCGGCCAACCAGACGGCAGTTGCGGAACAGTTTGCGCATCTGCTCAGGCGTGGCATTGGTCGTCACGTCGAAATCTTTCGGCTTTTTGCCCAGTAGCAGGTCGCGTACGCCGCCGCCGACCAGGTAAGCTTCAAAGCCTGCTTTATTCAGGCGATAGAGCACCTTAAGGGCGTTTTCGCTGATATCTTTGCGTGAGATGTTATGGTTTTCCCGGGGAATGATGGTCATCTGGTTTTCAGCTTCCACCTCTTCAGGCACCTCCTCGTCACGCTTGAGGACTCTCCGGCAAAAATTAGCGACTCGGGTAAAAATGGGACACCTCGACAGTGACAAAAAATGGGTGGTAATAAAATCAGCGGCTAATCATAGCCTGTTGCGAACCATTTAGGAATGGCGTTGTCATTTCATCCGGCTTTAGCGCGTCATGTAACGGGATCTGCGCCGGCGCCCAGCGCGTAATGGCCTGGCTAAGCAGCAACGCCAGCGGGCTATCCTGCCAGCCTTCTTCTGCCGGCTGTCCGAGAAAGCGCAGCGCCTGCACCAGCAGCGGACGCGGATCGCCAGCGGGCAGGGCAGGGGCGTGATTCTGCTTGGAGAGTTTATTGCCGTCAGCGGCGATCGCCAGCGGCAGATGCAGGTATGCCGGCGGCGTCCAGCCAAACTGCTGATAGAGCGCAATCTGACGCACCGTCGGGGCGATTAAATCCGCGCCGCGCACAATTTCGGTAACGCCCTGGTCATGATCGTCGACCACCACCGCCAGGTTATAGGCGAACAGCCCGTCCCGGCGATGGATAATAAAATCCTCTTCCGCCAGCTGAGGATCCGCCAGCAGCTCCCCGCGCAGCCGATCGGTAAAATGCCGGACCGGCGCGTGCTGGCGCAGGCGCAGCGCCGCGTTATCCGGCGGGAGCTGGCGATCGCGACAGTAACCATCATAATACCCACCCAGCTGCTGAATACGCCGGCGGCTGCAGGTGCAGAAATAGCTCTGACGATGCGTGCGCAGCCAGGCCAGCGCTGCCCGATACGCATCATGCCGCTGTGACTGCCACATTACTTCACCATCCCACTCCAGCCCGTAATGCTCCAGCTGCTGCAGAATGCGCGTGGCAGCACCCGGTACTTCACGTGGCGGATCGATATCTTCAATACGCACCAGCCAGCGGCCCTGCTGCGCACGCGCGCTGAGATAACTGCCGAGTGCAGCAATCAGGGAACCAAAATGAAGATCGCCGGAGGGCGAAGGGGCGAAGCGACCAATACAGGAGGACATAGCAGAGGGTGTCACTGGAAGATACACCGCACGGCGGGGAAAGATTGATTTTCCCTGCTGTGCGGTGAGAACAGGCGGATGGACATCAGCCAGCCATCTGCTTCTCGCGGATCTCAGCCAGCGTTTTGCAGTCAATGCAAAGATCGGCAGTCGGACGCGCTTCCAGACGGCGGATACCGATTTCAACACCGCAGGATTCACAGTAGCCGAAGTCGTCATCTTCCACTTTTTTCAGCGTCTTCTCGATCTTCTTAATCAGCTTACGCTCGCGATCGCGGTTACGCAGTTCCAGGCTGAACTCCTCTTCCTGCGCTGCACGGTCAACCGGATCGGGGAAGTTAGCAGCTTCGTCCTGCATGTGTGACACAGTACGGTCTACTTCATCCCTGAGTTGGTTGCGCCAGGCTTCCAGAATCTTACGGAAGTGGCCTAACTGGGCGTCGTTCATATACTCTTCGCCCGGTTTCTCCTGATACGGCTCCACACCTGCGATGGCGAGGATACTCAGGGACGATGTTTTACGGTTTTGCCCTTCTTGCATGTTGTTTCTCCTGGATAACACGCACTACCCGTTGCGATTCAGACTGCCCGGCAGGATTGCTGCACGGCTGGCCTGTCTGCTCTGGGTTTATCGATTCCCATCAGGGAAAAAAACAGGCCGCTATAAATAGCAGAAGCAATCAAGGTTGGCAATTATTCCTGAACACACCTTGACAAGCCTGTGAGTAAAAGCGTATTTAGCGCGCCTCCGGCTCCATCCTGACACAGTTTATCGCCACTATTATGACAGCTCAGCGCAGGCTGCCACCGGCAGCGGTCGGGAGAGCTGCATCTGCTCAGGAGAAAGTGTGGCCTGATACGCAAACACTTCTACGCCACGGCGCTGTGCCTGTACCAGTAGTTCTGCGTAGTGCGCGTCGATATGGCGCGCCGGGGAAACGTCCTCAATCCCCGTGTGCAGAACAGCAAACAACAAAACGGCCCGATGACCTTCTGCCGCGATTGCACTGAGTTCGCGCAGATGCTTCTGTCCGCGGACCGTCACCGCATCCGGAAAGTAGCCTTTACCATTCTGTAAAAGGGTGACGGATTTGACTTCAATATAGCAGTTTGATCTGCCCTCTGCCTGCAGAAGGAAATCAATTCGGCTTTTTTCCGTGCCATATTTCACTTCGCTGCGGCAGTGGGTGTAACCGGATAATTCCGGAATACGCTGCTGCAGCAGCGCCTCCTGCACCAGCTGGTTAGCGCGCAGCGTATTAACGCAGATCCAGTGGCCCGACTGCGTCTCTGTCAGCTCCCAGCTGTGCGGATATTTGCGCGTCGTGCTGGCTGACGTGGAGTACCACACCGTGTCGCCGGGCGTGGCGCAGCCGGTCATGGCGCCGGTGTTGGCGCAGTGGATGGTCAGCAGGTCGCCCTCAGGCGTCACGATGTCAGCCAGAAAGCGCTTGTAGCGCGCCACCAGACGAGCCGGCTTAAGCGGCAGAGTAAACTGCATGGTGGATCCTCAGGCTGAAGTGAGCGGCCAGCGCGCCACGGTTTTGTAGCGCGTACGGCCGCGGGAAAAGAGCGATGAACAGAGCGCAAACCGGGTCGCTTCCATCTGCCAGTGAAACCCGCGCGGCGGCAGCACAATGCGCTGTGTGGCGTGGCGCAGCAGGGTAACGTGCGGATGAAAAGGCTGTGCGCTCTGCGCGCAGCCGTGTCGTGCCGCCTGAGCGCGCAGCAGCGACGCCAGCTGCAGCAGTCCGCGCGGCGCGCGGCGGCAGCCGAGCCATACTACGCCGGGGCGTGGCCAGTGTCCGGCATCATCCAGGTCAAGCTTAAAAGCGGGTTGGGTAATACGCGCGGCGAGCTTTTGCAGGCTCTCCTGCGTCTCGCGGCTCACCTCACCCAGAAACGCCAGCGTCAGATGCAGGTTGGCCGCTGCAACCGGCGTACCGGCCTCAGCGGCAAAATTATCCGCCCGCCACTGCACCAGCTGCTGCTGAAGCGGAGCAGGCAGTTCAAGAGCAAAAAACAGGCGTTGCGTGGTCATAAGCGTGCTCCGGTAATCTGCGCCGGGTGGTGTACAATGCGCGCCATATTAGCACAGGCAGAGCAGGAGAAGAGCGTGAGTGAATTACCGGTCAGCGAGGTATTGCCTGCGCTGCTGACGGCGCTGGAGCGTTCGCCCCAGGTGCTGCTGGCGGCCCCTACCGGCGCAGGAAAATCGACCTGGCTGCCGCTGCAGCTGCTGCAGCAGGCGTCGCTGCCGGGGCGTATTATTATGCTGGAACCGCGTCGTCTGGCGGCGCGCAATGTGGCCCAGCGGCTGGCGGAGCAGCTTGGCGAGCAGCCGGGCGACACCGTGGGTTACCGGCTGCGCGGTGAGAGCTGCGTCGGTGCGCATACCCGACTCGAAGTGGTCACCGAGGGGATCCTGACGCGCATGCTGCAGCGCGATCCCATGCTGGAGGACGTAGCGCTGGTGATCCTTGATGAGTTTCATGAGCGCAGCCTGCAGGCCGATCTGGCGCTGGCGCTGCTACTGGATGTGCAGCAGGGGCTGCGCGATGACCTGAAGCTGCTGCTGATGTCCGCCACGCTGGATAATCAGCGTCTGCAGGCGCTGCTGCCCGCTGCGCCTGCCATTGTATCGGCCGGACGCAGTTATCCGGTGGCGCGCCGCTATGCCAGCCTCAATCCGCAGACGCGTTTTGAGGAGGCGGTGGCGCGCGAGGTCGCCCAGCTGCTGCGCGAGGAGCACGGCTCGCTGCTGCTGTTTCTGCCGGGCGTGGCGGAGATTGAGCGTGTCAGGCGGGAGCTGAGCGCACGGGTGGGGGACGATATCGATCTGGCTCCGCTCTACGGTGCGCTGCCGCTGGAGGCGCAGCGGCGCGCCATTCTGCCGGCCGCCGCCGGCCGCCGGAAGGTCGTGCTCGCTACGAACATTGCGGAGACCAGCCTGACCATCGAGGGGATCCGTCTGGTGGTCGATAGCGCGCTGGAGCGGGTCGCGCAGTTTGATGCCCGCAGCGGCGTCACCCGGCTGCAAACGCAGCGTATCAGTCAGGCATCCATGACGCAGCGCGCCGGGCGCGCCGGCCGGCTTGAGCCGGGTATCTGCCTGCATCTGCTGGCACAGGAGCAGGCGCTGCGCGCGCCGGCGCAGAGTGATGCAGAGATCTTAAGCAGCGATCTCGCCGGTCTGCGGCTGGAGCTGCTGCAGTGGGGCTGTAGCACGGCAGCGCAGCTGCAGTGGCTTGACCTGCCGCCGGCCCGCAACCTGCAGGCGGCGGACGCGCTGCTGCACCAGCTGGGCGCGCTGGACAGCGCCGGACGGCTTAACGCCACCGGCCGGAAAATGGCGCGGCTCGGCAGCGATCCGCGTCTTGCGGCCATACTCTGCGCGGCGGGGGAGGAGAGCGATGCCATTGCCAGCGCGGCGCTGCTGGTGGCCACTCTCGAAGATCCGCCGCGCGGCGGCAGCGTCGATTTGCGTGACGCGCTGAACCATCCCCAGCCGCAGTGGCAGCGGCGGGCGCGGCAGTGGCAGCAGCGTCTGCACGCCAGCGGTGGACGGGTGGATGTTGATCGCATTCCGCTGCTGCTGGCGGCGGGTTTTGCCGACCGCATTGCGCAGCGGCGCGGCGAGAGCGCACGCTACCAGCTGGCAAACGGTCTCGGCGCCATGCTGGATGAGGATCACGGCCTTAGTCGCTATCCCGCCCTGATTGCGCCCGCGCTGCTGCAGGGGGCGGGCGCGGCGGACGCACGCATGCTGCTGGCGCTGCCGGTGGACCTGACGGCGCTGCGGGCAGCGCTGCCGCAGCTCATTACCCGCCGGGTTGACGTGGAATGGGATGAGGAGAGAGGCACGCTGCGCGCCTGGAAACGCGAACTGCTGGGCGAGCTGGTGCTCAGCGCGCAGCCGCAGGCGCGGCCAGACGCTGAGATTCTGCATCCTGCCATGCTGCGCTGGATACGCGAAAAGGGATTGTTGGTGCTGGGCTGGACGCCGGAAGCGGAGCAGCTGCGCCTGCGCCTGCAGTGCGCGACGCAGTGGTTGCCGGAAGAGGGGTGGCCGCCGCTGGACGATACGGCATTGCTTGATACACTGGAAAGCTGGTTACTGCCTGAGATGACGGGCGTGCGCGATCTGAAAGGGCTGCAGGGCATTAACCTCAGCCGGGCATTATTACATTTGCTGACATGGTCGCAACGTCAGCGGCTGGATAGTGCGCTGCCAACTCACTACACTGTGCCGACCGGAAGCCGCCTGCCCATCCGCTATCACGCAGAGAATCCGCCCGCGCTGGCCGTTCGCCTGCAGGAGATGTTTGGCGAGGCGCAGAATCCGGCTATCGCTGAGGGCCGCGTGCCGCTGGTGCTGGAGCTGCTGTCACCGGCGCATCGTCCGCTGCAGATCACCCGCGATCTGGCGGCGTTCTGGCGCGGCGCGTACCCCGAGGTGCAGAAAGAGATGAAAGGGCGCTACCCCAAACATCCATGGCCGGACGATCCGGCCAGCGCCCTGCCAACAAGGCGCACCAAAAAGTTTTCCCCGTAACCCTGTGGATCGAATTCAGAGGGTTCTGCCATGCGCCGCGGGAGAAAGCAGTTAGAGTAACGGCCGCAGCTACCGCTATGCCTGGAGAGAAGAGAGTATGTCTGGGAACGATCGCGAACCTATTGGGCGCAAAGGAAAAGCGCCAAAGCCGCCGCGCACTACCGCGCGGCGCGGGCACCGCAAAGAGCCTGATGGCCACATCGGGCAAACTGATATTGATGAAGATTATGAGGAGAGCGCTCCGGTGCCACCGAAAAGTAAAGGAAGGGGTAAAGGCCCGCAGCGCGGCAAGCGCCGCTGGTTAGGCTGGCTCATTAAGCTCTTCCTCGTTGTTGTTGTTGTGATGGCGGCCTGGGGCGTCTATCTCGACTCTGAGATCCGCAGCCGTATTGATGGTAAAGTCTGGCAGCTGCCTGCGGCCGTCTACGGGCGCATGGTCAGCCTTGAGCCTGGCATGGCCTATGATAAGAAAGAGATGATTGCGCTGCTGGAAGGTACGCAGTATCGCGAAGTGTCGCGCATTACGCGTCCGGGCGAGTTCAGCGTCAAGGGCAATACCATCGATCTGCTGCGCCGGCCGTTTGATTTTCCTGACAGCAAAGAGGGACAGATCAACGCGCGTCTGACCTTCAGCAACGATGAGCTCTCCGGTATTAAAAATCTCGATAC
Organism: Pantoea sp. PSNIH1; assembly: GCF_007680655.1. Taxonomy (NCBI): domain Bacteria; kingdom Pseudomonadati; phylum Pseudomonadota; class Gammaproteobacteria; order Enterobacterales; family Erwiniaceae; genus Pantoea; species Pantoea sp. PSNIH1. The sequence goes on from NZ_VEIP01000002.1 coordinate 402,199, forward strand.
CGGGCGCGACTTCGGTTTCTTCCGTCTCGATCCGCGCCTGATCACCATGCTGCAGTCGCCTAACGGCGAACAGCGTCTGTTTGTGCCGCGTGCCGGCTTCCCGGATCTGCTGGTCGATACGCTGATCGCGACCGAAGATCGTCACTTCTATGAGCATGACGGGATCAGCCCTTACTCGATCGGCCGTGCATTTCTGGCCAACATCACCGCCGGAAAAGCGGTACAGGGCGGCAGTACGCTGACGCAGCAGCTGGTTAAAAACCTGTTCCTGACCAATGAGCGCTCACTATGGCGTAAAGCGCGTGAAGCCTATATGGCGGTGATCATGGATGCGCGTTACAGCAAAGATCGCATCCTTGAGCTCTACCTCAATGAGGTCTATCTCGGTCAGGCCGGTAACGATCAGATCCGCGGCTTCCCGCTGGCCAGCCTCTACTATTTCGGGCGTCCGGTTGATGAGCTCAGCCTCGATCAGCAGGCGATGCTGGTCGGAATGGTAAAAGGCGCCTCGCTCTACAACCCGTGGCGGAATCCAAAGCTGGCGCTGGAGCGACGTAATCTGGTGCTGCGTCTGCTGCAGCAGCAGCAGGTGATTGACCAGGAGCTGTATGACATGCTCTCGGCGCGTCCGCTGGGCGTACAGCCAAAAGGCGGCGTGATCACCCCGCAGCCCGCCTTTATGCAGATGGTGCGTAATGAGCTGCAGGCGAAGCTGGGCGACAAGGTAAAAGATCTCTCGGGCGTGAAAATTTTCACCACGCTCGATCCGGTTTCACAGGACGCGGCTGAAAAGGCGGTAGAAGAGGGGATCCCCACGCTGAAGAAACAGCGCGGGCTGAAAGATCTGGAAACCGCCATGGTGGTGGTAGACCGCTTCAGCGGTGAAGTGCGTGCTATGGTGGGCGGTTCCGATCCGCAGTTTGCTGGCTATAACCGCGCGCTGCAGGCGCGCCGCTCTATCGGCTCGCTGGCGAAACCGGCTACCTATCTGACCGCGCTGAGTCAGCCCAATAGCTACCGGCTGAACAGCTGGATCGCGGATGAACCGATTGCGCTGAAGCAGCCCAACGGCAGCGTCTGGAAGCCAATGAACGACGATCGTCGCTTCAGCGGCAAGGTGATGCTGGTGGATGCGCTGACTAACTCCATGAACGTGCCAACGGTTAATCTGGGCATGACGCTGGGGCTGGATGCGGTAGTGGATACCTGGAATAAACTGGGCGTGTCGAAAGATCAGCTACATCCGGTGCCGGCGATGCTGCTGGGCGCGCTGAACCTGACGCCGGTGGAAGTGGCGCAGGCGTTCCAGTCGATCGCCAGCGGCGGCAACCGTGCTGACCTGTCGGCGGTGCGTTCGGTCATCGCTGAAGATGGCTCGGTTCTGTTCCAGAGCTTTCCGCAGGCGCAGCGCGTGGAGCCTGCTCAGGCGGCCTATCTGACGCTCTATACCATGCAGCAGGTGGCGGAACGCGGTACCGCCCATGCTCTGGGCGCACGCTATCCGAAAGCGCACCTGGCGGGCAAAACCGGGACCACCAACGATCTGATCGACAGCTGGTTTGCCGGTGTTGACGGTAAAGAAGTGGCGATTACCTGGGTCGGACGTGATAACAACCAGACGTCGAAACTCTATGGCTCCAGCGGTGCGATGCAGATTTACCGTCGCTATCTCGATAATCAGGCGCCGATGCCGCTGGTCCTGACGCCGCCGGAGGATATCACGCAGATGAACGTTGATTCTGCGGGTAATTTCGTCTGCGGATCTGGCAGCAGTACCTGGCGTTCACTGCCGGTCTGGACGCTGGATCCGGCCGCACTCTGCCAGCAGCAGATGGAGCAGCAGCAGGTGTTCCAGCAGCAACAGCAGCAGCAGCCTGAGCAGCAACAGCAACAGCAACAGCAACAGCAGCAACAGTCGCAGAATGAGCAAAAGGATTCTGACGGCGTGGCGGGCTGGATCAAAGATATGTTCGGCAGTAAATAAGTCATCCCTTCATACAGGGCGCTCCGGCGCCCTTTTTTTTGCCTCCGGTTTTTTATCCGCGATCAATCGATGCTGCAATCGGGCAGTAATTGCGGCAATCGCGCAGATTACATCTTGCAGATCGCGCGCAGCTTCGCCTAGAATCTTTGCGTCTGATAATCATTATCGTTTTCATTCGCCCGCATTGTTCATCTGTTGAGAGACTCCTTCATGAGTGCGCGAACTACTTTTTTCCGGCCGGAGCTGACGCCTCGTCGCCCGCTGGCTTTATTTATTGCGTTAACACTGGGTACGCTGAGCGCGCAGGCGCTGGCAGAAGAGACTGTTGTTGTCACCGCTGCCGATACCGGCACGGTGGCACAGGAGAGCGCCTGGGGCCCGGCCCCGACCATTGCGGCGAAGCAGAGCGCCACCGGCACCAAAACCGATACGCCGATTGAAAAAAACCCGCAGTCGGTTTCGGTGGTGACGCAAGAAGAGATGGCGATGCATGCCGTCACCAGCGTTAAAGGGGCATTCAACTATACCCCTGGCGTACTGACCGGTAACCGCGGCAGTTCGGACGTGATTGATGCACTCTCGATTCGCGGCTTCAGCGAAACCAACACCAATCAGTATCTGGATGGCCTGAAACTGCAGGGCGACAACTACTCAGAATTCGCCCTCGATCCCTGGTTCCTGGAGCGTGCGGAGCTGCTGCGCGGCCCGGTATCGGTGCTCTATGGAAAAAGTAATCCGGGCGGCGTAGTGGCGCTGGTCAGCAAGCGCCCCACGCAGGAGACGCTGCGTGAAGTGCAGTTCCGGATGGGCAATGACAATCTGTTCTCAACCGGCTTCGATTTCGGCGGCGCGCTCGATGACGCAGGCGTCTACAGCTATCGTCTGACCGGCCTCGCGCGCAGCGCTGATGCGCAGCAGGCGATGAACAAAGAGAAGCGCTACACCATTGCGCCTTCATTCAGCTGGCGTCCGGACGAAAATACGCGTTTTGACCTGCTGACTTACTTCCAGAATGAACCGGAAACCGGCTATTACGGCTGGCTGCCGCGCGAAGGCACGGTGGTGGGCATCACCCGCCCGGACGGCAGCAGTTACAAACTGCCGACCCATTTTGATGAAGGCGAAGAGAGCAACAAGATTTCGCGCAACACCAAAATGGTCGGGTACAGCGTTGAGCATAGCTTCAGCGATACCTGGACGGTGCGGCAGAACCTGCGCTATGCCGAACTGCGTACGGATTACCGCAGCATTTATGGCTTCGGTTATAACCCTGATAATCAACGTATTACCCGTAATGCGGCATTCTCGAAAGAGAAACTCAACCAGTTCGCGGTTGATACGCAGGCCCAGGCTAACTTTGCTACCGGTGATTTAGCTCATACCTTGCTGCTGGGCGTTGATTTCCAGCGCACCCGTAACGACATTGATGGTCAGTTTGGTGTCGCCAGTGGTCTTAGCCCATTCAATCCGCAATATGGTGATGACAGCTATACCCCTTATACCAATCCTTATCAGCATTTAAATCAGCAGCGCCAGACTGGCCTGTATGCGCAGGATCAAATGGAATGGAACCGCTGGGTGTTAACACTCGGTGGCCGCTACGATTACGCGATGAACTCCGTTACCGATCGGGTGGAAAATTCCGTAGACCGTCAGAATGATCAGGCTTTTACCTGGCGCGGCGGGGTTAACTACGTATTCGATAATGGTATTGCACCTTACTTCAGCTATAGCGAAGCGTTCATCCCGAATGCTGGTGCGACAGGGAACGGTCAGGCGTTCGATCCTTCACGCGCTAAGCAGTATGAGGCAGGCGTAAAATATGTGCCGAAAGATCGTCCGATTGTTATGACGGCCGCTGTGTATCAGCTCACCAAAACCAAAAACCTGACGGCCGATCCTGATAATCCGCAGTTTAGCGTGCAGAGCGGCGAAATCCGTTCACGCGGCGTGGAGCTGGAAGCGAAAGCCGCGGTGAACGCCAGCATCAACCTGACGGCGGCTTACTCTTATACCGATGCGGAATACACCGAAGATAACTTGCTGAAAGGCCGCACGCCGGTGCAGGTGCCGAAGCACATCGCATCGCTGTGGGGCGACTACACCTTCCATGACACGGCGCTATCGGGCGTAACTATCGGTGCCGGTGTGCGTTACGTCGGTGAAAGCAAAGGATTGTATGCCAGCGGTAGCAACGCGAACCAGAACTTCGATGTCGCCGCTTACACCACGGTAGACGCCGCGCTGAAGTACGACCTGGGTCGCTTCGGCCTGCCGGGTTCGACTGTGGGCGTCAACGTCAACAATCTGTTCAATCGTGACTACGTCGCCAGCTGCTACCGCGACTACGCCTGCTACTGGGGCGCTGAGCGCCGTATCGTGGGTACCGCTACCTTCCGTTTCTGAGACTGATATCCGGGCGCGCTGCGCCCGTTAGCCAGGGAGTACCATGCTGCATTCGCACTACGCCGAAACCACTTTTGCGCTGGATAGTGCCAGCTTTCACGTGCCGGGGCGCACGCTGCTGCATCCGCTGTCGCTTACGTTTACACCGGGAAAAGTGACCGCACTGATTGGCCATAACGGCTCGGGAAAATCGACCCTGCTGAAAATGCTGGGGCGCCATCATGCTGCGACGGCAGGAGAAGTGCTGCTGAACGGCGAACCGGTGGCGCACTGGAACAGCAAAGCGTTTGCACGTCAGGTGGCCTATCTGCCTCAGCAGCTGCCTGCGGCAGAAGGCATGACGGTGCGCGAACTGACGGCGATGGGGCGCTATCCGTGGCACGGTGCGCTGGGACGTTACGGCGCGGAAGATCGCAACCGGGTTGAGGAGGCGATTGCGCTGGTGGGGCTGAAACCCTTTGCCGGCCGTCTGGTGGATAGCCTCTCCGGCGGCGAGCGTCAGCGCGCCTGGCTGGCGATGCTGGTGGCGCAAAATAGCCGCTGCCTGCTGCTGGATGAGCCGACGTCGGCGCTGGATATTGCGCATCAGGTTGAGGTGCTGGCGCTGATCCAGCGGCTGAGCCGCGAGCGCGGACTCACCGTGATTGTCGTGCTGCACGATATCAACATGGCGGCGCGCTACTGCGACAGGCTGGTGGCGCTGCGTCAGGGCGAGGTTATCGCCGAAGGGGAACCGGCGGCGATCATGCAGGCTGACGTGCTGGGCACGATCTACGGTATTCCGATGGGCATACTGCCGCACCCGCAGGGCGGCGCGCCCGTCAGTTTTGTTCGCTGAGGAGCAGGGATGATCTCACTGACCCGTCGTCGTCTGCTGACGGCGCTGGCGCTCTCGCCGCTTATGCAGTGCGCGCCGCTGCGTGCTGCCGTGCCGGACAATTCACGCATTCTGGCGCTGGAGTGGCTCTCAGCTGAACTGCTGATGGCGCTGGGCGTGGCACCGCTCGGCGTGGCGGATGTACACAACTACAATATCTGGGTTGGCGAGCCGCCGCTGCCTGCCAGCACCGTCGATCTTGGCCTGCGTGGTGAACCTAATCTGGAGCTGATGACGCAGCTGGATCCCTCGCTGATCCTGTACTACAGCGGCTTTGGTCCGTCAGCAGAAACGCTGCAGCATATCGCCCCGACGCTGGGTTTTTCGCTTCACAGCGGCGACGGCAAGCCGTTCAGCGCCGCGCAACACTCGCTGCGGCAGCTGGGCGCGCACATTGGACGCGAGGCGCAGGCGGAGCAGCATCTGCAGGAGACCGGACAGCAGCTGGCGGCGGCACGGGTGCGCCTGCAGGGATGGGCCGGACGACCAATCCTGCTGATGTCGCTGCTCGACAGCCGGCACGCCATTGTTTTCGGGCAGAACAGCCTGTTTCTGGATGTCATGCAGCGGCTCGGTCTTACCAGTGCCTGGCAGGGTGAAACCAGCTACTGGGGCAGCGCGGTCATCGGCCTGGAGCGGCTGGCTGAAGTGGGTAACGTTGAGGTGCTCTGCTTTGACCACGATAATCAGCGCGATATGCAGCAGGTGACCCGCACCGCGCTGTGGCAGGCATTGCCGTTTGTGCGTGCTGGCCGCTTCCGGCGCGTGCCGGCCGTATGGTATTACGGTGCCACGCTGGCAGCCCTGCGATTTGTACGCGTGCTGGAAAGCGCGCTGGAGCCCCGTTAATGCGTATCTCTCTTTTTCCCGCCGCGCTGCTGAGCGCAATATTTGCTATCGCTCTGCTGCTGACCTTTATCAACCTGCAGCACGCGCTGCCGCTGGCACAGTGGCCGCAGGCGTTTTTCACGCCCGATATCGATGCGATTCGCCAGATGGTCTTTCACTACAGTCTGCTGCCGCGTCTGGCACTGGCGCTGCTGCTCGGCGCCGGACTGGGACTGGCGGGCCTGCTGTTTCAGCAGGTGCTGCGTAATCCGCTGGCAGAGCCTGCCACGCTGGGTATCTCCTCCGGCGCTCAGCTGGGCATTACCGTTGCCACGCTGTGGCAGCTGCCGGGTGGTGAGCTTACGCAGCAGTTTGCGGCGACAGGTGGTGCGCTGCTGGTCGGCGTGCTGGTGTTTGGCGTGGCGTGGGGCAGACGGCTTTCACCGGTGACGCTGATCCTCGCCGGACTGGTTCTGAGCCTGTATGCCGGCGCGGTCAATCAGGTCTTTGCCATCTTTAATCACGATCAGCTGCAGAATATGTTCCTCTGGAGCACCGGGGCGCTTAATCAGCTCGACGGGCACAACGTGGCGCTGCTCTGGCCCCGGCTGCTGCTGGCGTTTGTGCTGACGCTGGCGCTGCTGCGTCCGCTGACGCTGATGGGACTGGATGATGGCGTGGCAAAAAATCTTGGCCTGTCGCTTTCCATCGCACGCGTTGCCGCGCTGGCGCTGGCAATTCTGCTCAGCGCGCAGCTGGTGAACATTGCCGGCATTATCGGTTTTATTGGGCTATTTGCGCCGCTGCTGGCAAAAATGCTGGGTGCGCGGCGGCTGCTCAGCCGCATTCTGCTGGCTCCGCTGATTGGTGCACTGCTGCTGTGGCTGGCCGATCAGTCGGTGCAGTTGCTCACGGTGTACTGGCGTGAGATTTCGACCGGCACGGCGACGGCGCTGACCGGGGTGCTGCTGCTGCTGTGGCTGCTGCCGCGGCTGCGTGCCGGCTCTCAGCCGCCGGAGATGAACGCCGGGGATCGGGTGCCGGCCGAGCGTCAGCGTGTGCTGCGCTGGGTGCTGACGGGGCTGGCGGTGCTGCTGCTGCTGACCGTTGCGGGTATCAGTTTTGGCCGTAACGCTACGGGCTGGGCATGGGTAAGCGGTGACATGCTGCAGCAGCTGCTGCCGTGGCGCGCACCGCGCGTGCTGGCGGCTCTGGCGGTGGGAATGATGCTGGGCGTGGCGGGTACGCTGATCCAGCGTCTGACCGGCAACCCGATGGCCAGCCCGGAAGTGCTGGGTATCAGTTCCGGGGCGGCGTGCGGCGTGGTGCTGATGCTGTTTTTTGTGCCGGGCGATGCGCTGGCGTGGCTGCTGCCGGCAGGGATAGCCGGAGGAGCGTTAACGCTCGGCGTCATTATGCTGGTTGCCAGCCGGGGGGGCTTTTCACCGCAGCGTATGCTGCTGGCAGGAATGGCGCTGAACAGCGCGTTTGCCACGCTGCTGATGCTACTGCTGGCGAGCGGCGATCCGCGCATGGAGGGGCTGCTGAGCTGGATCTCCGGCTCCACCTATAGCATCTCGCTGCCGCAGGCGCTGCAGAGTGCGGTCATCGCGCTGATACTGGTCGCCCTGGCACCGCTGGCAAGCCGCTGGCTGACGCTGCTGCCGCTTGGCAGCGCCACCGCCCGCTCCGCGGGGATGTCACTGACTGCCTCACGATTGCTGCTGCTGCTGCTGGCCGCCGCGCTGACCGCCGCCGCGACGCTGACGGTCGGACCGCTGAGCTTTATCGGGCTGATGGCACCGCATATTGTGCGTATGCTCGGCTTCCGGCGCGCGCTGCCGCAGATGATGATGGCTGGCGTAACCGGCGCCGGGCTGATGCTGGTGGCTGACTGGTGCGGCCGGATGCTGGCGTTTCCGGATCAGATCCCGGCAGGACTGATGGCAACCTTCTTTGGCGCCCCCTATTTCATCTGGCTGCTGCGCCGCGCGTAACAGAAAAAAGGTGCGCCGTGGCGCACCTTTTTGTTATGGCCTGCCAGGGCAGGGCGGGTCGCTCCTCAGAGCAGTCCGGCGTTACAGCTGGGCAAAGCAGCGACGCGCTGCGGCAACGGTACGCTCAATATCTTCCGGCGTGTGCGCCAGCGACATAAAGCCCGCCTCGTAGGCGGAGGGGGCCAGGTAGATCCCCTCGCTCAGCATCAGATGGAAGAAGCGCTTAAAACGCTCTGTGTCACAGCGGGTGACATCTGCATAGCAGGTCACGCTTTCAGCATCGGTGAAGAACAGACCAAACATGCCGCCCACGTGGTTTACCACCAGCGGGATATTTTCCGCCTGCGCGGCAGCCAGCAGGCCCTCAGCCAGCTGCGTGGTTAGCGCGGTCAGCGTGGCGTGCGTGCCTGGCTGAGCAATCTGCGTCAGGCAGGCAAAACCGGCTGCCATCGCAATCGGGTTACCCGACAGCGTGCCCGCCTGGTAGACCGGACCTGTAGGTGCCAGCGCTTCCATCACGTCGCGACGGCCACCAAATGCGCCGACCGGCATGCCGCCGCCGATGATTTTACCGAGGCAGGTAAGGTCAGGCATCACGTTGTAGTAGGTCTGCGCGCCGCCCAGCGCCACGCGGAAACCGGTCATCACCTCATCGATAATCAGCAGGGCACCAAACTCGTCGCACAGCGCGCGCAGGCCTGGCAGGAAGTCAGGCTGCGGCGGGATACAGTTCATGTTGCCGGCAACCGGTTCCACGATGATACAGGCGATATCGTCCGGATACTCTTCAAACGCCGTGCGGACAGAGGCGAGATCGTTATAGGTGCAGGTCAGCGTATGGCGGGCAAAGTCAGCCGGCACGCCAGGGGAGTTCGGCTGACCCAGCGTCAGTGCACCGGAACCCGCTTTGACCAGCAGGCAGTCGGCATGACCATGGTAGCAGCCCTCAAACTTGATAATTTTATCGCGATGGGTAAAGCCGCGCGCCAGGCGGATGGCGCTCATGGTCGCTTCCGTACCGGAGTTCACCATACGCACCATATCCATACCCGGCATCAGCTCGCACACCAGCTCCGCCATTTTCACTTCCATCTCAGTCGGCGCACCAAAGCTCAGGCCGCGCGCGGCAGCCTCAATGACCGCGTTGCGGATGGTCGCGTTATTGTGGCCCAGTACCATCGGGCCCCAGGAGCCGACATAGTCGATATAGGCTTTACCATCTGCGTCATACAAAAAGGCGCCATCGGCGCGTTCAATAAACAGCGGTACGCCGCCGACACCGGTAAACGCGCGCACCGGGGAGTTCACGCCGCCCGGGATCAGACGTTGTGCTTCGGTGTATAGATTTTCTGACTTACTCATGGTTTGGCTCCGGCTGTCTGGAAAAATTCATCCCGTCATTCTACGGGAAGATGCCGCGACGGTGAACCGCCGCGCGGCGCGCAGCAGGGGCCTCGCGCACGCAGGGTTTAAACTGTAGTTCATTTCAGGGGCACACAGTGTCAAGGGTGCTACTTGATTGCACCGGGCGGCTGGCAGATAATAGCGTGATTAAGGTTGTTTTCTGACCTGGACGTTTACGCGGAGTAAAACATGAGTGATGACGTAGCAGCGCTGCCTTTGCAGTTTACCGATGCAGCAGCCAATAAAGTAAAAAATCTGATTGCGGATGAAGAGAATCCGGCGCTGAAACTGCGCGTCTATATCACCGGCGGCGGTTGCAGCGGCTTCCAGTATGGTTTTACCTTTGATGACCAGATGAACGATGGCGATATGACCATCGAAAAGCAGGGCGTATCGCTGGTAGTGGATCCAATGAGCCTGCAGTATCTGGTGGGCGGATCGGTGGACTACACCGAAGGTCTGGAAGGTTCGCGCTTTATTGTTACCAACCCCAATGCTAAAACCACCTGCGGCTGTGGTTCCTCTTTCAGTATCTGATGCCAGTCTGGCTGCCGTTCCGGCAGCCAGTTCTACCACTCAATAGTGACTAATTGTGTTGTGTCGTGCCGGCGCGCATCGCCCGTGAGCGTCTGCCGGGAAATACGCGGCTGAGCGCCGCTACCGCCCGCGCAGTCAGCGGCGGGCAGCCCCGGTGCACTGGCGGATGAGACAGTGCAGCGTGACACGATAGTCAGCGACACCGCAATCGAGCCGCTGGTGCCAGCCGCCATGGCGGACGCCGCGCCCGCCAGCATAATGGCCAGCAGTACAGCTCGGGTCATGATTAATTCCTGGTGTAGTCAAAAGCGCGTTGCGCTAAAAGGGCACGGAGCTTACGTGGCTGCCGTGCCTGCTCTCTTCATTGTCGACATATGCGGGCTAAACTTTATGCGCGGGCGCTTATTTTTTTAGCGGATGCAGCGCAGCGCAGAGCTGCTGCGCGGCCAGCAGCAGGCGCGGACCGGGGCGGCTCAGCCAGTCGGGGTTAATGGCAATCACCGGTACGCTGAGCTGTGAGCGCCAGAACCGGGTGATGCTGGCGGCCTGTGCGGTATCGCCGCTGATGACAATCGCTTGCGGCTGCCGTATCAGCACCTGCTCCCGGCTGACCTGCGGCCAGCTAACCCGGCTGTCGGCAAAAATATTCTGCCCGCCGCACAGCGTGACGATCTCATTTTGCAGCGTGTTACGCGAAGCGGTAAACAGCGGCTGCTGTCCGAACTGCAGAAACAGCGCCACCGGAGCAGCGTGCCGGTAGCGCTGGCGCAATGCAGCTTCCTGCGCCCGCAGCGCCTGCGCAGCTGAAACAGCCTGTTCAGGCCGCGGGCTCCAGCGCGCCAGCGACTGCACGGTATCTATCATCTCATCCAGGCTTTGCGGATCGATCCAGACCACCCTGACGCCAGCGTGCTGCAGCTGTTCAATCTGACGCGCCGGGTTACCGCCACGCCACGCCAGTACCACGTCTGGTTTCAGTTGCAGCACCTGCTCAACGCCGATGCCCTGCCAGTTCGCTACCTGCGGCAGCGTCCGGGCAGCGGGTGGATAGTCGGACCAGGCGCTGACCGCCACCGGTGTGATACCGGCGGCAAAGGCCATCTCTGTAAGATGCGGGGCGAGGGTAATGACGCGCGGAGCCGCTAACACCAGGCCGCTGCAGAGCAGCAGTAGCCCGGCGAGCAGCCACTTAGCCATGCGTCAGACGGGCAAGCAGGCGCTCTGTCATCAGAGAGGATTGTCTGGCCGCCACGCTGAGAAACTCATCAAAACTCAGGTGGGAGGTTTTATCGGCGACGTCAGAGATGGCGCGTACCACGACAAACGGCACGTTAAACTGGTGACAAACATGACCAATGGCGGTGGCTTCCATTTCTACGGCAATCGCCTGCGGAAACTGTGAGCGGATGCGTGCCAGCGGCTCTGCACCGTTGATAAACGCGTCGCCGCTGACCACCAGGCCGCGCACGGCGTTCAGCTGCAGCTCGCTAATTGTCTGCTCAGCGGCCGTCACCAGCTGGCTGTCGGCCACAAACGCTTCCGGGCAACCTGCCATCTGACCCGGCACATAGCCAAAAGCGGTGACGTCGGCGTCGTGATAGCGTACTTCATCAGATACCACGATATCCCCGACCTGCAGCGTCGGCGCAAGGCCACCCGCAGAGCCGGTGTTGATCACCAGATCGGGTTTGCAGAGCTGCAGCAGCAGGGTGGTGCCCAGCGCGGCGGCCGTTTTCCCGATTCCTGATTTCAGCAGGGCAACCTCAACGCCATTCAGGGTACCGGTATAGATTTCACATCCGGCCAGCTTCAGCGTCTGACGGTTTTCAATTTTGTCACGCAGCAGGGTAACTTCCTGCTCCATCGCGCCAATAATGCCTGCTTTCATAAAGAATCTCGCTGTGTTTATAGATGTTTAAGAGGAAACTGAGGCATAGTCTATCATGGCTTCAGAGCGATGAATTCACCAAAAAGAGGGCCCGCTATGGTGGCGATTAATTTCAGGAAGAAGATCGGTTTCACGCGCCCTTATACCAGCCGTAAAGCGCCGGAAGGCGAATACGCGATCACCCGCCATTTTGAGAGCGATCGGGGCCGGATCATTAACTCCGCCGCTATCCGCCGGCTGCAGCAAAAAACCCAGGTATTCCCGCTGGAGCGCAACGCAGCCGTACGCTCGCGGCTGACTCATTCGCTGGAGGTCCAGCAGACCGGCCGCTACATTACCAAGGAGATTCTCCATACCCTGAAAACCCAGGGCGGCGGGCTGGAGCAGTATGGCCTGGACGGTTTTGAAGGGGCTACAGAGACGCTGGTCGAGATGGCCTGTCTGCTGCATGACGTCGGCAACCCGCCGTTTGGACATTTTGGCGAAGCAGCGATTAATGACTGGTTCGAAGATAATCTGCCGGCAGAGCTGGTGGATCCGCTGGTCGCCGGCGTGGCCAGCGACGAACAGCAGGCTGACTTTAACGAACTGAATGCAATGATTCGTCAGGATCTGTGCAATTTTGAGGGGAATGCACAGGCGATTCGGCTGGTCCATACGCTGCTGCAGCTTAACCTTAGCTATGCCCAGGTCGCCTGCATTCTGAAATATACTGCCCCCGCCTGGTGGCAGGGTGAGAAGCCGGCTGAATTCAGCGTCCTGATGAAAAAACCCGGCTTTTATCTCTCTGAACGGGAATATATTGCGGAGCTGCGCGTCGCCACCGATCTGGCGGAACATCATCGCTATCCGCTGACCTGGATAATGGAGGCGGCGGATGATATTTCATACTGTATTGCCGACCTGGATGATGCCGTTGAAAAAGCGATATTTACCGTGGATACGCTCTATCACGCGCTGGTTAAAGCCTGGGGGCCGCTGATTCCCGGTGATGCATTTAGCCGCACCATTGGTGAGGCCTGGAAAGAGGCGAATCAGAAAAAACGGCGCAGCATCAGCGATCAGTTTTTTATGTCGCTGCGCGTAAACGTGCAGAATCTGCTGGTAGGCCATGCGGTGCGGCGCTTTGTCGATAACCTGCCGGCCATTTTCTCCGGCAATTTTAATCACGCCCTGCTGGAAGATGATGGTGATGAAGGGCGGCTGCTGAAGCTGTTTAAAACCGTGGCGCGTCAGCAGGTATTTAATCATCCTGAAGTAGAGCAGCTGGAGCTGCAGGGCTACCGGGTAATTAAAGGCCTGCTGGAGATCTATCAGTCGCTGATGCAGCTCAATTATGAGCAATTTACCACCTTAATGAATGATGATTATCTGGCGGGCCATCCGATTGAGACGCGCCTGTTCCATAAGCTCTCCGGTAAACATCGTAAGGCGTACCAGCAGCAGATGCGCGCGCGCGTCGTTGAGCATAAATATCAGCGGCTGTTATGGGAGCGCTATTATCGCTTTCGCCTTATTCAGGATTATATCAGCGGCATGACGGATAATTATGCGTGGGACGAATATCGCCGGATGATGGCGGTAGAATAGGGCCAGTTTTGTAAAGACGACGCATAAATATTTACCTTTAGGCAAAACTTTATCGCCTTTTTTGCGTATAAAATTTATCTCCGTTATGACGGCCACAGCAATGGTCAGGCTGCAACTTTCAGAGAGAAAAAACGAATGAAAAAAAACAGATTGATGCTGAGTGCGCTGGCACTGAGTCTGAGTATGGCGTGCGCGCCTGCTGCAGTATTTGCCGCTGAAACGGCGTCCTCCTCCAGCCAGCAGCTGCCCAGTCTGGCACCCATGCTGGAAAAAGTGATGCCTTCCGTGGTGAGCATCAACGTTGAAGGCAGCACTGCGGTAAAAACGCCGCGTATGCCGCAGCAGTTTCAGCAGTTCTTTGGCGATAATTCGCCTTTCTGTCAGGATGGATCGCCTTTTCAGGGATCGCCGCTCTGTCAGGGTGGCGGTGGCGCAGATGATGGCGCACCGGGCAATGCACAAAAACAGCCGTTCCGCGCACTCGGTTCCGGCGTCATTATTAACGCAGAGAAAGGCTATGTGGTTACCAACAACCACGTAGTGGACAACGCCACAAAAATTCAGGTTCAGCTCAGCGACGGCCGCCGCTATGAGGCCAAAATCATCGGTAAAGATCCGCAGTCTGATATTGCCCTGATCCAGCTGCAGGATGCGAAAAACCTCACGGCGATTAAAATGGCCGATTCCGATACGCTGCGGGTAGGTGACTATACCGTTGCGATCGGCAACCCTTACGGGCTGGGTGAAACCGTGACCTCCGGCATCGTCTCTGCGCTGGGCCGCAGCGGCCTGAATGTGGAGAATTACGAGAACTTTATCCAGACTGACGCCGCCATCAACCGCGGCAACTCGGGCGGTGCGCTGGTCAATCTGAACGGCGAGCTGATCGGGATTAACACGGCTATTCTGGCACCGGATGGCGGTAACATCGGCATCGGCTTTGCTATTCCCAGCTCGATGGTGAAAAACCTGACGGCGCAGATGGTGGAGTTTGGTCAGGTTAAACGCGGTGAGCTGGGGATCCTCGGCACCGAGCTGAACTCAGAGCTGGCGAAAGCGATGAAGGTTGATGCCCAGCGCGGCGCCTTTGTCAGCCAGGTTCTGCCTGGTTCTGCGGCGGCAAAAGCGGGCGTGAAAGCCGGCGACGTCGTGGTTTCACTGAATGGCAAGCCGCTGAGCAGCTTTGCTGCCCTGCGTGCTGAAGTGGGCTCGCTGCCGACGGGCACCAAACTTCAGCTGGGTCTGCTGCGCGAGGGTAAATCCCAGAGCGTGACGGTAGAGCTGCAGCAGAGCACCAAAGATAAAGTGCAGTCGGCGACCATTTACACCGGTATTGAAGGCGCCGATCTCAGCAACGTGGAGAGCAATGGCCACAAAGGGGTGCGCGTTGACAGCGTGAAAGCAGGCAGCGCGGCCGCGCGTATCGGCCTGAAGAAAGGTGACATCATCCTCGGGGTTAACCAGCAGGCGATCGATAACCTGGGTGAATTGCGTAAAATTCTCGACACGAAACCGCCGGTACTGGCGCTCAACATTCTGCGCGGTGACGCGTCGCTTTATCTGCTGATGCAGTAATTCTCCCTGCATAAACCGGGCGGGCTGCGGCTCGCCTTTTTTCTTTTGTGCGCCCGGTAACATTTTCCGCAATCTTTCCGCCACTATGTGCAATTGCACAATGTCAGCCGTCAGCAGGATGCGTATTCTGTCGGTTTGCCCCTTGCTCAGGAAGTGATCCATGGCAACCTCTCATCTTGATGCGCGTCTGGCGCAGGATATCGTTGCGCGCACCATGAAAATTATCGACAGCAACGTCAACGTGATGGATGCGCGCGGGCGCATTATCGGCAGCGGCGATCGTGAACGTATCGGCGAGCTGCACGAGGGCGCGCTGCTGGTACTGTCGCAGGGCAGGGTGGTGGATATTGATGAAGCGGTAGCAAAGCATCTGCACGGCGTGCGGCCTGGCGTCAATCTGCCGCTGCGCATTGAAGGCAGCATCGTGGGAGTCATCGGGCTGACCGGAGAACCTGCTGCCCTGCGGCATTACGGCGAACTGGTCTGTATGACGGCGGAGATGATGCTGGAACAGGCGCGGCTGCTGCATCTGCTGGCGCAGGATAGCCGCCTGCGCGAAGAGCTGGTGCTTAACCTGATCCGCAGCGACACACTCTCGCCGACGCTGAACGAATGGGCGCAGCGGCTGGGCATCGATCTTAACCAGCCGCGTGTGGTGGCGGTAGTGGAAGTGGATAGCGGCCAGCTGGGCGTAGACAGCGCAATGTCAGAGCTGCAGCAGCTGCAGACGCTGCTGACCACGCCGGATCGCGATAACCTCATTGCCATCGTATCGCTGACGGAGATGGTGGTGCTGAAACCCGCGCTGAACGCTCACGGCCGTTACGATCACGACGATCACCGCCGGCGCGTTGACCAGCTGCTGCAGCGTATGAAAGAGAGCGGTCAGGTGCGTATGCGGATTGCGCTGGGCAATTATTTCCCCGGACCGGGCGGCATTGCGCGCTCGTGGCGTACTGCCCGCACCACTATGTCAGTGGGCAAGCAGCGTATGCCGGAGCAGCGCAGTTTTTTTTATCAGGATCTGGTGCTGCCGGTACTGCTCGACAGCCTGCGTGGCGGCTGGCAGGCCAGCGAGCTGGCGCGTCCGCTGGAAAAACTCAGAAGCATCGATACCAACGGTTTATTACGGCGTACGCTGCTCGCCTGGTTCAGCCATAACGTGCAGCCTGGCGCCACGGCACGCGCGCTGTTTATTCATCGTAATACGCTGGAGTATCGTCTGAACCGGATTTCAGAACTGACCGGACTGGATCTCGGCAATTTCGACGACCGGCTGCTGCTGTATGTGGCGCTGCAGCTGGATGAACGGGCGTAAAAAAGGCCAGCAGCGCTGGCCTGAGTGCGATGTGTAAACGGATCAGCGGCTGTTACGGGTCAGCTGATCGAGATCGGCTTCAATCTCAGCGATCTTATTAGAGACCACGCTCTCCAGATGGCGCAGATCGTCGAGGATCTTACGCTTCAGATCCACCTCAACCCGATCGCGCTGGCAAATCTGATCCAGCTCATCGATAACGTAACGCAGGTTGGGGCTGATCTCCTGAATTTCACGGAAGCCCTGACCGTTATGTTCGGCCACCACGGTTTTGCGCTGGCGCGGATATTTGAATTTCACGCTCTTGGCAAAAAATTCGCCTTTATCTTTGCGGAAATAGATTTTCAGGATGTCGTTGTTCGCTTCCTGACGCAGACTGTAACGATCGATGTCTTCAGGATTGCTGATACCTAAGCTTTTCAGGTTGTCATACATGGCGTTTAAATTCCCTCTGAGAGTGAGTGAGCGCGCAGACATGTCATCAATCGTTCCAGGTCGGATCCGGAACGCTTACGGCATACTTATAAACTTTAGACGAAAAACCGGGTCAGACAGTGCGCGTCCGGAGTTAACTGGCGCGGATTATGAACTGTTTGAAAAGTAAACGCACCAGTTAATTTGCGGCGCAAAACAGGTTGTATCAGGCGGGGTGTAAAGAAAAAATGACGGCACCGTTGCCAGTGCCGTCATGCGTAAGAAAAGCGCTCAGAGAAGTTAATCGATAGTACGCAGCAGTTCGTTGATACCCGTTTTGCTCAGCGTCTTAGCGTCAACTTTTTTCACGATTACCGCGCAGTAGAGGCTGTAGCTGCCATCTTTCGACGGCAGATTACCTGAGACCACTACTGAACCAGCCGGGACGCGGCCGTAGTGAACTTCACCGGTTTCGCGATCGTAAATTTTGGTGCTCTGGCCGATATAAACGCCCATTGAGATCACCGAACCCTCCTCGACAATCACGCCCTCAACGATTTCGGAACGTGCGCCGATAAAGCAGTTATCTTCGATGATGGTTGGATTAGCCTGCAACGGCTCCAGTACGCCGCCAATGCCCACGCCGCCGGAGAGATGCACGTTTTTGCCAATCTGCGCACAGGAGCCCACGGTGGCCCAGGTATCAACCATGGTACCTTCATCGACAAAAGCCCCGATGTTGACGTAAGAAGGCATCAGCACGGTGTTACGCGCAATAAAAGCGCCCTGGCGTACGGCAGCTGGTGGCACCACGCGGAAACCTGCCGCTTTAAAGCGCGCGTCGTCCCAGCCGGCAAACTTCATCGGCACCTTGTCATAAAAGCGGGTTTCAGCCCCTTCCATAACCTGATTGTCATTGATGCGAAACGACAGCAGCACCGCTTTTTTCAGCCACTGATGCGTTACCCATTCGCCATCGATTTTTTCAGAGACGCGCAGTTCGCCGCTGTCCAGCAGACCAATCACCTGATTGATCGCTTCACGGGTGGCACTGTCGACGCTGGCGGGCGTGATGTCAGCACGGCGCTCAAAGGCGGATTCAATAACGCTCTGTAACTGTTGCATAGCTATTTCCTGAGTCTGTCATACGGATGCCCGGACGTGTCCGGACAGGATTCAATTTATCTGTACAGTGTGATTCAGGACACTTTATCGTTTGGATTAAGGGCCTCTGTCAACCGTTGTTGTAACACATCGCGCATTTCTGCATTCAGCGCACGCCGTTCGCTGTTGGCGAGGATAAAGAGATCCTCAACCCGTTCGCCGATGGTGCTGATGCGCGCACCGTGCAGCGACACGCCGAGATCGGCAAAGACTTCACCTACCCGGGCAAGCAATCCTGGCTGATCGAGCGCGATCAGCTCCAGATAGCTGCGCCGGTCGGTGTGGGTCGGCAAAAATTTCACGTCAGTGTCCACGCTGAAATGTTTCAGGCGCGCGGACTGGCGACGGGTACGCGGCGGCACCCACTCCTGCTGCGTAATGGCCTGCTGTAATGCCTGAATAATCAGCGGGTGGCGATCGGGTGAAAGCGGACTGCCATCGGGTTCGAGGACGATAAAGGTATCCATTGCCATGCCGTCACGGCTGGTAAAGATTTGCGCGTCGTGCACGCTGAGATTACGGCGGTCGAGTTCACCCGCTACGGCGGCAAACAGATAGGGGCGATCCGGGCTCCAGATAAAAATCTCCGTGCCGCCGCGCGTCGCCTGCGGGCTGACCAGCACCAGCGGCTGGCTGAGGTCGTGGTCAATCAGATGACGGGCGTGCCACGCCAGCTGATTAGGCGTATGGCGCAGAAAATAGTCGGCGCGGCAGCGGCTCCAGATATGGTGCAGCCGCTCTTCATTGAGGTTCTCCATGCGCAGCAGCGCCAGCGCCTGCAGACGATGGTGGCGCACCCGCTCGCGCAGATCCGGGCTATTTTCCATGCCGCGTCGCAGCTGCTTCTCGGTAGCAAAAAACAGCTCGCGCAGCAGGCTCTGCTTCCAGCTGTTCCACAGGCTCTCATTGGTGGCGCAGATATCGGAGACGGTGAGGCAGACCAGATAGCGCAGGCGATTCTCATTCTGCATTACCTCGGCGAACTGCTGGATCACCGTAGGGTCCTGAATATCGCGACGCTGGGCGGTGACCGACATCAGCAGATGATGACGCACCAGCCAGGCCACCAGCTGGGTCTCCCGGGAGTTGAGGTTGTGCAGCTCAGCAAACTCCAGCGCATCCTGCGCGCCCAGTATTGAGTGATCGCCGTTGCGGCCTTTGGCAATATCATGGAGCAGCGCTGCCATCAGCAGCAGCTCCGGCTGGGGCAGGCGCGGCCAGAGTTCCACACACAGCGGATGCTTTGGCCGCGTGCTCTCATCGGCGAAGCTCTCCAGCTTCTGCAACACGCGAATGGTGTGCTCATCCACCGTGTAGGCGTGAAACAGATCAAACTGCATCTGGCCGACCACGTTGCCCCAGAGCGGCGTATAGGCGGAGAGTACGCTATGGCGATGCATCGGCAGCAGCGCGCGTTTTACCGCGCCGGGATGACGCAGAATCGCCATAAAAGTGCGGCGCGCCTCAGCAATCTGGCACAGCGGCTGCCGCAGATGGCGGCGCGCATGACGCAGCTGGCGCAGGGTAGTGGAGTAGATCCCGGTAATTGAGGCGTTGCGTACCATGACATAAAACATGCGCAGAATGGCCTGCGGCTCGCGCTGAAACAGATCCGGGTCGCGCAGGTCAATCAGGTCGCCGCGTAGCTGAAAATCATCATCCAGCGCACGCGGCTTTTCGGTCGCTGGCAGGGCGAGGATCGCTTCATCAAACAGCTGCAGCAGCATCTGGTTCAGCTCGCTAATGCGGCGCGTTACGCGGTAGAAATCTTTCATCATGCGCTCAACCGGCTCGTTGCCTTCGCCGGAGTAGCTGAGGCGATGCGCGACGGTCAGTTGCCGATCAAAAAGCAGGCGGTTGTCGTAGCGTGGCAGCGTCAGATGCAGGGCGAAGCGGATGCGCCAGAGAAACTCCTGACACTCGTTGATCTCATTGCGCTCCGCTTCGGTCAGGAACCCAAAGCCCATCATCTCATCCATGGTGGTGGCACCAAAATGGCGACGCGCTACCCACTGCAGGGTATGGATATCGCGCAGGCCGCCCGGACTGCTTTTGATATCGGGTTCGAGATTGTAACTGGTGCCGTGGTAACGCTGATGGCGCTCCTGCTGCTCTTCAATTTTGGCAGCAAAAAAGCGCGATGAGGGCCAGAAGCCTTCGCTGAAGATATTCTTCTGCAGCTCAAGAAACAGCGCAACGTCGCCGGTCAGCATGCGCGATTCAATCAGGTTGGTCGCCACGGTGAGATCGGATAAGCCCTCCAGCAGGCACTCCTCAAGCGTGCGCACGCTGTGTCCCACCTCAAGCCGCAGATCCCACATAAGCGTGATCAGTTCAGAGGTGCGCTGCGCGGCGGCCTCATCAAGGGGCTGACGGCTGAGGATCAGAATGTCGATGTCCGACAGCGGATGCAGCTCGCCACGGCCATAGCCGCCCACCGCGACCAGCGCCATATCACTTAGCGTATCAAAACCGAAGAAACGCCACAGCCGTCGCAGCAGACGATCGATAAACAGCGTGCGCGTGTCGATCAGCGACTCCACGTCGCTGCCGGCATCAAAGGCGAGGCTCAGCGCGTGCTGAAACTGCTCCAGCGCGGCTTTCAGCTGTTCACGCGTTAGCGCGTCGTCAGCCCAGCCGGCGGGTGAATCGGTGAGAATTTTGTGTACTGCCTCGGTCACGTTACCGCTCATCAACATGCCCCTTCGCGCATTAAAAAGCCGGCATTAAGCCGGCTCAGTGGGTAGCAGAGAGAGGATCAGACGTTTTCCAGCCGCGCCGGAATAGTGTCATCCTCACGCAGCGTCAGAATCTCACAGCCAGTTTCTGTCACCACAATAGTATGCTCATACTGCGCGGACAAGCTGCGATCTTTGGTTTTCACCGTCCAGCCATCCTTCATGGTGCGGATGCGGTAATCGCCTGCGTTAACCATCGGCTCCACGGTAAACGTCATGCCGGCCTGCAGCACCACACCGCTGTCGTCGGCGTCATAGTGCAGCACCTGCGGCTCTTCATGGAAGCCTTTGCCAATACCGTGACCGCAATACTCACGCACCACGGAGAAATCCTGCGCCTCAACGTATTGCTGGATCGCGCGTCCCAGCTCACGCAGGCGGATGCCTGGCTTAACGAGACGCAGAGCGATATAGAGGCTCTCCTGCGTCACGCGGCAGAGGCGCTCGCCGAGGATAGTGGGTTTGCCGACGATAAACATTTTTGAGGTATCACCGTGATACTCATCTTTAATGACGGTGACATCAACGTTCACGATATCACCCTCTTTCAGGACGCGATCGTCGCTGGGAATACCGTGGCACACCACCTCGTTTACCGAGATGCAGACCGATTTAGGGAAGCCGTGATAGCCAAGGCAGGCAGAAACCGCCTGCTGCTGCTGTGTGATGTGCTCGTGGCAGAGGCGATCAAGCTCACCGGTGGTCACACCCGGCACAACGTGAGGGGCGATCATTTCCAGCACTTCAGCGGCCAGGCGGCCCGCCACGCGCATTTTTTCGATTTCGTCAGGATTTTTAATTGAGATAGCCATGAATTTTTCCGCAATCGCCGAAATTTTCGACAATAATGAGTTCTGTGGCAGTCATGTTAGCAGGCAGCAAATGGGCTGCCAAATCGGGATTGCCGCACACGTTTTGCGCTAACAACCGCTGGCGTATTTATACCTGTTATGGTATAAAGCGCGCCGACGATTCTCTGCTGTCTTACGAAAGCGAGACGGCAGGAAGCGCATAAATCTCATTATGTGTACTAAAACACACATGTATCGACACATACGCCGGGGTGCCTTGAAAGAGGTCGGTCGTATGGGATACATGGAGGCCCAACCCCAAACATACTTTAGAGGTAATCATGGCAACTGTTTCCATGCGCGACATGCTCAAGGCTGGTGTTCACTTCGGTCACCAGACCCGTTACTGGAACCCAAAAATGAAGCCATTCATTTTTGGTGCACGTAACAAGGTTCACATCATCAACCTTGAGAAAACTGTACCAATGTTCAACGACGCTCTGGCTGAGCTGCAGAAGATCTCTTCTCGCAAAGGTAAAATCCTGATCGTTGGTACCAAGCGCGCTGCTGCTGAAGCGGTAAAAGAGTCAGCTCTGAGCTGCGACCAGTTCTTCGTTAACCACCGCTGGTTAGGTGGTATGCTGACTAACTGGAAAACCGTTCGTCAGTCAATCAAACGTCTGAAAGATCTGGAAACTCAGTCTCAGGACGGCACGTTCGACAAACTGACCAAGAAAGAAGCACTGATGCGTGCTCGTGAGCTGGCCAAGCTGGAAAACAGCCTGGGTGGTATCAAAGACATGGGCGGTCTGCCAGATGCGCTGTTTGTTGTTGATGCTGACCACGAACACATCGCAATCAAAGAAGCAAACAACCTGGGTATCCCGGTATTTGCTATCGTTGATACCAACTCTGATCCAGATGGCGTTGATTTCGTTATCCCTGGTAACGACGATGCGATCCGTGCTGTAAGCCTGTACCTGACTGCTGTTGCCACTACCGTGCGCGAAGGCCGTTCACAGGACCTGGCTGAGCAGGCTGAAGACGCGTCTTTAGAAAACGCTTAATAAGGATTGCTCTTTCTGAGAGCCCTTAGACATCAGATGTTATCTGTATAAGGGGCCGCACAGGCCCCTTTTATTTATCTCCGTCTGTCGCGCTCCCTGTTACGGGCTGGCGGGGCAGAGTAAATTTTCCGCAACAGGTTTCTGCGCGTGCGCACGCACCCGGAAACGAACCGAGGATTCTGGAATGGCTGAAATTACCGCTGCATTGGTAAAAGAACTGCGTGAGCGTACTGGCGCAGGCATGATGGACTGCAAAAAAGCGCTGACCGAAGCGAACGGCGACATCGAGCTGGCAATTGAAAACATGCGTAAGTCTGGCGCAATCAAAGCTGCGAAAAAAGCAGGTAACGTTGCAGCTGACGGCGTGATCAAAACCAAAATCGTTGATGGTTACGGTGTGATTCTGGAAGTTAACTGCCAGACTGACTTCGTTGCTAAAGATGGCGGTTTCCAGGCGTTTGCTGACAAAGTTCTGGATGCAGCTACTGCCGGCAAAATCACCGACGTTGAAGCGCTGAAAGCACAGTTCGAAGAAGAGCGTGTTGCACTGGTTGCTAAAATCGGTGAGAACATCAACATCCGTCGCGTAGCAGTACTGGAAGGCGCTCAGCTGAACAGCTACCAGCACGGCGCGCGTATCGGCGTTCTGGTTTCTACCACCGCTGCTGATGAAGAGCTGAGCAAGCAGATCGCAATGCACGTTGCGGCAAGCAAGCCAGAGTTCGTTAAGCCAGAAGATGTTTCTGCTGACGTGGTTGAGAAAGAGTACCAGGTACAGCTGGATATCGCGATGCAGTCTGGCAAGCCAAAAGAGATCGCAGAGAAGATGGTTGAAGGCCGTATGAAGAAATTCACCGGCGAAGTCTCTCTGACTGGTCAGGCTTTCGTTATCGACCCAAGCAAAACTGTGGGTCAGGCGCTGAAAGAGAAAGGCGCAGATGTCATCAACTTCATCCGCTTTGAAGTGGGCGAAGGCATTGAGAAAGTTGAAACCGACTTTGCAGCTGAAGTGGCTGCGATGTCCAAACAGTCTTAATGAGTGACCGGAACCGCCGCGAGGCGGTTCTTTTTTGTCTGCGTTTTGGCGCAGTGATTTTCAGTCTCATCCCAATAGCTTTTTTGACGCGCTAAGCGGATGATCCACCAGATTTAACTTCTCATTCATCTTATCCTCCAGGAAGAATTGACCATGGCGACCAACGCAAAACCTGTATACCAACGTATCCTACTGAAACTGAGCGGCGAGGCCCTGCAGGGTGCCGAAGGTTTTGGTATCGACGCGAGCGTGCTTGACCGCATGGCGCAAGAGGTGAAAGAGCTGGTTGAGCTGGGCATCCAGGTAGGTGTGGTGATTGGTGGCGGTAACCTGTTCCGTGGCGCAGGCCTCGCTCAGGCGGGTATGAACCGCGTAGTAGGCGACCACATGGGTATGCTGGCGACCGTCATGAACGGCCTTGCAATGCGTGATGCGCTGCACCGCGCCTATGTGAACGCACGCCTGATGTCTGCCATCCCGCTTAACGGCGTCTGTGACAACTACAGCTGGGCTGAAGCGATCAGCCTACTGCGTAATAACCGCGTGGTGATCTTCTCTGCCGGTACCGGCAACCCGTTCTTTACCACCGATTCTGCTGCCTGCCTGCGCGGCATTGAGATTGAAGCGGACGTCGTGTTGAAGGCGACCAAAGTAGATGGCGTCTACTCAGCCGATCCGGTGAAAAATCCGGACGCGACGCTGTACGATCAGCTCAGCTACGCTGAAGTGCTGGAAAAAGAGCTGAAAGTTATGGATCTGGCCGCCTTTACGCTGGCGCGTGACCACGCACTGCCGATTCGCGTCTTCAACATGAATAAGCCTGGCGCACTGCGTCGCGTGGTAATGGGTGAAAAAGAAGGCACCCTGATTACGCATTAATATCCGACGCAAGGTAAAATAAGGTATATTCTGATAGCGCAGTGCCTGACGCTGCGCCACTACCTGACATAATCGATGTTGCAGGCGGCTTGTACGTCAGCAGCAGGTAGCAGGATGATCGATGTTTATCGATACCAGTTCCGACGCGTGCGGAAATGGCCAGGTCAAACCGAATCCAAGGGTTTTAACGTGATTAACGATATTAAAAAAGATGCCGAAACACGCATGGACAAGTGCGTGGAAGCATTCAAAAGCACCATCAGCAAAGTGCGTACCGGTCGTGCTTCACCTTCACTGCTCGACGGCATTGTGGTGGAATACTACGGTACACCTACGCCACTGCGTCAGCTCGCCAGCGTAACGGTAGAAGATTCCCGTACGCTGAAAATCAACGTGTTCGATCGCTCTCTGGGTCCGGCCGTTGAGAAAGCGATCATGACGTCCGACCTCGGCCTGAATCCAAGTTCAGCCGGCACCGACATCCGTGTTCCGCTGCCAGCGCTGACAGAAGAGCGCCGTAAAGATCTGATCAAAATCGTTCGTGGCGAAGCAGAGCAGGGGCGTGTTTCCGTGCGTAACGTTCGCCGTGATGCCAACGATAAGATCAAAGCGCTGCTGAAAGATAAAGAGATCAGCGAAGATGACGAACGTCGTTCACAGGATGATATCCAGAAAATGACCGACCTTCACATCAAGCATGTTGATGCTGCGCTGGCAGAAAAAGAGAAGGAGCTGATGGACTTCTGAGTCTGTCAGCCCGATCTGTATCTGCTGGAGGCAGGTAAGCGCCTGCCTGTAACAGATATAAAACGCCGTTCAGAGCCGTATTCGTACCGAATGCACTCTGGCGGCGTTTTACATTGTGCCTGGCGCCGTTGCGGGCACCTATGATGACTTCACAGGGATAGCATGATGAAGCAATTAACTCTTCTGGGATCCACCGGCTCAATTGGCACCAGTACGCTGGCGGTTGTCGCCGCGAATCCCGATCTCTATCAGGTTACGGCGCTGGTCGCAGGGCAGAATGCTGCGCTGATGGCTGAGCAGTGCCAGCAGTTCCGGCCGCGCTATGCGGCGATGTCTGATGAGACCGCCGCTGCCGACCTGCGTGAGCGACTGAGAGCACTCAACGTCGATACCGAAGTGCTCTCCGGCGTTCAGGCAGCCTGCGATCTGGCGGCGCTGGATGAGGTTGATCAGGTGATGGCGGCGATTGTCGGCGCCTCGGGCCTGCAGCCAACGCTGGCAGCGATTCGTGCCGGAAAAACCGTGCTGCTGGCTAACAAGGAGTCACTTGTCACGTGCGGCCGCTTGTTTATGGAGGCAGTGCGTCAGCATCAGGCGCAGCTGCTGCCGGTCGATAGCGAGCATAATGCCATTTTTCAGAGTTTGCCCGCTTCCATACAGCATCAGTTGGGGTACGCTGATCTGCGGGAGAACGGGATCGACTCGATTCTCCTCACGGGATCGGGTGGTCCTTTTCGTGACACGCCACTGGCAGATCTGGCTGCTATGTCGCCGGATCAGGCCTGTGCGCATCCGAACTGGTCAATGGGGCGCAAAATCTCCGTTGATTCGGCCACTATGATGAATAAAGGTCTTGAATACATTGAAGCCCGCTGGTTGTTCAACGCCACTGACGCGCAAATGGAGGTCATCCTGCACCCGCAGTCGGTGATCCACTCTATGGTGCGTTATTGTGACGGCAGCGTGCTGGCGCAGCTGGGATCGCCTGATATGCGCACACCGATTGCTCACAGCATGGCATGGCCTGCACGTATCGCCGCTGGCGTCACGCCGCTTGATTTCACCCGAATGAAAGCGCTGACGTTTGCTGAACCCGATTACGTACGCTATCCCTGCCTGAAGCTGGCAATCGATGCGTGTACTGCAGGGCAGGCGGCCACGACGACGCTGAATGCAGCAAATGAAATCGCGGTAGCAGCGTTTTTGCAGCATCAGATTCGCTTTACCGATATTGCCGCCCTCAACAGCGAAGTACTGGCTACGCTCAGCTCGCCGGAGCCAGCCAGTATTGATGAGGTGCTGGAAATCGATCGGCTGGCGCGGCAGCATGCAAAGGCACTGCTGTCACGCGTCACTCTGGCTGGCTGATAGCCCCGCTATTTGTTCGCTCTGGCTGAAAATGGTATAGTCGCTCGCGTTTTACGGCACGACATTGTTTCGATGTCATCCGGCTTACGGGCCGGCCTTTGCCGCAGGCGCAATGTATTCAGAAAACACAGCATTTCTGATGAAAGGAATTATTACGCGTTATGTCGTCCAACAATCACAATACAATCGATGACGGGTCGTACTGCACACCACGTCACGTGGCCATCATTATGGATGGTAATGGTCGCTGGGCAAAAAATCAGGGCAAACTGCGTATTTCAGGCCATAAAGCCGGGGTAAAATCGGTTCGCCGTGCCGTCAGCTTTGCGGTCAGCCACAAGCTGGAAGCGTTAACGCTCTATGCGTTCAGCAGTGAAAACTGGAGCCGACCGCCGCAGGAAGTGACGGCGTTAATGGAATTATTTATCTGGGCTCTCGACAGTGAAGTAAAGAGCCTGCATAAACATAATGTACGTCTGTGCATTATTGGTGATATCAGCCGTTTTTCTGGTCGTATTCAGGAACGCATTCGCCGCGCCGAGGAACTGACTCAACAAAATAATGGACTGACCCTCAACATTGCTGCCAACTATGGCGGCCGTTGGGATATTATCCAGGGTGCCAGGAAACTGGCCGAACAGGTTCAGGAAGGGCTACTGCGTCCTGACCAGATAACCGAAGAAAGCCTTGCTCCCTACCTCTGTATGCAGGAGCTGGCGCCGGTGGATTTAGTGATAAGGACCGGGGGAGAGCATCGAATCAGCAACTTCCTGCTGTGGCAGATAGCCTATGCTGAGTTCTGGTTTACCGATGTTCTTTGGCCTGATTTTGATGAACATGTTTTTGAAGGTGCACTGAATGCATTCTCTCTGCGGGAGCGACGCTATGGCGGCGCTGCACCAGGCGGCGCCTGAGCTACCTGGGGGTAACCTTTGCTGAAGTCTCGTCTGATCACCGCGTTTATTTTGATTCCGCTGGTGATCGCTGCGCTATTCTGGTTACCGCTGTCTGGTTTCGCGATTACCACGATTGCTATCTGCATGCTCGCCGCCTGGGAGTGGGGGCAGCTGGCCGGTATGGCTACCCGTCAGCAGCGCGTCTGGCTGGCGCTGCTCTGTGGCCTGCTGCTGGCAGCGATGCTGTTTACCTTACCGTCCTATTCTCACGATGCGCATCAGCCTCAGCTGGAAAGCTCGCTCTGGGCCGCACTTGGCTGGTGGGTCGTTGCTCTCTTTCTGGTGCTGTTCTATCCCGCCTCTGCCGCACTCTGGCGCGGCTCGCGTCCGCTTCGTCTGCTGTTTGGCGTGCTGACTATCGTCCCGTTTTTCTGGGGCATGATCGCACTGCGCCAGTATCACTACGACATTGATCACTTCGCCGGCGCCTGGTGGCTCCTGTTCGTTATGCTGCTGGTATGGGGCGCGGACTCGGGTGCCTATATGTTTGGTCGGCTGTTCGGCAAACACAAGCTGGCGCCTAAAGTCTCGCCGGGTAAAACCTGGGAAGGCTTTTTTGGCGGGCTGCTCTGCTCCGCTATTATCGCCTGGCTGTTTGCGCTGCTGGCTCCGCTGACGGTGGCGCCGGGCACGCTGATTGCGTGTGCCGTTGTTGCCACGCTCGCCTCGGTACTGGGCGATCTCACTGAAAGCATGTTTAAGCGTGAAGCGGGCATTAAAGACAGCGGAAATCTTATCCCCGGCCACGGTGGTATCCTCGATCGTATCGATAGCCTCACAGCGGCCGTGCCGGTATTTGCCTGCCTGCTGCTGCTGGTGTTTCATACCCTCTAGGAGCAGCAACTATGTTAAGCATTCTCTGGAGTTTTGCTGCTTTCATCGTCGCGCTGGGCGTGCTGATCACCGTGCATGAGTTTGGCCACTTCTGGGTGGCACGCCGGTGCGGCATTTATGTCGAACGCTTTTCTATCGGTTTCGGTAAGGCGCTCTGGCGACGGACTGACCGGCAGGGGACAGAGTATGTTATTGCGCTGATCCCGCTCGGCGGCTATGTCAAAATGCTGGATGAGCGCGTAGAGAGCGTTTCCGCTGAGCGCCGTCACGAGGCGTTTAACAACAAAACCGTGCTGCAGCGTGCTGCCGTCATCGCCGCGGGGCCGGTTGCCAATTTCCTCTTCGCTATCTTCGCTTACTGGCTGGTCTTTATGCATGGCGTGCCCGGCGTACGGCCGGTGGTTGGCGAAATTGTGAGCGGCTCCGTCGCAGCGGAAGCGCAAATTCAGTCAGGCATGGAACTTAACGCAGTTGACGGTATCGAAACGCCTGACTGGGATGCTGTGCGCATGGCCCTGATTGGGAAAATCGGCGATGAGAGTACCACGCTGACCGTTTCTCAGTTTGGCGAAAGCGCAACCCAGCAGAAGCGGGTCGACCTGCGTGACTGGCAGTTTGAGCCAGACAAGCAGGATCCGGTGGTAGCGCTCGGCATTCGTCCACGCGGGCCACAGATTGAAACCACGCTGGCAGAAATACAGGCGGATTCACCCGCCAGCGCTGCCGGTTTGCAAGCGGGCGACAGGATCGTTAAAGTCGATGGTCAGCCGTTAACGCAGTGGCAGGCATTTGCCGGGCAGGTACGGGATAATCCGGGTAAACCGATGGCGCTTGAGGTTGAGCGAAATGGCGCCCGGCACTCTCTGACGCTGACGCCAGCCGCGAAGCCGGGCAAGCCTGAAGAGGGATTCGCCGGCGTTATTCCGCGCGTGCAGCCGCTGCCTGACGCATATAAAACGGTGAAACAGTATGGGCCGGTGGCCGCTATCGGTGAGGCAGGCGTCAAAACCTGGCAGCTGATGAAGCTTACGGTGTCGATGCTGGGTAAGCTGATTACAGGTGATGTAAAGCTGAATAACCTGAGCGGCCCGATTTCGATTGCGCAGGGTGCCGGTTTATCAGCGGAGTATGGGGTGATTTATTATCTGATGTTCCTGGCGCTGATAAGCGTCAATCTGGGCATCATCAACCTGTTTCCGTTACCGGTTTTAGATGGTGGGCATCTGCTTTTTCTGGCGATCGAAAAGATCAAAGGAGGACCGGTGTCCGAGCGAGTTCAGGACTTCAGTTATCGCATCGGCTCAATTCTGCTGGTGCTGTTAATGGGGCTTGCACTTTTCAATGATTTCTCTCGCCTGTAACGTCTGGAACGCAGACAGGTGCGGGATGTGTTAGGAAAACGCATAACAACGATGGCGATGAAAAAGTTGCTCATAGCGTCGCTGCTGTTTAGCAGCGCCACCGTTTACGGTGCAGACGATTTCGTGGTGAACGACATTCATTTCGAAGGTCTCCAGCGAGTCGCCGTCGGCGCGGCTCTGCTCAGCATGCCGGTACGCGTCGGTGATACGGTGAATGATGATGATATCAGAAACACCATTCGCTCACTGTTTGCCACCGGCAATTTTGAAGATGTGCAGGTTTTACGTGACGGAACGACCCTGATTGTTCAGGTTAAAGAGCGTCCGACTATTGCCAGCATCACATTCTCCGGTAACAAGGCGGTGAAAGAGGATCAGCTGAAGCAGAACCTCGAAGCGTCAGGCGTTCGCGTCGGCGAAGCGCTGGATCGCACCACGCTCTCTTCAATCGAGAAGGGACTGGAAGATTTCTACTACAGCGTCGGCAAATACACCGCCAGCGTAAAAGCGATTGCCACACCGCTGCCGCGTAACCGCGTGGATCTGAAATTTGTTTTCCAGGAAGGTGTCTCTGCCAAAATTCAGCAGATCAACATCGTGGGTAACAAAGCGTTCAGCTCTGATGAACTGATCTCCCGCTTCCAGCTGCGTGATGAAGTGCCGTGGTGGAACGTGGTTGGCGATCGCAAATATCAGAAGCAGAAGCTGGCCGGCGACCTTGAGACGCTGCGCAGTTTCTATCTGGATCGCGGTTATGCGCGCTTTAATATCGACTCGACTCAGGTCAGCCTGACGCCGGATAAAAAAGGCATCTACATCACCGTCAACATCAACGAAGGCGACCAGTATAAAATCGCCGGCGTGATTGTGAACGGCAGCATGGCAGGCCACTCAGCAGAAATTGAACATCTGACCAAAATCCCGAATGGTGAGCTTTACAACGGCACCAAAGTGACGCAGATGGAAGATGATATCAAAAAGCTGCTGGGCCGCTATGGCTATGCCTATCCGCGCGTCGTGACGCAGCCGGAAATCAGCGACGCTGACAAAACCGTTAAGCTGCATATTAACGTTGATGCCGGTAATCGCTATTACGTGCGTAAAGTCCGTTTTGAAGGGAACGATACCTCAAAAGATGCTGTACTGCGCCGTGAGATGCGTCAGATGGAAGGCGCATGGCTGGGCAGCGATCTGGTTGATCAGGGTAAAGAGCGTCTGAACCGCACCGGTTACTTTGAAACGGTTGATGTGGATACGCAGCGCGTACCAGGCGTGCCGGATCAGGTGGATGTGGTCTACAAAGTTAAAGAGCGCAACACCGGTACCTTTAACTTTGGCGTGGGCTACGGAACAGAAAGCGGCGTCAGCTTCCAGGTGGGTGTTACCCAGGATAACTGGCTCGGTACCGGTAATACCGTTAGTATCAGCGGTACCAAAAATGATTATCAGACCTATGCTGAATTCTCACTGACCGATCCCTACTTTACGGTTGACGGCGTGAGTCTGGGCGGTCGCCTGTTCTATAACGACTTTAAAGCGGACGATGCCGATCTGTCAGACTACACCAACAAGAGTTACGGTGTTGATGGCACGCTGGGCTTCCCGGTTAATGAGAACAACACCCTGCGCGTTGGCTTAGGCTATGTGCATAACGATCTGTCGAACATGCGGCCGCAGGTAGCAATGTGGCGTTACCTCGACTCGGTCGGGCGTCCACAGGGACTCAATAATAAAGGCGATTTCTCTGCGGATGATTTTACCTTTAACTATGGCTGGACCTACAATACGCTGGATCGCGGCTTCTTCCCGACGCGCGGTAACCGCACCAACCTGAACGGTAAGGTGACGATTCCAGGTTCAGACAACGCGTTCTATAAAGCGACGCTGGATACGCAGCAGTATGTGCCGCTGAACCGTGACGGCACCTGGGTAGTCCTGGGGCGTGGTCGTGTGGGCTATGGAGACGGCATCGGGGATAAAGAGATGCCGTTCTATGAGAACTTCTACGCCGGCGGCTCCAGCACGGTACGTGGTTTCCGTTCCAATACGATTGGTCCGAAAGCCGCTTACCTTAACGATCGCTCCTCCTCGTGTAATCTGACCGATCCAAACGGGATCTGTAAGTCAGATGATGCAGTAGGCGGTAACGCAATGGCGATTGCCAGCCTCGAGCTGATCACGCCAACGCCGTTCCTGAGCGAGAAGTACGCTAACTCCGTGCGCACTTCACTGTTTGTGGACGCCGGTACCGTCTGGGATACTAACTGGCAGAATACGGCAGCCACCCGCGCTGCGGATATTCCGGACTATAGCGATCCTAACAACATTCGCGTCTCTGCAGGCCTGGCGCTGCAGTGGATGTCGCCACTGGGCCCGCTGGTCTTCTCCTATGCCCAGCCGGTGAAGAAAGTCGAGGGAGACAAAGCAGAGCAGTTCCAGTTTAACATTGGTAAAACCTGGTAATGTTCTGAGCAGGGAAGCGGAAGCGAAGTACGGCATAGCTTAGCGCAGCAAAGCGCTAAGCGAGCCAAACACTGTGTCGCAGACACAAACGTTGATGGTAAGGAGTTTATAGTGAAAAAGTTGTTGTGTGCCGCAGGTCTGGGTCTTGCTTTAGCGGTTTCCGCTGGCGTTCAGGCTGCTGACAAAATTGCAGTGGTAAACGTGTCCAGCATTTTCCAGCAGTTACCGCAACGTGCGACCGTTGCTAAACAGCTTGAAAATGAGTTCAAAGGCCGCGCAACTGAGCTGCAGGGCCAGGAACGCGATCTGCAGACCAAAATGCAGAGACTGCAGCGTGACGCTTCTACCATGAAGGCGAGCGAGCGCAGCCGCATGGAAAAAGACATCATGTCTCAGCGCGAAGCCTTCTCCAGCAAAGCCCAGGCTTTCGAACAGGATAACCGTCGTCGCCAGATGGAAGAGCGTAACAAACTGCTGAGCCGTATCCAGGATGCCGTGAAGAAAGTGGCAGACAGCGATGGTTATGATGTCGTGATTGATGCTAACGCCGTAGCCTATGCTGCTAATGCGAAAGACATTACTGCTGACGTGCTGAAACAGGTTAAATAATCGATGTCATCAATTCGACTGGCTGATTTAGCCCAGCAGTTGGATGCAGAATTGCACGGAGATGGCGATATCGTCATCTCCGGCATTGCTTCTATGCAATCCGCCACCCCTGGTCAAATCACTTTTCTTGCCAACAGCCGCTACCGCGAGCAGCTCGCCAGCGTTCAGGCGTCAGCCGTGGTGCTGACGGAAGCGGATCTGGAATGGTGCAATACTGCCGCCCTGGTAGTGAAAAATCCCTATCTTACCTATGCCCGCATGGCACAACTGCTGGACACCACGCCGCAGCCCGCGCAGAATATCGCACCCAGCGCGGTGATCGATCCTTCCGCCTCGCTGGGACAAAATGTGTCGGTAGGGGCGAACGCGGTGATTGAGTCTGGCGTTGAGCTGGGTGACAACGTCGTGATTGGTGCAGGCTGCTTTGTCGGCAAAAAGAGCCGGATTGGCAGCGGCACGCGCCTCTGGGCCAACGTGACGATTTATCATGAGATTCAGATTGGTCAGGATTGTCTGATTCAGTCAGGCACTGTCATCGGTGCAGATGGTTTCGGGTATGCTAACGATCGCGGCAACTGGGTGAAAATCCCTCAGCTCGGCACGGTCATCATCGGTGACCGGACAGAGATTGGTGCCTGCACCACTATCGATCGCGGTGCGCTGGATAACACTCTGATCGGCAATGGTGTTATCATAGACAACCAGTGTCAGATTGCCCACAACGTTGTAATTGGTGACAATACAGCCGTTGCGGGAGGTGTGATCATGGCCGGTAGCCTGAAGATTGGACGTTACTGTATGATTGGCGGCGCCAGCGTCATTAACGGCCATATGGAGATCTGCGATAAAGTAACCGTAACCGGTATGGGCATGGTGATGCGTCCCATTACAGAGCCGGGGGTTTACTCCTCAGGGATCCCACTGCAACCGAACAAAGCCTGGCGTAAAACGGCAGCGCTGGTGATGAATATCGATGACATAAGCAAACGTCTGAAAGCCATCGAACGCAAAGTTGATAAAAACAGCTAAGCACATCCGCGCGACCCGCTTTCATAATAATGCCGCCTGCCTGCTTTTGCCCTTCAGTGTGGTAAAGGACGGCAGGTAGCGCAGAGAAGCGAACGCCACCGAACTGATTTGCGGCCTGCGAAAGATCATTTTGATCGGTGCAGGCCGTGTTATTGTTGCCATCAGATTTTTTAGGACAGGAAGAGTATTTTGACTACTGAAACGCATACTCTGAAAATCGAAGAGATTTTAGAACTGCTGCCGCACCGCTATCCGTTTTTGCTGGTGGATCGCGTGCTGGATTTTGAAGAGCACAAATATCTGCGTGCGGTAAAGAACGTTTCTGTTAATGAACCGTTTTTCCAGGGGCACTTCCCTGGTAAACCGATTTTCCCAGGCGTTCTGATTTTAGAAGCGATGGCGCAGGCGACCGGTATTCTGGCGTTTAAAAGCGTTGGCAAACTGGAACCTGGCGAGCTCTATTATTTTGCCGGTATCGATGAAGCCCGCTTCAAGCGCCCGGTAGTACCAGGTGACCAGATGATCATGGAAGTCACCTTCGAAAAAACCCGTCGTGGTCTGACACGTTTTAAAGGCGTTGCTACAGTGGATGGTAAAATTGTCTGTGAAGCGACCATGATGTGTGCCCGTAGCCGGGAGGCATAATTAGTGATTGATTCAACCGCCACCATCCATCCGACCGCCATCGTTGAAGAGGGTGCTGTACTGGGTGCAAATGTTCATATCGGTCCCTTCTGTATTGTGGGCGCTGACGTGGAAATTGGCGCAGGTACGGTATTGAAATCACACGTTGTGGTTAATGGCCATACGCGTATCGGCGAAGAAAACCAGATCTATCAGTTTGTCTCTATTGGTGAGGTAAACCAGGATCTGAAATATGCGGGTGAGCCTACCCGCACCGAAATCGGCGATCGCAACCGGATCCGCGAAAGCGTGACCATTCATCGCGGCACCACGCAGGGTGGCGGACTGACTAAAGTTGGCAGCGACAACCTGCTGATGGTGAATGCGCACATTGCACACGACTGCGTGATTGGCAGCCGCTGCATTCTGGCAAATAACGTGACGCTGGGCGGCCACGTTACCGTGGATGATTTTGCGATCATCGGCGGCGTGACGGCCGTGCACCAGTGGTGCACTATCGGCGCTCACGTTATGGTTGGCGGTTGTTCCGGCGTGGCGCAGGATATTCCGCCATACATTATTGCGCAGGGTAACCACGCCACGCCGTTTGGCGTCAATATTGAAGGTCTCAAGCGTCGCGGCTTCAGCAAAGAGGCGCTGCATGCTATTCGCAACGCTTACAAGCTGCTCTACCGCAGCGGTAAAACGCTGGATGAGGTAAAGCCTGAAATCGAGGCGCTGGCGCAGCAGCACAGCGAAGTCCAGCCGTTCTTTGATTTCTTCGCCCGTTCAACCCGTGGATTGATCCGTTAATTCATGTCAGTGCGTCCCTTAACGATTGCCCTGGTCGCCGGAGAAACCTCCGGCGATATTCTTGGTGCCGGTCTGATCCGCGCGCTGAAAGCGCGTCATCCTGATGCACGCTTTGTTGGCGTAGCGGGTCCGCTGATGCAGGCAGAAGGCTGCGAAGTCTGGTACGAAATGGAAGAGCTGGCGGTCATGGGCATTGTCGAAGTGCTGGGCCGCCTGCGACGCCTGCTGACCATCCGCAAAGACCTGACGCAGCGCTTCACCGCGCTCCGCCCTGACGTATTTGTGGGTATCGATGCGCCAGATTTTAATATCACCCTGGAAGGCAACCTGAAGCGCGCCGGTATTCGTACCGTGCACTACGTCAGCCCTTCCGTCTGGGCATGGCGTCAGAAGCGCGTCTTTAAGATTGGCCGCAATACCGATATGGTGCTGGCGTTTCTGCCGTTCGAGAAAGCGTTTTACGATCGCTTTAACGTGCCGTGTCGTTTTATCGGTCACACCATGGCTGATGCGATGCCGCTGCAGCCTGATAAGCAGGCCGCGCGTCGCGAGCTGGGTATTGCAGACGACGCGATCTGTCTGGGTTTACTGCCAGGCAGTCGTGGCGCAGAAGTTGAAATGCTGAGCGCCGATTTTCTGCGCGCGGCGCAGCTGCTGCGTCAGCGCTACCCGGCGCTGGAAATCGTGGTTCCGCTGGTTAACGCAAAGCGGCGGGCGCAGTTTGAACAGATTAAAGCGGAGATTGCGCCTGAGCTGCCTATGCACCTGCTGGATGGCAAAGGGCGTCAGGCGATGATCGCCAGCGATGCGGCTATTCTGGCATCCGGCACCGCGGCGCTGGAGTGTATGCTGGCAAAGTGCCCGATGGTCGTGGGGTATCGTATGAAACCCGTTACCTTCTGGCTGGCGAAGCGCCTGGTCAAAACGCCTTACGTCTCGCTGCCTAATCTGCTGGCGGGACGGGAGCTGGTTAAAGAGCTGCTGCAGGATGAGTGCCAGCCGCAGACGCTGGCCGCCGCGCTGGAGCCGCTGCTGCATGCGGGTGCCGAACGCGACGCGCTGCTGGAAACCTTTACTCAACTGCATCAGCAGATCCGCTGGAATGCCGATGAGCAGGCGGCGGATGCGGTACTGGAGATTGCTCATGGCTGAATTTATCTATCCTGATGCGCAACGTATTGCGGGCGTGGACGAAGTCGGACGCGGCCCGCTGGTAGGGGCCGTAGTAACGGCGGCGGTGATCCTCGATCCTGCTAACCCGATTGCTGGTCTGGCAGACTCAAAAAAGCTGTCGGAAAAGCGCCGTCTGGCGCTGTATGATGAAATTACCGAAAAGGCGCTGGCGTGGAGCCCCGGCAGGGCTGAGCCAGAAGAGATCGACCAGCTCAATATTCTGCATGCCACGCTGCTGGCGATGCAGCGCGCGGTGGCAGGGCTGCACCTTACGCCCGATTTTGTGCTGATCGATGGCAATCGCTGTCCGGCGCTGGCGATGCCTGCGCAGGCGGTGATCAAAGGCGACAGTCTGGTGCAGGAAATCAGCGCTGCATCCATTATTGCCAAAGTGACGCGCGATCGCGAAATGGCTGAACTCGATCGTCTCTTTCCGCAGTATGGCTTTGCGCAGCATAAAGGTTACCCCACCGCGCTTCATATGGCGAAGCTCAAACAGTTTGGTGCCACGCCGCATCATCGTCGCAGTTTTGCGCCGGTGCGCAACGCGCTGCTGGATGCCGAACTGCACGCCTCAGTACAACCCGCGCCGCTTTATTAAGCCTGACGCTGTTTTAACCGGAAACCGATATGGCTGAACCTCGTTTTATACATCTGCGCGTGCACAGCGACTACTCCATGGTCGATGGCCTGGCGAAGACCGGTCCGCTGGTGAAAAAAGCCGCGGCGCTGGGGATGCCGGCAATAGCGATTACGGATTACACCAACCTCTGCGGCCTGGTGCGCTTCTATGGCAGCGCCCACGGTGCCGGCGTTAAGCCGATTATCGGCGCTGATTTCCAGGTCGCCAGCGAGCTGATGGGCGATGAGCTTACGCAGCTTACGCTGCTCGCGGCGAATAACACCGGCTATCAGAATCTGACACTGCTGATTTCGCGCGCCTATCAGCGCGGCTACGGCATTGCCGGGCCTATCCTCGATCGCGACTGGCTGATTGAGCTGGGCGAAGGGCTGATTGTCCTGTCGGGCGGACGACGCGGCGATGTCGGACGCAGCCTGCTGCGCGGCAATAACGCGCTGGTGGCGCAGTGTCTGAGCTTTTATCAGCAGCACTTTCCCGACCGTTACTACCTTGAGCTGCTCCGCACCGGACGCGCCGATGAGGAGAGCTATCTACATGCCGCCGTTGAGCTGGCGATAGCGGAAGGGATACCGGTAGTGGCAACCAATGAAGTCTGCTTCATCAATGAAGAGGACTTCGATGCGCATGAGATCCGCGTGGCGATCCACGACGGTTATACGCTGGACGATCCGAAACGTCCGCGCCACTACAGTCCTCAGCAATATATGCGCAGCGAAGAGGAGATGTGCGAGCTGTTTTCGGAC
Source organism: Pantoea sp. PSNIH1 (assembly GCF_007680655.1). NCBI lineage: Bacteria > Pseudomonadati > Pseudomonadota > Gammaproteobacteria > Enterobacterales > Erwiniaceae > Pantoea > Pantoea sp. PSNIH1. Next base: position 440,055 of record NZ_VEIP01000002.1, read on the forward strand.
ATCCCGGAAGCGCTGGAAAACAGCGTAGAGATTGCTAAGCGCTGTAACGTCACCGTCCGCCTCGGCGAATATTTTCTGCCGCAGTTCCCGACCGGCGAGATGACCACCGAAGAGTTTCTGGTGGTGAAATCACGCGAGGGGCTTGAAGAGCGCCTGGCGTTTCTCTTTCCGGATGAAGAGCTGCGTGCGCAGAAGCGCCCGGCCTACGATGAGCGTCTGGAGATTGAGCTCAACGTTATCAACCAGATGGGGTTCCCGGGCTACTTCCTGATCGTGATGGAGTTTATCCAGTGGTCAAAAGATAACGGGATCCCGGTCGGACCCGGACGCGGTTCCGGCGCCGGTTCACTGGTGGCCTATGCGCTGAAGATTACCGACCTCGATCCGCTGGAATTTGACCTGCTGTTTGAACGCTTCCTGAATCCGGAACGCGTCTCCATGCCCGACTTTGACGTCGACTTCTGCATGGAGAAGCGCGATCAGGTGATCGATCACGTTGCCGAGATGTATGGCCGTGAAGCGGTTTCGCAGATTATCACCTTCGGCACCATGGCGGCGAAAGCGGTGATCCGCGATGTAGGGCGCGTGCTGGGCCATCCTTATGGCTTTGTCGATCGCATCTCCAAGCTGGTGCCGCCCGATCCGGGCATGACGCTGGAAAAAGCGTTTCAGGCTGAACCGCAGCTGCCTGAGATCTATGACGCCGATGAAGAGGTCAGGGCGCTGATCGACATGGCGCGCAAGCTGGAAGGCGTCACGCGAAACGCCGGCAAGCACGCTGGCGGCGTGGTCATTGCGCCGACCAAAATCACCGATTTTGCCCCGCTTTACTGCGATGAAAACGGCCAGTTCCCCGTCACCCAGTTTGATAAAAATGATGTGGAGTATGCCGGACTGGTGAAGTTTGACTTCCTCGGCCTGCGTACGCTGACCATCATCGACTGGGCGCTGAAGATGATCAACCCGCGCCGTGAAAAGCAGGGGCTGCCGCCGATCGACATTGCGGCTATTCCGCTTGATGATAAAAAAAGCTTCGATATGCTGCAGCGCTCAGAGACCACCGCGGTGTTCCAGCTTGAATCGCGCGGCATGAAAGATCTGATCAAGCGACTGAAGCCTGACTGCTTTGAAGATATGATCGCCCTGGTGGCGCTGTTTCGTCCTGGCCCGCTGCAGTCCGGCATGGTGGACAACTTCATCGACCGTAAGCATGGCCGTGAAGAGCTCTCCTATCCCGATATCCAGTGGCAGCATGAGAGTCTGAAGCCGGTACTGGAGCCTACCTACGGCATCATTCTCTATCAGGAGCAGGTGATGCAGATCGCACAGGTGCTGGCGGGTTATACGCTGGGCGGCGCCGATATGCTGCGTCGTGCGATGGGTAAAAAGAAACCGGAAGAGATGGCGAAACAGCGTTCAGTGTTCAAAGAGGGCGCTGAAAGCATGGGCATCAACGGCGAGCTGTCGATGAAAATCTTCGACCTGGTAGAGAAGTTCGCCGGCTATGGTTTTAACAAATCGCACTCTGCAGCTTATGCGCTGGTCTCCTATCAGACGCTGTGGCTGAAAGCCCACTATCCGGCTGAATTTATGGCTGCGGTCATGACCGCCGATATGGATAACACCGAGAAAGTGGTCGGGCTGGTGGATGAGTGCTGGCGCATGGGCCTGAAAGTGCTGCCGCCGGATATCAATGCCGGCCTCTATCCGTTCCACGTCAACGACGACGGTGAAATTGTCTACGGCATCGGCGCGATCAAAGGCGTCGGTGAAGGCCCGATTGAAGCGATTCTCGAAGCGCGTAATCAGGGCGGCTATTTTAAAGAGCTGTTTGATCTCTGCGCGCGTACCGATACGCGCAAAATCAACCGCCGGGTGATGGAGAAGCTGATCATGTCCGGCGCGTTTGACCGGCTCGGGCCCCATCGCGCGGCGCTGATGAGCGCCCTGAGCGATGCCCTGAAAGCCGCTGACCAGCATGCGAAAGCAGAGGCGACGGGGCAGGCAGATATGTTTGGCGTGCTGGCTGAAGAGCCGGAGCAGGTCGAAAAATCGTATGCGTCAATTACGCCGTGGCCAGAGCAGGTGCAGCTGGATGGCGAGCGTGAAACGCTGGGGCTCTATCTTACCGGGCATCCGATTAATCAGTATCTGAAAGAGATTGAGCGCTACGTCGGCGGAATGCGGCTGAAAGATATGCATCCCACTGAACGTGGCAAGGTCACCATCGCTGCGGGGCTGGTGATCGCCGCCCGCGTGATGGTGACCAAGCGCGGCAACCGAATTGGTATTTGTACTCTGGACGATCGCTCCGGTCGTCTGGAAGTCATGCTATTTACCGATGCGTTAGATAAGTACCAGCAGCTGCTGGAGAAAGACCGTATCCTGATCGTCAGCGGACAGGTCAGCTTTGATGACTTCAGCGGCGGGCTTAAAATGACCGCCAGGGAAGTGATGGATATCGATGAAGCGCGGGAAAAATATGCGCGCGGACTTGCTATCTCGCTGACGGACAGGCAAATTGATGACCAGCTTTTAAACCGTCTCCGCCAGTCTCTGGAACCTCATCGTTCCGGGACCATTCCGGTACATCTCTATTATCAGAGAGCAGATGCGCGGGCAAAGCTGCGCTTTGGTGCAGCGTGGCGTATTTCGCCCAGCGATCGTTTACTTAACGACCTGCGGTCGTTAGTAGGATCGGAGCAGGTGGAACTGGAGTTTGACTAAAACAGGAACATTATGAGTCTTAATTACCTGGATTTTGAACAGCCGATCGCTGAACTTGAAGCGAAGATCGATTCGCTGAAATCGATTGGCCGTTCAGATGAGAAACACGATATTAATCTGGATGAAGAGATTCAGCGCCTTCGCGAGAAAAGCGTTGAACTGACCCGTAAAATCTTCTCCGATTTAGGTGCATGGCAGGTCGCGCAGCTGGCGCGTCATCCGCTGCGTCCCTATACGCTGGACTACGTGCGCAACGCATTTGACGACTTTGACGAGCTGGCAGGCGATCGCGCCTATGCTGACGACAAAGCGATTGTGGGTGGTATCGCACGTCTGGATGGCCGTCCGGTGATGATCATTGGTCATCAGAAAGGGCGTGAAACCAAAGAAAAAATTCGCCGTAACTTCGGTATGCCTGCACCAGAAGGCTATCGTAAAGCGCTGCGTCTGATGGAGATGGCAGAACGTTTTAAGATGCCACTCATCACCTTTATCGACACGCCGGGTGCTTATCCGGGCGTGGGCGCTGAAGAGCGCGGTCAGTCTGAAGCGATTGCCCGTAACCTGCGTGAGATGTCTGGCCTGAAAATTCCGGTGATCTGCACCGTGATTGGCGAGGGCGGCTCCGGTGGCGCGCTGGCGATTGGCGTGGGTGACAAAGTGAATATGCTGCAGTACAGCACCTATTCAGTGATCTCACCGGAAGGCTGTGCGTCAATTCTGTGGAAAAGCGCAGACAAAGCGCCGCTGGCGGCAGAAGCGATGGGCATCACCGCCGGGCGTCTGCAGGAGCTGAAGCTGATTGACTCGATCATTCCTGAGCCGCTGGGTGGCGCGCATCGTCGTCCGGTTGATATGGCCGCTTCTCTGAAGCAGCAGCTGCTGGCCGACCTGGCCGATCTCGACGGATTGAGCACGGAAGAGCTGCTCGATCGCCGCTACCAGCGCCTGATGAACTACGGTTACGCGTAAGGTAAGCCCTGCAGCAAAAAAGCGGACTCCGGTCCGCTTTTTTTATGCCTGTTTTCCACGATCGGGCCTGAGTTCCCTGCAGGACCGCCATTTATGGCGGCAGCGATCCCCCAGGGGCGCCATTTATGGCGACCGAAATGCATCGCTGAAAACATCAGGCCTGCAACGGCGCTATTCCGGAACATTCTCCGGCCACTTTTCGCTATCCTTACTCTGTGCCACAAGACCACAGGAGGTGAGCATTGAATATTATTGCGATCATGGGACCGCACGGCGCGTTCTACAAAGATGAACCGATTCGTGAACTGGATGCCGCGCTGAAACTGCAGGGCTTTCACACCGTTTATCCCAGCAATGCCAGCGACCTGCTGAAGCTGATTGAGCACAACCCGCGCGTATGCGGCGTCGTATTTGACTGGGATGAGTACAGCATGGCGCTCTGCAGCGACATCAACCAGCTCAATGAGTCGCTGCCGCTCTACACCTTTATCAACACCCATTCGCAGATGGACGTCAGCGTTAATGAAATGCGCATGGCGCTGCAGTTTTTTGAATATGCGCTCAGCACCGCAGACGATATCGCGCTGCATATCCGCCAGTATACCGATGAGTACATCGATAAAATTCTACCCCCGCTGACCAAAGCGCTGTTTACCTATGTTAAAGAGGGTAAATACACCTTCTGTACGCCAGGCCATATGGGCGGTACCGCCTTTCAGAAAAGCCCGGTCGGCAGCCTGTTTTATGACTTTTTCGGCGCTAACACGCTTAAAGCCGATGTCTCTATCTCCGTCACCGAACTGGGGTCGCTGCTCGACCATACCGGCCCGCATCTCGACGCCGAAGAGTATATTGCCCGTACCTTTGGGGCAGAGCAGAGCTATATGGTGACCAACGGCACCTCAACCTCAAACAAAATTGTCGGTATGTATGCCGCCCCGGCAGGCAGTACGGTACTGATTGACCGCAACTGTCACAAATCGCTGACCCATCTGCTGATGATGAGCGATATCGTGCCTGTCTGGCTCAAGCCAACGCGTAATGCGCTGGGCATTCTGGGCGGTATTCCGCAGCGTGAATTTACCCGGGAGGCTATTCAGAGCAAAGTGGATAGCACGCCGCGCGCCAGCTGGCCGGTCCATGCGGTGATCACCAATTCAACGTACGACGGATTGCTCTACAACACGGAATATATCAAGCAGACGCTGGATGTGCCGTCGATCCACTTCGATTCCGCCTGGGTGCCGTATACCAATTTCCATCCCATCTACAGCGGAAAAAGCGGCATGAGCGGTGAACGGATCCCGGGTAAGGTGATCTATGAAACGCAATCCACCCATAAGCTGCTGGCCGCGTTTTCCCAGGCTTCACTGATTCATATCAAGGGCGACTACGACCACGATACCTTTAACGAAGCCTATATGATGCACACCACCACTTCGCCGAGCTACGGTATTGTGTCATCGATTGAAACCGCTGCGGCGATGCTACGCGGCAACCCGGGTAAGCGGCTAATCAACCGTTCGGTCGAGCGCGCGCTGCACTTCCGGCGCGAGATCCAGCGGCTGCGTGAAGAGTCGGACGGCTGGTTCTTTGATATCTGGCAGCCGGAGCAGGTGGATGAGGCAGAGTGCTGGCCGATCCAGCCGGGGGAAGAGGCGTGGCACGGCTTTCAGCAGGCCGATCGCGATCATATGTATCTCGATCCCATTAAAGTCACGATCCTGACGCCCGGCATGAGCGAACTGGGCGCGATGGCGGAAGAGGGGATCCCGGCGGCGCTGGTGGCGAAATTTCTCGATCAGCGCGGCGTAGTGGTAGAGAAAACCGGGCCTTATAACCTGCTGTTTCTGTTCAGTATCGGGATCGATAAAACCCGCGCCATGAGCCTGCTGCGCGGTCTGACTGAATTTAAACGCGCCTACGATCTTAATCTGCGCGTGAAAAATATGCTGCCGGATCTCTATGCGGAGGATCCCGATTTCTATCGCAATATGCGGATCCAGACGCTGGCGCAGGGGATCCACCAGCTGATCCTGCAGCACGATCTGCCGCGGCTGATGCTGAAAGCGTTTGATGTCCTGCCTGAAATGAAAATGACGCCGCATCAGGCGTTCCAGCATCAGGTCAAAGGCGAGGTTGAAACCGTGGATATCCGCGAGCTGGTGGGGCGTATCTCCGCCAATATGATCTTGCCCTATCCGCCAGGCGTGCCGCTGGTCATGCCCGGTGAGATGATCACAGAACAGAGCCGGGCCGTGCTCGACTTTCTGCTGATGCTCTGCACCATCGGACGCCACTACCCCGGCTTTGAAACCGATATTCACGGCACCACGCTGACAGAGGATGGACGTTATCTGGTGCGGGTACTGCGCGACGCGCCCCAGCCCTGACTTCGGATAAATGCCTCTGGTCACGCTGACGTCCGGCACGTAGGCTTGGCGGCTCAGATTTTTTTTCGGAGCCGCTATGCTACAGATCAAACAGATTCACCACATTGCGATTATTGCCACTGACTATCCGCGCAGCAAAGCGTTCTACTGCGATGTGCTGGGCTTCTCCCTGCTGGGAGAGTACTACCGGGCTGAGCGGGATTCATGGAAAGGCGACCTCGGCCTGCACGGCGTCTATACCATTGAGCTGTTCTCATTTCCCTCCCCGCCGCCGCGCGTAACCGCACCTGAAGCCTGCGGCCTGCGCCATCTGGCATTTTGCGTTGAGGATGTCGCACAGTCGGTTGCCGCGCTGGCAGAGAAAGGCGTGACCTGCGAACCGGTGCGTATCGATGCGCTGACCGGTAAAGCCTGCACCTTTTTTACCGATCCGGATGGTTTGCCGCTGGAGCTTTATCAGGCGTAAAATAGCCGCCGCAGAATGCCGCAATCAGGCGGCATCATCAGATGGAACGGCACTATGTCTTTTTCCCACCTTGCTGCGCTGCTGGATCCTGCCGGTCGCTACGTGGTGGCATTCAGCGGCGGGCTCGACTCCACCGTGCTGCTGCATCAGCTGGTTTGCTGGCAGCAGCAGCATCCGCAGCTGCGCGTGCGGGCGCTGCACGTGCATCACGGCCTGAGTCCGCACGCCGATCGGTGGGCGGCACACTGCCGGCAGCAGTGTCAGCGCTGGCATATCGCCTGCGACGTATTGCCGGTAATGGTTGATGCCAGGGCCGGAGGCGTGGAGGCGTCGGCGCGCAGAGAGCGCTATCAGGCGCTGTTCGCCCGGCTGCAGCCGGATGAACAGCTGCTCACCGCGCAGCATCTGGACGATCAGTGCGAAACGCTGCTGCTGGCGCTAAAGCGCGGCAGCGGCCCGGCGGGGCTGGCGGCGATGCCGCCGCGGCGCACAGTGCAGGGGCATGAACATCTGCGTCCGCTGCTCAGCCTTAGCCGTGAGCAGCTGGAGCAGTGGGCGGCTGAGCACCAGCTCAGCTGGATTGAGGATGAGAGCAATGACGACAGCCGCTACGACCGCAACTTTTTGCGTCAGCAGATTATGCCGCTGCTGCATCAGCGCTGGCCGCACTTCAGCGCCGCCAGCGCCCGCAGCGCCGCGCTCTGCGCAGAGCAGGAGCAGCTGCTGGATGAGCTGCTGCAGCAGGAGCTGAGCCAGCTGCTTACGCCACAGGGCGCACTGCATTTTCCGCCGTTGCAGAGCATGAGCGAAGCGCGGCGTAACGCGCTGCTGCGGCGCTGGATCGCCGGGCAGGGCGGGGCGATGCCGTCACGTGCGGCGCTGCAGCGCATCAGTACCGACGTTATCGCAAGCCGGACTGATGCACAGCCGGCGCTGCAGCTGGGAAATTTTACGCTGCGCCGCTATCGCGATGCCCTCTACTGGTTGCCGCCGCAGCCGTCGCTGCGTGACCAGGCATGCTGCTGGCCGCAGCTTACCCGATCGCTGGTGCTGCCCGGCGGAGTGGGTCAGCTGCTGGCTGACTTCTCACGCGCGGAGCTGCGTCTGCCTGCGGCGGATGAAACGGTCCACGTTCGCTTTCAGGCGCGCGGCTACTATCATCTGCTGGGACGGGCGGGCGGACGCGAAATGAAAAAACTGTGGCAGGAGCTGGCGATCCCGCCCTGGCAGCGGGAGCGTATCCCACTGATCTACTATAACCATACGCTGATTTGCGCGCCGGGCCTGTTTGTTACCCATGAAGGCGCTGCCTGCAGCGATCGGGGCTGGCAGGCGATCTGGCATCAGCCTGACAGGGAGAAGGTATCATGAGGCACTGGCTGACGGCTGTGCTATGTTTTGTATCGCTGCCGCTATGGGCAGAAGGCGATGCGGCCGCGGGCGCAGAAAAAGCAGCCCGCTGTATGGCGTGTCACGGTGCAGAGGGCAAAAGCGCAATACCCCTCTATCCTCATCTGGCCGGGCAGCAGGCGCCTTATCTGGCGCATGCGTTGCACGCCTATCAGAAAGGTGAGCGCAGCGGCGGTCAGGCAGAGGTGATGAAAGCGTTTGTGGCGGGACTAAGCGATACCGATATTGAGGATTTAGCGGCTTACTATAGCGGACTTAAGCCGTAAAGAACGCGGGCGGAGAGGGTCCGCCCGCCGCGAGACTACTCGTCTTCGCTGACCACCACGGTGCCGAGTTCAGGATGGCTGAAGCTGGCAATGTGATCGAGACGCAGCTCGCGGGTTTCCCCGGAGAGGTCAACCGCAAGATATTCGACGTTTTTGCGCGAAACCATATCCCGCGCTTTCGCCTTCAGCTGGTCACCATTTTTCAGCTGCAGTGACAGCATCCAGTGTCGGGTGCAGGCGAGTTCCAGGTTGTCGTAGTCATCGCAATTGATGGGTTTATAAGCTTCATTTGTCAACATAGTCGCTCACCAATAAGTTTGCAGCAGCCGAGGCTGCCTGATCCCTGACAGAAGAGTTTAGCGCGGAATGAGCGGCGATATCATTGAGTGCATTCAGCGCGCACATCAGCGCGTCGGGCACATATCCCGGCTCACCGCTGCCGATTTCAGCATATTTCTGGCGAACTAACTCACAATACGTTTGCACATGCACCTCCTCAGCAGAGCATAAATACCCTGGTTGCCTGGCGACTATAACACAGGGGTTTCCCGGAAATCAGCCAGGGCAAGCGGGGAAACAGAGAAAGAAAAGCAGCAGAACAGCGGCTGGCACGGCCTGCCGGACGCTGGCTGGCGCACAAAAGGTTAAGTTGATGAACAGGAAAATTCAGTACAGAACGCCGTATGAACCGGCAGGTGACAGATGATTATGCTGTCGCGCACGGTTGAGATCCCGGAGAGTGAAATAGAGCTGACGGCTATCCGCGCTCAGGGGGCAGGGGGGCAGCACGTGAATAAAACCTCGACGGCTATTCATCTGCGGTTTGATGTCCGCGCATCTTCGCTGCCGGAGTTTTATAAAACGCGGCTGCTCGCTGCCAGTCATCACCTGATTACGGCAGAAGGCGTGGTCATTATTAAAGCGCAGGAGTATCGCAGTCAGGAGATGAATCGTGAGGCCGCGCTGCAGCGCCTGATCAATCTGATCCGCGAGTTAACCACGGTGGAGAAAGCGCGTCGCGCGACGCGGCCCACGCGCGCGTCAAAAGAACGGCGGCTGGAGGGGAAATCGCGGCGCAGCAGCGTAAAAGCGATGCGCGGCAAAGTGCGATAAAAAACGCCTCCCGCAGGAGGCGTTTGCCATTACTTATTCAGCGCGCTGGCCAGGAAGCTGACGATCTCATGCTGGCTGATCATCTGCTTCTCGCTTGCGGAGCGGGATTTGTACTCAATCTCTTCGTTATCGAGATTGCGATCGCCAATCACGATGGTGTGCGGCACGCCAATCAGCTCCATATCAGCAAACATCACGCCCGGACGCTCTTTACGATCGTCGAGGATAACGTCGATGCCTCTGGCGCGCAGTTCGCTGTAGAGCGATTCTGCCAGCTGCTGAACCCGGAAAGATTTATGCATATTCATTGGCAGAATTGCGACTTCAAACGGTGCCAGCGCCGCAGGCCAGATAATGCCGCGCTCGTCATGGTTCTGCTCAATTGCGGCAGCCACCACGCGGGTAATACCGATACCGTAGCAGCCCATGGTCATGATCTGGTTGCGGCCATCTTCGCCCTGTACGGCTGCTTTCATCGCATCGGAGTATTTGGTGCCGAGCTGGAAAATGTGACCCACCTCGATACCGCGCTTGATCTGCAGTACGCCTTTACCATCCGGGCTTGGATCGCCCTCGACCACATTGCGGATATCTTCAACCCGCGCTTCCGGCAGATCGCGGCCCCAGTTGATGCCGGCAAAGTGCTGACCGTCGATGTTGGCACCGGCGGAGAAGTCACTCATTTTTGCCACGGTACGGTCCGCAATCACCGGGATGGTCAGACCGACCGGACCGATAGAGCCAAAGCCTGCACCCGTTACGGCACGGATCGCCTCTTCATTGCCCATTTCCAGCGGCGAAGCGACGATATCAAGATGTTCAGCTTTGATTTCGTTCAGCTCATGATCGCCACGCACCAGCAGAGCAACCAGCTGATGGCCGCTCTCTTCACTCGCCTTCACAATCAGCGTCTTAACCGTTTTTTCAACCGGGATCTGATGCTGCTCAACCAGCTCCGCGATGGTTTTGGCATGTGGCGTGGCAAACTGTGTCATCGGCTGTGTTGCCGCCGGACGCTCGCCAGCCGGAGCCAGCGCTTCAGCTTTCTCAATGTTTGCGGCGTAGTCTGACTCGCTGGAGAAGATCACATCATCTTCACCGCTCTGCGCCAGTACCTGGAATTCATGTGAACCGCTGCCGCCGATAGAGCCGGTGTCAGCCTGCACCGCGCGGAAATCGAGACCCATGCGGGTAAAGCTCTGACTGTAGGCGCGATACATCGCATCGTAGGTTTCCTGCAGCGACGCCTGCGAGGTATGGAAGGAGTAGGCGTCTTTCATGATGAACTCACGGGAACGCATCACGCCAAACCGCGGGCGCACTTCATCGCGGAACTTGGTCTGAATCTGATACAGATTAAGCGGCAGCTGCTTATAAGAGCTCAGCTCGTTGCGGATGAGATCGGTAATGACCTCTTCATGCGTCGGACCGAGCACAAACGGACGTTCGTGACGATCTTTAATGCGCAGCAGCTCCGGGCCATACTGCTCCCAGCGCCCGCTCTCTTCCCACAGGTCGGCCGGCTGAACCACCGGCATAGAGATTTCAATTGCGCCGGCGTTGTTCATCTCTTCGCGCACGATGTTTTCAACTTTTCGCAGCACGCGAACCCCGGTCGGCAGCCAGGTATAGAGTCCGGAAGCCAGTTTGCGGATCATCCCGGCACGCAGCATCAGCTGATGGCTGATCACTTCTGCATCGGAAGGCGTCTCCTTAAGCGTGGAGAGCAGATATTGAGTAGTACGCATTAATTATGATTCCAGTTATATGGAAGAAGAAGAGCAGACCGTTACTGGCCGTTAGTGTACCAGCGAGAAACAGCGCTCAAAAGCCTGTTTTAGCGTGGATCCACGGCAATGACCTCAGTACCCGCTTCATCAATGCGCCAGCGCACGTTGAAATCGAGCAGCCAGGCGGCATATTCGCGATCCAGCGATTCACCTTTGCGATAGGCGGGACGCGGATCCTGGGCCAGAACTTCGGTAATAAAACGCTGCAGCTGAGGAATATGCGCCTGCTGCTGAATCTGCTGCTGAGCGGCGGCTGAAAAACGCACCGGCATGGTCGCTTCAGGTGCAGCCTGAGCATACCCGGCGCGCGCGTCGGGCAGCGCTTCGGCAAACGGCAGGTAGGGCTTGATATCAATCACCGGTGTGCCATCAACCAGATCAAGGCTGCCGAGCTGCAGGATAACCTGCGATTTTTCACAGCGGATCCCTTTTAGCTCAACCAGCGACATGCCCACCGGGTTAGGACGAAACGTTGATCGCGTTGCAAAGACGCCCATACGCGCGTTACCGCCGAGGCGGGGCGGACGGACAGTAGGGCGCCAGCCGCCGGCCATGGTCTGATGAAACATAAACAGGATCCAGATGTGGCTGAACGCCTCCAGACCGCGTACGGCTTCCGGCTGATTATACGGGGCCTGCAGATGCAGTTCACCGCCGCCATCCTGAACCAGGCCCGGCTGGCGCGGCACGGCAAATTTCTCTTTCCACGGGGAGCGGATCACGCCAATCTGCGCAACGGCAAACTCACTCATTGACCGGAAACTTTCAGCGCTGAGCCCTGGCAGATTGCCTGGCGGTAGCAGCCTGGCGTACTGGTCACAATTTCACATTTGTGCAGCAGCACGGCGTTGGCTTTCATACCCGCTGCTTTGATCTGCAGACGTTTACGCGCGGTATTGATATTGGGAGGCGAATCCTGCGTGCTGCTCTGGCAATCTTCGCCAGACACTTCACCCAGATCGCGGAAAGGATTGCTGACCAGATCGGTTGCGTCGGTATAGATTTTCACCGGAGCCGGGCGCGGGGCCGGCTTGCGCTGCGGCTGAGCGGATGACTGCTGCGGACGAGCCGGAGCGCTGCTTATCGGGTGATATTCACGAACGCACCCGGTCAGCATCAACGCCAACAGGCAGAGCGGTAAAAAACGCATGGCAACATCCTCCTGTAATAAAAGTGGCGTTATTGAAACAAGGACGCCCGCAAATAACAAGTCAGCAGCCACATGCAGAAATAGAAAGGGCGGCAAGCGCCGCCCTCGGGAGAGAAAAGAAGTGAACTTACCAGCCTTTAACCGCGCCACCGTTAAAGATTTTGTTCGCAGACTCAGCCACTTCGTCTGACTGATACGCTTCAACAAACTTCTTCACGTTCTCAGCGTCTTTATTATCTTCACGGCTCACCAGCAGGTTAACGTATGGGGAATCTTTATCTTCCACAAAGATGCCATCTTTTGCCGGGGTCAGACCAATCTGGCTGGCATACGTTGTGTTGATAACCGCGAGTGCAATCTGCTGATCGTCAAGCGAGCGTGGCAGCTGTGGCGCTTCCAGTTCAACAATCTTCAGGTTCTTCGGATTTTCCACAATATCCAGCGACGTTGGCAGCAGGCCAACACCCTCTTTCAGCTTAATCAGTCCCGCTTTCTGCAGCAGCAGCAGGGAGCGGCCCAGGTTAGTTGGATCGTTAGGGATGGCGATCTGCGCGCCATCCTGCAGTTCGGTCAGCGACTTAATCTTTTTGGAGTAGCCGGCAATCGGGTAAACAAAGGTGTTGCCAACCGGTACCAGCTTGTAGCCACGATCTTTGATCTGCTGATCCAGATAGGGCTTATGCTGGAAAGCGTTAACGTCAATATCCCCTTTGCTCAGCGCTTCATTAGGTAACACGTAATCGTTAAATGTCACCAGCTCGACGTCGAGATTATATTTATCTTTAGCCACTTTAACGGCAGTTTCAGCAACCTGCTGTTCAGCACCGACAATCACGCCCACTTTGATATGGTTGGGATCTTTTGCCTGCTGATCGCATCCGGCCAGAGCAATAGCACCAATCAGAGCACCTGCTGCGGCAATCTTTTTAAATGTGAAAGACATATCCTTTCCTTAATAGAGAAGTATTGATGTTATTGGCTTATTTATGCGACACCGCGCGAACAATGCGATCGCCGCAGAACTGAATCAGATATACCAGCACGACCAGCAGCACCAGTACAGTATTCATTACGGTAGCGTTATACCCGATATAGCCATACTGATAGCCAATCTGGCCCAGACCACCCGCGCCCACGGCACCGCCCATAGCAGAATAGCCAACCAGCGTAATGAGCGTAATGGTGGCCGCGTTAACCAGGCCCGGCATCGCTTCCGGCAGCAACACCTTGCGGACAATCTGCAGCGGCGTGGCACCCATCGCGCGGGAGGCTTCGATCAGGCCGGTCGGCAGCTCCAGCAGGGCGTTTTCAACCATACGGGCAATAAACGGCGCGGCGCCAACGGTCAGCGGGACAATCGCCGCCTGCAGGCCGATAGAGGTGCCGACAATTGCGCGGGTAAACGGAATCATCCATACCAGCAATATAATGAACGGGATCGATCGGAAGATATTGACGATAGCAGAGAGCACGCGGTAAAGCGCGCTGTTCGCCAGAATCTGACCAGGGCGTGTAACATACAGCAGTACGCCGACCGGCAGGCCAATAACAAACCCGAAAAAGCCAGAGACAAAGGTCATCATCAGCGTTTCCCAGACGCCGCGCGTCAGTAACCACAGCATCGCTTCAGACATAACCTAATACCTCTACTTTCACATGATGTTCTTTCAGCCAGCTTATCGCGGCCTGCGTATCTGTTTCACTGCCATCCATTTCTGCCAGCATGATGCCGAACTTGACTCCGCCTGCATAATCCATCTGCGCACTGATAATGTTGTTGTTCACATTAAAGCGGCGGGCAGCTTCTGACAGCAGCGGTGCATCAACAGATTTCCCGGTAAACTCCAGGCGCAGCAGGGGCACAGCCTGTGCGGCAGGCTGCGCGCGCATGCGCTCCTGATAATCTTCCGGAATATCCAGATGCAGCGTCGACTGAATAAACTGCTGCGCCAGCGGCGTTTTTGGATGAGAAAAAACTTCGCTGACGCTATCTTTTTCAATCAGCTCGCCGTTACTGATCACAGCAACCTGATCGCAGATGCGCTTAACCACATCCATCTCATGGGTGATAAGCAGAATAGTAATACCGAGGCGGCGGTTAATGTCTTTCAGCAACTCCAGTATCGAACGGGTGGTCGCCGGGTCGAGCGCGCTGGTGGCTTCGTCGCACAGCAGTACTTTGGGATTGCTGGCCAGCGCACGCGCAATAGCCACACGCTGTTTTTGCCCGCCAGAGAGATTAGCTGGCCAGCTGTCATGCTTGTCATTCAGGCCAACCAGCTCCAGCAGCTCGCTAACGCGCGCTTTGATCTGATCGCGTGACAGATTGCCCAGCTCCAGCGGCAGCGCCACATTGCCGGCCACCGTACGCGAGTTCATCAGGTTGAAGTGCTGAAAAATCATGCCGATCTGGCGACGTGCCAGCGTCAGCTGCCCGGAAGAGAGTGCGGTGAGATCCTGTCCGTCGACCAGCACACGACCGGATGTAGGGCGCTCAAGCAGGTTGACGCAGCGGATCAGCGTACTCTTGCCCGCGCCTGACGAACCGATGACGCCATAAATCTGTCCCGCCGGCACATGCAGGCTGACGCCGGAGAGCGCCTGTATTGTGCGTGAACCCTGCTGGAACACTTTGGTGATATTTTCGAGTTTAATCATTAGTTAATTATTATCGTCTGACGTTATCCGTGGTGTATCAATATTCGATCAGCGAAGCTGGACGAAAGCTGAATGGATGGTAAGGCATCCAGACGTCTAAATCAATCGACGTAATGCAATCTGCCATTCTCTCGCTATGCCCAATCATGCAATACTTAGCACTATTAATTGCAGCAGGAGTATTTACGTGGCGAACCCAGTCCCGGCTATTTTTCTCGATCGTGATGGCACATTAAATATTGATCACGGTTATGTTCATGAGATCGACAATTTTCAGTTTATAGAAGGCACCATTGAAGCGCTGCAGGCGCTGAAAAAGATGGGCTACGCGCTGGTGCTGGTCACTAACCAGTCGGGTATTGCCCGCGGGATGTTTACGGAAGATACCTTTATGCAGCTGACGGAGTGGATGGACTGGTCACTGGCCGATCGCGATATCGACCTGGACGGCATCTACTATTGTCCTCACCTGCCGGATGCCACCGTGCCTGCTTACCGTCAAAACTGCGACTGCCGTAAACCTCAGCCTGGAATGCTGCTGTCTGCGCAGCAAGAGCTGAACATCGATATGGCCGCTTCATATATGGTAGGGGATAAGCTGGAAGATATGCTGGCAGGGCAGGCCGCTGGCGTCGGCACCCGCGTGCTGGTGCGCAGCGGTAAAACGGTTACCGCTGAAGGTGAAGCAGCAGCAGATTGGGTGTTAAATAGCCTGGCAGAGCTGCCGGCGCGCATCAAACAGGCATAAATAACCGGTTTTGCGCAAACATTAACCGGGTGATAAAAAAGTTGAAATTAGTGCTTGTCACCCGGCGAGAACTCCCTATAATGCGCCACCACTGAGACGGCAAAGCGGCAACGCAGACGGGCTCAGCAGGGCGTGAAGCGATTCACCCCGCCGGAGAAAGCGCTGAAAAAAGTGGTTGACTCCGGAGGAGGAAAGCGTAATATACGCCACCTCGCAGCAGACGCTTAAGGCGCTGGCTGCACCGCTCTTTAACAATTTATCAGACAATCTGTGTGGGCACTCGCAGGATTGATATCACAAGCCTACGGGCTTTAAAAAATATCAAGTCTTTGCTGAGTGAACACGTAATTCATTACGAAGTTTAATTCACAGAGCACCGCTTAACGTGT
>NZ_VEIP01000029.1:0-266 GCF_007680655.1 Pantoea sp. PSNIH1
TGCTGATATGGCTCAGTTGGTAGAGCGCACCCTTGGTAAGGGTGAGGTCCCCAGTTCGACTCTGGGTATCAGCACCACTTCCTTTATCTCTCTCCTGATTCTCTCTCTGTAAAACTAACATCGGGCACTGCCTGGTTAATGTGACGATATCTTTGATATATTCGTGTCTTAGAGGGACAAGCGATGGCTAAAGAGCAATTTCAGCGTAACAAACTGCACGTAAACGTGGGCACCATCGGTCACGTTGACCACGGTAAAACCACCCT
>NZ_VEIP01000030.1:0-239 GCF_007680655.1 Pantoea sp. PSNIH1
AGGGAAAGGCGAAAAGAACCCCGGCGAGGGGAGTGAAACAGAACCTGAAACCGTGTACGTACAAGCAGTGGGAGCCTTCTTTATGGGGGTGACTGCGTACCTTTTGTATAATGGGTCAGCGACTTATATTCTGTAGCAAGGTTAACCGCATAGGGGAGCCGCAGGGAAACCGAGTCTTAATTGGGCGCTAAGTTGCAGGGTATAGACCCGAAACCCGGTGATCTAGCCATGGGCAGGTT
>NZ_VEIP01000031.1:0-236 GCF_007680655.1 Pantoea sp. PSNIH1
ACCGCAAGCCGTCACTATGCACACGTTGACTGCCCGGGACACGCCGACTACGTGAAAAACATGATCACCGGTGCTGCACAGATGGACGGCGCAATCCTGGTTGTTGCTGCGACTGATGGCCCGATGCCACAGACCCGTGAGCACATCCTGCTGGGTCGCCAGGTTGGCGTTCCTTACATCATCGTGTTCCTGAACAAGTGCGACATGGTTGATGATGAAGAGCTGCTGGAGCTGGT
>NZ_VEIP01000032.1:0-228 GCF_007680655.1 Pantoea sp. PSNIH1
GGAGCGGGAAACGAGACTCGAACTCGCGACCCCGACCTTGGCAAGGTCGTGCTCTACCAACTGAGCTATTCCCGCATTATCGTCGATATTCAGCCTGCTGCTACGCGGCAGAGCAAAACATCTGATATTGGTATCTGACTACATCTTTAAATCTGGAGCGGGAAACGAGACTCGAACTCGCGACCCCGACCTTGGCAAGGTCGTGCTCTACCAACTGAGCTATTCCCG
>NZ_VEIP01000033.1:0-227 GCF_007680655.1 Pantoea sp. PSNIH1
CGGTTCGATCCCGCTTAGCTCCACCATTACAGTCCTGAAAAATACTTCAGAATGCACCTCAGGGCGCATTGCGAAGTTTTGCTCTTTAACAATCCGGAACAAGCTGAAAATTTGAAACGACCGCGTCGTATTCGTTCTCCGTAATAAGAGCGATGCGCGATGCGGCCGGGTCTCAAGATTATCGCGATTCACGAGCGTTCAAAACGCCTGTGGGTTGTGAGGTTAAG
>NZ_VEIP01000003.1:0-422083 GCF_007680655.1 Pantoea sp. PSNIH1
GGAATAGCTCAGTTGGTAGAGCACGACCTTGCCAAGGTCGGGGTCGCGAGTTCGAGTCTCGTTTCCCGCTCCAGTTTTCTTATTCACGATTGTTTCCTGCCTGCGGGCGTCATCAGACATTAAGCACTGCTTTTGCTCTTTCTGCAGTCTGCGTTGTTCTGAACATTACACACGCTGTGTCAGCGTCGATATTGCCGATGGTTTGCTGCATACTGCTGCAAGTTATCCACAATTTGTCCGCGCCTGAAAGGCGGCGTTATACCCATCATGCAAAACCCTTTTAAACAGAGTTATCCACAAGCTCTGGCTCGACGCCTGCGCGTTATTCAGCAAATACAAGTTTACAATTTACATTCAAGTAATTGTTTTTATTATATAAATCACTATTTCATTATGTTAATGGTCTCTATAGACCACGCATGCCTGTGCGTCACTATTTTTATGAAAAAATCTTATGCACAGCGTGTGGACAAGCCTGTGTGCAGCAGATGCGCTCAATCATGCATCACGTGTCAGACCCTTTTCCACGGCGCGGACTAAACGCAGCGTTTTCGCAGGCTGCACCTCAATAGCCTCAGCTGCGCGCTTCTGCTGCTGCTGATCCAGCGCCCAGTCAATATGCTCATCCAGCAGCGGATCTTCACCGCGTCGCTGCTGCAGCGCCGCCACGCATTCAGCTGACCAGGGGGCATTGCCCAGCGCCACGGCAATGTTGCGCAGCCAGCGCAGATGACCGATTCGCCGGATTGCCGAGCCTTCCGTCACGCGCAGAAAACGCGCTTCGTCCCAGCCAAACAGCGCGGTCAGCTCTGGCGCATGCAGTACCGCACGCGGTGAAAAGTCCGCTTCATCCGTCAGCTGGCTGTAGCGGTTCCAGGGACAGATCAGCTGGCAGTCATCACAGCCATAAATACGGTTGCCGATGAGCGAACGCAACGCTTCAGGGATGGCGCCTTCCAGCTCAATGGTGAGGTAGGAGATACAGCGCCGCGCATCCACAACATAGGGCTCAACAATGGCCCCGGTCGGGCAGATCGTCATGCAGGCGACGCAGCGGCCACACTGCTCCTCCTGGGGAGCATCCACCGGCAGCGGCAGATCGATCAGCAGTTCACCAAGGAAAAACCATGAGCCCGCTTCACGATTCAGAATCAGTGAATGTTTTCCGGTCCAGCCGAGGCCCGCTTTCGCCGCCAGCTGCCGCTCCATTACGGGAGCGGAATCCACAAACGGGCGAAAATTGAGTTCACTGCAGTGCGCCTGGATCATTTCTCCGAGCTTTTTCAGACGATTGCGCAATACTTTGTGATAGTCGCGACCCAGCGCATAGCGGCTGACGTAGCCAAGCTGAGGATTTTTCAGGGTTTGGGCAAAAGCCGCTTTTGCGGGCAGATAGTTCATGCGGACGCTGATCACCCGCAGCGTGCCGGGCAACAGTTCATGCGGACGCGCACGCATCATGCCGTGGCGCGCCATCCATGCCATCTCCCCGTGATACTGCTTGTCCAGCCACGCCTGTAGCTTTGGCTCTTCAGCACGTAAATCGGTGTCGCAGATGCCGACCTGCTGAAAGCCGAGGTCGCGCCCCCACTGTTTAATCTGTTGAGCAAGCTGTTGAAGATCGAGAGGGTATGACATGAGAAACCAGGCAGTTGATGCAAACGCGCGCAGTTTACCACACTCTGTCTGGCCTGCGCAGGCCATGGCGCAGCTGGAGCAGGATGCAGCAGACAGCCTGGGGCTGACGCTTTATGAACTGATGCAGCGCGCCGGTCAGGCGAGCTTTACCCTGGCGCGTCAGAGCTGGCCAGAGGCCGGGCACTGGCTGATCCTGTGCGGCCACGGCAACAACGGCGGTGATGGCTACGTCATTGCGCGGCTGGCTCAGGCAGCCGGTATGGCGGTCACGCTGCTGGCGTGTGAGGGCAGCAGGCCGCTGCCTGATGAAGCACGGCAGGCGCGTGAAGCCTGGCTGGACGCAGGCGGCGAGATCCATGCCGCAGACAGCCCGTGGCCGGAGCAGATCGATTTGATTGTGGACGCGCTGCTGGGCACCGGCCTCAGCCGCGCGCCCGCGGCACCTTATGCACCCCTGATTGAAGCGATCAATCAGCACACCGCGCCGGTACTGGCTATCGATGTGCCGTCCGGCTTACTGGCGACGACCGGTGCCACGCCAGGCGCGGCGGTTGTCGCCAGTCGCACGCTGAGCATGATTGCGCTGAAGCCGGGTCTGCTGACGGGAAAAGCACGCGATCATGTCGGTGAGCTGCACTGCGATACGCTGGGCCTTGATGCCTGGCTCAGCGGGCAACAGGCGCCTGTCCGGCGCTATGCAGCGGAGCACCTGACGCGCTGGCTTAAACCGCGCCAGGCGACCTCGCATAAAGGCGATCACGGACAGCTGCTGATTATTGGCGGCGACAGCGGTACTGCCGGCGCCATCCGTATGACCGGCGAGGCGGCACTACGCAGCGGTGCCGGACTGGTGCGCGTGCTGACGCAGGCTGATAATATCGGTCCGCTTATTACCGCACGTCCTGAGCTGATGGTTGATGCATTTACGCGCGAAAAACTGCATAACGCGCTGGCGTGGGCGGACGTCGTGGCGATTGGGCCGGGTATGGGACAACGCGACTGGGCACAGCAGGCGCTGCAGCAGGTCGCGGCCTGTGAAAAGCCCATGCTTTGGGATGCAGATGCGCTTAACCTGCTGGCAATCAATCCGGATAACCGTCAGAATCGCATCATTACGCCGCATCCCGGCGAAGCGGCCCGGCTGCTCGGAGTAAAAACCAGTGAGATCGAGCACGATCGCCTGCAGGCCGCGCAGAACCTGGCCCGGCGTTATGGCGGAGTCGTGGTTCTGAAAGGCGCCGGTACGGTCATTGCCAGCGCCGCGGGCGATATTGCCATTGCTGATGTCGGTAACGCCGGTATGGCGTCGGGCGGCATGGGCGATACGCTGAGCGGTATCATTGCGGCCCTGCTGGGCCAGCAGCTTTCGCTGTTTGAAGCCGCCTGTGCGGGCTGCGTGGTACACGGCGCAGCGGCCGATGCAGTTGCCCGTCAGCACGGAACGCGCGGTATGTTAGCCACTGATTTGTTTGAGCAACTGTGGCAGTTTGTTAATCCAGAGATGATGCAATAATAACGCATGAAAACCTGTGTAATTTCTTTGCCCGATGAGGCGGCAACCCTGAAAATGGGTGCGCAACTGGCTCGCGTTTGCAGCAGCGCGGCCGTTATTTATCTGTATGGCGATCTGGGCGCCGGTAAAACGACGTTCAGCCGCGGCTTTCTGCAGGCGCTCGGTCATCAGGGCAATGTTAAAAGCCCGACCTATACGCTGGTTGAGCCCTATGAGATTGGCGATCGTACCCTCTATCATTTCGACCTCTATCGCCTGGCCGATCCGGAAGAGCTGGAGTTTATGGGTATCCGCGACTATTTCAGCGGTGAGGCGCTCTGTCTGGTTGAATGGCCGCAGCAGGGCGCAGGCTTTCTGCCCGAGCCCGATCTGTCACTGACGCTGCGTTATGCAGAAACGGGGCGTGAAGCAGAAATCACGGCGGTTTCCGCACACGGCGCCGTGCTGCTGGAGCAGATGCAGCAGGGAGATCCGGCATGAAGCCACGGATAAAAAGCATCGTGCTGGTCGTGCTCTGCCTGTTTTCCGCTACGTCATTTGCCGCCACGCTTTCAGATATTAAAGTTGAGAACGGGGCGAATCAGGCAACGGTGACGCTCAGCTTCAACGGCCAGCCGGTATACGGTTTTTTTCCGCTGCATAACCCTGACCGGGTGGTGCTGGATATTCGCCAGAGCGGCACGATCAAAGGGCTGCCGCTGAGCTTCAGCGGTGAAAACATCGTGCAGCGCATTCGCAACAGCCAGCCTAAAGATGCCCAGAGCATCCGGCTGGTATTTGATTTAAACCAGTCCACTAAAACGCGCGCTGCGACGCAGCGTGACGGCAATAATTATCGCGTGGTGTTTACCCTGCGCGGCACCCGGCCGGTAAACCGCAGCAGCACCGCAGCCGCGCCGGTTACCGCTGCGCGCCAGAGCGCCAGCGTAGCCAGCAGCCAGGGCAATCCGTTTGATGGCAATCCGGTCACCGCGGTGACCAACAGCAACACCACGATACGTCCGGGCGGCGCGGTTACCCTTAACGATGCGGTGATTGTGGCCATTGACGCCGGTCATGGCGGGCAGGATCCGGGGGCTATGGGGCAGCGCGGGCTGCGGGAAAAAAACGTTACTATCGCCATTGCACGCAAGCTTAAAGCGCTGCTGGATCGGGATCCGATGTTTAAACCGGTGCTGACGCGCAACGGCGATTACTTTATCTCGGTGATGGGACGTTCAGAGGTTGCCCGCAAAGAGAACGCCAATTTGCTGGTCTCTATTCACGCCGATGCGGCGCCAAACCACTCGGCAACCGGCGCTTCCGTCTGGGTGCTGTCAAACCGGCGCGCCAATAACGAAATGGCAAACTGGCTGGAGCAGAAAGAGAAACAGTCTGAGCTGCTGGGCGGAGCGGGCGATCTGCTGGCGAACAGCCAGGCCGATCCCTATCTCAGCCAGGCGGTGCTGGATCTGCAGTTTGGCCACTCACAGCGCGTCGGTTATGACGTAGCGGTCAAAGTTCTGCAGCAGTTACGCGGCATCACGCCGCTGCATAAACGGTTGCCGGAGCACGCCAGCCTTGGCGTGTTGCGTTCACCCGATATTCCATCTTTACTGGTTGAAACCGGCTTTATCAGTAACGCCGGGGAGGAGCGGCTGCTTGGCAGCAGTGCGTACCAGGAAAAAATTGCGCTGGCGATCCATAAAGGCCTGCGCAGTTATTTCCTCGCACATCCGTTACAGTCCGTCCCAAAGCAGGAAAACCGGCCGCTGGACAGCGCACCAGCGGTTAGCGTCGCCAGCAATCCCGCCAGCGGAACCGTACAGTATACGGGCGTGACGCAGCGCCACACGGTAACGCGCGGCGAAACGCTGTCGGGAATCGCCGCAAAGTATGGGGTCAGCATGGCGACGCTGCGCGATCTCAACAACCTGAAGCGCGACGTGGTCTGGGTGGGGCAGCGCCTGAAAGTACCTGCCGGCAGCCGCGTCAGCACGACGGCTGCACGCCCGGCGCGCCACAAAGTGGTTCGCGGTGATTCGCTGACGGCCATTGCCGTGCGTTACGGCGTGAGTCCGAAAGCGATTATGCAGGCCAATAATATGAAGTCAGACAATGTAATGCTGGGACAGAATTTAAAAATTCCTCAATCCTGATCGCTGGCCTTCGGGCCAGCAAGCTACAAGGATCACCACCATGCCTATACAGATTTTACCGCCGCAGCTGGCAAACCAGATTGCCGCTGGCGAAGTGGTTGAGCGTCCGGCATCGGTTGTAAAAGAGCTGGTGGAGAACAGCCTCGATGCCGGCGCAACGCGTATCGATATCGATATTGAAAAAGGCGGAGCCCGGCTGATTCGCATTCGCGATAATGGCTGCGGTATTCCCAAAGCAGAGCTGGCGATGGCGCTGGCGCGTCACGCTACCAGTAAAATTGCGTCGCTGGACGATCTCGAAGCGATAGCCAGCCTCGGCTTTCGCGGTGAAGCGCTGGCCAGCATCAGTTCAGTTTCCCGTCTGACGCTGACCTCACGCACCGCCGATCAGCAGGAAGCGTGGCAGGCGTACGCCGAAGGGCGTGATATGCAGGTCACCGTTAAGCCGGCGGCCCATCCGGTGGGAACCTCGCTGGAGGTGCTGGATCTGTTCTACAACACGCCGGCCCGGCGCAAATTTATGCGCACGGAAAAAACGGAGTTCACCCATATTGATGAAGTGATCCGTCGCATTGCGCTGGCGCGTTTTGACGTCGCGATTTCGCTCACGCACAACGGTAAACTGGTGCGTCAGTACCGCGGCGTGACGCAGACGTCGCAACAGGAACGACGTCTGGGCGCGATCTGCGGTACGGCATTTATGCAGCATGCGCTGCGTATCGACTGGCAGCATGACGATCTCGCGCTACGCGGCTGGGTAGCCGATCCGGCTGGCGCGCGGCAAACTCCGGACCTGCAATATTGCTACGTCAACGGTCGTATGATGCGCGACAAGCTGATCAACCATGCCATCCGCCAGGCCTGGCAGGCCCAGGGGGGCGACGATCAGCAGCCTGCCTATGTACTCTATCTGGAGATCGACCCGCATCAGGTTGATGTCAACGTTCATCCTGCCAAGCATGAAGTGCGCTTTCACCAGTCGCGACTGGTGCATGACTTTATCTGGCAGGGCGTGATGAGCGTGCTGCAGGCGAGCCGCAGTGCGGAGCTGCCGGAAGTCGCGGTAAAAGAGCCTGCTGCACCGTGGCAGCCAGAGAACCGTCAGGCTGCCGGCGGTAACCATTTTGCTCAGCCTGCCGCTGCCCCATCCCGGCCTGACGACGCCGCCGCCAGCCCGCGCGATCGTGCGCCTGCCCGCAGCGGAAACGCGGGCGCAGGCTGGCAGCATAAAGAACCCGCGTATCGCGCCCGTGAGGGCGCCGCGTATCAGCAGTTGCTGAAGACGCCCTCAGCCGCACCCGCGGCACCGACACCGGCTCCGGCAGCCCCACAGAGAACGCGCGAGCCCACAGCTGGTGCACCGCTGGCCGCGCACGCGCAGAGTTTTGGCCGCGTGCTCAGCGTCGTCCGCGAGCGCTATGCGCTGCTGGAGCGGGGCGCAGCGCTCCAGCTACTCTCGCTGTCCGTCGCTTCGCGCTGGCTAAAGCAGGCGCAGCTTCAGCCGGGGGAGGAGGGGCTGCGGCCGCAGCCGCTGCTGATACCGGTACGCCTGAAAATTGCCGCCAGTGAGCAGGAGGTTATTACCACCCGGGCTGCGCTGCTGCAGCAGATGGGTATTGATTTGCAGCGGGATGGGCAGCATGTCACCCTGCGCGCGGTGCCTTTACCGTTAAGAACACAAAATTTACAAATCTTGATTCCAGAACTGTTAGGCTACCTGGCCCGGCAGCAAGAGGTTTCTGCGTCCATGCTGGCTCAGTGGCTGGCACGTCGTGAGGATGCAGAGGAGCCACACTGGAATCACTCGCAGGCGATTGCGCTACTGGCGGAGCTGGAACGGCTCTGTCCGCAGCTGCTGAAGTCACCGCCTTCAGGTCTGTTACAGACCCTGGATATTGAGAGCGCGATTAACGCGTTAAAGCATGAGTGAACTAAACCAGGCTGGCCGGCCAAAGGCTATTTTTTTGATGGGGCCAACCGCCTCTGGCAAAACCGCGCTGGCCATTGCATTACGCCAGCAGCTGCCGGTAGAGCTGATTAGCGTTGACTCCGCCCTGATCTATCGCGGGATGGATATAGGAACAGCAAAACCTTCAGCTGAAGAGCAGGCGCTGGCTCCTCACCGTCTGCTGGACATACGCGATCCGGCGGAGAGTTATTCTGCCGCTGAATTTCGTCGCGATGCGCTGGCAGAAATGGCGGAGATTACCCGGGAAGGTAAAATTCCGCTGCTTGTTGGTGGAACCATGCTCTACTTTAAGGCGTTGCTTGAAGGATTGTCGCCGCTGCCCCCGGCCGATCCGCAAATACGTCAGCAAATAGAGCAAACGGCGGCTGAACAAGGGTGGGAAACCCTGCACCGCCAGCTGTGTGAAATCGATCCGGTCGCCGGCAGTCGTATTCATCCGAATGATCCGCAGAGACTTTCGCGAGCACTGGAAGTTTTTTTTATTTCGGGTAAAACTTTAACGGAACTGACAAAAACGTCCGGTGAAGCGCTACCCTACGATGTGCACCAGTTTGCGATCGCTCCGGCGCATCGTGAAATGCTGCACCAGCGCATTGCAATGCGTTACGACCAGATGTTAGCGTCAGGCTTTGAGGCGGAGGCTCGTGCCCTTTTTGCGCGAGGTGATTTGCATACGGATATGCCTTCCATTCGTTGTGTCGGTTATCGCCAGATGTGGTCTTATCTTTCAGGCGAAATCAGCTATGACGATATGGTTTATCGGGGAATTTGCGCCACCCGGCAGTTAGCCAAGCGCCAGATGACCTGGTTACGAGGCTGGGAAGGTGTGCACTGGTTAGACAGTGATGCGCCTGAAACAGCCCGCGACACGGTACTTCAGGTAGTTAGTGCTAAGCAGGGCTGATTGTGTACAATTGATCGGTTAGCGTGCGCAAATTTTTACGCAGTTTTTCTGAACCACGGTTCTTAAGTAACAAACAACAAGCATATAAGGAAAAGATAGAATGGCTAAGGGGCAATCATTACAAGACCCGTTTCTGAACGCACTGCGTCGTGAACGTGTTCCGGTTTCGATTTATCTGGTGAACGGCATTAAGCTGCAGGGACAAATTGAGTCTTTCGATCAGTTCGTTATTTTACTGAAAAACACAGTGAGCCAGATGGTGTATAAGCACGCCATCTCTACCGTGGTTCCTTCGCGTCCGGTTTCGCATCACAGTAATAATGCGGGCGGCGGCGGTAGCAGTAACTACCACCACGGCGGAAGCAATCAGAGCGCTCAATCGCAGCCACAACAAGACGGTGATAGCGCAGAGTAAGTTTGCGTAGCCGTAAAGCCAGGGCCGGGGAGCAATCAGGTTTTCCCGTCCTGGTTATTTTATTTTAGCGAGGTTATAGCTTGTTTGACCGTTATGATGCCGGTGAGCAGGCCGTACTGGTACACATCTGGTTCTCCCAAGACAAAGAGCTGGAAGATTTGCAGGAGTTTGAAACTCTTGTCTCTTCTGCGGGCGTCGATGCACTGCAGGTCATTACCGGCAGTCGTAAAGCGCCACATCCCAAATATTTTGTCGGTGAAGGAAAGGCAGTTGAAATTGCCGATGCGGTAAAAGCGAGTGGAGCATCGGTCGTATTATTCGATCATGCCTTATCTCCTGCTCAGGAACGTAATCTCGAGCGTCTGTGCGAATGTCGTGTTATCGATCGCACCGGCTTAATTCTCGACATCTTTGCGCAGCGCGCCCGTACCCATGAAGGGAAATTACAGGTCGAGCTGGCGCAGCTACGCCATCTGGCCACCCGCCTGGTGCGCGGCTGGACACACCTTGAACGTCAGAAAGGCGGCATCGGACTACGTGGACCCGGTGAAACTCAGCTGGAAACTGACCGGCGCTTGCTGCGCGGTCGCATCAGCCAGATCCTGTCGCGGCTTGAGCGTGTTGAAAAGCAGCGTGAACAGGGACGTCAGGCGCGTGCCAAAGCTGATGTGCCTACTGTTTCGCTGGTGGGTTACACCAACGCCGGAAAATCCACCCTGTTTAACGCGGTAACGTCTGCCAATGTGTATGCGGCGGATCAGCTGTTTGCCACGCTCGATCCAACCCTGCGCCGTCTTAATGTCGCCGACGTAGGCGAGGTGGTGCTGGCCGATACCGTCGGTTTTATCCGCCATCTTCCGCACGATCTGGTCGCGGCGTTTAAAGCAACGCTGCAGGAGACCCGCCAGGCAACTCTGCTGCTGCACGTCATCGATGCCGCTGATTTACGCGTTACCGACAACATTGACGCCGTGAATGAAGTGCTGGCTGAAATTGAGGCGGATGAGATCCCCTCGCTGCTGGTTATGAACAAAATCGATATGCTGGATGGGTTTGAACCGCGTATCGATCGCGATGAAGAGCAGCGCCCGACGCGCGTATGGCTCTCAGCGCAAAACGGCGTCGGTCTGGAGCTATTGTGGCAGGCGCTCTCAGAACGGCTGGCAGGTGAGATTGCGCAGTATGAACTGCGTTTGCCACCTGAAGCAGGACGTCTGCGTAGCCGCTTTTACCAGCTGCAGGCGATAGAAAAAGAGTGGAATGAAGAAGATGGCAGTACGGGTTTGCAGGTGCGTATGCCGATTATCGACTGGCATCGCTTATGCAAACAGGAGCCGTTGCTAACCAGTTATATTGTTTGATATTGCCCAAACGCCTTTATCTGACACATGAGAATGGTGCTGTAAGTATGACTGCAGGCTGTCTGCGCCGGAACAGGGTTTCGCGGGCGCAACGTCAACTGCGCGCATGACCGGATGCTTACCTCTGTAGCGGATCCGGCGGCGGGCAGGCAGTTCACCACGCGGCGGCAGGCGACGTGAAAGGTAAAACACGTAAATACAATAAATGGAGTAGAAACATGGCGTGGAATCAGCCCGGAAATAACGGACAGGACCGCGACCCGTGGGGAAGCAGCAATAATCAAGGCGGCAACTCTGGGGGGAATAAAGGAGGGCGCGAGCAGGGGCCTCCCGATCTGGATGATATCTTCCGTAAGCTGAGTAAAAAACTCGGCGGACTGGGCGGTGGCAAACAGAACGATAACGGTCAGCGCAGCGGCGGTAGCGGTGGCAAACTGGTTGGCATTGCAGGCGCAGCCGTAGTGATTATCTGGGCGGCAAGCGGCTTCTACACCATCAAAGAAGCGGAACGCGGTGTTGTAACCCGTTTTGGCAAATTCAGTCATCTGGTTGAGCCTGGCCTCAACTGGAAGCCGACATTTATTGATAACGTACGCGCTGTCAACGTTGAAGCCGTGCGCGAGCTGGCTGCATCAGGCGTGATGCTGACATCCGATGAAAACGTGGTACGCGTTGAGATGAACGTCCAGTATCGCGTGACCGATCCGGAGCGCTATCTCTATGCAGTAACCAGCGCGGATGACAGCCTGCGTCAGGCCACCGACAGCGCGCTGCGTGGCGTGATTGGTCGTTCCACCATGGACCGCATTCTGACCGAAGGGCGTACCGTGGTGCGTAGCGATACGCAGCGTGAGATTGACGAAACGATTCGCCCCTACAATATGGGGATCACCCTGCTTGACGTAAACTTCCAGGCGGCGCGCCCACCGGAAGAGGTAAAAGCCGCGTTTGATGATGCGATCGCCGCACGCGAAAACCGTGAGCAGTATGTGCGTGAAGCAGAAGCCTATGCCAACGAAGTGCAGCCGCGTGCCAACGGTCAGGCGCAGCGTATTCTGGAAGAAGCGCGAGCGTACAAAGAGCGCACCGTACTGGAAGCGCAGGGTGAGGTTGCCCGTTTTGCGCGTCTGCTGCCGGAGTACAAGGCGGCACCACAAATCACCAAAGAGCGCCTCTATATCGAAACCATGGAGCGCGTGCTGAGTCATACGCGTAAAGTGCTGGTTAACGATCGCAGCAACAATCTGATGGTACTGCCGCTCGACCAGCTGCTGCGCAACGGCCAGTCAGGCAGCCAGAGCAGTCAGAACAACACTAACCTGATGAAATTGCCTTCGTCGCCAGGCAGCAGTGCCGATCGCAACAGTAACTCATCTTATAGTCCGGACAGCGTCATGGACCAGCGTCGCGCAAACGCGCTGCGCAACGATACCCAGCGCGAAGGGAGGGAGTAACCGATGCGTAAGCCAATCATCGCCGTAATTATCGTAGTGCTGGTGGTGCTCTACGCGTCACTGTTTGTTGTGCAGGAGGGCCAGCGCGGTATCGTGCTGCGTTTTGGTAAAGTCCTGCGCGACGACGAGAATAAGCCACAGGTTTATTCGCCGGGTCTGCACTTTAAAATCCCATTCATTGAAACCGTGAAATCGCTGGATGCGCGTATCCAGACCATGGATAACCAGGCCGATCGCTTTGTCACTAAAGAGAAGAAAGATCTGATCGTCGACTCTTATATCAAGTGGCGTATCAGCGACTTCAGTCGCTACTACCTGGCAACGGGCGGTGGCGATATCTCTCAGGCTGAGGTGCTGCTGAAACGTAAGTTCAGCGACCGTCTGCGTTCAGAAATGGGCCGCCTCGATGTGAAAGATATTGTGACCGATTCGCGTGGCCGTCTGACCACTGACGTACGCGATGCGCTGAACACGGGCAGCGCGGGTAACGATGATGAAGTTCAGACGCCGGCAGCAGATGATGCCATCGCCAGCGCTGCCGCACGCGTTGAGCGCGAAACCAATAGCAGCGAGCCTGCGCCAAATCCAAACAGTATGGCGGCGCTGGGTATTCAGGTTGTTGATGTGCGTATTAAGCAGATCAACCTGCCAACTGAAGTCTCTGACGCTATCTACAACCGCATGCGCGCCGAGCGTGAAGCGGTTGCCCGTAGCCAGCGTTCACAGGGGCAGGAAGAGGCAGAAAAACTGCGTGCACAGGCTGATTACCAGGTAACCCGTACGCTGGCTGAAGCGCAGCGTCAGGCGCTGATCTCGCGCGGTGAAGGGGATGGTGAAGCCGCCAAGCTGTTCGCCGATGCCTTCAGTCAGGATCCTGATTTCTATGCGTTCATTCGCAGCCTGCGGGCGTATGAAAACAGCTTTGCGGATAATCAGGACGTCATGGTGCTGAGCCCGGATAGCGATTTCTTCCGCTATATGAAAGCACCGACCAACGTTTCACGATAAGCGCTTATAAAGCCAGGGCCGACACTGATGTCGGCCCTTTTTTTTGGATAACGTATGAATTCAACCATCTGGATGGCGCTTGCGCTGGTGCTGATACTGGAAGGCGCAGGGCCGATGTTAATGCCGCGACTCTGGCGGCGCATGATCCTTTCTCTGACGCAGCTGCCTGACCGCCTGCTGCATCGTTTTGGCGGTGGACTGGTGGTGGCGGGCGTGGTGATTTACTGCCTGTTCAGCCAGCATATGCAGGGATAATCGCGCCGCTTACCGGTTAAGTTGTGCCTGTCAGGCCGAGCCTCCCCAACATGTTGTGAGCTGAACAAAAGGCAGGCAAAAAACAGCGCAAACGTGTGCTAAAAGTGCTGAAACTGTGAAAAACCGATGGTAGAATCCATTTTTAAGCAATCGGTGATTTTAGAAATGGGTAAGAACGTCGTCGTACTGGGCACCCAATGGGGTGACGAAGGTAAAGGTAAAATCGTAGACCTTCTGACTGAACGCGCTAATTATGTGGTGCGTTACCAGGGTGGCCACAATGCAGGCCATACACTTGTCATCAACGGTGAAAAAACCGTCCTCCACTTAATTCCTTCTGGCATCCTGCGTGAAAATGTTACCAGCATCATTGGTAACGGGGTGGTATTGTCACCTGAAGCGCTGATGAAAGAGATGAATGGTCTGGAAGCGCGCGGTGTGCCGGTACGTGAACGTCTGCTGATTTCTGAAGCCTGCCCGCTGATCCTGCAATATCACGTTGCAATGGATCTGGCACGCGAAAAAGCGCGCGGTGCCAAAGCGATCGGTACCACGGGCCGCGGTATCGGGCCTGCCTATGAAGATAAAGTGGCGCGTCGCGGCCTGCGGGTCAGCGATCTGTTCAACAAAGAGACCTTTGCAGCCAAGCTGAAAGAGATTGTTGATTTCTACAACTTCCAGCTGGTGAACTACTACAAAACCGATGCCGTTGACTACGAAAAAGTGCTGAGCGACGTGATGGCCGTAGCGGACATCCTGACCAGCATGGTAGTGGACGTATCCGATCTGCTGGATGGCGCGCGCAAGCGTGGCGATCTGATCATGTTTGAAGGTGCGCAGGGTACCCTGCTGGATATCGACCACGGTACTTACCCCTATGTGACTTCCTCTAACACCACCGCAGGCGGCGTGGCAACCGGCTCCGGTATCGGTCCGCGCTATGTCGACTACGTGCTGGGTATCGTGAAAGCCTACTCCACCCGCGTCGGAGCGGGTCCGTTCCCGACCGAGCTGTTTGATGAGACCGGTGAGTTTCTGTGCAAGCAGGGCAATGAGTTTGGTGCCACTACCGGCCGCCGTCGCCGTACCGGCTGGCTTGATGCGGTTGCTGTACGCCGTGCCGTACAGATTAACTCGCTTTCCGGCTTCTGCATGACCAAACTGGACGTGCTGGATGGCCTGAAAGAGGTTAAAATCTGTGTCGGCTACCGTATGCCGGATGGCCGCGAGATGACCACTACGCCGCTGGCAGCTGAAGGCTGGGAAGGTATCGAACCGATTTACGAAACTCTGCCTGGCTGGAGTGAGACCACCTTTGGTGTCAAAACCGTGGAGGGTCTGCCCCAGGCCGCACGTGATTACATCAAGCGTGTCGAAGAAGTAACCGGTGTGCCGGTTGATATTATCTCAACGGGCCCGGACCGTAGTGAGACCATGATTCTGCGCGATCCTTTCGACGCATAATCTTCTCAGGCCGGACATGTTCCGGCCTCTGTTTATCCGCTGTCTGCTTCCGCTCACTCTGTTTTTTTCGGCTCAGGACCACACGGGCATGAAAAAAGCGCTCCGGGTTTTTCCGCACTGGTTTATCATCATTGTTAATCGAAGCGCGCAGCTGGCGCTAAAACTAAAAAATCTGATGGTTTACTGAGGTATATGTGCAGCTAACAAGTTTTACCGATTATGGTCTGCGCGCACTGATTTACATGGCTACGCTGCCCGAGGGCAGGCAGACTAACATTACTGAAGTCACCGATACTTACGGCGTATCGCGTAACCATATGGTAAAAATCATCAATCAACTGAGCCGGGCCGGCTTTGTAGCTGCTACACGCGGCAAAAACGGCGGAATTCGTTTAGGTATGGACCCGGAAAAAATTATTATTGGCGACGTTGTCAGAAAGATGGAGCCGCTGCAGTTAGTTAACTGTGACACCTGCGCCATCACCCCAGCCTGCCGCTTACGTAAGGCGCTTAATGACGCCGTGCAGTTATTTTTGCAGGAGCTGGATAACTATACGCTGGCCGATCTGGTAAGAAACAACGATTCGCTCTACCACATCCTATTGTCCGAACCGCCGGTGGCAATCCACTCCAAATGACATCGGAGGAACCTAATGTCAAAAGATCCTTTTCAGGACAGAGAAGCTGAAAAATATGATAACCCGATCCCCAGCCGCGAATTTATTCTCGGGCTGCTGGAGCAGCGGGAAAAACCAGCCAGCCGCGAAGAGATTGCGGGGGCGTTAAACATCACCAGTGAAGATCAGCTGGAGGCGCTGCGCCGTCGTCTGCGCGCAATGGAGCGTGACGGTCAGCTGGTCTTTACCCGTCGTCAGTGCTATGCGCTGCCGGAACGCCTCGACCTGCTGCGCGGCAAAGTGATTGGCCATCGTGACGGCTACGGCTTTTTACGCGCTGAAGGGCAAAAAGATGACTTCTATCTTTCCGCCGAACAGATGAAATTCTGCCTGCATGGCGACGTGATCCTGGCGCAGCCAGGCGGTGCCGATCGTAAAGGTCGCCGTGAAGCGCGCGTGGTGCGGGTGCTTGAACCGCGCAACAGCCAGATTGTCGGCCGCTACTTTACCGATGCCGGCACGGGCTTCGTGGTGCCGGACGATAGCCGTCTGAGCTTTGATATTCTTATTCCGCAGGACGCAACGCTTGATGCCCGGATGGGCTCTGTTGTCGTGGTCGAGATTGTGCAGCGCGCCACGCGCCGCACCAAAGCTATCGGTAAAGTCACCGAAATCCTCGGCGACAATATGGGCACCGGTCTGGCAGTTGATATGGCGCTGCGTACGCATGAAATTCCGCACACCTGGCCGGAAGAGGTCGAAAGAGAGATTGCGAAGCTGAAAGAAGAGGTGCCGGAAGCGGCGAAGCAGGGACGTATCGATCTGCGTCAGCTGCCGCTGGTTACCATTGATGGCGAAGATGCCCGCGACTTCGATGATGCCGTCTACTGCGAGAAAAAGCGCGGTGGTGGCTGGCGCCTGTGGGTAGCGATCGCTGACGTAAGTTACTACGTGCGGCCGGGTACGGCGCTGGATGACGAAGCGCATCAGCGCGGAACATCAGTCTACTTCCCGTCGCAGGTCGTGCCGATGCTGCCTGAGATCCTCTCCAACGGCCTCTGCTCGCTGAATCCGCAGGTTGACCGCCTTTGCATGGTCTGTGAGATGACTATCTCTGCCAGCGGTAAACTGACCGGCTATAAGCATTATGAAGCGGTGATGAACTCACACGCGCGACTGACCTATAACAAAGTCTGGAATATCCTGCAGGGTAATCCCGAGCTGCGTGAGCAGTATGCGGCACAGGTAAAACATCTCGAAGAGCTGCACGCTATGTACGAGGTGCTGGAAACCGCACGCGAGCAGCGCGGTGGCATCTCATTTGAAACGGAAGAAGCGAAGTTTATCTTCAACGCTGAGCGCCGTATTGAGCGCGTTGAGCGCACGGTACGTAACGACGCGCATAAACTTATCGAAGAGTGCATGATCCTCGCTAACATTGCGTCTGCCCGCTTTGTGGAGAAACACCAGGAGCCGGCGCTGTTCCGCGATCACGATCGTCCGAGTGAAGACAGCATCACCAGTTTCCGCACCGTACTGAGCGAGCTGGGTCTGAGCCTGCCGGGCGGCGCAAAACCGCAGCCTGTGGACTACGCCGAACTGCTGGATCAGATCGCCGAGCGTCCGGATGCTGAGATGCTGCAGACCATGCTGCTGCGCTCCATGAAACAGGCGGTCTACGATCCGGAAAACCGCGGACACTTTGGTCTGGCGCTGGCTTCTTACGCCCACTTTACTTCGCCGATCCGCCGCTATCCGGATCTGCTGCTGCACCGGGCGATTAAATATCTGCTGGCAAAAGAGCAGGGCATGGAAAACGGTATCACTACGCCGAACGGCGGCTACCACTATGATATGCAGCAGATGCTGCAGCTGGGTCAGCACTGTTCGATGACCGAGCGCCGCGCTGATGAAGCGACGCGCGACGTTGCTGACTGGCTGAAGTGCGACTTCATGCAGGATCAGGTGGGCAATGTGTTTAACGGCGTGATCTCCAGCGTGACCGGCTTTGGCTTCTTTGTGCGGCTGAGCGATCTGTTCATCGATGGCCTGGTGCATGTCTCCACGCTGGATAACGACTACTATCGCTTTGATGCCGTCGGACAGCGTCTGATCGGCGAATCGGGCGGCCGTACCTATCGTCTTGGCGATGCGGTGGAAGTGCGCGTGGATGCGGTGCACATGGATGAGCGTAAAATCGATTTTGCACTGATCTCCAGCAAGCGCGTGCCGCGTGGCGAAGGCAAAACCGCGCGGGAACGCGAGAAGCGCAGCGGCAAGCCTGCCACAAAGCGCCGTCGCGACGCGGGTAAAAAAGGCAACTTTGAACCGGATGCGGCTTTCCGTGGTGAAAAGAAACCGGCTGCTGCGCAGAAAAGTGAGAAAAAAGGCAATAAAGTCTCTGAGAAAACCCGTAAAATCGCCGCCGCCACTAAGGCTAAGCGGGCATCAAAAAAAAGCAGCGCGACCTGATGGTCACCGGATTGTCCTGACAGGCAATCCGGGTATGCTTTACGCGCTGTACCAGATGCGCCGCCGCGCGCATCCTGAACCCGGATCTCAGCGATCGCTGTTCTAACCCAATCTTGAGCAAAATAATGAGCGAAATAGTTTTTGGCATTCATGCCGTGCAGGCGCTGCTGGAGCGCGACCCCCAGCGTTTTCAGGAAGTTTTCATTCTCAAAGGGCGCGACGATCGCCGCCTGCAGCCGCTGATTGCCGCACTGGAAGCTCAGGGTATTGTGATCCAGCTGGCTAACCGCCAGTGGCTCGATGCACAGGTAGAGGGCGGCGTGCATCAGGGCATCGTGGCGCGTATCAAACCGGGTAAAAATTACCAGGAGGGCGATCTGCCCGATCTGCTGCAGTCGCTGGAGAAACCGTTTCTGCTGATCCTCGACGGCGTAACCGATCCACACAACCTGGGTGCCTGCCTGCGCAGTGCTGACGCGGCGGGTGTTCATGCGGTCATCGTGCCGAAAGATCGTGCTGCACCGCTTAACGCCACGGCAAAAAAAGTCGCCAGCGGCGCTGCGGAAAACGTTCCGCTCATTCGCGTCACTAACCTGGCGCGCACTATGCGACTGCTGCAGGAATACAACATCTGGATCGTTGGCACTGCCGGTGAGGCGGATCATACGGTTTATCAGAGCAAAATGACCGGTCCGCTGGCGCTGGTGATGGGGGCGGAGGGCGAAGGTATGCGCCGCCTGACGCGCGAACACTGCGATGAGCTGATCAGCATTCCGATGGCAGGCAGCGTCTCTTCGCTGAACGTCTCGGTGGCGACCGGCGTCTGCCTGTTTGAGGCCGTGCGCCAGCGCCAGGCGTGATCGGCACCGCAAAATATCAACAAGCGCTTTCCCCTCCTGTACGGCTCTCCTGAATAATTCAGACAGAGCAGGCTGCCAGACGGTTACTCTGCCTGGCAGCCTCGTCGCTATGATGCGTTATCATCAGGAGGCGCTATGTTTCATACCACTCACCACGTATTCAATCAGCCTCATCCTCTCTGCAACAGTAATCTGTTTACCCGCGACAGCGCTCTGTGCGATGCCGTGGTGCGCGAAGGCGCGGCCTGGGACCAGGCGTGGCTGGCGTCGGTTGGTCTGCAGCTTGGCAGCGCGGAATCGCTGGAGCTGGGACGGCTGGCCAATAGTGAACCGCCGGTACTGCAGCGCTATGACGCGCGCGGCGAGCGCATCGACGAGGTGCGGTTTCATCCCGCCTGGCATCTGCTGATGCAGGGCGTCTGTGCCAGCCGCTTACATAATCTCAGCTGGCAGCCTGATGCCCCGGCTCATGCCATGGTAGCGCGTGCGGCGCGCTTTATTCTGCATGCCCAGGCGGAAGCGGGTTCCCTCTGTCCGGTCACCATGACGCACGCCGCGCTTCCTCTGCTGCAGGCGCATCTGCCCGCAGCCTATGCTGACTGGCGCGCAGGCCTGCTGAGCGACCGCTACGATGCCCATCACCTGCCAGGCGGTCAGAAGCGCGGGCTGCTGATTGGCATGGGGATGACTGAAAAGCAGGGCGGTACTGACGTGCTGACTAACACCACGCGCGCTGAACCACTCGGTGTGCGTGCGCCGGGCGAGCCGTGGCGCATTACCGGTCATAAATGGTTTTTCTCTGTGCCGCAAAGCGATGCGCATCTGATCCTGGCCCATACCTCACGCGGCCTGAGCTGTTTTTTTCTGCCGCGACTGCTGCCTGACGGCACGCGCAATGCGCTGCGCATCGAGCAGCTCAAGGAGAAGCTGGGCAACCGCTCCAATGCCAGCGCTGAAGTGGAGTTTCAGGATGCCACTGGCTGGCTGATGGGCGAAGAGGGTGAAGGCGTGCGGCTGCTGTTACGCATGGGCGGCATGACGCGCTTCGACTGCGCGCTCGGCAGCCACGGTCTGATGCGCCGTGCGCTGTCGGTGGCGCTGCATCATGCACAGCAGCGACAGGTCATGGGCAAATCGCTCAGCGAGCAGCCGCTGATGCGCCTCCAGCTGGCACGACAGGCGCTGCAGCTTGAGGCGCAGACTGCGCTGTTGCTGCGGCTCGCCCGGGCGTGGTCAGCGCCAGCCAGCGAGACGGAGCGGCTCTATGCCCGGCTCTTTACACCGGTAGCGAAGTTTGCCATCTGCCGGGCCGGTATGCCGTTTGTCGCGGAGAGCATGGAGGTGCTGGGCGGTATCGGCTACTGCGAACAGAGCGAACTGCCGCGGCTGTATCGCGAGATGCCGGTTAACAGCATCTGGGAGGGATCGGGCAATGTCATGTGTCTGGATATTCTGCGCGTACTGCAGCGCTATCCTGCATGCCATGCGCTGCTGCAGCAGGAGTTTGAGGCGGTGAGGGGCGCTAATCGTCATGTTGATCGCAGCTGGCGTCAGCTGCGTCTGCAGCTGCGTCATCCGCATGAAGCGCAGGCGCGTGACCTGGCGCAGGAGCTGTTCTGGCTGGCGAGTGCGGCGATACTGCTGAAAGTCGCAGAACCGCCGCTGGCCGATGCGTGGTGTGCGCTTGCGCTCGACGGGCGCGGCGCACGTGGCCCGGATGAGACGCTGGCCGCGCGTCTGCTACTGCGCGCCGGCGCTGCCTGAAGGCGCGCCGTAGAGGATCGCGGTGGCGTACCACAGGCCGGGAAAGGAGGTATCATCCAGCATTATAATCTGATAATAGACAGCCCCAGCCTGGCTGGCGCGTGCGGCAATCGCGCGCTGGACATCATCCGGTGAACCGCGCGTCGATGCGCTGATATTGCCCAGCTTCGGCAGTCCGGCGCTCTGCGCACGCGAAATCTCCTGGGGCTGTGAGGCGGGCGGCGGCGGCGCCTGCGGGGTCGACTGCAGCGTTGAACATCCACACAGCACCAGACTCAGCAGCAGTAACAGACGGGACATAACGACTCCGGAAGTGCAGGGAAGATAGCTAAAGTGTAAGCCATCTTCCCGCAATCATCAGCTGTTGAGCCTGAACAGGCTGACCAGCGCCGTAAGATGATGCCCTTTCTCGCTCAGATGCCGGGCGGTGCTCTCAGACTGCATAACCATATCGCTGCTCTGATGTGTCGCCTGACCAATATGGTTCATCGCCAGGTTAACCTGACCGATACCCGCCGCCTGCTCCTGTGCCGCGATATTGATCTCATCCATCAGCGTTTTGACCTGCTCAAAATGCGTCACAATGTGGCTCATATTATCGCGCGTCTGCTCAGAGAGCGCATGGCCCGCCGCAACCCGCTCAATGGATCGGGCGATCAGCGTATCGATCTCTTTTGCTGCGCTGGCGCTGCGTTGCGCCAGCGCCCGCACTTCGGCGGCGACCACGGCAAAGCCGCGCCCTTGTTCGCCGGCGCGCGCGGCTTCTACGGCCGCGTTCAGGGCCAGGATATTGGTCTGGAATGCTATTGACTCAATCACATGGGTAATATCGGCAATACTCTGCGACGCAACCCTGATCTCCGCCATGGTTTCCGCTGAGCGGGCGACAGTGGCCCCACCCTGACTGACGGTACCGGCAGCTTCGCTCATCAATGCCATCGCCTGACGTACGTTAGCCGCGGTCTGCGCCACCGTGGCGCCAAACTGCTCCATGCTGGCGGAAGTCTCTTCCACGCTGCTCGCCTGACGGCTAATCTGCTCGCTGATGGTCGCGCTGCCAGCCGCAATCGTATCGGTGCCGTCACTGATCTCCTGAGCGGCGCCCCGCACCTGGCGCACCACTTTTTCCAGCCCGTCGCCAATGCCGTTGATGGCAGCCACCAGCTGGCCCACCTCATCGCGTCGCGCTGAGTTAAGATGCGCCTGCAGGTTACCCGCCGCATACTCTTCGGCCAGATGGATCACCTGCTGCAACGGGCGTGTAAGGGCATGACGACAGTAAAAAACAAAGCCGGCAGCAAACAGCAGCACCAGCGCCAGGCCGATAGCCATAAACAGGTTGCGACTCTGCGTAACCGGCGCCAGCAACGCGGCACGGCTGACCTCACCGGCAATAACCCAGTCCCAGCCCGGCAGCTGCTGCCACGCCAGCAGCCGGGTTTCACCGGCGTCCTCAAAGCTGAGCAGCCCGGCGGGCTGTGTAAGCAGCCGCTGCTGTACCGCCTGACTCCAGCGCGGCTGCTGACCCTCAGCGTGGCGGTCAAACAGGTAGGTGCCCTGTTTACTGCCCGGCGTACCATTCAGCACAAAGAAACTGCCGCTGTCACCAAGATGGCGCGCCAGCACTTTGTCGCGTATCAGCGCATACTGTGTATCGATTTTTACGCCGACAAATAAAATCGCAATGACGCTGCCGCTTTCATCACGTACCGGCTCATACTGGGTGATATAGCGATGCCCGAACAGCGTAGCCAGCCCGCGCCATGTGGTGCCTTGCTGTACGCTGCGCCAGGCGGCGCTGCTGCGATCCAGGCGGGTGCCAATGGCGCGGCTGCCATCCTCTTTTTTCAGTGACGTCGCGATACGCACGTAGTCATCACCGTCGCGGACAAAGATGGTCGTCACCGCGCCGGTACGCTCAAAAAAGTCATCCACGGCAAGCTGATCGAGATTAAGCGTTTTCAGACCGGCACGCAGCACTGGCGTGCTCAGTTCACCTGTCTGAACGCGGGTGCTCTCGTCACGGCTGAAACGTTTAGGTAAAAAGCTCTGGAATAATCTGGTGTAGTTTGCCACCTCTTCGGAGAGCGTAGCGTTAAACAGCGTGGCCATTTCACTGATGCCCTGTACCTGATTGGTCATATCGTCGGTTGCCAGCTGCTCCAGCTGACGGGCGGCGTTATGGCTCAGGGTAAATGTCAGGACAAACAGTACGACGGCGACGCTGAAAGACGTCAATACAGACAGCCTGACGCCAAGGCTCAGGGCGCTGAGAGAAAGACGCTTCATAAAATACCTGTTATTTAGAATGGGGGAGAACGATCAACGGCAAAAACCGGCAAAGGTTTAGGGTGAAAAAGCAGCGACGTTAATCTGCTAACGCGCCGGCAGAGAACAGGTACACTCGGTATCAGATGCACGCTATTCAGGAGCGCTACCGTGATTGAACTGACAACAGAGACTCTGGCAGGAATCGAGTGTATTCATGCCGCACCCGCCGGTCAGCGGCAGACTCCGCTGCCCGCCATTCTCTTTTACCATGGCTTTACCTCATCAAAAGAGGTTTACAGCTACTTTGCTGTGGCGCTGGCGCAGGCAGGATTTCGCGTCATCATGCCCGATGCAGAGATGCACGGGGCGCGTTATCAGGGCGACAGCGCACTGCGTATGACGCGTTTCTGGGAGATTTTGCGCCAGAATATTGATGAGCTGCCGCAGCTGAAGAGCGCGCTGCGTGACAACCGCTGGATCGCCGGCGAACGTTTTGCGGTGGCGGGGGCCTCAATGGGCGGGATGACGGCGCTGGGAGCCATGGCGCGCTACCCGCACATTCGGAGTGTTGGCTGTCTGATGGGATCGGGCTATTTCCGGCAGCTCAGCGAGCAGCTCTTCCCGCCGCTGGTACCGAAAACCGCTGAGCAGCAGCAGCTGCTTGCCGCGCGCCTGGCGCCGCTGAGCGCTTACGATCCCGCCACAAATCTGGCCCGGCTTGCCAGCCGGCCGCTGCTGCTCTGGCATGGCGAAGCGGATGAGGTGGTGCCCTTCGCTGAGACGCAGCGCCTTGCAGAGGCGCTGCGCGCCACACAGCAGGATGGTCAGCTTACGTTCCTGTCTGAGCCGCAGATCGGGCATAAAATCACGCCCGCCGCGCTCACCGCGCTGGTGGCATTTTTTACGCGTTCCCTCTGAGCAGCCGCCAGCGGGGACTTCAGCGCTGCCCGGACAGTCGATCGGCGGGGCGCTGCGCAGCGGTAAACGGGTTATCAGCCGGCGCATCCAGCCTGTTAACATAGATATAGCCTGAAGCCGCTTTACTGCTGCTTCTCATCTGCTGCGCAGAGTCAGTAACGCTGGCAATGGCGGGGGAAGAGAGAAAGAGACTCAGTAAAGTGGCGACAATGACAGCTTTCATAATCGACTCCTCACCTGTGATACTTCATCAATCGCGCACGCGGTGCATTGTTCAGGGCGCTTTTATAGAGTTTAGTTTTTAACCAGCGCAGCGCCAGAGCGGCTTTTTGAACGCGTACTTCAATGTTTTTGAAAAAACGCGCGTAACAGGCTGAAGTTGCACGCTTAGCACAAAAAGGCGCGCTGTCTGGCACGCCTGTGCAAAACAGGCGAAATGTGCGCTTGTGTTTAGCCCCTGAGGCCAGTATGATTACGCGTCAATTTTTCAGCTGCATTCAGAGGTGTGTGTCATTTAACGATGATATGCAACCTATAACGTTCCTTGCTTCCATGGGCCGCAGCTGACCCTGACAGGAGGCTGAATAATCCGTAAGGAGCTATCGATGCGTCATTACGAAATCGTATTTATGGTCCATCCTGACCAGAGCGAACAGGTTCCGGGCATGATCGAGCGTTACACTGGTGCTATCACTGGTGCACAGGGCACGATCCACCGTCTGGAAGACTGGGGCCGCCGTCAGCTGGCTTACCCGATCAACAAACTGCACAAAGCTCACTATGTTCTGCTGAACGTAGAAGCGCCGCAGGAAGTGATCGACGAGCTGGAAACTAACTTCCGCTTCAACGACGCCGTTATCCGCAGCATGGTTATGCGCGTTAAGCACGCGGTAACTGAAGCTTCTCCGATGGTTAAAGCGAAAGACGAGCGTCGTGAGCGCCGCGAAGATTTCGCTAACGAATCGGCAGAAGAGTCAGATGCTGGGGATTCTGAAGAGTAATTCCCGATGACGGCAAATCAGCTGCGTCTGTCTGGCACTGTGTGCAGGACGCCAGTTCGAAACGTCAGTCCGTCAGGGATCCCACACTGCCAGTTCATGCTTGAGCATCGTTCTGTGCAGGAGGAGGCCGGGTTTCACCGGCAAGCCTGGTGTCAGATGCCGGTGATTATCAGCGGCAGCGCCCATCAGGCGATTACTCAACATATAACGGTCGGCACGCAACTCACGCTCACAGGTTTTATTAGCTGCCATCAGGCACGCAATGGCCAGAGCAAACTTGTGTTACATGCCGAGCAGATTGAATTGATAGATTCTGGAGACTAGCCAAATGGCACGTTATTTCCGTCGTCGCAAGTTCTGCCGTTTCACCGCGGAAGGCGTTCAAGAGATCGATTATAAAGATATCGCAACGCTGAAAAACTACATCACTGAAAGCGGCAAGATTGTTCCAAGCCGTATCACCGGTACTCGTGCTAAATACCAGCGTCAGCTGGCTCGTGCTATCAAGCGCGCGCGTTACCTGTCTCTGCTGCCGTACACTGATCGTCATCAGTAATCGGCAACTGTCCATTAACGACTTTAAGAGGATAAGGTAATGCAAGTTATTCTGCTTGATAAAGTAGCAAACCTGGGCAGCCTGGGTGACCAGGTTAACGTTAAAGCGGGCTACGCTCGTAACTTCCTGGTACCACAGGGCAAAGCTGTTCCTGCTACCAAGAAAAACGTTGAGTTCTTTGAAACTCGTCGTGCTGAACTGGAAGCCAAACTGGCTGACGTTCTGGCAGCTGCCAACGCACGTGCTGAGAAAATCAGCGGCCTGGGCACCGTTACCATCGCGTCTAAAGCAGGCGACGAAGGTAAACTGTTCGGTTCTATCGGTACCCGCGACATCGCTGATGCAGTTTCTGCAGCAGGTGTTGAGGTGTCTAAGAGCGAAGTTCGCCTGCCGAACGGCGTTCTGCGCACCACCGGTGAGCATGAAGTTGACTTCCAGGTTCATAGCGAAGTTTTCGCTAAACTGGTTGTGAATGTAGTTGCTGCATAATTTTATGCAGTAATGCGAAAACGCCGGCCCTGTGCCGGCGTTTTTGTTTCCGGCGCTTACTGAGCGCGGATAAAGGTGCCGTCGGGCTGACGGGTAAACAGCACCGGACCGTTACTGCCGTCAACGGTAAGACCGGTCACCACGCCATCGCCATTCTGCCGAATCTTCACCTGCTGACCGCTCTGCAGCGAGCTCAGCGGCGAGCCTTCTCCCTCTACGCGCGCCATCGCAAACACATCATTAACCGGCAGATTATTGTCCCGGAACAGCTGCGCCAGCGTCTGGCCCGAGGCTACGCTGTAGCTGCGCCAGGTGCCCTGCGCATCAATAGCCGGCTGGCCGTTTTGCGGCGCAGAAGCGCTATCCTGATTACCAGAAAGCTCCGCCTGCATTGGTACCTCTTTCGGCTGACTCTCAACCGAACGTTCAACCGGATATTTGCCGTTGCTGGTCGGCCAGAGAAACGCCAGCAGCACGATTATCAGGGCAATAACGATGCCGCGGCGATGAAGCGGCGGCAGGGGATCCATCCAGCGTACATCATCCAGCAGGTGCCAGACGCGCTGCAGGGCAGCAGGCATGCGGGACGGGGTATCTGTGGCCATAGGTGAATCCTCCTCGCCAGCGGTTTTATGCATTCTGGCTGGCAGCCAGCGTTGCAGCCAGGGTAACAGCGTTCGCGTGGTGCGCGTCCGGCGACGTCGCGGGGCAATCTGGCCCATGTTATCTCTCTTGTTTTACAGTATGGGCAATGACAGCAGGAAGTGCCCGCCAGCATTGAAAAATTTGACCTGCGTATTGTTTCTGTTTCGTCGCCAAATGTCATCACGCACCGCGTGAGATTTTACGCCAGCCGCGTGCGCTGCTATGCTGCCGGTTCAATTTTATCCGGGATTAAGGAATCAAGATGACGACCCCTTCATTTGACAGCGTCGAA
Source organism: Pantoea sp. PSNIH1 (assembly GCF_007680655.1). Classification (NCBI taxonomy): domain Bacteria; kingdom Pseudomonadati; phylum Pseudomonadota; class Gammaproteobacteria; order Enterobacterales; family Erwiniaceae; genus Pantoea; species Pantoea sp. PSNIH1. The sequence goes on from NZ_VEIP01000003.1 coordinate 26,005, forward strand.
TCACAAGCAAGTTACGGTATCGGTTTACAGGTTGGTCAGCAGCTGCAGGAGTCTGGACTGCAGGGTCTGCAGCCTGAAGCACTGCTGGCAGGTCTGCGCGACGCGCTGGAAGGGAACTCACCGGCGGTTCCGGTTGATGTGGTACACCGTGCGCTGCGCGAAGTACACGAGCGTGCAGAAGGCGTGCGCCGCGAGCGCACCGAAGCGATGGCCGCACAGGGTCAGCAGTTCCTGGAGCAGAATGCCCAGCGTGAAGGCGTAAGCACGACGGAGACAGGTCTGCAGTTTAGCGTGATCAAACAGGGCGATGGTCCGATTCCGTCACGTCAGGATCGCGTACGCGTGCACTACACCGGTAAGCTTATCGACGGCAGCGTGTTCGACAGCTCCGTTGCCCGCGGTGAGCCAGCAGAGTTTCCGGTTACCGGCGTTATCGCTGGCTGGATCGAAGCATTAACGCTGATGCCGGTTGGCTCAAAATGGGAGCTGACTATCCCGCACAACCTCGCCTACGGTGAGCGTGGTGCCGGCGCCTCAATCCCGCCATTCAGCACCCTGATTTTTGAAGTTGAGCTGCTGGAAATCCTGTAATAGCTTCGCCGCCAGGGGCGTATAAATGCGCCCCCTACGGGTTGGCCGATGTAGGGGCGCCATTAATGGCGCCCTTGTTGCGTGTGGGGATCGAATGTAGGGGCGCCATTAATGGCGCCCTGGTTGCGTACGGGGATTGAAACCTGGGGCGCATAAATGCGCCCCCTACAGGCGGGTCAATGTAGGGGCGCTATTAATGGCGCCCTGGTTACGTGCGGGACTGAAACCAGGGGCGCATTTATACGCCCCCTACGGTCGGGTCGGTGTAGGAGCGCCATTAATGGCGCCCTGGTTGCGTACGGGGATTGAAACCTGGGGCGCATTAATGCGCCCCCTACGGGTAGGCCGGTGTAGGGGCGCCATTAATGGCGCCCTGGTTGCGTACGGGGATTGAAACCTGGGGCGCATAAATGCGCCCCCTACAGGCGGGTCGGTGTAGGGGCGCCATTAATGGCGCCCTGGTGACGGGCGGGCGGGGTCAGGGGTGCTGCAGGTTGACCTGCCAGATAGCAAAGCCCGTCTCGTCTGTGCCCACCGGCTTCATCGGATAGTCGGCATACTGGTTTATAAACTGCGTTGCTTTACTGCCCGGCGCCGTTTCAAAGCGAATATCCAGCGGCGTCTGGCTCTTTATGGGCGCTAAACGCCAGTTATGATCTGCCTGCGGCTGCACGGCGCCCTGTTGCTTACTCTGGCTGCTGATATAGGCTGCCACCACGGCGCGATTCTCATCCGGTGAGGCAAAGGCGACAAACGGTTCGCCGGTACCGGCAAACTTACCGCCCCAGGCGCGATAATTATTGGTCGCCACAAGGAAGGTTGCCGCGGGATCAACCGGCTTACCCTGCCACGTAAGCTGGCGGATGCGTGACGCATTTTGATTAATCAGGGCACATTCGCTGTCGTAGCGGGCGGGCTGCGTCACATCAATCTGATAATTCACGCCATCTATTACGTCAAAATTGTAAGTGCGAAAATCCCAGTTAATCAGCGACTGCGGCTTGCTGCTGTGTGGGTCAATCTGATTAAACTGCCCGGCTGAGCACTCCAGCCACTCCTTAACCTGAGCGCCGCTCACTTTCATTACAACCAGCGTATTGGGATAGAGATACAGATCGGCGGCGTTACGAAACGTCAGCTCTCCTTTCTCAACCTCCACATAGCTTGCGGGATCGTTTTTGCGGCCGCCCACCTTAAACGGAGCTGCTGCCGACAGCACCGGCAGGCGTCCCAGATCGGGATCGCCCTGAATAAAGCGTTCGGTATAGGCACGCTGCGCGTTATTCACAATCTGCACGGTGGGATCGTCCTGCACCAGCGCCAGATAGCTGTACATCACATCTGCTGCTTTGCCGATCGGTTTAGCGACAAACTCGCGCGTGGCGCGATGATCGTCTGCCAGTACCGCAACCAGTGCGGGATCTTCTGCCACCAGCGATCGCTTCGCCGCTGCGTCATAAATCGGCCGGGCAGCGGCGGTTCCCTGCGTCACCTGCCACGGCCCGCGATCGTTGCTCAGCACCAGATCGACCACGCCAAGATGATCGCCCCACATCCCCGGCATCACCGCGGGTATGCCGTTCAGCGTCCCCTGAGCAATATCAGCGCCTTTGATCGCAGCAAACTCTTTTGAGGGGAATACCGCATGCGCATGACCGAACATGATTGCGTTAATGCCCGGCACCTGGCTCAGATACCACACCGAGTTTTCCGCCATCGCATGATAGGGCTCGCTGCTCAGGCCGGAGTGGGGAATCGCAACAATAACGTCAGCCCCTTTTGCACGCATTTCCGGTACATAACGCTTTGCTGTTTCAGTAATGTCCTCAACCCGTACTTTGCCCTGCAGATTATTACGGTCCCATACCATAATCTGCGGAGGCACAAAGCCGATATAGCCAATCTTAAGCGTGTGCTGAGCGCCGCTGCGATCGGTTACCAGGGTCTCTTTAATCAGATAGGGCGTAAACAGCGGCTTACCGCTGGCTTCATCAATGATATTGGCATTCACATAGGGAAAGCGTGCACCTGCCAGCGCGCGCTGCAGATAAGGAAGGCCGTAGTTGAACTCGTGGTTACCCAGATTACCGACCGTATAATCCAGCGTGTTCAGCGCCTTATAAACCGGATGCACTTCGCCTGGCTGCAGCCCCTTTGCCGCCATATAATCGCCAAGCGGGCTGCCCTGAATGATATCGCCATTATCGACCAGCACGCTGTTTTTGCGCCCGGCGCGCGCCTGCTGAATCAGCGTGGCGGTACGCACCAGACCGAACTTCTCCGTGGATTTATCTTTGTAATAATCAAAATCCATCATATTGCTGTGCAGATCGGTGGTTTCCAGAATACGCAGATCCACAGTCGCAGCCTGAGCGGTAGCGGCTGCCAGACACAGCGCCAGTAACGACATGTTCACTCTGAACACGGCTCTCTCCTTGTTTACCAAATAGGCCTCTCAAAATAATGTAAAACCATGACAAATTATCAGTTCAATTTGTGATAGATATCGGGGTTTTGCTTTTTTTCCGCGACCGCAGGCGATTCAGCAATGCGCCATAGTTACCCTTTGCAATCTATGGTATTGATATTACGATCTATTATTGAACACGATGCCGGGCAACAGACAGGCGGGGCTTTACCTGCCAGACTCTGAAGAGCAGCAGTCCGGGTCGGAACGTGCATTTCTGCGAAAATGAGGTGAAGCATGTTAGAGAAAATTTGCCAGCTGGCGCGTGACGCAGGCGATGCAATTATGCAGGTCTATGACGGCGAACAGCCGATGGACGTGACCCGTAAAGCGGATGATTCACCCGTTACCGCGGCGGATCTGGCCGCCCATGATGTGATCATACAGGGCTTAAAAGCGATCGCGCCCGATCTGCCGGTCCTGTCTGAAGAGGATCCGCCAGCCTGGGCAATCCGCCAGCAGTGGCAGCGCTACTGGCTGGTCGATCCGCTGGATGGCACCAAAGAGTTTATCAAGCGTAACGGCGAATTTACCGTCAACATTGCCCTGATCGATCAGGGTAAGCCGGTGATGGGCGTCGTTTATGCGCCGGCGCTGGGCGTGCTCTATTCAGCGGCAGAGGGTAAAGCGTGGAAAGAGGAGGCGGGGCAGACTACCCGCATTCACGTGCTGGATGCGCGGCCACCGCTGGTCGTCGTCAGCCGCTCGCACGCTGACAACGATCCGGAGCTGAAGGAGTACCTGACGCAGCTGGGCGAACACCAGACCACGGCTATCGGTTCATCGCTGAAGTTCTGCCTGGTGGCCGAAGGTAAAGCGCAGCTCTATCCGCGCTTCGGGCCTACCAATATCTGGGATACCGGTGCAGGCCATGCGGTTGCGCTGGCGGCGGGGGCCCATGTGCATGACTGGCAGGGGCGTACGCTTGACTATACGCCGCGCGAATCCTTCCTGAATCCCGGTTTCCGCGTTTCTCTGTTTTAATGCATCGGGAGGCGTACACCTCCCGTTATTTACGGCTGCAGCAGCGAGTGAAGCAGCGTCATCACCTCTTTAACTTCATCCTGCGTCAGCGCTCCCTCTTTCGCAAAACGGATATGTGCCGTTTTATCCAGCACCACTACGGTCGACTCCCCTTTTCCCAGCTGCCAGGCTTTTCGCGCGCTGCCGTTGCTGTCGATAATGAACTGCGACCAGGGGAACTGCGCTTTGTTACTTTCAATGCTATTGCGCACAAACATGCCGGTCCCCGGAATGGCGTCATCGGTATCGACCAGCGTGGTGGTCTGATAGCGATCGTGCGGTAGCTGGGCTGCTTTGATCGCCTCAATCAGCGCCGCGTTTTGCTCTTTAGCTGAGATGCGTCCGGCGAGATGCAGGATCACCCGTACTTTGCCGCTAAGCTGAGCGCTGTTCCACGGCTGATAGCTGAACTTATCCTGCTGATACATCAGCTCGCCCCGATCGGCAACACCCACCGGCGGCACGCGTTCGCCGGTTTTAAAAGCGTGTGCTGCTGCCAGGCCAGGCAATAGCAGGGCGATCGCAAGCAGGGGAAGGGCCAGACGCATAGAGTGCTCCTTAGTGATCAGACCAGTTGGTCATATTTTTGTCATGGTAAGCGCGGATGATGCGCCTGTCGCGAAAACCTGGCAGCTTTGCAACCTGCGCCACAAATCTGTAACCAACAAAGGTTTATACTGGATTTTGTGAGCTGAATGACAGAGTTGTCTGTAATGATGTGTCAATTCAGTAAAAAATTCATGTTTCCGGAACCCGGATCAAAAATCCTGTTCTATATTTAGGCCTCATTTGCGCTTCATGAGTTCGTACCCATTTGGCAACGGCGAAGCGTATTACATCTGTTCAGGAGTTAAACAGCATGAAGATCTTCCAGCGATATAATCCGCTGCAAATTGCGAAATATGTGAAAACGCTATTTAAAGGAAGGTTGTATATCAAGGATGTTGGCGCGTTTGAGTTTGATAAAGGCAAAGTGATTTTGCCGCGCGTTAAAGATAAACAGCACCTCAGCGTAATGTCAGAAATCAATCGTCAGGTGCTGCGACTGCAGGCTGAGTATAACTAAGCGTTAAAATCAGGCAGTAAAAAGGGCGCCGCTGGCGCCCTTGATGTTTCTGCTGTTTCTGTTTTAGCGCTGTGGCTTCACGGCCATGCGCTTATCGATCAGGAGAGCGATGGATTTTCATCATCACTGGTTTTCACGCTGAGCGCCGGCGGGCGTTCATCAATACGCGTCACCAGCAGCTGATCGATACGGTAACTATCGATATCCACCACCTCAAACTTATAGCCGGAGAACTTCACGAAGTCGGTGCGCTTCGGGATTTTGCGCAGCATATACATCATAAAGCCGCCGATGGTCTCATAGTTGCCGGACTGCGGAAATTCATCAATATCCAGCACGCGCATAACATCATCAATCGGGGTGCCCCCTTCGACCAGCCAGGAGTTTTCATCGCGCGCGACAATCTGTTCTTCCAGCCCCTGACCCACCAGGTCGCCCATCAGCGTGGTCATTACGTCATTCAGCGTGATGATACCTACCACCAGCGCATACTCATTCATGATCACGGCAAAGTCTTCGCCGGCGGTTTTAAAACTCTCCAGCGCTTCCGACAGCGTCAGCGTATCCGGCACAATCAGCGCCGAGCGGATCTGGACGCCGCTGTTAAGCGCCATGCTCTGATTACCCAGTACGCGCAGCAGCAGCTCTTTAGAGTCAACGTAGCCGACGATATGATCGATATCGCCGTCGCACACCAGGAACTTTGAGTGCGGGTGCTGGGCGATTTTGGTTTTCAGGCTCAGCTCATCTTCACGCAGATCGAACCAGACGATGTTCTCGCGCGAGGTCATGGAAGAGGGAACGGTGCGCGACTCCAGCTCAAACACATTCTCAATCAGCTCATGCTCCTGCTTGCGCAGCACGCCGGCCAGCGCACCCGCCTCTACCACCGCATAGATATCGTCAGAGGTAATATCATCTTTGCGTACCATCGGCAGCTTAAAGAGACGGAAAAAGACGTTGGCGAGGCCGTTGAACAGCCAGACCAGGGGCCGCATGACCAGCAGGCAAAAGCGCATCGGATTGATGATACGCAGCGCGACGGCTTCCGGGGCGATCATGCCGACGCGCTTGGGCGTCAGGTCAGCAAACAGAATGAACAGGCTGGTTACGATGGTAAAGGAGCAGATAAAGCTGAGCTTTTCCGCCAGCTCAGGCTCCACAAAGCGGTTGAACAGGCTGCTGAAAGCGGGGGAGAACGCTGCGTCACCAACGATACCGCCCAGAATCGCGACCGCGTTCAGGCCGATCTGCACCACGGTAAAAAACATGCCGGGCTGTTCCTGCATCTTCAGCACGCGCTGCGCGTTGATATTGCCTTCATCAGCCAGCAGTTTAAGTTTGATCTTGCGGGCGGCCGCCAGCGAGATCTCCGAAAGAGAAAAAAAGGAACTGATGACAATCAGTAAAAGTATGACAAGCAGGCTATCTAGCATAAAAGATCCGTTGAGTTAATCACTTGTCATTTTTGGCCTGGGCAGCGCGAAGAGGGGTACGTCCGGTACACACCAGTCTGACAGGGCTATCCGTGCCAAAAATGTCTGCGCCAGTTCGACAATAGAAAGTAACGTCGGGGCAGAATTGAATGCAGGCAGGGCCTGCTGGTCGGTGATTATAGCAGCAGCGCCTGTCATGCCGCCAGAGGCACGATCGGTGACACCAGATTTATCCGACAGCAGCGCAGCGGCGCACAGAAGCACGGCATCCCGGTTGTATCACCGCGATCAATTACCGACAATAGCGATCAATTTGGCTTAGTCGTGGGTTTAACGTAGCCGCTTGCCCTAAAAGATGGCTATGCTGATGGGTAAATGGGGGAAGTGAAACCCTGCCTGACTGATTAACGCCCCTGCGGAAGGGGGGCAGGCATTGATAACAGGAGTACGCGTGCCGCGATTTCATGCTTATTGTTTGGCCAGCCTGCTGCTTGCTGCGCCTGCCGTTGAGGCAGCGAAAGTGCGACTGCAGGTAGAAGGTCTTACCGGGGATTTAGAAAAAAATGTCAGGGCGCGCCTGTCCACTATTGGCAGCGATGAAGTCTCCAGTGACGGGCGCTTTCAGGCGCGCGTCTCAAATGCCATTAAAGAGGGACTGCGCGCGCTCGGCTACTATGAACCGCAGATTGACTTTGAATCGCGTCCACCCCCGCCACAGGGTGGTCGTCCGGTTCTGATTGCCCATGTGACAGCCGGCGAACCGGTAAAAATCGGCGGCAGCACCATTGTGATCGAGGGTGAAGCGAAAGAGGATCCGGACTACCGGGCGTGGGTAAAGCAGGGCAGACCAAAAGTGGGCTCGCAGCTGAACCACGGCACCTACGATAAATTCAAAAGCGGTTTCTCTAACCTGGCGCTGCGTAACGGCTATTTTGATGGTGATTTCAAAAAGAGCCAGCTCGGCGTCTCCGCAGAGCGGCGGCTGGCTTTCTGGGATATCGATTACGACAGCGGCCCGCGCTACCGCTTTGGCGACGTCAGCTTTGAAGGCTCGCAGATAGATGAAGCTTACCTCCATAATCTGGTGCCGTTTAAGAAAGGCGATCCCTACAGTTCACGCGAGCTGGCTGAGCTGAATCGCCGCCTTTCCGCCACCGGCTGGTTTAACTCTGTCGTGGTGGCCCCGGAGTTTGATAAAGGGCGTAAAACCAAAGTGCTGCCGCTCAGCGCTGCACTTTCGCCGCGCGTGGAAAATACCATCGAAACCGGCGTAGGCTACTCCACTGACGTCGGCCCGCGCCTGAAAGGCACCTGGCGAAAACCCTGGGTTAACGATCGCGGCCACAGTCTTGCGGCCAGCGCCTATGTCTCCGCGCCGGAGCAGCAGCTCGATCTCAGCTACAAAGTGCCGCTGCTGAAAAGCCCGCTGGAGCAGTACTACACCTTTTCCGGCGGCCTGAAGCGTACCGATCTCAACGATACGAAATCGGATACCACAACGCTGGCGATGTCGCGTAACTGGGACAGCAGCTCCGGCTGGCAGAAAGCGGTTAACCTGCGCTGGAGTCTCGATCACTTTACCCAGGGTAACGTAACTAATACCACCATGCTGCTCTATCCGGGCCTGAGCCTGAACCGCACGCGGTCGCGCGGCGGGCTGATGCCCACGTGGGGCGATTCACAGCGCTATTCGGTCGACGTTTCTGATACCACCTGGGGTTCCGATGTCGACTTCCTGATCCTGCAGGCGCAGAACGTCTGGATCCGTACGCTGGCGGATAAACATCGCTTTGTGGCACGCGGTAACCTGGGCTGGATTGAAACCAATAATTTTGAAAAAGTGCCGCCCGACCTGCGTTTCTTTGCCGGCGGGGATCGCAGCATCCGCGGCTATAAATATAAAAATATCTCGCCGCGCGACGAAGAGGGCAAGCTGACCGGTGCCTCGAAACTGGCAACCGGATCGCTGGAGTATCAGTACAACGTCTCCGGCAAGTGGTGGGGCGCAGTATTTATCGACTCCGGGGAAGCGGTTAATGATATTAAGCAGAGCAACTTCAAGACGGGTGCAGGCGTAGGCGTGCGCTGGTCTTCTCCGGTCGGGCCCATTAAGTTTGATATCGCCCGGCCCGTTGGCGATGACAAGGAGCATGGATTGCAATTTTATGTCGGACTGGGGCCGGAACTATGAAGCTGTGGAAAAAGGTCCTGATTGGCCTGATTATTTTTCTGGTCGTTCTGCTGGGCAGCGTGGCGCTGCTGGTTGGCACGACGCCGGGTCTGCATCTGCTGCTGAAAGGGGCTGACCGCTGGGTGCCGGGTCTCTCAATCGGCAAGGTTGAGGGCGGCTGGCGCAATCTGACGCTGAATAATGTGAAATATGAGATGCCGGGCGTCAGCGTGGATGCCGGGCGCTTTCATCTCGCGCTGGATCTCAACTGCCTGCTGCACTCCTCGGTCTGCGTCAACGCACTCGCGCTGCAGGATGTCAGTGTGGTGGTCGACAGCAAAAAAATGACGCCGGCCAGCGAGCCGCCACCACCGGAGGAGTCGGGCAGTACTAATCTCAGCACGCCTTACCCGATCGCGCTGCGGAATGTCGCGCTGCACAATATCAACGTTAAAGTTGATGATACGGCGATTTCACTGCTCGATTTCAGCACCGGTCTGCAGTGGCAGGATCGGGCGCTAACGCTCTATCCTACCCGTATCCAGAGCCTGCTGATTGCGCTGCCAAAAGCGGCTCAGGTGGCGAATGAAGAGATTGTTCAGCCGAAAGTTCAGCAGCCGCAGCCGGACGAAAAACCGCTGGGCGAAACGCTGCAGGCGCTGTTTGCCAAACCGCTGCTGCCGGAGCTGCCTGACTTCCGTCTGCCGCTGGATATCACCGTCCAGTCGCTGCTCGGCGAGCAGCTGCGCATTACCGGGGATACGGATCTCACTCTCTCGCGCCTGCTGGTAAAAGCCAAAACGGCAGATACGCATCTGCAGCTGGAGACGTTTGATATCGATTCACCCCAGGGCCAGGTGAGCGCCCGCGGTGACGCGCAGCTGGCGGGCAACTGGCCGGTTAACTTCACGCTGAACGGCGCGCTGAATATCGATCCGGTAAAAGGCGAAAAAGTGAAGCTGACGCTGGGCGGTGAAATGCGCGACGAGCTGCAGCTGGGGCTGAACCTCTCCGGACCGGTGCGCGCGCAGCTTGCGGCGACGGCACAGCCTGCCGTCGCTGAACTGCCGCTGTCGCTGACGCTGACCAGCCCGCAGCTGCGCTGGCCGCTGACCGGACCGGTGCAGTACCAGGCAGATAATTTCGACTATCAGTTCAAAGGCAAAGCCACCGACTATGTGATGTCGCTGCGTACGGCGGTAAAAGGCGAGGCGATCCCACCGGCAACGATTACGCTCGATGGCAACGGCAACGAGCAGCAGTTTACGCTGGATAAACTGCGCGTCGCCGCGCTGCAGGGCAACATCGATCTCTCGGCGCTGGTGGACTGGCGCAAAGCGATTAGCTGGCGCAGCGAGCTGACACTGGCCGGTATCAATACGGCGAAGCAGTATTCTGACTGGCCTGCGAAGCTGGATGGCAAAATTACCACGCGCGGCAGCCTTTACGGCGGCAGCTGGCAGCTGCGCGTACCGCAGCTGGAGCTTAACGGTAACGTGAAGCAGAATGCCGTACGCGCGCAAGGTTCCCTGAGCGGTAATAGCTACAACCAGTGGAAAATTCCGGGCCTGAATGTGGCGCTGGGACGTAACTATCTGGATGTAAAAGGCGAACTGGGCGATACGCTGAATCTGGATGCGATTGTGGATGCACCGCGTCTCGACAACGCGCTGCCGGGCCTTGGCGGCGTCGTCAAAGGGGCTATTAACGCGCGCGGCACGCTGCAGGCGCCGCAGCTGCTGGCCGATCTTACCGCTACCGGCCTGCGCTGGCAGCAGCTGCTGATCCGCCGCGCCACGCTGCAGAGCGACATCAAGTCGGGTGAGCAGGTGGCCGGCAAGCTGCAGCTGCGCGTGGAACAGCTGCAGCAGGAGGCGCTGAAAATCAACCTGCTGACGCTGAACGCCGACGGCAGCGAGAAGCAGCATCAGCTGAAACTCAATGTTCAGGGTGAGCCGGTTTCAGGTCAGCTGGCGCTGAACGGCAGCTTTGATCGTCAGGCTGGCCGCTGGCAGGGGTCGCTGAATAATACCCGCTTTGATACGCCGGTCGGTGAGTGGCGCCTGACGCGCGCCATGGCGATTGACTATCTCAACAGCAAGCAGAGCGCAACCATTGGCCCGCACTGCTGGCAGAACCCCAATGCACAGCTCTGCGTACCGGAACCGATTGAGGCGGGCGCGAGCGGCCGGGCGCACGTTGTGCTGAATCGCTTTGATCTGGCGATGGTGAAGCCGTTTCTGACCGATGCCACCCGGCTTAGCGGTCTGTTCAGCGGGGATGTGCGCGTTAACTGGAGCGCGGACGGCGCGCTGCCAACCGGCACCGTGGCGCTGAAAGGCAGTGGCGTAAAAGTCGTGCAGGATGTGCAGGGTAATGCGCTGCCGATAGCGTTCGATACGCTGAACCTCAACGCGGCACTGCGTGACGGACGCGCGCAGCTCGACTGGCTGATCCGTATTGCTAACAATGGCCAGCTTAACGGCAACGTGCAGATCAACGATCCGCAGAACCGGCGACAGCTCTCCGGCAACATCGGCATCAGCAACATCTCCCTGGCAATGCTGAATCCGGCGCTGTCGCAGGGCGAGAAAGTGCAGGGCAGGCTCAACAGCAATCTGCGGCTGGGCGGGACGCTGCAGCGTCCGCAGGTGTTTGGCCAGCTCGGCCTGAGCGATGTCAACGCCCAGGCAAGCTTTATGCCGGTGACGCTGACGTCGGCTAACCTGAACATGGTATTCAACGGCATGAGCTCTACGCTGAATGGTCTGATTCAGACGCAGCAGGGCAGCCTGAATCTGGGCGGAAATGCTGACTGGAGCCAGCTCGATAACTGGCGTGCGCGTGTCACGGCGCAGGGCAGCCGCATTCGCGTTACCGTGCCGCCGATGGTGCGCATGGATGTCTCGCCGGATCTGGTTTTTGAGGCGACGCCTGCCGCGTTCAGCCTGGACGGTAAAGTGGATGTGCCGTGGGCGCGTATCACCGTACAGGAGGTGCCGGCGAGCGCTACCGGCGTCTCATCGGATGAAGTGATGCTGGATGAGAACCTCAAACCTATAGCGCCAAAAACGGCTGCCATCCCGATTAACAGTAATCTGGTGATCCACGTCGGCAATGATGTGCGCCTCTCCGCGTTTGGCCTGAAAGCGCGCCTCAGCGGCGACCTGAAGCTGGTACAGGATAAAACCGGACTCGGCCTTAACGGGCAGATCAATATTCCGTCAGGCCGTTTCCACGCCTATGGGCAGGATCTGATCGTCCGCAAAGGTGAGCTGCAGTTTGCCGGCCCGCCGGATCAGCCGTATGTTAATCTGGAAGCGATCCGCAACCCGGATGCCACTGAAGATGATGTCACGGCGGGTCTGCGCGTGACCGGTCTGGCGGATGAGCCGAAAGTGGAAGTATTCTCCGATCCGGCCATGTCGCAGCAGGAAGCGCTCTCTTACCTGTTACGCGGTCAGGGACTGAACAGCGACGGTGACAGTAATGCATTAACCTCCGCGCTGGTGGGGCTGGGGGTTGCACAAAGTGGGCAGGTTGTGGGTAAAATCGGTGAGACGTTTGGCGTCAGTAATCTTGCGCTTGATACCACAGGCGTAGGTGACAGCCAGCAGGTTCAGGTCAGCGGCTATGTGCTGCCGGGGCTGCAGGTGAAATATGGCGTAGGTATCTTTGACTCACTGGCGACGCTGACTCTGCGTTATCGCCTGATGCCAAAACTCTATTTGGAAGCTGTGTCTGGTCTCGATCAGGCGCTGGATTTGCTCTATCAGTTTGAGTTCTAGCAATGCGAATAATTGTCTACGGCAGTTTACGGCGCAAGCAGGGAAATAGTCACTGGATGACCAATGCGCAGTGGCTCGGCGAGCACCAGATTAAGGGGTTTGACCTCTATAATCTGGGGCTTTACCCGGGTGTGGTGGAGGGCGAAGGAACCGTCCTGGGTGAGGTATACCGCATTGATGCCAGCACGCTTGGTGAGCTGGATGCCCTGCGCTGCAAGAACGGCGAGTATAAGCGTCAGCTTATTCAGACGCCTTACGGCAGCGCCTGGCTGTACGTCTACCAGCGCTCAGTCGCGGGGCGACCGCACATTGCCAGCGGCGACTGGCTGCAACGCGATGACGCTGCAGATGCATAAATAAAAACACCGCCGTAAAGGCGGTGTTTTTTTATCGGTAACGCGCATCTCAGCCGGTCTGCCCGGCAAAGATTATTTCTGCTGCGCGCGCTCGAAAGAGGTGATGATTTCAGCTTTGGCCGCTTCTGCGTTATCCCAGCCGTCAACCTTCACCCACTTGCCTTTTTCCAGATCTTTGTAGTGCTCAAAGAAGTGGGTGATCTGCGCTTTCAGCAGCTCTGGCAGGTCGTTCACATCTTTGATGTGATCGTACTCTTTGCTCAGTTTGGTATGCGGCACCGCCACCAGTTTGGCATCTTCGCCAGACTCATCGGTCATCTTCAGAACGCCAACCGGACGGCAGCGGATCACTGAACCCGGCACCAGCGGATAAGGGGTTGGCACCAGCACGTCAACCGGGTCACCATCCAGTGACAGCGTGTTGTTGATGTAGCCGTAGTTGCACGGATAGAACATGGCGGTAGACATAAAGCGGTCTACAAACAGGGCGCCAGACTCTTTATCCACTTCATATTTGATCGGATCGGCATTCGCCGGGATCTCAATAATTACATAGATATCTTCTGGCAGATCTTTACCTGCAGGCACCTGGTTCAGACTCATCTGGCTTTCCTTCATTAGTCGTATGTTGAGTGACGGCTATTATAGCCAACTGACTCTGAAAGTATGCCCCCTTTTTGGCGTTTCGGAATGCTCCAAGCCCGCTACTTCGCCGTCACAAATAGCGAGACAATGCCCGCCGCAATCAGCGGCCCTACCGGCACGCCGCGAAAGAACGCCACGCCAATCACGGTACCAATCAGCAGCCCGGCAACCACCGATGGCTGAATGCTCATAAAGCTGACGCCGCGCCCGCCGAGCCACGCAACAAATACGCCAACCAGAATTGCCACGATGGACTGCCAGCTGGCAAATGATTTCAGCAGGGCGCTCACCGGCAGGGTGCCGCTCGCCAGCGGTGCCATGACGGCGACGGTCAGAATAATAATTCCCATCTGAATACCCTGTTTCTCCACGTAAGGGAAAAACTGCGCCAGCGGCGTGAGCTTGATGGCCAGCAGGATCAGAATCGAAATCGTCACAGCGCTGTTATGAACAAAATAACTCAGTATGGCGAGACAGATAAGGATCAGCGTTGAGGCGTAGGGGGCCATGATTTCTCCATAAATAATCAGCAGGCTGACAATGAGCCGTGCAACGGTTTGTCTGCTGTCCTTTATCAACCATCAGAAAAAATGGCGCAACCGGCTTATGCATAATTATCTCTGCTGCAGTAAAGAAAATTCACAGCATGAGCGATCATCATTCGCCCGATCGTCAGGCACCGGTAAAGTTTCCGCACGTCACAGCCGATAATTTCTTCGTTTAGGGTCACTGGATTCTCCCTTTTTTACCGCATACGGGAATTATCATGATTGCTCAGCTCTCGCTTCGCACTGCCTTACTTTCGCTGCTTATCTGCATGACGCTGCTGCTGCTGGCCGTCAGCGGCATGGGCATTTACGCCATCAATGCCGGTAATCAGTCGCTTAACGCCATCAATCGTATTCAGGGAATTGAACTGAATAGCCTTTATCAGAGCAACGCCGACCTGATGCGCGCACGCGCCAGCGCCGCGCTGGCGGTGCGCAAAATTGAGATTGGTCTGCTGGATGAGGGGACCGCCGTCACGAAGCAGGCCGCCGCGGACGTCGCCAGCTCGCAGCGGCATCTGCAGGCGTTTATCGACGCCGGCACCGTAACGGCTCACGGCAAAACGCTGGCGGAGGCGATCGCCGCCGCCTATAAAGCGTATCAGCAGGGTGCAGTTGCGCCGATGATGGCCGCGCTGGAAAAGCAGTATACCGATGAATATTACCAGGTACTGGAGGGCAATGTATCGCAGCTTGCGGCCCGCTATGCCGGTGCGGTTAACGCATTCAGCCTTTACGCCGATGAGGTCTCTGCCGCACGGCTGGCGCAGGCGGCGCACAATGAGTGGCAGATGAAAATCCTGATCGGCATTGCGGTGGCGCTCACCCTGCTGCTGACCGGCCTGGCCTGGCTGCTGCTGCGTCAGGCGCTGCTGCGTCCGCTGGAGAGCGCCGTCCGGCATCTTGAGCAGGTGGCGGCAGGCGATCTGTCGCAGCCGCTGCCAGCTGCCGGTCACAATGAGATTGGCCGTCTGAATCAGGCGCTGGCCGTTATGCAGCGCGCGCTGCGCCACTCTGTGAGTCAGGTGCGCGAAGCCAGCCTGCAGATCGATACCGGCAGCCGCGAGCTGGCGGCCGGTACGGTGCATCTCTCACAGCGTACCGAGGAGTCTGCCGCATCACTGGAGCAGACTGCTGCCAGCATGGAACAGCTCACCGCCACCGTGCGGCTCAACGCCGTTAATGCGCAGCAGGCAAATCAGCTCGCCAGCAGCGTCTCTGACACCGCCGGCCGCGGTGCCGAAGTGGTCTGCTACGTCATGGAGAAGATGCAGGAGATCACGCAGAGTTCCAACCGCATCGCGGATATCCTTAGCGTGATTGACGGTATTGCCTTTCAGACTAATATTCTGGCGCTTAACGCCTCGGTAGAAGCGGCGCGCGCTGGCGAGCAGGGCCGGGGCTTTGCCGTAGTGGCGAATGAAGTACGCACGCTGGCAGGACGCAGCGCCAGCGCGGCGAAAGAGATCCGGACATTGATCAGCGAGTCGCAGACGCGGGTTAAAGAGGGCAGTGAAATGGCGACGCGCGCGGGGGCGACCATGGATGAGATCGCCGGTGAAGTGATGCGCGTAACGACGCTGATGAAAGAGATCTCCGGTGCATCTGACGAGCAGAGTCGCGGTATTGAGCAGGTCAATATGGCGGTGACGCAGATGGATGAAGCGGCGCAGCAGAACGCGGCGCTGGTGGAGCAGGCGGGAGCCGCCACCCGGCTGCTGGAAGCGCAGTCGCAGCAGCTGCAGGCCTCAATGGCGCAGTTCCGCATCGCCGCGGCGTAAGCGCAAACCATAAAAAACCCGCTCAGCGGCGGGTTTTTTTACTGTCCGGCACGGCTCAGGCGCCGTGGTTATCCGGATATTCGCGGATAAAGCGCTCAACATCATCGACCATCGCTTCGTTACCACAGAAGAACGGGCAGCGCTGGTGCAGCGTTTCAGGCTGCAGGTCAAGAATACGGTTTTTACCGTCGCTGGCTTTACCGCCCGCCTGCTCGGCGAGAAACGCCATCGGGTTGCACTCATACAGCAGGCGCAGCTTGCCGTTGGGATGGCTGGCGGTGCTTGGGTAGAGGTAGATGCCGCCTTTCAGCAGGTTACGGTGGAAGTCTGCCACCAGCGAACCGATATAGCGCGAGGTATAAGGACGATGCGTGTCGATATCCTCTTCCTGGCAAAACTTCAGGTATTTCTTCACGCCCTGCGGGAAGCGAATGTAGTTACCTTCGTTAATGGAATAGGTGTAGCCCTTTGCCGGATAGGTCATGCGCTCGTGGCTCAGGCAGAAAACGCCGAGCGACGGATCATAGGTAAAGGCGTGCACGCCGACGCCGGTGGTATAGACCATCATGGTTGAGGAGCCATACACCACATAACCTGCGGCCACCTGCTGATTCCCCGGCTGCATAAAGTCCGCTTCCGTGATCGGCGTACCGGGTTCACTGATGCGGTGATAGATAGAGAAAATGGTTCCGACAGAAACGTTTACGTCAATGTTGGATGAGCCATCCAGCGGATCCATCAGCACCACATATTTGCCATCTTCCGAGCCTTCAAAGATAACAAACTCATCCTCTTCTTCAGAGGCGATGCCGGCAACCACACCACGCGCTTTCAGGGCAGCTTTCAGTTTTTCATTCGCGAAGAGGTCCAGCTTCATCTGCTGTTCGCCCTGCACGTTTTCCACGCCGCTGGCACCCAGAATATCCACCAGACCCGCTTTATTAATATCGCGGTGAATGATTTTAGCGCCCAGCTTAATGGAGGAAATCAGCGCCGTCAGTTCACCTGTGGCGTGAGGAAAGTCGTGTTGCTTCTCGACGATGAATTCGCCTAACGTTTTCATAACACATTCCCTGAATCTACGATGGAGTGGCAGCAGCTGTAACAAACTGCCAACGTATGCGTACGCAGTTTAGCCGATTGAACTTTAAAAACCATAGTCCTAATCCGTTTCTTCCCTTCAGACTCGGGGTTACACTGTGCGCCGAACTTTCAGTTAATGGATCTATTTATGCGCATTCACATCCTCGGCATTTGTGGCACTTTTATGGGCGGCCTGGCTATGCTGGCGCGTTCGCTGGGACATCAGGTAACCGGCTCGGACGCAAATGTTTACCCGCCGATGAGTACGCTGCTTGAGCAGCAAGGCATTGAATTAACTGAGGGTTACGAGGCGTCGCAGCTCGATCCGGCGCCAGACCTGGTGATTATCGGTAACGCCATGACGCGCGGTAATCCCTGTGTTGAAGCCGTGCTGGAGCGCAACATTCCCTACCTCTCCGGGCCGCAGTGGCTGCACGATTTTGTGCTGCGCGATCGCTGGGTGCTGGCCGTAGCCGGAACGCACGGTAAAACCACTACTGCCGGCATGGCAGCGTGGATCCTCGAGGCGTGCGGCCTCGAACCAGGCTTTATCATCGGTGGCGTGCCGGGCAACTTCGACGTCTCGGCAAAATTAGGAAAAAGCCCATTCTTTGTCATTGAAGCGGATGAGTATGACAGCGCCTTCTTCGACAAGCGCTCCAAGTTTGTGCACTACTGCCCGCGTACGCTAATCCTCAATAACCTTGAGTTTGACCATGCAGATATCTTCGACGACCTGCGCGCTATCCAGAAGCAGTTCCATCATCTGATCCGCATCATACCCGGCCAGGGCAAAATCCTGCTGCCGGAACACGATCACAACCTGAAGCAGGTGATGGCGATGGGCTGCTGGAGCGAGCAGGAGACCACAGGCGAACATGGCCACTGGCAGGCGAAAAAGCTGACGCCAGACGCCGCCCGCTGGGAAGTCTGGCTGGAGGGGGAAAAAGTGGCCGAGGTGAACTGGGGGCTGGTCGGCGAACACAATATGCATAACGGCCTGATGGCGATTGCCGCCGCGCGCCACGTGGGTGTGAAACCGGCAGATGCGGGCGAGGCGCTCAGCAGCTTTATCAACGCGCGCCGCCGGCTGGAGCTGCGCGGTGAGGTCAACGGTATCAAGGTCTATGACGATTTTGCCCACCACCCGACGGCGATACACGCCACGCTGGCGGCTCTGCGCAGCAAAGTAGGTGGCAGGGCGCGCATCCTCGCGGTACTGGAGCCCCGCTCCAACACCATGAAAATGGGGGTCAGTAAAAACGATCTGGCGCCGTCGCTGGGCCGGGCAGACAAGGTCTTTCTGCTCCAGCCGCACCATATTCCGTGGCAGGTCTCCGACGTGGCAGACGCCTGTATTCCGCCTGCGCAGTGGAGTGCGGACGTCGATACGCTGACGGAAATGATTGCGAAAGAGGCGCAGCCAGGCGACTCAATTCTGGTGATGAGCAACGGCGGTTTTGGCGGGATCCATCAAAAACTGCTGGAGCGACTGGGACGCTAAGGCTGGGGCGTCCTGCAGGACGCCTCCGGAGAGCGTGCGGCCGGCAGGCCGCCTCTTACGCTTCAGCCAGCTCGCGCAGATACTGGAAGATCTGCCGGGCTGCTTTTGGCGTTTTATTCGCCGCCTTCTCTTTCTGCGCGTTGCGGATCATGCTGCGCAGCTGCTGCCGATCGGCCTGCGGATAGAGCGTGATCACCTCGGTCATCGCGTCGTCACCCTGATCGATCAGGCGATCGCGCAGATGCTCCAGCTTGTGGAACAGCGCCACCTGCTGGTTGTGACGGTTTTTCAGCTTGTCCAGCGCCTGACGGATCGGATCTTCATCGCGCTGGCGCAGCATTTTACCAATCAGCTGCAGCTGGCGACGGCGACCCTCTTTCTTAATACGCTGCGCCAGCTCAATCGCGTTGCGCAGATCCTCATCGAGCGGGATCTTATCCAGGGAGTTTTTCCCCAGATCAACCAGCTCGGCACCGAGGCGTTTTAGCTCTTCGGCGTCACGTTTAATTTCACTTTTGCTGACCCAGATAATCTCTTCATCTTCTTCTTCCTGATTATCCGGTACATCGTCGAGCCAGTCTTCGGGCTGCCTGGTCATCTCTTGGCTCCTTAAAAAAAGAGGCTAATCCTACCAGTTTATCGGGCGACTGCGAAATTGTTCTCTGAGTCTGATAGACTCAACAGATTCACACTTAAGATTAGACGGCAGGTCGATGAACGTATCTACTCAGGTTGCAGAACAACGTAAAGCGCTGGAACAGGCTGTCGCCCAGGCGCTGGAACTGGCTAAAGCCCACACCGATGGTGCGGAAGTTGCGGTGACAAAAACCACCGGCATCGGCGTCAGCACGCGCTATGGTGAAGTGGAAAACGTCGAATTCAACAGCGACGGTGCGCTTGGTATCACCGTCTATCATCAAAACCGCAAAGGCAGCGCCTCATCGACCGATCTCAGTCCCGATGCCATAAAAAGCACCGTGCAGGCAGCGATCGACATTGCGCGCTACACCTCACCCGATCCTTATGCTGCACCGGCAGAGCGTGAACTGCTGGCGTTTGATGCACCCGATCTTGATCTCTACCATCCGTGGGAGATCGACGCCGATCGCGCCATCGAGCTGGCCGCGCGTGCTGAACAGGCGTCGCTGCAGGCGGACAAGCGCATTACCAATACGGAAGGTGGCAGCTTCAACAGCCACGTTGGCATCAAAGTGTTTGGTAACAGTCACGGCATGCTGCAGAGCTACTGCTCCAGCCGCCACTCGTTGTCGAGCTGTGTCATTGCCGAGCAGGATGGCGATATGGAGCGTGACTACGCCTATACTATCGGCCGCTCGATAGACGATCTGCAGAGCGCAGAGTGGGTCGGTAACGAGTGTGCCCGCCGCGTGCTGGCCCGCCTTGCCCCGCGCAAGCTGCCAACCATGAAAGCACCGGTGCTGTTTGCACCTGAGGTCGCCACCGGATTGTTTGGTCATCTGGTTGGTATGATCAGCGGCAGCAGCGTCTATCGCAAATCGACGTTTCTGCTCGACTCGCTGGGCCAGCAGATCCTGCCCTCATGGCTGACGATTCAGGAGCAGCCGCATCTGCTGAAAGGACTCGCCTCGACGCCGTTTGACAGTGAAGGCGTGCGAACCGAAGCGCGCGATATTATCAAAGAGGGTGTGCTGCAGAACTGGCTGCTGACCAGCTATTCAGCGCGCAAGCTTGGCCTGCAGAGCACCGGCCACGCGGGCGGCATACATAACTGGCGCATTGCCGGTCAGGGCCACAGCTTTGATGACCTCGTTAAACAGATGGGACGCGGCCTGATTGTCACTGAACTGATGGGTCAGAGCGTCAGCGCCATGACCGGCGACTACTCGCGCGGCGCGGCGGGCTTCTGGGTTGAAAACGGCGAAATTCAGTATCCTGTGAGCGAAGTCACAATTGCAGGAAACCTTAAAGAGATGTGGCGCAATATGGTTACGGTCGGTAACGACATTGAAACCCGCAGCAATATACAATGCGGATCGGTGCTGCTGCCGGAGATGAAAATCGCCGGACAATAACGACATCGCTTCCAGAAAGCAGCCGGCAAGGCTGCTTTTTTTTTGCCCGATAATAATTAAAAGGAACACGTCATGCGTAAGCATTTAATTGCAATGTTGTCTCTGTCGTTACTGTTCTCTTCTGCCAGCGTGCTGGCGGCAGATCTTGAACAGGATATGGATACGCTGAAAGAGAACCTGAGCGTAGTGAAGAAAACGGATGACGCGCAGGAGATGCATACTGCGCTCGGTAAAATGCGCCAGGCCGCGCAGGATGCCAAAAATTCCACGCCGGACAAGCTGGAAGGGCAGCCGGCGGATAGCGCACAGATCAAAGATTATCACGCCGGTCTTGACGCACTGATTGCGCAGATTGACGTGGTCGACAAGCTCGCTCAGGCCAGCAAGCTGGATGAGGCAAAAGCCGAAGCGAAAAAACTGGAAGATATCCGCAATACCAACCATAAGAAATTCCGCTGATACTCGGGGCCAGCCTGCGTGCTGGCCCGCTTTACCGATCCTCCCCTGCACACTCCTCTGCAAATATATAACTTTCCCGCACGCCTGATGCATGCCAGCCGCTGGCATGCGCGATATGTGCTGTCTGCGATCTGACGCACCGCGCGTTGCCACATTTCCGTTTCAGGGTGGAAAAAGTGCGTCTCCACACGGCCGGACGGAACGCGTAGTTTGTTTTTTAACGCGAATTATCTGTCGTAAACAGGAGTAGAAGGGTGAGGAGTGATGCTGTCCCGCTGAACGCAGAAGCCGTTCAGGCGCTGGCGGATCGCATATTAAGTCAAATCGCGATCCTCTATACCGCGCACCAGATTAGCCCCACACCGGTGCAGCAGCAGATGCTGAATTCGCACGTTCAGGCGATGGCCAGCCGCTCGCTAAGCGGCGAGGCGCTGCCGGAGGTAGAAGCGGAGCTGTTTGATGATATTCCGCCTGACAGCCTGCAGCTGGCGCAACAGATCGTCGATCTGTTCGGCAATCTGCCGGTGGAAGAGGCCTGGCTGCTCTCGGTGCATATTGAAGTGGCGAAAAGTAACGACGTATAAACAGAGAGGAAGTGAACATGGTGACAGTGGTGATTGGCGATCGTCTGGGTAAAGGCCAGAAAGTGGCTGCCGGCATTGAAAAAGCGGGTGGACGCGCGGTGGTGGTGCCGGGCGTGGCAGCCGATATGAAGCTGGGTGATGTGATGAAAGCGGAAAACGCTGATTTCGGCATCTCTTTCTGCGGCAGCGGCGGCGCGGGTGCTATCACCGCGCAGAACAAATATGGCTACCGGGCGAAACATGGCATGCGCTCGGTAGACGAGGGCGTAACGGCGATCAACGAAGGGGCAACCGTGCTGGGCTTTGGTTTTATGGACAAAGAGGAGCTGGGCGAACGGCTGGTGCAGGCCTGGAACAAGAAGCACGGCAGCTGACGTATGAAACAGCACTATGAGACGCAGGTTATCGTGCAGGGGAAAGGCGATACCAAAGCAAAAGCCTTTGCCGATGCGCTCAGCAGCGTGCAGCAGCAGGTATTGCGCAACAGCCAGAAGCTGCTGCTGCGCATTGAGCCGCTGGATGTGCGGGTGCTGCACGCCAGGGTGCGTACCCGGCGGGAAAAATTTCTGTTTTTTTTCCTGGCGCGCGAGCGGCATCACTACAGCGTTGAACTGGAAATCAGCGTCAGCGTCACCGTTATCGATATGGAAAGCGTGACATTTACGGCGACACCCTGAACGCGCTGGTCTGGTCGTTATCCCGCCAGGAGAGAGGGCTTACCCGGCGCAACAATGACAATAAAGGGTACAACACTATGTTTCTCATCATTTTGTTTAAGTCGTTAATTATCGGCGGGCTGGTCGGCGTCGGAGTGGGAGCCGGCGCAGCGCGCATGTTCCACGCACCGGTCACACAGGGCATGGGTGCATTTCGTACCCTGGGCGAGCTTAACTCGTGTGAAGGCGACCCCGCTTCCCATTTCTCTTTTGGTCTCGGCTTCTTTTTCAACGCCTGGGCGTCCTCTGTGGCGGCTGGCTCCTTCACGCAGGATGTGGATCACCGCATTCTGCCGAACTGGGGTGCTGCGGCGCTGATGGTCAAAAATCGCAATGTGGCAGAGACGCTGCATAACCCGAAGCGTATGGCGATAGCGTGCGGCATCATCGGCATGATCGTCGTGGCTTTTCTGAACAGCACCGCCTCAGCCGTACCGGCTGCGCTGCAGGTGACGGCAGTCAAAGTGCTGGTGCCGGCGGCTAACCTGCTGGTAAACACCGTCATGCCGGTCATTTTCTGGCTGGCAGCCATCGACGCCGGCAAAAAATCGGGCTTCTGGGCCACCATCTTTGGCGGCCTGGCGCAGCTGATTATGGGTAATGCCGTACCGGGGCTGGTGCTGGGGATCCTGATTGGGAAAGGGGTAGAGGAGAGCGGCTGGAACCGGGTGACGAAAGTCATGATGGCGGCGATTGTGCTGTTGTTTGTACTGAGCGGCTTCTTCCGCGGGTTCGATATGAAACTGCTGCAATCTTTCCAGCTCGGCGTCCCTGGCTGGCTTGACATGATCCACAACAGCCTGAGCGGCAAATAAGGAGCCATCCATGAACGAACATGAAAATCGCGGCTTCTGGTATGCCGACTGGTCCTTCCCGATTTTTGTCGGTCTGCTCTCATCCGGCGTATTTGCCGGTACGCATATGTACTACCTCTACGGAATCGGCGCCTTTAACGAAGTGGCGTTTGTGTCGATGCTGCGCGCCGGCATGGAGACCGGCGTCTATGGCGCGGTCGCCGCGTTTGGCGCCAGCTTTCTGTTTGCCCGCATCATTGAAGGCTCGCTGGTCGGTATTCTGGATATCGGCGGTGCGATCCAGACCGGCGTCGGGCTGGGCGTGCCGGCGCTGCTGCTGGGCGCAGGCATTGTGTTTCCGGTCGCGAACTTTGCGGCTTCGCTGGTAACCGGTCTGGTGATCGGGGTGGCGATTGGTTACGTCATTATTCTGGCGCGCAAATTTACCATCAACCAGAGCGATTCCACCTATGGCGCCGATGTGATGATGGGCGCAGGCAACGCCTCCGGACGCTTTCTCGGCCCGCTGATTATCCTGTCGGCGATGGCAGCCTCCATTCCCATTGGCCTGGGCTCGCTCGCTGGCGCTCTGCTGTTTTACCTGTGGAACAAGCCGATTACCGGCGGCGCAATTCTGGGTGCCATGGTGCTGGGCGCGATGTTCCCGATTTCGCTGTAACAGGGCGGGCGCCATGAATGGCGGATGTAGGGGGCGCATTTATGCGCCCCTGGCCGCAAACGAGCTTACCTGTGGAACAAGCCGATTACCGGCGGTGCAATTCCGGGCGCCATGGTGCCGGGCGCGATGTTCCCGATTTCGCTGTAACAGGGCGGGCGCCATGAATGGCGACCCTGGGGTAAGGATGTAGGGAGCGCATTCATGCGCCTCTGGCCGCAAACGCAGTAAGGAGTAACCATGTTTGATCTGATTCTGCGCCGCGCACGACTGTGCGATGAGCAGCTGGTGGATATCGCTCTTCATGACGGCAAAATCGCCGTCGTCGGCAACGTCACGGGCAGCGCGCAGCAGGAGCGCGATCTGGCCGGGCGCTGGTACGTCAGCGCAGGCTGGATAGACAGCCACGTACACTGCTATGCAAAATCGCCTGTCTACCACGATGAAGCGGACGCTGTCGGCGTTGCGCAGGGCGTCACCACCGTGGTGGATGCCGGCAGCACCGGCGCCGACCAGATTGATGACTTCCGGCAGCTGACGCGCCACGCCGCCACCGACGTCAGGGCGCTGCTCAACGTTGCCCGCACCGGGATAGTCACCCAGAACGAACTGGCGGACATGCGTCAGATTGATGAAGCAGCGGTGGTGCAGGCGGTCACGCGCCATCCCGGTTTCATTGTTGGTCTGAAAGCGCGCATGAGCAGCAGCGTGGTCGGGGAAAACGGCATTGCACCGCTGATCCGCGCCAAAGCGATCCAGCACGCTGCCGGCGATCTGCCGCTCATGGTACATATCGGTAACGATCCGCCGGTGCTGGAGGAGATCGCTGAGCTGCTGACCGCCGGCGATATCATTACCCACTGCTTTAACGGCAAACCTAACCGCATTCTCTCCGCGCAGGGTGAGCTGAAAGCGGCGGTCAGTCAGGCGCTGGCGCGCGGCGTCACGCTCGATATCGGGCACGGCAGCGCCAGCTTCAGCTTTGCGGTGGCGCGACAGGCGATCGCCCGCGGCATTCTGCCCGATACCATCAGCTCCGATATCTACTGTCGCAACCGCCTGCACGGGCCGGTACACAGCCTCGCGCACGTGATGTCTAAGTTTCTTGCGCTGGGCATGACGCTGCCGCAGGTGATCGCCTGCGTGACAACCCAGGCAGCAGCGGCGCTGCGCCTCAGCGGCAAAGGCGATCTGACGCCGGGCAGCGATGCCGATCTGACTATTTTCAGTGTGAATCAGGAGACCCGTCCGTTTACCGATGCAGAGGGCGAACAGGTGGCGGGAGAGCACCATTTTTTGCCGGTGGCTGTGACAGTGGCAGGCCAGTGGCATCTGACCGAAGAGGGAAAGCGTCATCATGTCTTCAGTTTATGAAAAATATCACCTGAAACAGGTGATCAACGCGTCAGGCCGTATGACTATTCTGGGCGTCTCGACGCCGGCACCGGAGGTGGTGGAAAGCGTCAGCTATGGCCTGAACCACTACTTTGAAATGAAAGATCTGGTGAACCATACCGGTGACTACATTGCCGGACTGCTGCAGGCAGAAAGCGCCGTCGTGGTCTCCTGCGCCTCGGCGGGTATCGCTCAGTGTGTGGCCGGGGTCATTGTGAAAGATAACGCCTGGCTGCTGGATAACCTGCACGCGGCGCCGCTCACGGTTCCGCATGAGATCGTCGTGCCTAAAGGGCACAACGTGAACTACGGCGCGCCGGTCGGCACCATGGTCGCGCTGGGCGGTGGCCGGCTGGTGGAAGCGGGCTACAGCAACGAGTGTTCCGCCGCGCAGCTGGCAGCGGCGATCACGCCGGCTACGGCAGCGCTGCTCTACGTAAAATCGCACCATTGCGTGCAAAAAAGCCACCTCAGCGTGGCGCAGGCGGCAGAAGTCGCGCAGCAGCATGGCATCCCGCTGATTGTGGATGCGGCGGCAGAAGAAGACCTGCGCTGCTACTACCAGATGGGTGCTGACCTGGTGATCTACAGCGGTGCCAAGGCGATAGAGGGTCCCTCCAGCGGACTGGTGGTAGGGCGCAGCCGCTGTGTCGAATGGGTAAAACGGCAGAGCAACGGCATCGGTCGTGCGATGAAAGTGGGCAAAGAGGGGATCCTGGGCCTGACGCAGGCCATTGAGCGCTACCTGTCGCAGCCAAAAACCAGCGGCAGCGAGATGGTTCAGCACATGACGCCATTTATCGACCAGCTTAACCAGCTGCCGGGCGTCACCGCGCGGGTGGTATGGGACAGCGCCGGGCGCGATATTGCGCGTACAGAGATCCATTTCGATGAAGCGCTGACCGGCTGGGCAACCGGCGATCTCGTCCAGGCGCTGAAAAACGGCGACATCGCTATCTATTTTCGCGGCTATAAGGCAAACGAAAGCATTATCGAAGCCGACGTGCGCAGCGTTACTGCCGCGCAGCTGCAGACTATCTTCAGCCGTATTGACGCGCTGCTGGCAGAAAGGAACAACGCATGAAGCTGACCCCCGATTTTTATCAGGATCGTCTCTGTCTCAACGTACTGGCGGGCTCAAAGCAGAACGCACGCGACATCTGGCTGGCAGCAGAAGGGCATGTGCTGGTTGGCGTGCTGTCAAAAAATTATGCCAGCCACGACGCGGCGCTGGCTGACATGCGCGATTACGCCGCGCTGATTGATAACGCGCTCTCTATCGGTCTCGGGGCCGGCGATCCGCGTCAGTCTGCTATGGTGAGCGAACTGGCAGCGGTGCTGCAGCCGCAGCATGTCAATCAGGTGTTTACCGGAGTCGCGACCAGCCGTGCGCTGCTGGGACAGTCGCAGACGGTGGTAAATGGCCTGGTCTCCCCCAGCGGGACGCCAGGGAAAGTGAAGATCTCAACCGGTCCGCTAAGCTCGCAGGCGGCGGAAGCGATTGTGCCGATCGACAGCGCCATCGCCATGCTGCAGGACATGGGCGGCAGCTCGGTAAAATTTTTTCCGATGGGCGGTCTGAGCGCGGTGGCGGAGTATCGCGCGGTCGCAGAGGCGTGCGCCCGGCGCGATTTCTGGCTGGAGCCCACCGGCGGTATCGATCTGCATAATTTTGCGGAGATCGTGCAGATCGCGCTGGAGGCGGGCGTCAGTAAAGTGATCCCGCACGTTTACAGCTCAATTATCGACAGCGCAAGCGGTGAGACGCGCATTGACGATGTGCGCCAGCTTCTGGCAACGTGCAAGGCACTGCTGCAATAACTTCGTTACGGGTGAGGCTTTGTGAGATTTCCTAATCAGCGTCTGGCGCAGCTGTTTGCCGCACTGCAGCATGAAACGCTGCCGCAGGATGAGCTGGCACGGCGTTTCTCGGTCTCTACGCGCACGGTGCGCACCGACATTGCGGCGCTGAACGCGCTGCTGGAGCAGCACGGCGCACAGTTTGTGCTGGCGCGCGGCGCCGGCTATCAGCTGCAGGTGGCTGACGCGGCACGCTTTGATTCGCTGCAGCAGCAAAGCAGCGCGCCGCTGCGGGTGCCGCGCACCTCGCAGGAGCGGGTTCGCTATCTGCTCAGCCGCTTTCTTACTGCGGCCTGGTCACTGCGGCTGGAAGATCTCTCGGAAGAGTGGTTTGTCAGTCGCGCCACGCTGCAGGGGGATATGGCAGAGGTGCGGGAGTGGCTGGGGCGCTATCATCTGCATATCGAAACTAAACCGCGCTACGGCATGAAGCTGTTTGGCAGCGAGACGGCTATCCGCACCTGCCTTACCGATCTGCTGTGGCAGATCGACCAGGAGACGCCCGACAGCCCGCTGCTGAGTATTGAAGTACTGCGCAGTGATATGCTGATGCAGCTGCAGCCGCTGCTGCAGCACTGCCTCAGCCGTTACGCTATTCGTCTCAGCGATGAGGGCGAGCGCTACCTGCTGATCTACTGCGCGGTAGCAGTACGCCGCATCAGCGAAGGCTTTCCGCTCAGCGATCCGGGCGCAGAAGAAGTAGGCGAAGAGGTGCGTGAGGCGGCGCACGCGCTGGTGCATCAGCTGCGACCGCTTACCGGCAAAGCCTTATCGCGGGCGGAAGAGAACTGGCTGCGCGTCAATATCGCCGCGCGTCAGATCCAGGCGCTGGAGCCAAGCACCATCAATGCAGATGACGCTGACGCGCTGGTGAGCTGGCTGCTGAGTTATATCAATACGCATTATGCCTACCAGCTGCAGCACGACGAGCAGCTGCGCGCCGATCTGCTTACCCATATCAAATCGATGATCACCCGGGTGCGCTATCAGATCCATATTCCCAATCCGCTGCTGAGCAACATCAAACAGCACTATCCGCTGGCGTGGGATGTGACGCTGGCCGCCGTCAGCAGCTGGAGCAAATATACCCCTTATACGCTGAGCGAAAATGAGATTGGCTTTCTGGTGCTGCATATTGGCGTGGGGCTGGAGCGGCACTATGACGTTGGCTATCAGCGCCACCCGCGCGTACTGCTGGTGTGCGATAGCGGAACCTCAACGCTGCGGATGATTGAGGCGCTGCTGCTGCGCAAATATCCGCAGCTGGTGGTCACCGCCCGGCTGACACAGCGCGACTACGCGCTGCGCGAGCGGATTGAAGAGGATTTTGTTATCTCTACGGTGCGGCTGCATGAAAAGAACCGGCCGGTGGTGGTGATGTCCCCCTTTCCGACCGGATTTCAGCTGGAGCAGCTTGGCAAACTGGTGCTGGTGGATCGCACCCGACCGTGGATGCTGGAAAAATATTTCTCCGCGCAGCATTTTATGGTGCTGGATCAGCCGCTGACGCAGCAGGCGCTCTTTCAGCTGCTGTGCGATCGCCTGCAGGAGCAGGGCTTTGTTGCAGTAGACTTTTATCCATCCGTGGTTGAGCGTGAAGCGATTGTCAGCACGCTGCTCGGGGATGGCATTGCGTTGCCGCACGCGCTCGGCCTGCTGGCGCAGAAAACCGCGGTCTATACCGTGATTGCGCCGCATGGCGTCAGCTGGGGTGATGAGACCGCCAGCGTGATCTTTCTGCTGGCCATCAGCAAACGTGAATATGAAGAGGCGATGGCGCTCTACGATCTGTTTGTCACCTTTTTACGCGAACGTGCCATGCCGCGCCTGCGGGAGTGCCGTGACTTTGACCATTTTAAAACCGTGGCGATAGAGTGCCTGAGCCGCCCCTGACTAGGCCTGATTGCGCTTAGCCAGCAGCTTCGGAATTTCACGCAGGCACCAGGCTTTGGCTTCCCCCATGCTGTCGCGACGCCAGGCCATAATAATATCCACTTCCCGCGTATACTCAGCGCTGACCACGCGCAGCCGGCCCTCGGCAATATCTTTCTCTACCATCGGATAAGGCATGGTGGCAACGCCCAGTCCCGCCAGCAGCGCCCGCCGCTTGTCATCCATGCTGCTGACCGTAAGACGCTGCTGCTTATCCAGCAGCTGTACCGTCAGCACCGGACGTTCACGCGCCGTGTCAGCGACGGCAATGCCGCGATATTTCACACGCGTGACTTCCGAAAGCGGCTCTGCCTCCTGATGAATAGGGTGGTCAGGACTGGCGACATAGACGCTCATAATGGTGTAAAGCTTGCGGGTATTGATTTCGCTGGAGGCGCGGAAGTGCAGGTCAGGTGCGATGACGATATCCGCCCGGCCCTGCTCCAGACGTTCCCACGCGCCCGCCAGCACTTCAGTGATCAGAGATATCTGCGTGTTGGCTTTTTCTGACAGCTTGCTGACCAGCGGAAACAGCAGGTCGGTGGGGATGAGTGCCTCCGCTACGATAGTCAGCTGCGTTTCCCAGCCGCGCGCCAGCGCTTCTGCGTCGGTGGTGAGCTTGTCTGCGGCCTCCAGCAGGACGCGACCGCGCTCCAGCAGCATCCGGCCAACGTTAGTGAATTTGGTGCGATGACCGGAGCGATCGAACAGCACCACATCCAGCTCCTCTTCCAGCTTCTGCATGGTATAGCTCAGCGCAGAGGGAACGCGACCCAGCTCATCTGCCGCGGCGGCAAAGCTGCCGCGCCGGTCAATCGCATCCATCACCCGTAACGCTTCTAACGTTAATGCACGCTCTTTAGCCATACTGATTCTCTGTCAGTAAATTTGAATATGCCAGGCAGATTAACTGGCTAACATTCCGCCGTCCAGCCTTTTACCATAAACCGATTAAGCCTGCAGTGAGCGTCTCCTGCAGTGCACCGGAGGTATAGCATGATGACAACCCGCTGCGCGTCCGCATGTGGCCAGGCTGATTTTGGCTGGTTGCAGGCGCGCTATAGCTTCTCTTTTGGCCACTATTTTGATCCCAAACTGATGGGATACGCCGCGCTGCGCGTGCTGAACCAGGAGGTGCTGGCGCCGGGTGCCGCTTTTCAGCCCCGCACCTATCCGCAGGTTGATGTGTTGAATCTGGTGCTGCAGGGTGAGGCGGAGTATCGCGACAGCGAGGGACAGCGCCTGACCGTACGGGCAGGTGAGGCGATGCTGCTGTCTGCGCGGCAGGGCGTAAGCTACAGCGAGATAAACCTCAGCAAAGATCGGCCGCTGACGCGCCTGCAGCTCTGGCTGAGCGCCTGTCCGGAGCGGGAAAACCCGCTGCAGCAGCGGATGACGCTCAATGGCGCATCGCCGCTGCTGCTGGCCTCGCCTGACGGGGCAGACCAGAGTTTGCAGCTGCGTCAGGATGCGAGAGTGTATCAGGTGACGTTAGCGCCGGGAGAGGAGCAGATTGTGCAGCTGCGCGGCGCGCGCGCGTATCTGCAGTCGATTCACGGCACGCTGGATGTGCGCAGCAGCAGCGCGAATCAGCAGCGGCTGCAGTGCGGCGACGGTGCGTTTATTCGTGATGAGCAGCAGCTTATTCTGCAGGCAGAGACGCCGCTGCGTGCGCTGGTGATCGATTTACCGGCATAAAAAAGGGCGGCCAGCGCCGCCCTCACAGGAAGAATGAAGATTATTTCAGAATGGTAAAGGCGGTTGTCACGTGCTTCACGCCGCTGACCCGGCTGGCAACATCTGCCGCCGCCGTGGCTTCTTCCTGCGTGACCAGTCCCAGCAGGAAGACTTCCCCGTTTTCCGTCGTCACTTTCACGTTAGACGATTTGACCTGATCGCTGCCCAGCAGCTGCGAGCGGATCTTGGTCGTGATCCAGGTGTCGGAAGAAGAGGTGCCAAGGCTGACCTTCTCTCCGGTGCGGATCTCATTGTAGACCTCTGTTGCGCCGTCGACGCCCATAGCGATCTGTTTGGCACGGCTGGCGAGATCGGCAGACGGTGCCTGACCGGTCAGCAGCACTTTGCCCTGGTAAGCGGTAACAATGACCCGCGCCTGCTTCTTAATCTGTTCATCTTTTGCCAGCGCGTTAGAGACGCGCAGCTCCAGCGTACCGTCATCAACCTGCGTACCCACGGTGCGGGGGTCAGTGGCGGTTTTGGTGGCAACAGCGGCACCGCCGGCAACCACTGCCACGCAGCCCTGCAGCAGCATGGCCGTTAACAGCAGGGCGATAGCGTTCAATGCTTTCATGTAAGCTCCTTCAGTCATTCCTGGTGGGGAAAGAGGGTGTTATCGATCAAGTCGCACAGGCAGTTCAGCGTCAGCATATGCATCTCCTGAATGCGCGCACTGTGATGAGAGGGAATGCGGATTTCCACGTCGTGAGGGCCGAGCAGGCCAGCCAGCTCGCCGCCGTCGTGTCCGGTCAGCGCGACAATAGTCATATCGCGCGTCACTGCCGCCTCAACCGCTTTAACGATGTCACGGGTATTACCCCGGGTTGAGATCGCCAGCAGCACATCACCCGCCTGACCCAGCGCCCGTACCTGTTTGGCGTAGATCTCATCATGCAGCCGATCGTTGCCGATGGCGGTGAGCATAACGTTATCTGCGCTCAGCGCCAGCGCCGGCAGGCTGGGACGCTCGGTTTCAAACCGGTTAATCATGCTGGCCGCAAAGTGCTGCGCATTGGCCGCTGAGGCACCGTTACCGCAGCTGAGAATTTTATGACCATTCAGCAGCGACTGCACCAGCGTCATCGCGGCGCGGGAGATCGCATCCGGCAGCGCTTCGGCTGCGGCAATCTGCGTCTGAATACTTTCAGTAAAACACGCTTTAATTCTGTCCTGCACAAGACCACCTGGTTCTATTCATCGGCATTAAAAGCAGCGGGCAGCCACGTCAGTTCGCGCCCGGTAATGGCAATGATGTCAAAACGGCAATTGACCGTCTCAAAACTGCCGCCGCGCGTCAGCAGCCAGAGCGCCGCTGCCCGCAGCAGCTTCTGCTGTTTCTGACGCGTCACGCTGGCGGCTGCTCCGCCGTAGCGCGCATCGCGCCGGTAGCGCACTTCTACAAATACCCAGCAGTCGGCGTCGCGCATAATCAGGTCAAGTTCACCTCCGCGAAAGCGGACGTTACTGGCGACCCACTTCAGCCCGGCGCGCTCCAGATAGTGACGCGCCTGCTGTTCATGCTCCGCGCCGATACGCTGGCGGTTTACTGTACCGGAACGACCTGTCCCTGGCGATACTGGTTCCATGCCAGCTTCCTGTTGATGACACAATCCGTGTCGGCGCTCAGCTTACCGGTGTTGCCATCAATGGCAAAGCCGGCTACCTGCCGCATCTGGTTAAACTGCGTTGCCAGCGTCCAGGCATCGATGCCCATCGCGTAGAGGCGCACCAGCGAATAGTCGTTGTTAAACGTCTTCGCTGCCTGCTGCATCAGGCCAGGGTTAGCGCCGGAGAGCAGCGGAATATCGCTGTACTGCAGGCCTTCCATCTCCAGCCGGAAATCGGGACCGGCGCCCGCCTGCGCGCTGCGCGAGCTGGCATAAAGCGCCGTGCTGTTGCGGCTGCTGGTGCGCATGGCGATCATCGGTTTGATCAGCTGCAGCTCATTCTGGCTGGCGACGATGTAAACGGCGTCCACGCTACCGCCACTGCTGTCAGCCGCCGGTGCCGGGGTGCTACTCTGCGGCGCCGGGATCGTCAGGCCTGCAATGGCCACGCTTTGCGGCTGCTCCATTTGTACCGTCAGCGGCGTGCCGCTCAGCGCAATACCGGCTCCGCTGTTAATGCCCTGTTTCAGCTCGGCCACGCCACCAAAGCGCTGCTGCAGCACCGTGGCACCACCCAGCTGCTGCCACTCTTCTGCAAACGCTTTTCCGACCCGGTCGCCATAACTGCTGCGCGGCAGCAGCAGCAGCGGCTGGCGCTTGCCCTGCTCATAGATATGGTGCGCTGCATCACGCGCTTCGTCTTCAGGAGAAAGCGCAAAATAGCAGATATTCGGATGGTTCTGGATCTGTTCCGGCTCGTTTAGCGCCAGTACGTTGAGCGGGGTCTGGCTGTTTGCTACTTCTTCCACATGATTTTTCAGCAGCGGGCCAACGACCAGCGTGGCGCCATCCTGCTGCGCCTGCTGCATGACCTGAGCGATCGGCTGGCTGCTGGTATCGTACACTTTAATCTGTGCGCTGCTGGCGGCTGGCTGAGAGGCTGGTGCAGCAGGCTGCTGCTGCGTGTTCTCCTGCGCAGGCATGCTGGCGGCCGCCGGGCTAACCACGCTGTTGGCCGCTCCGCTATCCGCTGTCGCGTCCGGCGCAGGCTGGGCAGTGGCGCTTTCCGGCGCGCTGCTCTGTGCCGGGGCAGCCGCGCTCAGCACGCCATTTTTTGCATCGTTAAAGCCTTTCTGAATCGCATTCGCAAACACCTGCGCCTGACCGTTCAGCGGCAGCAGCAGGGCGATGGTGCTGGTGGAAGCCTGGCTGAAGTTTTTGACCTGGCTGAGCTGCGCTGGCAGCGTTTTTGCCGCCGGGTTTTGCGGGTAGCGCGTCTGCCAGTCGCTAATGGCCGCCTTCAGCATCTGCGGATCCTGGCTGTTAGCGTGCCAGGTATTGAGCAGATCGAGCCAGCCCTGCAGGGTATTTTCATCGGCATTGATGACAACGCTGTTAAGCTGGTCCTGCGTCAGCTGGGTCAGCGCCTGCCAGGTCGCGTCGATGTTACTCTGATGTTCGTCACCTTTTAAGAGCGGTTCCTGCGCGATATAGGCGCGCAGCAGCGCCAGCGATGGCCGGTTCTGCGCCGCGGCGATCTGCAGTGCGTAGTAGCGTACCTGCTGATCGGAAGAGAGATCGGCTACCTTAATCGGGCTGAGCTGCTGCTGAGCGCCGCTGTAATTCTGCTGCGCAATCTGCAGCTGCGCGCGCAGCAGCTGCAGCTCCTGCTGCTGTACATCAGAGAGCTGCTGCGGCAGCTGGCCAAGCTGCGTTTGTGCCTGAGGATACTTTCCTTCCTTCAACAGGGCACGGATGGC
The DNA here is from genome assembly GCF_007680655.1 of Pantoea sp. PSNIH1. Taxonomy (NCBI): domain Bacteria; kingdom Pseudomonadati; phylum Pseudomonadota; class Gammaproteobacteria; order Enterobacterales; family Erwiniaceae; genus Pantoea; species Pantoea sp. PSNIH1. Next base: position 60,037 of record NZ_VEIP01000003.1, read on the forward strand.
AAGTAATTGCCAGTCGGTCTTGCTATCATCGCTGCTTTGCTGTGCCTGCTGCAGATAATAGTCAGAGCGTCCGGTTGCGGGCCCCTGAATATTGACGTTAGAGGTTTGCTGCGGACCCTGACCGCTACAGGCGGCCAGAATCAGCCCGGCGAGAAGAACAGGTACAAAGCGTCCTGCTTTACGACGTACGACTTTTGAAGGAAGCATACTGTATCCAGTGATGTTTTTTTCTTGATGCTCAATATTAAATCGGCAATTCGGATGAGACAATGAAACAACTCGATCGGGCAGAGATTTCTGCCAGTACGCTCTATATCGTTCCTACCCCGATCGGTAACCTGGGTGATATCACACAGCGTGCGCTGACGGTGCTGGCGAGCGTCGATCTCGTTGCAGCGGAAGATACACGTCATACCGGGCTGTTGCTACAACATTTCGCCATCAATGCGCGACTGTTCGCACTTCACGATCATAACGAACAGCAGAAAGCGGATGTGCTGCTGGCGAAGCTACAGGAGGGGCAGAGTATCGCCCTGGTCTCCGATGCCGGCACGCCGCTGATCAACGATCCGGGCTACCATCTGGTGCGTCGCTGCCGCGAGGCGGGCGTGCGCGTTGTGCCGCTGCCTGGCGCCTGTGCAGCCATTGCAGCATTAAGCGCGGCGGGATTACCGTCCGATCGATTCTGTTACGAAGGGTTTCTCCCTGCGAAAAGCAAAGGGCGCTGCGATGCACTGCGCGCGCTGAGCGAAGAGCCGCGTACGCTGGTGTTTTATGAGTCGACCCATCGACTGCTGGATACGCTGCAGGATATGGCAGCCGTATGGGGCGCAGCGCGCTATGTGGTACTGGCGCGCGAGCTGACCAAAACCTGGGAGTCGATCTATGGCGCGCCGGTGGGAGAGCTGCTTGCCTGGGTGCGGGAAGATGAGAACCGGCGCAAGGGCGAGATGGTGCTGATTGTTGAGGGACATAAGGCAGATGAGGAGGCGCTGCCAGCCGAGGCGTTGCGTACGCTGGCGCTGCTGCAGGCGGAGCTGCCGCTGAAAAAAGCCGCTGCGCTGACCGCGGAGATCCACGGCGTGAAAAAAAATGCGCTGTATAAATATGCGCTGGCGCAGCAAGAAGAGTGACAAACGTGGTCAGATCGCCTATTATCCTGCGCCGAAGCTGACCAGACAGTCGCCGCTTTGTCGTCGTCCCTTTCGGGGGAGACAGGCAGAGGGGAGGAAAGTCCGGGCTCCACAGGGCAGGGTGCCAGGTAACGCCTGGGGGGCGCAAGCCTACGACCAGTGCAACAGAGAGCAAACCGCCGATGGCCCGGAAACGGGATCAGGTAAGGGTGAAAGGGTGCGGTAAGAGCGCACCGCGCGGCTGGCAACAGTCCGTGGCACGGTAAACTCCACCCGGAGCAAGGCCAAATAGGGGTTCACATGGTACGGCCCGTACTGAACCCGGGTAGGCTGCTTGAGCCAGTGAGCGATTGCTGGCCTAGATGAATGACTGTCCACGACAGAACCCGGCTTATCGGTCAGTTTCGACTTTTCAAATGAAAAGCCCCGCCCCGGCGGGGCTTTTTGTTTTATGAGCCGCGAGTGCAGGTATTTCCGTTTCTCTCTGCGGCCAGGGGCGCATGGATTCAGCCAGGGACGCATGAATGCGTCCCCTACATCTAAACACCCCGGGGCGCAAGAATGCGCCCCCTACGGTTATGCGTAGGGGTGCCATTAATGGCGCCCGTTTCGTATGCAGGTATTCGGTTCGCGGTTGTTTGCGGCCAGGGGCGCCATTAATGGCGCCCGTTTTACATCCGATTAACCGCGGCCGTGGGGTTCATCCCAGTCAAATGCCGGACCGAGTGAAATCACGCCGTTCGGGTTGATGGTTTTATGGCTGCAGTAATAATGATGGCGGATCTGCGGCAGATTCACCGTCTCTGCAATACCGGGCATCTGGTAAATATCGCGCAGAAAGCCATTCAGATTGCGATAGTCACTAATGCGGTGCCTGTCGCACTTGAAGTGAGTAACATACACCGGGTCAAAGCGTACCAGCGTGGTCCACAGGCGCAGATCGGCTTCAGTCAGGCGATCGCCGGTGAGATAGCGATGCTGTCCCAGGATCTGCTCCAGCCGCGCCAGTGAATGAAACAGGGCGGTAACGGCTTCATCGTAAGCGGCCTGAGAGGTAGCAAAACCGCTCTTATAGACGCCATTATTGACCGTATCGTAAATCCAGCCGTTAAGTTCATCGATCTTATCGCGCAGATCGGCAGGATAGTAGTCGCCGGCTCGTGCGCCCTGTGCATCAAATGCGCTGTTGAGCATGCGGATAATGTCGGCCGACTCATTGCTGACAATGGTGTGCTGCTGCTTGTCCCACAGCACCGGTACGGTCACGCGGCCGCTATAGTGCGGATCGGCATGCAGATAGAGCTGGTAGAGAAATTCATGCTGATACAGCGTGTCGCCGGTTGCCTCCGGAAAGCTGTCATCAAACGTCCAGCCGTTCTCCAGCATCAGCGGATGAACCACGGAAACCGATATCATCTCTTCCAGCCCTTTAAGCTTGCGCATCAGCAGCGTGCGATGCGCCCACGGGCAGGCAAGTGAAACGTACAGATGGTAGCGATCGCGCTCTGCTGCAAAGCCGGACTTACCGTCAGGGCCGGCGCTGCCATCAGGCGTGATCCAGTTACGCCACGCTGACTCTGAGCGTTTGAAACGCCCTCCGGTTGACTTTGTATCGTACCAGGTATCGTGCCAGACACCCTCAATCAGCTGTCCCATATGCCCTCCATAGAAAAAAGGGGCGAGGATGATCCTCTGCCCCTGTATTCAGTATATCTGCTGTAAGCTACCTGCGCGCTTAACGGGCGGCGGCGGGCGCCATGCGCTGGCGGATCAGACGATCAATACTCCAGGCGCCTGGTCCCACCAGACCCAGAACCAGGAAACCGCCAGCAATGCTGAGGTTTTTCATAAACATCAGCTGGTTTACGCCTTCTGCAAAGTTGCTGTGAAACAGAAATGCGGTCAGCAGAGTAAAGCCTGCGGTAAACAGCGCGGTAAAGCGCGTCAGGAAACCAAACAGAATAGCCAGGCCGCCACCCAGTTCCAGCAGGATCACCAGCGGCAGCATAAAGCCCGGCACGCCCATGGCCTGCATATACTGCTCAGTGCCGGCATAAGCGGTAATTTTGCCCCAGCCGGCCGTAATAAACAGAATAGTCATCAGTACACGCGCGGCTAACAGTCCTGCATCTTCGAATTTTTTCATCATCTACTCCAGCGTAATTTTGTGGCAGGCTGAAAACCTGTCCGTTAATTTCCCGCTGCAACGCAGATAAACGTTCACCGGGCTGATGGAGAGAGATAATAATCGCGGCGCGAAAGGGTTGTAAGCAAGATAAACTGTCGAAGTTATTCAGGAATTCTGACGAAAAAAAACCGGACCTGCTGGTCCGGTTTTTTATAGAGCGGTTAGCGCCCCGGCATGGATGATTTAATCATACGCCAGGTGCTCCACAGGCCGAAGCCGCGTTTAACGAGGCGCAACAGCCGGTTAGGGCTGCGTACTGACCAGATAGCCAGCGCGCTGCTTCCTATCGCCAGATAGCGGCGACAGCTTACCAGCGTCAGCCAGCCGCGGTCATAGCGGGCTGTATTTTCCAGCCAGTCACGTCCTGCTGCGCTTAAATCGAGCCGCTGCTGCTGAACCGTATTAAGGAGTTCATGAATGCGGGCTTCGCGTTCATGGCGACTGCTCATGAGCGGTCCTCCTCCAGTAGTTTACGATCGGAATCGAGCTCTTTACGGGTATGACGCAGCAGCGTCGACTGACGCGATTTACGCAGCGTCCACAGACCGAAAATCAGCGCAAGCAAAAACAGTACGCCTGTGGTCACTCCGATCGCCATCAGCCGGTATTGCGCGTCAACCGCCCAGATGATCAACACCATCAGACTCATCAGCCCAAATGCCGTAAACAGCATGGTCAGGCCAATCATGATCAGCATCTGGATCAGATTGGCTTTCTCTTCTTCCAGCTCAACAACGGCCAGCCGGACACGCGTCTCGACCATACTGACCAGCGTAGTTACCACGCGCTGACCGATGTTAAAGACCCCTTTGCCCGGGCCGTGGCTTTGCTGAGAATCGTTCATATCAACGACGCGAAATCAGAATGCCAATCAGCACGCCCACGGCTGCGCCAACGCCAACGCCGTGCCACGGATTCTCACGCACATAGTCTTCCGCTTTCTCTGCGGCTTCGCGCGTGGATTTGGCAATACGCTCACCGGAATCGCCCAGACGCTCGCGTGAACTTTCCAGTGCGCCGCGCGCTTTATGACGCAGGCGATCCAGCTCGCTGCGGGATTTGTCTGCAGAGCTGCTTAATACTTCTTCCAGGGTGTCGGCCAGATTTTTCAGTTCGGCGCGCAGATGTTCAGATGTGGTGTCTTTAGCCATGAGAGTTCTCCATTACTTCAATTATTTATGTCCGATTAGTAAGGCTCTGCAGCAAGCTTTTTCAGCTCCTGTCGTGCCTCATCCAGCTTGCGTTCACGTTTTTCAATTTTGTCTTTGTCATCCCTGTCGTCGCGCGCTTTCTGCAGCTCCTGCTCGCGCTCGGCCACCTTGTTCTGCTGCGACTTCAGACGCTCTGAGTGCGCTGATTTCAGCTGCCGATCGCTGCAGCTGGCGCGAACTTCTGTTAGCGCCCGTTCCAGTCCGTTTACCCGGCGCTGATTATCATGCTGTTTTGCCATTGCAATCTCGTGCCGGATATCGCGCTCTTTTTGCTGACACAGCGACTCTGCCGCCAGCAGAGAGCCAGAGCAGGAGATAAGCATGGCACCCAGAAGAAGTTGTTTCATCACGTTCACACCTTCCATTGTTGATGAACTGCCGTCTGCCAGACAGGAGCGTATCCCGGCGTCGCGTCGGCGTGTGCTAACGTTAAGCATAGTCAGCCGGGGCAAAAATTCAAAAAAGACGAAGAGATAGCGGAGAAAAAGTATCGTCTGACCGCAGGTCAGACGATCGGATTAGCTGTAGGTCGGGGGATTGGCGTCGCGCGGTTGCTGTGAGGCCTGCGGGCCTGCGGCCACAACAAAACCCTGTGGTAATAAGCGGCGTAATACCTTCTGCGCCGCCAGGCTCTGTTCTTCATCTTCAAAGTGGATCACCAGCGCATCGCCTGCTGGCGTAATACTTTTAATGCGCACGCCCTGGGCAGAGAGCTGCTGATAAAGATAAAAGCCATCCGGCAGATTGGTGCCGCTATGCGCCACGCGAATTTGTACCACGGTTTCATGTTGCCACAGCAGTGGAGCAGCCCCGGCCGCGAGCAGCAGCAGCAGGCCGCCGCACAGCCACGGCAGCAGCGGTCGGGTAAAGAGACGTCCTGTTTTCATTACTGCGCTTTCCCGTTTTGTCCTGCCTGACGCTTACGCCACAGTACGACCAGCGAGCCGATCAGGCCGATGACCAGCAGCGCCAGCGGCAGCATCATCAGAAAAAACATCAGCTCATCTTCATAACGGCGAAACAGCGGTGTTTTGCCCAGTGCAAAGCCAAGTACGGTCAGGATCAATACCCACAGGAAGCCACTCATCCAGTTAAAGAACTGAAAGCGCGCATTACTCAAACCAGATAACCCTGCAATGGTGGGCAGCAGCGTGCGTACAAACGCAATAAAGCGCCCAATCAACAGGGCAGAGAGACCGTGACGATGGAACAGGCTGTGGGCGCGCTGGTGGTATTGTGCCGGCAGGTGCGAAAGCCATTTCTGTACGGTAGGGGTATTACCCAGCCATCGCCCCTGGATATAACTTACCCAGCAGCCGAGGCTGGCACCTGTGGTGAGAACCAGCAGCGTCAGGGGAAAACTCATTGTGCCTTTGGCAATCAGCACGCCGACAAGGATCAGCAGGCTGTCACCGGGCAGGAAGGCGGCAGGAAGCAGGCCATTTTCAAGAAACAGGATCATGAACAGTAAGCCGTAGATCGCCCACACCAGCGTGGGGTCAGAGAGCATCTCATAATCCTGCTGCCACAGGGCATGCAGCAGTGCTTTCAAAATATCCATCAATCTTTCCCGAACATCATTGTTAAACGAGCCCATCAGGGGCTAAAGCGCAGGCAGAGGTGAGTTATACATTTTGGGTATGCCACCTGAGCAGGGGTCCGTATCCATGCGGCTATGCGTGTTAAATCAGCGACTTTCTGACGCCCTTGTCGCAAATGGTAAAAAAAGGGCGATAACTGTAACAAATACTTCCCAATTCAGACAGTGCATTATGTCCGTTGTAGTGGAGTTTTACCCTTTGCTGCCAGGAGTAAAAGGAGCTTTACACGAGCTGACACTATTGCAGATTATCTGACCCCGTCTGCAGGTTCAGAATGTACAAACGTGGCCGTTTTTACGCTGTTCGGCTTAATCAGGCGGCCTGCGGCAAACAAGTTGCAGTTACGGGCAGAAGCCGTGTGATGTAGCGTAACGTTGCGCCGCCACCGCTTAGTATTTTCCAGATATGGCAACATTGCCAGTTTATGGCAGCAGTTTGTTACATGAGGCAGAAGGGAAGGATGGCAGCACAGCGGCTATGAAAGCGCGCGGCGCACAGTGTGCGCCGCAGAGGAGAGGTCAGGTCGCGGCGCCGGGCTGGCGTTCCGCTTCTGCCTGGCAGACAGCCGCAGTAAACAGAATGTCGGTTGAGGAGTTCAGGGCCGTTTCTGCTGAATCCTGCAGCACACCGATAATAAACCCAACGGCCACCACCTGCATGGCCAGGTCGTTAGGAATGCCGAACATATTGCAGGCCACCGGGATTAACAGCAATGAGCCACCCGCTACGCCGGAGGCACCACAGGCGCACAGCGTGGCAACCAGGCTTAGCAGAATCGCTGTCGGTACATCGACATTGATGCCCAGCGTATGCACCGCAGCCAGCGTCAGTACGGTAATCGTAATAGATGCGCCCGCCATGCTGATGGTCGCACCCAGCGGAATTGATACGGAGTAGGTGTCTTCATCAAGGTTGAGTCGTTTTGCCAGCGCCATGTTCACCGGGATATTGGCGGCCGAGCTGCGGGTAAAGAAAGCCGTCACGCCGCTTTCACGAATGCAGGTAAATACCAGTGGATAGGGATTACGCCGGATTTTCTGATACACCAGCAGCGGGTTCACAATCAGTGCCATGAACAGCATGCAGCCAATCAGCAGGACCAGCAGGCTGCCATATTCCCACAGCGCCCCAAAGCCGGTAGAGGCCAGAATGGAGGCGACCAGGCCAAAGATGCCCAGTGGCGCGCAGCGGATCACACAGCGTACGACCCAGGTTGCCGCGTGTGAGGCGTCATTTAAAAAATCTTTGGTGCCGGGACTGGCATGACGAAATGCAAGGCCAAGGCCCAGCGCCCAGACCAGAATGCCGATGTAGTTCGCGTTCATCAGCGCTTCGAACGGATTAGCCACCATGCTCATCAGCAGGCCATGCAGCACCTCGGTGATCCCGGAAGGCGGCGTAATTGTCGTGTTACCGGCGGCGAGTGACAGCGTCTGCGGAAAGAGGTGGCTGAAAATCACCGCGATCATCGCGGCAAACAGGGTGCTGAGCAGATAAAGCATAATGATGGGACGGATATTGGTTTTCTGTCCCTGCTGATGGTTAGCAATGGACGCGATGACCAGCACCAGAACCAGCAGCGGCGCGACGGCTTTCAGTGCCCGGACAAAGAGTTCACCCAGCAGGCCGGCGGCTAATGCGGCATCGCGCGACAGCCACGCCAGCGCTACGCCAGCGACCAGGCCTACCATGATTTGTTTGACCAGGCTGCCTTTAAACAGCACGCCTGCCACTCTGGAAAGGTTATTTTGCATATCGTGATCTTTTACTATCGGTCATGAGTGTGGTGCGCGTTTATTCCGCGCCAGAGGGTTTGCCCGGCGGAGTATAAGGAAAAGTGCTGGTGAGAAAAGCGATAATTCCGGCTTTGCGTGCGGGATCGATTTTTCAATCTGCTAAACAGAGGAAGTGTGACAGAGATAAAAAAGGGAAAGTTTCATTGAGACGAAATAAAGCAGGGGCGATTTACGCCCCTGCAGAAGATTATGGCGAGATGCGCCGGCGGTCATTTCGCCGGTTAACCCAGGCGTTGATCAGCAGCGTTCCACCCAGAATAATGCCCACCACGCTGAGTGAGACAGCGACCGGAATGTGGTAAAACTCGACGATGAGCATTTTGATGCCGATAAACACCAGCACGATAGCCAGCCCATATTTCAGCATAGAGAAGCGCTCAGCCACATTCGACAGCAGGAAATACATGGCGCGCAGGCCGAGTATGGCAAACAGGTTAGAGGTCAGCACAATAAAGGGATCGGTGGTTACCGCAAAAATAGCCGGAATACTGTCGACAGCAAAAATCACATCGCTGAGCTCGACCATAATCAGAACCAGCAGCAGCGGGGTGGCAAACAGTACGCCGTTACGGCGAATAAAAAATTTCTCACCCTCCAGCGAATCGGTCATGCGCAGATGCTGACGCAGCCAGCGCACCACCGGCTTATCACCCACGGCCGTGTCATCCTCGCGCGCCAGCGCCATCTTAATGCCGGTAAACAGCAGAAACGCGCCGAAAATATAGAGGATCCAGCTGAACTGCATGACCAGCCAGCTGCCGGCAAAGATCATGATGGTACGCAAGACAATGGCACCCAGCACGCCGTAAATCAGGACGCGCCGCTGCAGCTGGGGCGGAATAGCAAAGTAGCTGAACAGCATCAGCCAGACAAAGACGTTATCCACCGCCAGCGCTTTTTCCAGCACGTATCCGGTCAGGAAAGCGAGCGTCTGCGTAGTGGCAACCTCGCGCCCGGCGTGCGTATCGAGATACCACCAGAAAGCGGCAGCAAACAGCAGTGAAACGGAAACCCAGATCAGCGACCAGATAGCCGCCTGTCTGAACGACATAGTTTGTGCGCCGCGCCGGCCCTGCAGCAGCAGATCGATCGCCAGCATAATCAGCACAACAACGGTAAAGCTGCCCCAGAGTAACGGTGTGCCTATCGATTGCATAATGGTGTCCTGTGCGAAAGTTAAAAAAAACGGCTCCGTCAGAAGACGTAAGCCGCTTTCATTACGCTGCAAGCGCTCCTCGCCTTCCGGCAAGGTCTCACTTACAACACAGAATCACTTCCGGGTTGCCTGACGACCGGATGCGCTACACATCGTAATGACGATCAATCAGCTGACAAGTTACTCCCCTTTGCTTAGAAAAAAATAGCGCAGCCGCACTCCGATGCAATGCAGGACCAGTCATATTTAGCAATATTTACACTTCCTGGCGATCGGCGGGAAATATCACGCCGGTCTGCTGGCGGATGGTGGTCAGCAGCGCTGCTGTCAGCCGCGAAATTTCGAGGCCAGGGTGTGCGGTCTGCTGCGTTTCCACCAGACTGGCAAACACCTCTGCTTCATAGCGCATCGTATTGCTGTGCTGCGGCTGCGTCAGATTCTGCTCAACACCGCTGCGTGGCAGTAGCCGCAGCTGCTGGCACTCTGCCAGTTTCTCAATAAGCAGCGAACCCTCCTCTCCCTGAATTTCGCTCGGAATAGCGGAGTTGCTGACTTTGGAGTGCAGCAGAGTGACGTCGAACTCGCCATAGTGAAGTATCACGGTGCCGTGCGCATCTGTGCCGCTCGCCAGCAGCGTGGCTTCAGCCGTGACGCGCTGTGGCGCACCCCACAGCGTGACGGCAGCAGCGAGGCAGTAATAGCCGATATCCATGATGGAGCCATTGGACCAGCGCGGGTCAAACGTATTCGGGTTTTCACCGGCAAGATAGCGCGGGTAACGGGAAGAGTACTGACAGTAGCTGAACAGCGCCTTACGCAGCGTGCCCAGCTGCGGCAGGGTGCGCTGCAGCTGCAGAAAATTAGGCAGGCTGGCGGTTTTAAAGGCTTCAAACAGCACAACCTGATGCTGTTGAGCGCAGGCGATCATCGCTTCGGCTTCACGCAGCGTGGAGGCCAGCGGTTTCTCGCAGATCACATGCTTACCGTGAGACATAAACAGCAGCGCCTGTTCGCAGTGCAGTGCATTCGGGCTGGCGATATAGACCGCGTCGATATCCTGGCATGCCGCCAGAGCCTCCAGTGAGGTGAACGTGAGCGGACAGGCGTAATCTGCGGCAAAGGCGTCAGCCTGCTGCTGGCTGCGTGAATAGACTGCGCTGAGCGTAAACCTGCCGCTCTCATGTGCTGCGTCAATAAACTGACGGGTAATCCAGTTGGTGCCGACAATGGCAAAGCGAATCACAGGTCTGCTCTCCTGACAAAATAAAGCCGCAGGGTAGCACGCGGCGGCAGGAAACCTGCCGGCACTATTTGATCCTGCGATCCGCATTCCAATATAGTGAGCCCCTGTGTCTGAAAGCCTGCGAACGGGAGAGCCGGGTGAGCGGAAGCAAACATGCATTAAACTGGACCACGCTGCTGATCGCCATTCCGGTGGGGCTGATGGCCTCGCTGGTAACGCTGGCGTTTCGTGGCATTATCGATGTGATTAACCAGCTGCTGTTTAACAGTGACCATGAGATCACCGTGGCGATGCACGTCTGGCCGTGGATCTTCTGGCCGCTGCTGGTGGGCGGCGGCGGCGTACTGGCGGGCTGGTTCCTGCGCTATGCCGTCGCAATTGAGCAGCAGCAAACGGTAAAAACAGACTACCTGGAAGTGATTAACGCCAGGCTGGATGCCGTGCCGACGCGCACCTCACTGTTTCGCGCGCTCTCTTCAATCGCCAGCATTGGCAGCGGCGCTTCAATCGGTAAAGAGGGGCCGATGGTACAGCTCTCAGCGCTCAGCGGCAGTCTGCTGGGACGCTGGCTGCCGGCATCGCTCAATCTGCGCAACAGCGACATTGTCGCCATGGCGGCAGCAGCGGGCCTCTCCTCGGTTTACCACGCGCCACTTGCCTCGGCGATCTTTGTTGCTGAAATTGCTTTTGGTATTTCAGCCCTGCAGCGACTGATCCCGCTGATTGTCGCCTCTGCGGTGGCGGTGATGACCATGTGGGCGCTGGGTTTTCGCAATGCGCTTTATCCGCTTGCCGATACGCTGTTTCAGATGGATGGAGTGAGCCTGCTGATGACAGTGCTGATTGGTCTGGTAGCAGGCGTTGCCGGCTGGCTGCTGATCGCGCTGATTGGCCGCAGCCGGCGGCTATTCAGCCGCGTGCGATCGCTGCCGCTGCGGCTTGGCGCAGGAGGCGTCGCTGTCGGCCTGCTGGCGCTGCTCTCCACGGATATTCTCGGCAACGGCTATGAAGTGATTGTGAAGATCATTGAGGGGCACTATGTCATCACCGGACTGCTGCTGCTGCTGCTGCTCAAAACCCTGGCGACAACCCTCTCCGTAGGCTCAAATGCCGTCGGCGGACTGTTTACGCCCTCGCTGCTGATTGGCGCCCTGCTCGGGGTGATTCTGGCGCAGAGCGCAGCCGCGCTGCAGCTGCCGGTGGGCGATACGCTGCTCTATGCAGCAATAGGCATGGCCGCCGTGCTGGCCGCTGTCAGTCAGGCTCCGCTGATGGCGATGCTGATGGTACTGGAGATGACGCTTAACAGCAGCCTGCTGTTTCCGCTGATGATCGCCTCAGTCCTGGCTTCAATGGTGGTCTACCGCCTGCAGTCCGCCAGCACCTATCCGGTGGTCAGCCATCACCTGAGCCGTTCTGAAGCCTGGTATGATTTTGACCATATGCGTGTCGACCAGCTGATTATTCCCGGTGCAGCGCTGCAGCCGGAAGAGTCGGTCGGACAGGCGCTGGCGGTCAGCTCGCTGAAGCGTGAACGCTATGTTTACGTACTGAATCAGGCGGGGCAGTTTCTGGGCGTGGTCTCCATTCACGAGATCTCGCGCAAGGTACTGGCGCAGGAGATCACTCTGGACTCGCCGGTCAGCACCGTCATGGATAGCAACTTTCCCTGCATTTTTCAGGGACAGAGCATGCGCGAAGGGTGGGAGGCATTTTCACGCGTGACGCTCGAGCGGCTGCCGGTACTGAATAATCCGCAGGAGCGTTGTTTTATGGGCGCCCTGACCAAAACCAGTCTGATTCAGAAAGCACAGGAGTTTCTTTAAGCTGCGTTGCCGCGCATCGCCTGATCGGTCATCCACAGGCGCGCGTCAAATTCCAGCTGATGATAGTCAGGCTCCATATGGCAGCAGAGCTGATAGAACGCTTTGCTGTGATCTTTCTCTTTGAGGTGGGCGAGTTCGTGCACCACAATCATGCGCAGGAAAGGCTCAGGAGCAAGGCGGAAAAAGGTGGAGATGCGGATCTCCGCTTTAGCTTTCAGGTTGCCGCCCTGTACGCGGGAAATGGCCGTGTGCAGCCCCAGCGCATGCTTCATCACTTTGATTTTATTATCCCAGAGGATTTTGCTTACCGGAGGTGCGCTGCGCATATAGCGATTTTTTATCGCCTGCGTGTAGTCATACAGCGCGCGATCGCTGACCACATCATGCGTCCCGGGATAGCGCTGCTGCAGGAACGCGCCTAATCGCTGATGATCAATCAGCATTTGCACCTGTTCGAGGATATTTTCAGGGTAACCCTGCAGATAAATTAATGACATTGGGATTCCTGACGAAAGACAGTATACTGCGCCCCCCTTTTCAGGGCGAAAATTGCGCAAAGTGTACCACGCCGGAGATCCCATGAGCCAACTTGAACTGACCCATAGCACCCTTACGCTGGAGCGCTTTCCGCCGATGCGCGAAGAGAGCCCGTTACAGGCGTGGGATGCTGCCGATGAATATCTGCTGCAGCAGACGCTGCCGGAAGGTCCGGTGCTGGTGTTCAATGACAGCTTTGGGGCATTAACCTGTGGCCTGCAGGATCGGGAGATCTGGCACGTCAGCGACTCCTGGCTGAGCCAGCAGGCAGCCAGACAGAATCTGCGCTTAAATGGTTTGTCTGACGATCGCATTCACTTTATTGACAGCCTGAGCGCGCTGCCTGCGGCGCCTGCTGCTGTCTTAATCAAAATTCCCAAAGCGCTGGCGCTGCTGGAGCATCAGCTGCGTGCGCTGCGCAGCGTGGCCACGCCAGAGACGCTGATTCTGGCGGCAACCAAAGCAAAAGATATTCATAACTCCACCCTGCAGCTGTTTGAGCGAATTCTGGGTGAGAGTAAAACGTCGCTGGCCTGGAAAAAAGCGCGTCTGATCTACAGCCGTTACAGCGCCCCGGCGCTGGCTGAGGCGGCGGACACTACCGTCTGGCCACTCGATGAGACGCCTTACCAGATCCATAACCACGCCAACGTCTTTTCACGCACTTCGCTGGATATTGGCGCGCGGCTGTTTATGCAGCATTTGCCACACAATATTGAAGGCGAAATCATGGATCTCGGCTGCGGCAACGGCGTGATTGGCTTAATGGCACTGAAGCAGAATCCGCAGGCTGAGGTACTGTTTTATGATGAATCTTATATGGCGGTCGCCTCCAGCGAGCTGAACGTCAGGGTTAACCGCCCGCAGGATCTGTCGCGCAGTCAGTTCCGCGTTAATAATGTGCTGAGCGGCTTTCCCTCCGACCGGCTGCATGCGGTGTTGTGCAATCCGCCGTTCCACCAGCAGCATGCGGTTACCGATCACCTGGCGTGGCAGATGCTGCGCGACGCAAAGCGTTGCCTGCAGTATGGCGGTGAGCTGCGCATCGTGGGCAACCGGCACCTCGGCTATCACCAGAAGATGAAGAAGCTGTTTGGTAACTGCGAACTGGTGGCGTCCAGCGCCAAGTTTGTGGTGCTGCGCGCGGTCAAACTGCGCTGATCACAGACTCAGCGCCAGCGCGGTAGCCTGTGCAATAGCCCGCCGCGCGTCCAGCTCCTGCGCCACATCTGCGCCGCCGATCACCCGCACCGGTTTGCCGCGTGCGGTCAGCTCGTCAGCCAGCAGGCGCAGCGGCTCCTGACCGGCGCAAACCACAATATTATCCACGGCCAGCGTGACCGGTTTACCCTGGTGACGCAGATGCAGCCCTGCATCGTCAATGCGCAGATATTCCACATCCCCCCACATCTCTACGCCGTGCGCCTGCAGGCTGGCGCGGTGGATCCAGCCGGTGGTTTTCGCCAGGCCCGCTCCGGGCTTCCCGCCTTTACGCTGCAGCAGCCAGATTTGCCGGCCGGGAGAGGGTGGCCGGGCAGGAACAATGCCGCCGCGCGCCTGCAGCGTGCGATCGATTCCCCAGCGCTGGTAAAAATCCTCTGATGAATGGAGTAAATAGGCGGCCGTATCAAAACCGATGCCGCCTGCGCCGATAATGGCGATGCGCTGACCCACCGGTTTTTTATGGCGCAGAAGATCCAGATAGCCGATCACGCTGGCATGATCGATGCCAGGAATAGAGAGCTGACGCGGCGTTACGCCGGTAGCAATGATAATTTCATCCGCGTCTGTCAGCTCTTCGGCACAGACCCGGTGGTTAAGCCGCAGCGTCACCTTCGCTGCCGCAAGCTGATGGCGGAAGTAGCGCAGGGTTTCGCTAAACTCCTCTTTACCCGGGATCTGTCGGGCGATACCAAACTGCCCGCCAATCTCCGCCTCCGCTTCATAGAGCGTTACCTTATGCCCGCGCTGAGCCGCCTGCAGGGCAAAAGCCATGCCTGCCGGACCGGCGCCAACCACAGCCAGCTGCTTCGGCTGCGTGGCCGGCACAACCGGCATCAGGGTTTCGTGGCAGGCGCGCGGATTGACCAGGCAGGATGTCACGTTGCCTGCAAAAATCTGATCGAGGCACGCCTGATTACACGCAATACAGGTATTGATAGCTTCAGGCTGACCCTGCGCCGTTTTGGAGACAAACGCGGCATCCGCCAGAAATGGCCGTGCCATTGAAACCATATCAGCAGTCCCGTCGCGCAGCAGGGCTTCAGCCACGTCAGGGTGGTTGATCCGGTTGGTGGCAATCACCGGTACGGATACGCGTTCGCGCAGGTGGCGGGTTACCCAGGCAAAGCCGGCTCGCGGGACACAGGTGGCTATCGTCGGGATGCGCGCTTCATGCCAGCCAATACCGCTGTTGAACAGCGTCACGCCACACGCTTCCAGCGCTTCAGCCAGCATCAGCGTTTCATCCAGCGTGCTGCCGTGCTGCACCAGGTCGAGCAGCGACAGCCGGAAAATAACAATAAAGTCTTCGCCTGTGGCGTGGCGTACCGCCTGCGTCACTTCACGGGCGAAGCGCTGCCGCCGCTGCACATCGCCTCCCCAGGCGTCAGTGCGCTGGTTAGTCTGCGCCGTCAGAAACTGATTAATCAGATACCCCTCGGAGCCCATGATCTCTACGCCATCATAGCCCGCCTGCTGTGCCAGACGGGCGCAGCGGGCAAAATCGGCAATCGTCTGTTCAATTTCTGCTTCGCTCAGCGCATGCGGAGTAAAAGGATTAATAGGCGCCTGGAGTGCGGAAGGGCCTACCAGCGCACGCTGATAGCTGTAGCGTCCGGCATGCAGTATCTGCAGCGCGATTTTTCCGCCCTGCGCATGGACCGCCGTCGTGATCTGACGATGCCAGCCGCACTGACTTTCATCGGTCAGCATCGCACCACCCTGTGCCACCACACCCTGCGCATTCGGCGCGACGCCGCCGGTTACAATTAGCGCCACGCCCTCGCGTGCGCGCTCAGCATAAAAAGCGGCCAGTCGCTCCGCCCCGTCAGGGTGCTCCTCCAGTCCGGTATGCATTGAGCCCATCAGAAAACGATTTTTTAACCGGGTAAATCCCAGATCGAGAGGCGTAAATAAGCAGGGGTAGTGCTCGATCATGATCGGGTACTCGAAAGTGGTCGGATGAGTTAACTCTAACGGTAATCGCGCATGATGGAAGAGGGGGACGCTGAGCTTGTGAGAGACGTCAAAAAAAGCAGGGCGGCAGGTTACGTACGAAGTATCAGCTTGTCTTCGTTACGCACGGGAAGGACCGGCGCGCCCTGAAAGGGCCAGAGTACAGGGCTAATGACTTAGCACTTTTTATATATCATCATGGATTCCTTTTTCCGGAAACGCCGGGTAATTATCAGACCGCGGCAACCTGTGTTCATCGCAACTCGCCTGAGTTTTAAATATTATAGCGGGAAAGTAATCTGGAAATAAGTCTTCAGATAGAGTCAGACAGAGAATTTATCATTTTAACCGCTATTTTAATGTTATTAATGATGCTTGTTAATCATAGCGCGCAGCTGAATGGTGCGATCGGATGAGTGATATATTTATTGCGCGCCAGCCCGCACAGTTAGCGGCAGCCAGCAGCCGGGGTGCCTCTTTTTCTGGGTGGATTATCCTTTATTTTATTTGTGAAGCAGTTAATTCCATATCTTAACAATTTTTTATTTATCGGTTTTATATAATTACCTGAATAATCACATTGTGAAGGTGATTTTCCTGCTATTACCACTGAGTTAACTGAAAAGGTTAAACGATATAGCCCTTTTACCTGTCATATACTTTTAGAGGAGAGGCAGATTGGATTTAAACACTCAGCCAGTCCGTATTGCTGTTCTTGACGGTCATCCTATGATTCGTCTGGTTTTTGAGCTATGTCTGAAAAATCATCCCGATATTCACCTTGTTGCTGCCTGGTCTTCCGGCAGCGAGCTTTTCAGCGCGTTAAGTACGCACAGTGTTGATGTTCTGATTCTGGATTTCCTGCTGGGCGAGCGTGAAATTGATGGCCTGACGCTAATAAAGCAAATACGTAATCACTATCCGATGCAGAAAATGCTGGTTTTAACCTCTGCCGAAAGCCCGGCGGTAGCAAGAATGGTACTCCGGGCCGGCGTAAACGGGTTTATCGGTAAAAGCCATCCCTTTGAAGAGGTACTGGCGGCGGTCAGATCCGTTGCTGAGAATAACCTGTTTTTAGCCACGCACCTTGCTGAAGAGATCCAGACGCTGTATGCCATTTCCGGAAAAAAGGCGGACGATGATTTCTGTATCAGCTGTAAGCCGGTTCTTCACGAAAAAATAAGATTATTAAGCCCGCGTGAAGCAGAAGTGATCCGCTGCTTTCTTGATGGCATGAGCGTTTCACAGATTGCGGCCAAGTTCAGACGAAGCCGGAAGACGGTAAGCGGACAGAAGCAGTCGGCGCTGAAAAAGCTCGGCGTCCGTTCAGATTCGGAACTATTTAAATATAGCCGGGAGCTGCTGTCAGCCCGGTAATCGCGCAGGGCAGCCGCGCCCGAGCGCAGCAACCTGATAGCCAGTTCACGTTCCCGGTAACATCTTTTCTGTAACATCGTTCTGAGTGATGTTCATCACAGTTTTATCCTGTTTAACCCGTTTTTATAGTCGTCACATCATCAGACTCACAGGATAAACATGAATATTGAAACGCAATCCTGCGTTATTACCGGCAAAAAGCAGGTCAGTGTCGCACAGCAGCAGGTGCAATGGGATGGCTCCGGCACGCTGGTGCGCATTACGCGCGGCGGAATCTGCGGCTCCGATCTGCACTACTACCAGGAGGGAAAAGTGGGCAGCTTTGCGCTGCAAATGCCCATGATACTCGGGCATGAAGTGATTGGTTACGTCATTGAAAGCGACGATCCCCGCCTGCAGCCGCAGCAAAAAGTGGCTGTCAATCCGGCTAAACCCTGCGGTGAATGCAAATATTGTCAGCGCCAGCAGGAGAACCAGTGTACCGCCATGCGCTTTTTTGGCAGTGCAATGTATGTCCCGCACGTCGATGGCGGATTTACCCGGCACAAAGTGGTGGCGAGCAGCCAGTGCGTGCCTTTTCCACAGGATGCCGATGAAAAGGTGATGGTGTTTGCTGAGCCGCTCGCGGTCTGCATTCACGCCACGCATCAGGCTGGCGATCTTACCGGTAAGCGTATCTTTATCTCCGGCACCGGGCCAATTGGCTGTCTGATTGCCGCTGCCGCGCAGGCGCGTGGTGCTGCAGAGGTTGTCTGCAGCGATATCAGTGAACGTTCGCTGGAGATGGCGCAGCAAATGGGTGCCACGCAAATAGTTAACGCGGCAAGCGGCGATTTCACCGGCTGGATGGCGGATAAGGGCTACTTCGATGTTGCGTTTGAAGCGTCCGGCCATCCGGCGTCACTGCAGCGCTGCCTGGAAGTTGTGTGTGCCAGAGGCACGGTGGTGCAGGTAGGAATGGGCGGCGCATTTCCTGATTTCCCCCTGATGACGCTGATTGCCAAAGAGATAAATCTGACGGGATCGTTCCGTTTTACGCATGAATTCAATACGGCAGTTGAGTGGCTGGCGCAGGGCGTTATCAACCCGCTGCCGCTCTACAGCGGGGAATACCCGCTTCAGGATATCGATGCGGCGCTGCAGTTTGCCAGCGATAAAACCCGCGCGGCAAAAGTTCAGCTGACTTTTTAGGGAGATACTATGAACGCACTCTTTTCTCTGGCCGGCAAGCGTGTACTGCTGACCGGTTCAGCACGCGGTATCGGGTTTCTGCTGGCGCAGGGCTTGGGTGAAGCCGGCGCCGAAGTGATTATTAACGCGACCACAGCTGAAGGGGCAGAGCGCGCCGCCGCCGCCCTGCGCGAGCAGGGGATCGTCGCCCGGGCCAAAGCGTTTGACGTAACCGATTCCGGCGCGGTGCATCAGGCGATCGATGAAATTGAAGCACAGTGGGGCGCCATCGATATTCTGGTAAATAACGCCGGCATCCAGCGTCGGCGGCCTTTTCTGGAGTTTCCTGAACAGGACTGGCACGACGTAATTGCGGTAAACCAGACCGCCGTGTTTTTTGTCTCGCAAAAAGTGGCGCAGCAGATGGTAACGCGCCAGCGCGGCAAAATTATCAATATCGGTTCAATGCAGAGTGAGCTGGGCCGCGACACCATCACGCCTTATGCGGCCTCTAAAGGGGCGGTCACCATGCTGACGCGGGGAATGTGCGTCGAGCTGGCGCGCTACAACATTCAGGTTAATGCGATTGCGCCGGGCTACTTTGTCACCGAGATGACGCAGCCGCTGGCTGACGATCCCGCGTTTACCGGCTGGCTGACTAAGCGTACGCCTGCTGCGCGCTGGGGTAAGCCGGAAGAGCTGATTGGTGCCGCCATCTTTCTGGCCTCTGCCGCCTCAGATTTCGTTAACGGACATCTGCTGTTTGTCGATGGCGGTATGCGCGTAGCCGTGTAGTGCGTGGCCCGAGAGCCTGCCTGGCAACATTTTAAACAGTGGAGATTCAGAAGGAAGCGCCAATCTCGCCGCCTGGAGCCGCGGCTCTGCTGACGCTTAGCGCGCTTATCCACGGGCCGGCTGCTCACAGGGCAGCAAAGCGATTAACGACGGCGGATCCACGAAAAGCGCGACTGGTATCCACTACTGAAGTGGGTATTGCGCCGGTAGCTGGATCCCGCCTCGGCCATACAGTAGGTACATACGTTGACCGCATCAATCTGTGCCGGCCCGAGTCCGCGCTCTAGCAGGATGCTGCGCGCCAGCCCGGGCAGGCTGAACCACGCCCCCTGCTGCTGCGCCTGCGCCTGCGCACGTACCGCCTGCGGATTCACGGGTTGCTGATGCGTCCACTGCAGCGGCGGCAGATCGCTGCGCTGCTGCATCTGGCGGATACGATCCTCGCCCAGCTCATAACAGCAGGGGCCAATGGCCGGACCGATAGCGACGCAAAGCGTATCGATACTCGCGCCGCGTGCCAGCAGGGCATCCAGCGCGCTTTGCAGAATTCCGCTAAGCGTGCCGTTCAGCCCGGCATGGATCGCCGCCACCTGCTGCTGCACGGGATCGGCAAACAGCACCGGCAGGCAGTCGGCAGTATAAACCGCTACCGGACGGTTATCTTCAGCAATCACACCGTCAGATTCACAGCTTTTTGGCGGCCGGTTTTGTCCCGATAACACCACGCGGGCGCTGTGACGCTGATGTCCGTAAGCGGCAGCCTCAGGTGCAGGCAGACCCGCAGGCTGAAAGGCATACTCCAGCCATGTCAGGCTATCCAGCAGCGCTGAACGCGGACCGCAGATTTTACTCTCCATACTTCTCTCCTGTGACCTGAACGTAACCGGCGACTGCGCACAGCTTACGTTAACCGGTACGTTTTTACAGCGCTCCGGCAGATATCTTTCTCATCACGGCTAACGTCATGCGTTCAGCTTATAGCTGCCCGTATCACAGCGCTGTGTTTCACGATGGCCTGCGCTGAGATTGCCGGGCAGAGCCGGAGTAACTGCATAAAAGAGTGGAACGGTAAATAATTTGACCACTGAAAAAACACCCGGCGGCGCAGGGGATTACGTTTTACCGTCAGAGCCACGCATATTTACATTTTGCGTTAGCTGCCAGGCGCTGGCGGCATTTCATGATATATAACCTGATTTTACGCCAGCGATGAGTGGATAATTTTGATGTTTTCCGGGTAATACAGATTATTGCGCTAAGCATTAATTTTAATAACTAAGAACTATCCTGGTTATAGTGCGATTATTAGCCAGCGCGGTGCACGCTGCTGCCAGATAATATGTATATTTTTGTCAGCCAGCTTCTTGCGTTATTTTTTATAGATTTTTATCCATTGAAATATAATCGCTTTAACTAATTATCCTCTTTTAAATATGCTTGCTTAAACTGACTTATTAATTACCTTTCCTGACTTTTATTTTACAAAACGGCTGCCGTCCCGCGGCGTTAAATAATAAAGATGCAACTTAAATCTTAAGCGGCTATAACCAATTTTTGTGAGGTGAAGCTGCTTTGTCTCCGCTGCGGAGGTTTACGGCCTCCTGCTCAGAGGGCATTTATTATCTGCAAATCAGATACGCAGGCATAAAGAGAAGATAATTGTGATGATACAAAAACCGTTATCAGTGAAATATCGCGGCGCCGTTTTACCCTGTCATGAGCACCGCTCAGGCTATGTTAAATACCCTCTGCGTCATCTGTACCGCAATCAGCTAAGGAGCATGTGCCATGAACGTTAAAACACTGCGGCAGGATATTCCGGCCGGGCTGGTGGTATTTCTGGTGGCGCTGCCGCTTTGCCTGGGCATTGCTCAGGCCAGCGGTCTGCCGCCTTTCGCCGGTCTGCTTACCGGTGTAATTGGCGGGCTGCTGGTAACCGCGCTGAGTCCGTCGCGCTTTGCGGTCAGCGGCCCGGCAGCAGGGCTGGTAACGATTGTGGTGGCGTCCATCCAGACGCTGGGCAGTTTTTCTGCTTTTCTGACCGCGCTGATTCTGGCGGGTGTCCTGCAGTGCCTGCTGGGCCTGCTGCGCGCCGGGCGGTTTATCGCGCTGGTGCCCGGCAGCGTGATTAAAGGCATGCTGGCCGCAATCGGCATTTTGCTGATTATGCAGCAGATTCCGGTGGCGCTGGGCGCAGCCGGAGAGGGCGGGCTGGGGGCGCTTCTGTCAGCCAATACTGCGTTTTCAGCAAGCGCGGCAGGCGTGGCCGCAGCGGGCCTGCTGACGCTCTGGCTCTGGACCACGCCGCTGGTTAAGTCAGTCAGGGTGCTCAGCTGGATCCCCGGTCCGCTGGTGGCGGTGCTGATTGGCTGTATGGCAACCTTCGCCGGAGACCGGCTCTTACCAGCGCTGGGTGACGGGTTACCGCGTATCGTACTGCCTGCGTTTGACAGCCTTAGCGCGCTGGCCGCTGAGCTGGAAACGCCGGACTGGCTGGCGTGGCAGAATCCCGCCGTCTGGGTGGTCGCGATCACGCTGGCGCTGGTCGCCAGCCTGGAGACGCTGCTCAGCCAGGAGGCGCTGAAAAAACTGCGCCCGCAGTATCCGGCTCCTTCGCCTGATAAAGAGATGGTGGCGCAGGGAATAGGTAACTTAACGGCAGGATTACTGGGCGCAATGCCGATTACCGCCGTCATTGTCCGCAGTTCGGTTAACGTCAGCGTCGGTGCACAGAGTAAGCTCTCAATTCTGATCCATGGCGTCCTGCTGCTGGTCTGCGGCCTGTGGTTCAGTTCGCTGCTCAACGCGATCCCGCTGGCCAGCCTGGCCGCTGTACTGCTTTACACCGGCTACAAGCTGGCGACGCCGCGCCTGTTTGCTGAGCAGATCCGGATGGGGTGGGCGCAGTCGGTGCCTTTTCTGGCCACGATTGGCGGCATCATCCTGCTGGGTATGCTGGCCGGTATTTTCCTCGGGATTGCCGTGCAGATCCTCTGCAGCATTTATCAGAGTCACCGCAATGCGCTGCAGCTCACCCGCCATGACGATCACTATGTCCTGCGTTTTCACCAGAACCTGACGTTTATGCATAACCCTAAGCTGCAGGGCGTGCTGGCAGAAATTCCGGAAAACAGCCTGGTGATTGTGGAGCAGGGTAACGCGGAATATCTCGATCCGGATGTGAAAGCGGTTCTGCGCGACTTTGGCGAAAATGCGCCGGAGCGGGGCATACGGCTGAGCCAGTGGCCGGTAGCCGTTAAGTAGGTGATTATACCCGGCAAAAATCGGATATCACGGGTAGACGGTTTTTGTTCGGGCGCGGCATAATCGGCGGCAGAACGTCTGCAGGCCGGATGCCTTAGCCAGCCGAACAGGAGAGTAAACCCGAACCTGTTCGCTGAATTGGCACCGCACGATCTGATGTTCAATAAAAGGGGGTGCCACTGCAACGCGGCAACGATTTCAGGTTACAGGATGCGGATGAATGCGCGTTTCGCTGTTTGATGAACATAACGATAAGAAAAATGCTCTCACGCTTTTCTTGATTACGCTCTTTTTCTGTTTTCTTGGCAGCCACCTGCGGGTCCCTGAAGAGTTTTCACTGTTCTGGCCTGTTAATGCGCTGATTGCCGGGCTGATTGTCCGTCAGCCTTTTCTGCATACGCCCTCCAGCTATCTTGTTGCTCTGGCCGCGATGATTTTTAACGACACGGTATTTTCAGGCTGGGCCTTTGCTGCTGTCACAATCAATATCGCCAATATTCTGTTTACGCTTGTCGCGGTCTGTATGCTGATCAGACCGCTGCAGACACCGGCTGCCAGCAGTCAGGTCGTCAATGCGATGCGCATTTTTCCCGCCTGTTTACTCGGGGCCGCTGCCTGTGCGACCTGGGGCGCCTGGGCGCAGGGCATCGATTTCAATGCGCGCTTTGTGGTCGCATGGGCTGACTGGTTCAGCGAACAGATCTCGACCTCGCTGATGCTGCTGCCTGTTATGCTGGCCCGCCCGCTGCGCAGCGTCTCTCTGCGTCAGCTGCTGACGCCGGCGACGCTGCTGCCGCTGCTCGCCGTGGTGCTGTCGCTGACAGCGGGCGCGCTGATTGGCGGCGCCGGCAGTCTGACCTTTCCGGTGCCGGCGCTGATCTGGTGTGCGATTGTGCTGCCTATGCCGGTCACCAGCGTGGTGATCCTGCTGACCGGTATTACAGAGATTGTGCTGGTTTCTCACGGCGTGATGAATATTCAGGGTAACGACGCGCTGTTGCCGATTGGCCACCTTACGTCGGCACGCCTCGGGGTGGCGACCGTTGCGCTGAGCCCGCTGCTGGTGGCGGTCAGTATGGACGCTATCCGTCAGCTTAATCAGCGTCTGGCGCTGCGGGCAAACGTCGATGTGCTGACGCAGCAGCTGTCGCGCTCCGGCCTGTATGAACAGCTGAAACAGATGCCGTTTTCTCTGCAGCGCCATACCGGCGTGATCATGCTGGATGTCGATTACTTCAAAACCATTAACGACAACTTCGGACACGACGCCGGTGACAGCGTGCTGGAAGAGATTGGGCGACGTATCCAACAGGTGGCGCAGCAGCAGGGCATGATCTGCCGCTTTGGCGGCGAAGAGTTTGTGATTGTGGTGTTTGATGCCGTGCCGGAACAGCTCTACCGGCTGGCGGAGTCCGTGCGCCAGGCGCTGGCGCGCGAAAAGTTCTGGATCAAAGGAAACAGCGTGACGGTGACGGCCAGCATGGGCCTGGCGTGGGATTGCGCGCGGCACGAGCGGGAGTGGCCGGAGGTGATTAACCGGCTGATTTCCGCAGCAGATAAACATCTCTATAGCGCCAAGCGCAACGGACGTAACCAGGTGGCGCCCGCCGCCGCGCTGAGCGCCAGTCATGTGGCCTGAGCGCCGCTTACATCGTGCTGGCTAAGCGCTGACGCTGCTGATGTCGCGCCTGCGCCAGCTCAATCAGGCGGCTGATCAGATCGCGATAGCTCAGATCCACCGCCTGCCACAGCTTGGGATACATGCTGATATTGGTAAAGCCGGGCAGGGTATTCACTTCGTTCACCACGATCTCGTCGCGATCCGTCAGAAACACATCGACACGCGCCATGCCAAAACATTCAAGCGCTTTGAAGGCGGCCAGCGCGGTTGCCTGAATAGCCGCGCTGTTTTCCCGGCTGATGTTTGCCGGCACTACCACCTGCGCACCGCTGGCGTTGATATATTTGGTGTCATAGGCGTAGAACGCATCCTGCACCACTACTTCTCCGCACGGGCTCGCTTCCGGCGCGTCGTTACCCAGCACCGCGCACTCAATCTCACGCCCGTTAATCCCTGTTTCAATCAGGATTTTGCGGTCAAAACGAAACGCTAAATCGGCAGCAGCGTTAAACTCAGCGGCATCGGTAACTTTGCTGACGCCCACCGACGATCCCTGATTAGCCGGTTTGATAAACAGCGGCAGGCCCAGCTGCGCAATGACCGCTGCCGCGTCCAGCGTGTCGCGCTCTGCCTGGGTCACGCTGATCCACGGCGCAACGCGAAGACCGGCATCACGCAGCAGACGCTTGGTAAAATCTTTATCCATGCTCACAGCGGACCCCAGTACATCCGAGCCGACAAACGGGACATCCGCCATGCGCAGCAGCCCCTGCAGTGAGCCATCTTCCCCCTGCGTACCGTGCACAATCGGAAAAATGACATCCAGATGCGGCAGCGGCTCCGCCTGCTCACAGCCGATAAACTGCGCCCGCTCGCCTCCGGGTATCAGCGCCACGGCTTCTCCCTCCGGGTGCAGCGCAATGCGCGCCGGATCCGTAGCGTTGAGCAGAAAGCGGCCGGCGTCATAGCGCCGCCAGCGGCCCTGTTTATCAATGCCCAGCAGCACCGCGTCATACTTCTGCGGGTCCAGCGCATCCAGAATATTTTTTGCTGATTGTAATGAGACTTCATGCTCAGCAGATTTGCCGCCGAAGACAATCCCTACGCGCTGTTTTGCCATTGTTTCTTATCCGATTGCAGTTAAGCGAGCAGCTAAGATAGCACGCGTATTCCGGGTCAGGGGAGCGCAAATCGCATCAGAACGGCGCGCCTGCTGCCGTGCTCCCGCTGTTGCAAAAAACGGTCAATCATCCCTAAACAGACGGGAAATCAGTTTGATTACGCGACTTTCTGTGCTTAAAATCGCGGCGGTTTACTTAACAGGAGCACTCTCTTGGACAACTGTCCCAAACGATCGCAAAAGGCGTCCGCGCTAAGATAGTGTTCCCGCTGTCTTAACCGCGCGTTGAGATGGCATATTCCCTCCCGAATGGCCTCTGTTCATCTGCTGCCTCACGTGCAGCACGTCGCCCGCTGCGATCCATTCTTTCATTCTGAGCTGTTGTCAGCGTCTGCTGACATGCGGAGGATAAAATGGACTGGAAAATTTTCCTGCTGCGGGTGACTGCAGCACTGATTCTGGGTGCGCTGATCGGCAGCGAACGCCAGCTGCGGCAGCGCATGACCGGCCTGCGCACCAACGCGCTGGTCAGCACCGGTGCCTGCCTGTTTGTACTGATGACGCAGAGCGTACCTGGTATTGCCCATGACGCATCGCGCATCGCCGCCTACGTGGTCTCCGGCATCGGCTTTCTCGGTGGCGGCGTGATTATGCGTGATGGCCTGAACGTGCGCGGACTCAACACCGCTGCCACGCTCTGGTGCACGGCGGCAGTAGGGGTGCTGTGCAGCATGGGGCTGCTGCTGGAGGCGGCTATCGGCACCCTGATCATCCTGAGCGCTAACATTCTGCTGCGCGAACTGACGCGGAGCATCAACCGTCAGACGCTGGTGCCGGCCGCCGAAGCGGTGCAGCACTATACGGTGCAGATCACCTGCCTGGCGCAGGATGAGGTGCAGGTACGCAGCCTGATGCTGCACAGTTTAGGCAACAGCGATCTGCGCCTGCAGTCGCTGCAGAGTGAAGATATCGACAGCTCGCAGCGCATGATGGTCAGCGCCGAAGTGCTGGGTAAGCCCAATCTGACCCAGCAGCTGGAAAATCTTGTCAGCCGCATCAGCCTGGAGAAGGGCGTCAGTGCGGTGCGCTGGCAGGTGTGCGGTATGGAGCGCGATTAAAAGCGTCTGGTTTTACCTGCTTGTTAATTACATCGAGGAACTGTTCCATAAAAAAACAGTTAAAAGATAATGATCAAGTTAACTGCGCAGAGGTCTCATAACCTGGCGGAATGAAAAATACAATCGATTAATTTTCAGATAAATCTGAACAATGTTTTAAAAATCAATTTCAATGACTTAAGTCGAATTTCCGCTTTTTTTCTATATAAATCAATTATAAGAATTTAACCCATGCGGTTGATTTATTAATCCGGCCTATTTTATATTCACGCCATACCCCTAAGGAAGCAGAGGGGTTATCTGTTTTTTTCGCCATTTTTACAGGAGTAAATATGAGCAATTCTTATCAAAACGAGATCCCTAAAGCACGTATTAATCTGCGCCTTGACCTGCATACCGGCGGGGCACAGAAGAAAACTGAGCTGCCGCTGAAACTGCTGGTGACAGGCGATTTCAGCAACGGCAGAGATAAGCGTGTAGTTTCTGAACGCGAAAAAATCAGCGTCAACAAAAACAACTTTGACAGCGTGCTGAGCGAGTTTTCACCTGCGGTAAATTACGCTGTACCAGACGCCGTCGCCGCTGACGGTAGCGAACAACAGGTCAGCCTGACATTTCGCAGCATGAAGGACTTCGAGCCGGAACAGGTTGCCCGTCAAATCCCGCAGCTCAATGTGATGCTGGCCATGCGCAACCTGCTGCGCGATCTGAAATCCAACCTGCTCGACAATGCGACCTTTCGCAAAGAGTTTGAAACCATTCTCAGAGATCCGGCCCTGAGCCGTGAACTGCGCAGCGAGCTTTCTGCCCTCGCCAGTAACCACGACTGAATTCTCCCCTTAACGGACTAATACGAGAGACAATCCTGATGTCAGTTCAGAATGAAACCCTGTCTGCGGGCAGTGCCGCCGTGCCGCAGCGCCCGGCAGCGGAGGGCGTTTACGCCTCGCTGTTTGATAAAATCAATCTCAATCCGGTCTCTGAACTCAGCGATCTGAACGTCTGGCAGGATAGTCAGGCGCTGTCAGACGCCTCGGCCGATGAGCGCGTTACCGCGGCCATACAGGTGCTGCTTACCCGTCTGAAAAGCAGCAACACACAGGTTGAGAAACTCGACAAGCATCTGCTGGATCACCACATTGCTGAGCTTGATGCGCAGATTAGCCGTCAGCTGGATGCAGTGATGCACCATGAGGCGTTTCAGAAGGTTGAGTCGGTGTGGCGCGGCCTTAAATCCCTGGTAGATAAAACCGACTTTCGTCAGAACGTGAAGCTCGACGTGCTGGACATATCGAAAGATGACCTGCGCCAGGATTTTGAAGATGCGCCGGAAATAGT
The DNA here is from genome assembly GCF_007680655.1 of Pantoea sp. PSNIH1. Taxonomy (NCBI): domain Bacteria; kingdom Pseudomonadati; phylum Pseudomonadota; class Gammaproteobacteria; order Enterobacterales; family Erwiniaceae; genus Pantoea; species Pantoea sp. PSNIH1. Next base: position 87,708 of record NZ_VEIP01000003.1, read on the forward strand.
CCAGAGCGGTCTCTATTTGCAGACCTACGTTGCCGAATACGATATGCCAGGCGGTGAGCCGATTGGGGCAGTCATTTCAGCCTATGAGTTTGATGCATCCGCACAGGATATCGCGCTGCTGCGCAACATCTCTAAAGTGGCAGCCTCTGCGCATATGCCGTTTATCGGTTCAGCAGGTCCGGCGTTCTTCCTGAAAGACTCCATGGAAGAGGTCGCGGCCATTAAGGATATCGGCAACTACTTTGATCGCGCTGAGTACATCAGGTGGAAATCTTTCCGCGAAACCGATGATGCCCGCTATATCGGCCTGACCATGCCGCGCGTGCTGGGTCGTCTGCCCTGGGGCCCCGACACCATGCCGGTACGCAGTTTTAACTACGCGGAGGAGGTGAAAGGCCCGGACCACGAGAAATATCTGTGGGTAAACGCCGCGTTCGCTTTTGCCGCAAATATGGTGAGAAGTTTCATCAGCAACGGCTGGTGCGTACAAATTCGCGGTCCGCAGGCGGGCGGCGCAGTAGATGACCTGCCTATTCATCTTTACGATCTCGGCACCGGCAACCAGGTGAAAATCCCGTCAGAGGTGATGATCCCGGAAACCCGCGAGTTTGAGTTTGCGAACCTCGGCTTTATTCCGCTCTCGTACTATAAGAATCGCGACTACGCCTGCTTCTTCTCGGCAAACTCCACGCAGAAACCGGCGCTGTATGACACGGCTGACGCTACGGCAAACAGCCGTATCAATGCCCGCCTGCCCTATATCTTCCTGCTGTCGCGTATTGCGCACTACCTGAAGCTGATTCAGCGCGAGAACATCGGAACCACCAAAGATCGTCGCCTGCTGGAGCTGGAGCTCAATAACTGGATAAAAACGCTGGTGACGGAGATGACAAATCCGGGCGATGCGCTGCAGGCTTCGCACCCGCTGCGTGAAGCAAAAGTGGTGGTGGAAGACATTGAGGACAATCCAGGCTTCTTCCGCGTGAAGCTGTTTGCGGTGCCGCACTTTCAGGTGGAAGGCATGGACGTCAACCTGTCACTGGTATCCCGGATGCCAAAAGCGAAAGCGTAAGGCGGCCATCCGGAATGAAAATTTACCGTCCGTTATGGGAAGAGGGCGCGTTTCTGACGCCGCAGCAGTTCCAGCAGCAGGCGATGTGGGACGCGCATGTGGCCGGTACCGTCGCAGGTATGACGCTGGCTCATCCATGGGGAGTGCTGTGTGCAGAGTTCGATGACGGCGCGCTGGCACTCTCAAAACTGAATGCGACGCGCATTGCCGTCCGCTTTACCGATGGCACGCTGGTTGATACCCGCCTGGCTGATGCGCTTCCGCCAGTTTGTGACTTAACGAACGTCACAGATCGGGATTGTGTGGAGGTGGTGCTGGCATTACCGCTCATCAACGCAAGCGGCGGTAATCTGGTCAACGATGCCGAAAGCGAGCGTCCGCGCCGCTGGGTCGCCGCCCGGGAGCGCGTGCAGGAACTGGCCGGTCATGAGATCACGGAGATGGCGGTGCAGCGTTATGCCCTGCGGCTGCGGCTGACGCATCAGGAAAACGCCGCGTATCTGACCTGTCCGGTAGCCCGTCTTAAGCGCAATGCGCAGGGAGAGTGGGTACGCGACGCGGCATTTATCCCGCCCATGCTGGCACTGACTGCCTGTCCGGCGCTGGTTACGGGGCTGGGTGACCTGCTGCACCGCCTGCAGGCGCGGCGTCAGCATCTGATGCAGCTGCGCCGCGAAAGCAATGAGCGTATGGCGGACTTTGCCGTATCCGACGTTTCTCTGTTCTGGCTGCTGAATGCGCTGAACAGCGCCGATCCGGTACTGACAGAGCTGCACCACGCGCCGTCACGTCATCCTGAACTGCTTTATCGCGAGCTGGTGCGGCTGGCAGGCAGCCTGCTGACGTTTTCCCTCAGCAATACGCCGGATGAGATCCCACGCTACCGGCATGAGCTGCCGGAGCAGGTTTTCCCGCCGCTCTTTATGCTACTGGACACGCTGCTGGAGGCGAGTCTGCCTTCCCGTGTTATCGCCATTGAGCTGGAGAATCAGGGCGTACTGTGGAAGGGAAAGCTGCACGATGCCCGTTTGCGCGAAGGGGCAGATTTTTATCTCTCTGTTCGATCGTCTCTGCCAAATCACGAACTTCAGGCGCGTTTTCCGCTGCTGTGCAAGGCTGGCAGCCACGCTGACGTTTCTGAAGTGGTGAATATTGCCCTGAGCGGTATGACCATCCGCCCGCTAGCCCATGTGCCTGCGGCTATTCCGCTGCGCCTTGAGAACCAGTACTTTGCGCTGGATCTTTCAACGGATGCGGCGAAGGCGATGCTTGCCTCCGGCGGCTGTACTTTTTATACCCCGGAATCGCTGGGTGAGCTGAAGCTGGAACTCTACGCGGTGCTGCGCTCATGAATAATCTTAACAAACTGACGGAACGACTCTTTTTTCAGGGCTGGCTGATGGTAAGCCAGCTGCGAGGCGGGCAGCAAATTGAAAACGGAGACGCGCTCTATCGTGAGGCGGTTAACTGGGTCAAGTCAGCCCGTGAAGCGCTGTCAGAAGCCGGAGTCAGCGAGGCCAGCTGCGACCATATGTTATATGCCTTCTGCGTGTTGCTGGATGAGGCGGTACTGAACCGGGGAGTTCAGGATGATGGCTGGGCTCGCTGGAGCCGTGATCCGCTGCAGGTGCGTTTTTTTGGCTCCCTGAACGGCGGGGAAGCGTTATGGGATCGCATCCGTACCGTGCTGCATGAGCCAGCGCCGGAGATCGCTGTCCTGACCTGCTTTTACCGCACGCTGCAGCTGGGTTTCGTCGGGCACTATCGCGCTCAGGATGATGAACGCCGTGAGGATGTGGTGAATGCGCTGGCTGCGCGGGTGCCGCCGTTTACGCTGCCGGAAGATGCACCGCTGGTTATCCGGCCCGCAGGTCTGCGCACCGGACGCCGCGTTTACTGGCTGAGCTGGGGAGTGGCCGTGATGCTGCTCGCCGGACTCTGGTTCGTGCTGGAGTCAGCGCTGGCAGATATGGTGTCGCACATTGCGGGGGCGCAGTAATGTTCCGACCCGATTCACGTCAGGGCCTGGTGCTGCTGGGGAGCGGACTTGCCCTGCTGCTGGTAGTGGAGTACTGGGGTCTGAAGCCGCTGAACAGGGCGATGTTCTGCGGACTGATACTGCTGGTATCTGCGTTTATTCTGTGGCGGTTGCAGCGGTCCACCTCTGACAGTCACTCTGCTGCAGATGCCAGCCTGCCACCTGAAACCTGGCGCCGGCCGGTGATCCTCGTGACAGGAGACACCGCGCTGCTGTTTGGCGAGCGGGACCACCATGAGAGCGGGCAGGGATGGTATCTGAACGTTCGCCAGCCCGGTGAGTTATCCGCGCTGGCGGAACGGCTGGCTCTTCACTCTCCGTCACTGATGCCGCAGCTGTCAGTAATGCTGGCAATCGTCCCCGGACTGCACACCTCCGCAGAGATATTTACACAGCAGCAGTGCGTATGGCTGCGGGCATTTCTGCAGTGCCGCCGCGTGCTGAACGGACTGCCGCCGCTCCGGACGGTGATATGGAATTCGTCCGGGGATAGCGGCACATACTGGTTCAGCCTGACGGCCGACCATCCAGAGCTGCAGTTTCATCCGGACAAACGTGCCCGCCTTTCACTGAGTGAATGGGCAGCACAGGATGCGCACTCTGTTCACCACGCGCTCAGGCTGCAAAGCGTGATGCAGTGGTATGCGGGGCAGTTTGCCGCTTCGCACTCAGCGCGCCCCTGCCAGATCGGTCTCTGCCTGACGCCGTCGCCGGCGCTGGCGGACAACCTGTGGCAGCAGCATGTTGCCGGGCTGACCACGCTTTCATCTGAAAACAACGAATCCCCGCTTTCACTACCGCTGCCGGATCGCCTTCTGTCCGGCCTGGCGCGGCGGCCGGGGATCAGCCGCTGGCTACGCAAATTGCGCATAGCTGGCCTGATGCTGGGTTTGTTTCTGGCACTCGCCATGCTTTTTTCTTTCATTCACAACCAGCGCCTCATACAGAGCGTGACCGATCACCTTGACCTGTGGCGCAGCCTGCCTGATGACGCCATTGCGGCGAAAACCCTTGCGCGCAATGCGCTTATCCGCGATCGCGCGCTGCTGGATGAGTGGCAGCGCAGCGGTGAGCCGATGCGGTTTGGTATGGGGCTCTATCAGGGCATGCGGCTGACCGCACCGGTGAATGCGGCCATACACCGCTGGGCACCGCCCCCGCCGCCGGCCCCGGTTATCCGGCAGGTCGTACAGGGGCCAGAAACGGTGCGCCTTGACAGCCTGTCGCTATTTGAATCGGGCAGGGCAACGCTAAAAACCGATTCCGGCAAGGTGCTGCTCCACGCGCTGGTGAATATCAAAGCCCGGCCCGGCTGGCTGATTGTGATAGCCGGCCACACCGACAGTACCGGCAGTGCACAGGGTAATCAGCTGCTTTCACTGAGACGCGCGGAAGCCGTGCGCAACTGGATGCGCGACACCGGCGACGTGCCGGAGAGCTGTTTTGCGGTGCAGGGTTACGGTCATGACCGCCCGCTTGCCGCCAACGACACCGCGGCGGGTCGCGCGCGTAACCGTCGCGTCGAAATCAGTCTGGTACCGCAGGCTGACGCCTGTCACGTAGCGGACGGACTCACCCGGTCATCACAGGATGATGGCCATTCTTAATCTGAAAAGGAGCAATACCATGGCAATTCCGGTTTATCTGTGGCTGAAGAATGATGGCGGAGCGGACATCAAAGGGTCTGTAGATGTGAAGAGTCGCGAGGGCAGCATTGAGGTGGTGGCACAGGAGCATAACCTGTACATCCCTACCGACAACAATACCGGCAAGCTGACCGGCACCCGTATTCATACGCCCTTTCTGCTCACTAAAGAAATCGACGCGTCAAGCCCGTATCTCTACAAAGCGGTAACCACCGGACAGACTCTGAAATCGGCGGAGTTCAAATGGTATCGCATCAACGACGCGGGTCAGGAAGTTGAGTACTTCAACACAAAGCTTGAGAACGTGAAGGTGGTGAAGGTGAATCCGGTGATGCACGACACCAAAGATCCGGCAAAGGAGAAGCACAACCATCTGGAGCACGTTGAGCTGCGCTACGAAAAGATCACCTGGACCTATAAAGAAGGCAACATCATCCACTCCGATTCCTGGAGCGAACGCGCTACCGCGTAACTGATTCATCCTGCTCAGGGCGTTGTGCTCTGAGCACCTGCAAATGGAGGCGTTATGTCGCATCTCGCTAACTGGGCAACCAACTGGCAAAAGGATCCGCGTTTCAGCAAGAACTATACGGAACGCCTGATTGAAAAAGCGTGTGCCATCGATTCTCAGCTTAATGATGCTTATTGCAGCGGTACGCTCAAGGTGATTGCCGGACCACACCGGAAAGCGGGGCCAAATGGCGGCGGTGATGCCCGCTGGCATATGACACTGCAACCGGATACGGGCAGCTCCTGCTGGCACGTCATTCTGGATAACAGCGTCACCCGGCCAATTGATATCAATAAAAGAGAGCACCTCGGCCACAGTTTTTAACCCCTCTGTGGCGACACCTGTCGCCACGTTCAGTGAGCGTTTTTACACCAGCGCTCAGCCAATCCTGTTTTTAAGCCTTATGGGCCTCGGTGAACGGCCAGGGGCGGTAGCGTGCCTGAAACGGAGAGAAAATATATGGAACATGCGTCTGCAGCGCTGCTGCGCCGGCTTAACCCTTTCTGCGCGCGTGCGCTGGAGGCCGCTGCCTCACTGTGCCAGATCCGCGCACATGCAGAAATCTTACCTGAGCACTGGCTGCTTAAACTGCTGGAGCAGGGAGAAGGGGACATCACGGTCATCGCGCGTCGCTACGAGTGGGACATGGATGACGTCTGGCAGGATCTGCTGAGCTTTCTCAACGATCGGCCACGTCAGGTGTGTGGCCGGCCAGCGCTGTCGGCCCGTCTGCACCATCTGCTAAAGGAGGCCTGGCTGGCTGCCTCGATGGCCGGGGAGGAGCGTATCCGCAGCCTGCACCTGCTGCTCGCCATGGCCGATCATCACGGGCTGATGTGCTGTGCTGCACTCTGGCCGGTTCTTACCCTGGCTCGGCCCCGGATAACGGCGCTGCGCCCGCTGCTGGATGCGCAATCGGATGAAAGCCAGGCGGAGCCGCAGTGTATACCGGATATCACCGTTCAGCCGTCCGATCTTCCCGGAGAAAAAAAATCCGCTGCCTCAGAGGCGCTATGCCGCTTTACCCGCGACATGACTGCTGATGCGCGCGACGGAAAGATCGACCCGGTATACGGGCGCGATAATGAAATCCGCCAGATGGTGGATATTCTCTCCCGCCGCCGCAAGAACAACCCGATTCTGGTGGGCGAGCCGGGCGTGGGTAAAACTGCGCTGGTGGAAGGGCTGGCGCTGCACATTGCCGAAGGCAACGTGCCGGAGAGTCTTAGCACGGTCAGCGTGCGCACGCTTGACCTCGGTATGCTGCAGGCGGGGGCGGGCGTAAAGGGCGAGTTTGAGCAGCGCCTCAAAACCATCATTACTGAGATACAGCAGGCGGAGCAGCCGGTGCTGCTATTCATTGACGAAGCGCACACCCTCATCGGTGCCGGTAATCAGGCCGGTGGCGCAGATGCGGCTAACCTGCTCAAACCCGCGCTGGCGCGTGGCGAGCTACGTACCATCGCGGCTACCACCTGGAGCGAGTACAAGCAGTACTTCGAAAAGGACGCCGCGCTGGAGCGTCGCTTTCAGAGGGTAAAAGTTGATGAACCGGATGATGAAACCGCCTGCCTGATGCTCAGAGGCCTGAAATCGCGTTACGCAAAGCATCATGACGTACATATTAGCGATGCCGCCGTCCGCGCGGCCGTTACGCTTTCCCGGCGTTACCTGACCGGACGACAGCTGCCTGATAAGGCAGTAGACCTGCTGGATACCGCGAGCGCCCGCGTACGTATGAGTCAGGATACGGTGCCGGAAGCCATCACGCGGTTACGTGCCCGCACGGACGCGCTGAACGTTGAAAAACGCGCCATTCTGGATGATGAAGCGCTGGGCGGTCCCGTCCAGGCAGGGCGCATGCATGACATTCTGAGCGAGCTGGCCCGCGCTGAGGAACGCCTTGAACAGCTGGAGCTGCGTTACCAGGCCGAGCGCGAAATGATGGAGACGCTGCTGGCCTGTCGTCAGGACGCGACGCAGAACGTCAGGCGTGGCACGTTACACTCTGCCCTGCAGACGCTGCAGCAGGGTGAGCCGCTGATCACGCTGGACGTAGACGCGCGTACGGTAGCGGGCGTCATTGCCGACTGGACCGGCGTACCGATCTCTTCCTTAATGAAGAATGAGCAGACGGCGCTGCTGACACTGGAAAAGACGCTGGAAACCCGCGTGGCAGGCCAGCCGGCAGCGCTGAATGCCATCGCACAGCGACTGCGGGTGTCGAAAACCGGCCTGACCGCTGAGAACGGCCCGCTGGGCGTGTTTCTGCTGGTGGGCACCAGCGGAACTGGTAAGACAGAGACGGCGCTGGCGCTGGCTGACACGCTGTACGGCGGCGAAAAGTCGCTGATCACCATTAATCTCTCCGAGTACCAGGAGGCGCATACGGTGAGCCAGCTCAAGGGCTCGCCGCCGGGCTACGTGGGCTATGGTCAGGGCGGCGTACTGACCGAAGCAGTGCGCCAGCGCCCGTATAGTGTGATCCTGCTTGATGAGGTGGAGAAAGCGCACCGCGACGTGGTTAACCTGTTTTATCAGGTATTTGACCGGGGCTTTATGCGCGACGGCGAGGGACGGGAAATTGATTTCCGCAATACGGTTATCCTGATGACCTCCAATCTCGGCAGCGACGCGCTAATGCGGTTGCTCAGTGAACAGCCGGACGCCAGCGAGGCGGATCTGCAGCAACTGCTGCGTCCGATTATCCGCGACCATTTCCAGCCGGCACTGCTGGCGCGCTTCCAGACGGTAATTTACCGCCCGCTGAGCCGTGACACGATGCGTATCATCGTTGAAACGAAGCTTGAGAAGGTCAGAGATCGCCTGCAGCGTCACTACGGCCTGCATACGGATATCACAGACGCGCTCTGTGATGCCCTCACCTCCGCCTGCCTGCTGCCGGATACCGGCGCGCGCAACGTTGACAGTCTGCTCAGTCAGCAGATTTTGCCGATTGTGAGTCAGCAGTTACTGCAGTATCAGGCCAGGGGGAAATTGCCAGAGAGCATCAGTCTTGACTGGAATGAAGAGGGCAGTGTACTGATTGAATTCAAAGGCTGAAACGAATGGACAGCGCAAAGGAAATTGCCCGAAAAATGCTGGCTGTAATAAACGCCGATCGCGATGGAATGATGGTAGCGTTTACAAAAGGTCTTATTCGTTTGCCCGTATCACTGGCTTATCTGGGATATGACTTCCTTGATACTGACAGCCACAGTAGCCGTTTTGACGATAAAATTCGGTTTGCTGAGTTAATAAAAAACGGCGTAGCAGAACAGGACGTTCTGCCTCGTGCGATTGAAGTGTTCATAAATGAATTTATCGACAGAGTCGACAGATATGATGTCCTGAAGGCCATGGGTAACGTATCCGCTACGGTGACAGGTGGGGCAACTTTTACATCACTGACAGGTGTCAATCTGGGAAGGGTACTGCTGAGCAGTATGCTCGGATCCATTATGTCTGGTTTTGCAATATCAGGAATTCTGGCAATCGGGGCCGAACAATCCCGGGCAATTTATACCTCACTTGCATTAAGGCAAAGAAATTTTGAACGCTGGTATAAGCTTAAAAGCAGAGGAAATCTGGATTTACTCTATTTTATTATAGAAGATGTTGTTAGGCCTTATGAGAAAGCATGCGATATCGCTGAATCTAATCCGGAAGAGTTTAAGAAAATATGCAAATATTTCTTTGAGGGTTTATGAAAGCAAGACAGGTAATATTAACATTTATTTCCCGGCTCATTCAGGGGCTGGGAACGGGTCTTTTTATTTCTGGCTCCGGGTTTTCAATATGGTTTTTCTTTTTTTCCATGAGCCAATGGAGAATAGGATGGGGCGTATTGTCGCTGCTTGAAATGGTTGCCGGCTACATGCTTTACAGCTTTGCTATTAAGCGAATATTTGATGATACAACCAACTGGCATTAGAGAAATAAACGCAGAGTCCATGATTATAGTCAGCTAAGTATGCTATGGTCTACGCTAAGTGGTTAACGTTTTTAGTAAGCATTACTATTTTCAGGTCAGTAAAAAATAATTATTAATAATTCGGAGTTACTCCTTCTGCACTCAGTGAGGGAGATAGCAATTCGTCATCACGGAGCGAATGACAATGATCCCGACTGATTTACTACAACGTGCTGCATCGGCAGTCTCCTCTACGCTTAATCGTTATTCTATATTAATTCCATCCTGTGCCTCTCCGGTTGATGTGGAAAACCTGACCGGTACAGAGGGCATGAGCGTTAATTACCTTTACAGCGTGATGTTCACCAGCCCGGATAAAGACATCCAGCCGGAGCAGATGCTGCGCAAAACGGTCACGCTAACCATGCGAACCGGTTTACTGCCTGAATCTGAATCACACAAGGTTGTTCACGGTTATATCACCGATTTCCGCCGTCTGACGGGTTCCGCAGATCAGGTCAGCTATCTTATCGTCATAGAACCCCGATTCTCGCTTCTGGATAAACAATATCGCTCACACCGATTTTTTGTGAATAAATCCGTGCCGGAAGTGGTCAGCCAGATACTGGATGAACATGGTTTTCAGGGGTGGGAATATGAATTCAGCCTGAAGCAGGATTACCCCAAAAGAGAGCAGATTAACCAGTATCAGGAGAGTGACCTGCAGTTTATACGGCGTCTGTTGTCGGAAACTGGCATTTTTTACTTCTTCACACTGCAGCCGGACACAAAAACTGAGGTCATCCGATTTGGCGACGCGCAGAGCGCCTATGACGGCCAGAGGTTACTGCCGCTGAGCAATCCATCGGGTCTGAACGACAATGCTCAGGGGTCCATCTGGAACCTGAATATCTCATATAACGTCGCTGAAGCGGGCGTTACCGCAAAAGATTATAACCATCGCGAAGCACACCGCGTGCTGCGGTCGGTGCAGGCAGACGTGACGCGAGGGGATGGCGAAAACATCTCTTATGGTCAGGTTTATCACTATTGCCCGCGCCACCCGCAGAGCGGCGATAAATTTTATCCGGAGCCTGAGACCGCCAACTTCTATGCCCGCCTCGACCACGAGCGTTTTCTTGCCCAACAGACGCTGATAACCGGGGTATGCAATGACGCTTTTGTCAGCCCGGGACAGGTTTTGTTGGTTACCGGGTCAGGCATAGCCACTCTGCCTGCACAGCTGCAGAGTCCTGCATTGATAACCCGCATCAGCGTCAGCGGGAGCCGGCGTTCAGCCTTTCAGGCCATGCTGGACGCGGTACCTTACAGTGAAACCCTCTGCTGGCGTCCTGATTTACTTGAACGCCCAAAAGTCAGCGGCACCATGACGGCGCGCGTGACCAGCGCGAAAGATAACGATATCTACGCCTGGCAGGATGCCGCGGGATTATACCGCGTGGTATTTGACGCCGACGAGGAGAGCCGGGAGCGCGGTCTGGAGAGCATGCCGGTGCGCCTGGCGAAACCCTACGGTGGCGATATGTACGGCTTCCACTTCCCACTGATACAGGGCACCGAGGTAGCGATAGCGTTCCGCGAAGGCGATCCGGACCAGCCTTATATCGCACACGCGTTACACGATTCAAGGCATGTCGATCACGTCACTGAAGAGAACAGCACGCGCAACGTCATCCGTACGGCAGGCCTTAACAAGCTGCGCATGGAAGATAAGCGCGGTGAGGAGCACATCAAGCTCAGCACGGAGTATGGCGGGAAGACGCAGCTGAATCTGGGACATAACGTCAACGCGAGCAGGGTTCTTCGTGGTGAAGGGGCTGAACTGCGGACGAATGACTGGGTAAGTGTGCGCGGTGGGAAGGGCGTATTAATTACTGCAGATGCGCAACCTGATGTCGGCGGTAAAATGCTTGAAATGGACAGCGCTGTTCAACAACTCGAACAGGCTCTTACCCTGGCAAGAAGCCTGCAGGCTGTAGTGAGAAGAGCGAAAGCAACCTTATCGGATATTGACAGCCAGAAAGCACTTAATAGTTCATTAAAATACCTGAAAATGCCTGGGGCACTGGTTAGTGCCCCGGCCGGAATTGGTATTCTTAGTCCTGAAACTGTTCGCGTTGCTTCGGGTGGGGCGAGCATTGGCCTGATGTCCGGGAAAAACACGGATATTAGTGCCGGCCACTCTTTCACAGTCGCTGCCAGTGAGTCAGTGAGTTTGTTTGCACAGTCCTCTGGCATGCAGTTGTTCGCCGGTAAGGGTAAAGTTGATATCCAGGCGCAAGGAGACGCCATGGGGGTCTCTGCACTACAGGACATCAACATCACTAGTGGTCAGGGATGTGTAATGGTTAATGCCCGCCAGGAAGTGGTTTTAAGTTGCGGAGGTGCTTATATAAAGCTTAGTGGCGGAAATATTGAGCTGGGATGCCCGGGGAATATTTTGTTGAAAGCTGCCAATGTTAATCAGACCGGACCTGCCAGTTTGGATACACCACCTGTGACTTTCCCGAAAGGGTATAGCGAAGGGTTTACCACAACGTCATCAGCCAGCGGAGCAGTCAAGCCTTTCACCACATATAAAATTACAACGGCTGAAGGCGATATCTATGCAGGAATTTCTGGTGCTGATGGAAAAACATCTCCCATATTTACGTCCATGCCCTCGCAGTTAAAAATCGAATATCCACGAAATATTGCCGATAGCCAGGAGGAAGAATAAAAATGACTACCACAGTTTCCTCACTTTGTCGCAAAAATCCATCTGCTCCCTGTAAAGAGCAAATGCCTTATTGGGTCGAATTTCAACTGGTTGATGAGCAGGGCGATCCTGTAGTGAATATACCATGGACTGTGGAAAGTACTCATCCTGTGTCCGGACCAGTTAATAACTTTATGTATACAGGTCAAAGTGACTCAGATGGGCTTATTCGCATTGATATGCCGCATGGACTTGAGTTGAGGCTGACGTTAGATGGTAATCAACTGGCATCGGAAATGGAAAAACGCGCCTTACGCGTTAGTCGTGATACGGAAAATGATTCTGTTGTGCGTCCTGAAGCTGAAGAGAAAGGGTATATCTGGCATTATGCTGTTATTGGTCAGCTTTGCCGGATGCTTCCTTCTGTTGAGTTAAGAGATGGGGAAGTCTGGCCGCCATTTCATTTCCCTCAGAATAAAATTATGAAAGGGGTGGTAATAAAAACTAATCATCTTGAAAAGCGACATGTTATTGAAATATGCCCCTTCAGAGCCTGGGAGCTTGTTCTGCATCATCAAAAGGGGTATTCCATTGCGAATGGAATTAATCTTGGGGCAGCAGCAACACTTGCCTATGCAGATGACAATGCTCTGGATACGGTGTCAATTACGCGCTTTTTTATTAATCAGTGTCAGGATCTATCCCGCTTACCTCAGCTCTATAAAGAAGGCTCTGCATGGAGTACGCTGGTACAGGATGTTCCCTTTAGTGAACGGTATTATCCCCCGGTATTTATGGATACCTCACGGGATACTTCGCCTGAGGTGGCCAGGAATAATTCACAGGCAACAGCACATACAGGGGTCGATACTGCTGCAACAAAGGCAGATGGTGATACACAGCTTTATTATGTCTATAACGCGAATAAGGTGATCGTTGCCTGGCGCGGAACGGCCAGTTTGTTTGATGTGGGGACTGATCTTGCGTTCAGACCGGTAAATACAAATTTATGCGATAAAGGTAAGGCGCGATGTACTAGCTTGCTGCCTGCTGGAAAAGTACATACCGGATTCTGGAGTGGATATAATAGAGTTAATATGAAATTCGCTGCAGAATTTGTTAACTTAGAACGATTATCTGATTCTCATGATTTATATATTTGCGGTCATAGTTTGGGTGGAGCGCTTGCATTAATTCACGCTACTTCATTAAAAAACAGCAATCCTCTCTTATATACTTATGGAATGCCGCGAACCTTTACCCGTGATGCCGTAATGCAGTTGTCGGAGATTACCCATTTCCGCCATGTTAATGATAACGACCCAATTCCTGCGGTTCCAGCAGAAGCTAATCTGGATAATGAACTATATAAACTCTGGGGATGGCTGGGGGGAACGCTCGGTTTTTTCTGGTCAGTAGGTGAACTTCTCGCTTACCAGATGGTTGCCTGGGGAGATTGCTTCTGGCACCACGGTAATACGGTGGCCTTTCTCACTGCCACCCAGAGCAGGGAGTGGAAAGAGTGTAAGAGAGACCTGCCAACGCCGGCAGGATGTATCACCATCAGAAATTTACTACCCTTTAAGGCCAAACTTTTCCTGGTACCCGCGCTGGCGGAACAGGAGATGCAGCAGGCCGGTCAGCAGCAGAAAGAGTTTAAAGCATCATTAACATCAGCGGATCTCACTAACTTTTTCCCTAAAGGCAGTAACCCGGACAGAGGAATTAATTTAAATCTCTTTAATCACTTTATGTCCTCCTATATGCCCTATATGTACAACAAGGTGCTAGAGCTGATTGATAATGCTGGCATAGTGGAAAAACGCACCTTTACTGAGCACCAGTATAACGTTGATTCATTCAGGGAGCAGATGGCAGAAAATAAAGATGGCATACCGGAGAAAGAGTTAAAAAGGAATGAAGTATTTCTGGATATCGAAGGGCTTCTGGATGTATCGCTTTCCCCTACGTTGTCTATGCCATTTGGTAACGATACGCTTTTGCGGTTTGCTCAATACGGAGAAGAGGTGATGGAAAATGTATAATAAATCAAAAATTATTCTGCTTTCATTGGTGTTTTTTTCATTATCAGGGTGCAGCATAAATAGAGCTGCTAACAAAACGTTATCTCCACCGGCGGATACAAATTGGGTCAATATTGAAGTAAAAAACCCGTCTCAGTATACGAAACCGTTCCCGCTGGAGGTCAGATACATCTCGTATGAATGCATGAAAAGGAGAATCAGTGGCTTTGATGGCTCAGTTATCACGGAACCCAGCTATAACGTTATTGGGATCCCCATGCAGCAAGAGGGCGAGGATATCTGGAAAGCAAAAGTTGCTATGACTGGTGGTGGCTCGTGTAAATGGATGCTGAGTGCCGTAACATTTGGTATTGAATATATTGATGTAATGCACCTTGGCGAAGACTTGGTACCCGGTGCTGCTGTAGGAGTATCGCTTGCTTTTGATAACGATGCCTCCCGAAATGGACAATATAGATTCATTAAAGGGGATTTGAAAATATCGCAAAAATATTACCCTTATATAACAGAGTGGAATATAAATAAAAAAATGAAAGATCTTTCTTTATATGGAAAGAGAACTTTTTTAAAATACAGGATTACTGATGGTGATAATGTTCTATTTGAGCCATTATTAGATGAAAGTAAAGTGATTAGATATGTTGAACCAAAAGAAAAAATAAAAGGTGTTTATCCTCAAATAATTTATCCGGACGGAAGTGTTGCTCCTGCAAGAACTCTCTTCCCTGACTTTGATCAAATCGACAAAATGAAAATAAAATGATTATTTTTTCTATTGAGAATGAGATATGGCCAGAGGTCTGATTTTACTTGGCGACAAAACGTCCCATGGCGGGAAAGTAATTACCGCTTCTTCCGCTATTACAGTCAATGGAAAAAAAGCCGCATTGGTCGGTGACATGGTGAGTTGCCCGGTTCAGGGTCATGGAGCAAATCCAATTTTAGAGGGTTTGCCGAATCGCACTTTCAATGGTCGTGCTGTTGTTGTCGATGGGTGCAAGTGCCAGTGTGGCTGTACGGTAATTTCAAGTACGATGAACAGCACCGTAGGATGATAAATGGGCTGGGAAAGATCCAAACCCACAATAACTGAGTTGCCACCTCAGCCGTCTTATTTTAGGTGGCTGATGGCGGGTAGTGTTGCCACGGTTATGGGTATTTTGCTATTTATTCTACATGCGTCAGGAATAATTATGGCACAGGCTGTATTCAATATCTGGTGGATGGCATCCAGCCCGGTTATTGGCTGGTTTTTACTTTTTTGTTTTCGAGGATGGCTATGGGGTAGAGCAGTCAATGAACATCATTTTTTGCAGCAAGAAGCTGAATACGTACAGCATCAGTGGGAAGCCTGGGCAGAACGTTATCTGGCTGTGCTTGGAAGCAGCATACTGCTGCCTTCTGGAGTGACCTCTGAAGCCATTGCTAAATCAGATGCTGCGGATGCACCGCAATTTCTTTCACTCACCAGCCATTTTGATTCGCAATCGGCGACTTCCACCTTTTTGCTCGAACTGGCTCTGGCCGGTGTACAAAATGCAATCGCGATATTGCCTGCGACAGAGCGGTTCAACGTTACCATTGTGAGCGACATGATTTCGTCTGACTTCGAGACTCATTTCCGCGAATCATGGAAAAAAACCTACCCCGAGTATGCGATAACAGGCTCGGTTTCATATTGTGAAACCCTTTCTTTTGCCTGGGTTGAAGAGCGCCTGAAAAATCCTGTTTTCGATATCGATTTGATTCTGATATTACAGCATCAGGGAAGTGAACATTATTCCGATGCACTCGCGACCATAATAGTGACCAGTGACGATGTTGTTGAAAAACACAACCTTTACCATTCTTCCCGCATATTGAGACCGATGCCGCTATGCATGCCAAATTTCAAGGCTGATATAGGTTTATTCCTTGAAACACAAACGATCGCCTGTCAGACATCGAAAGTGTTTTGCGATTATGGGCACTGGAATGATTGTTTTGCTGATCTAATGACAGCATCTCAATCACATCTGACACCGTGGGTGCCGCAGGAAGTTGATGTACTAGAAAAATATAACGGCATTCCAGGAACCGGGAGCGCGTGGCTGTTAGCCATATTACTGGCCGATATTGTATCTGTCAGCAACGAACCGGTTTTAGGGATGTTTACTTCAGGTAAAGATCGTTTTGTCAGTACTGTTATCCCAGGGAGTGAAAATAATGATGCCGGGTAGTGCATGGAGCAGAGAGGGACTTGCCGCCATAATAGCCTGCATCTCAGTAATTACAGTGGACTTGATCCTTCATTTCGGCCCCTTATATGGCCTTAATACCTGGTTGTAGCAGATGCTCGCATTCATTGCCGTATGGATAGTCTTGCTAATTCTTTTCTATACGTTATTTATGTTCAGATGAAGGTTTCGTACTTTATTATTAAAGATACGGTTGCTCCTTTTGAAAGAGCCTGCTATATACATAAAGAAAATCCTCTAGAGTTTGACGAGTTATGTAGACATTTTTTAATGGTTTAAAAGATTAATTTTATCTGCCTGAGAGTATGGTAAGAGGAGTCATGAAAAATTATTTGATAAAACGCATAGGCTTAATTTTGGCATCACTCGCTGTCAGGGCAATAGGCTCAATGCTGATGGCGACAGGCCTGGTTATGTCAATCTGGTATGTTTTCTTTTCAACTAACGATTATCGCTATGTCATAATTTCTATTTTGTTTTTGCTAGTATACGCAGGTTATAGTTTGATTAAGTATAGCTTTGAAAAAATGCATAATGAATTTGATATTCATTATTAAATTTTTCTCATGCGGACATTTAATTATTTAAACACTTTAGCTGACCTGCATTTTTCCACCGGCTATGAAAGCACACGGGCACCCCCTGTGGGAATTGATATTATCCTGGAAGATAAATAGTCTCTTATAGTAATTTCATTAGGTCTTCTCCGTTTTAACTCAATCCGGCACTATACACAACACTGCGGTGGAGCGGACAAAGTACTGGGCGTAATACATGGCGTGATGCCGGCTGCGGGAGCTGCCGCCACTTATCGCAGAATGAAAGCCGGAAATGAAAACGGCACCGATAATTTTACCGGCGCAATGGCTGCACATGCTTTAGGAGCAAATGCCAAATTTATGACTGTGGTGCTCTCACAATCTCCTGGCCCCCTGCAGCTATTGCCAGGCAAAGCTTACGGGCAGCGCTGGCTGAAGATTATCGATGATCAAACTACCTATGCTTTTCCGGAAACCGATCCTTACAAAGAAATCTATCTGCAGCGGGATAAGTGGTGGGGGCTATGTGAGGATCATTTTATCAACCCGGGAAAAAGTCATACTGCGGCAGATCGTGACAGAGACTGGCAAATTTTTTCAAAAATTCTTAAACGGAAAGTTCAGCCTTTTATTGAGGGTATTTCAGGAAAATATCATCCTCATAGCTGGGCATTCTACAGCGCCGAAATAACGTATCGTTCTTACGGCGATGTTTGCTGGCGGGCTAACACACGTCGCGCTGACGCATGGCTGAACCGTAACCGCCAGCGTGACGGCCTTGCAGGACGCGCGGTAGATAAAACCGAGATGTTTGATAAGCGAAGCGTTTCTTCTCCCCTTTCAGGTAGCGGCTGGGCAAAGGGTATTCACCAGACTTACCAGATTTTGCCAGCTGAAGAGTCAGGGGATGGCACGGTTCCGGTACGCTCGGGAAGGATTGCTGAGCATCATTTACAGGCGAGTTTTCAGGTTTCGGTTTCTCATGAGGCAGCGTTTAAACACCGACTTGCACAGCAGTTTACCCTGCGGGCGCTGGTAAAAATTGTGCAGCAGATACAGCAGACCGCGCTGAGGTATGAATGAGTATAAAAAAAGCAATTGCAGTAATGATACTGCTGGCTGGTATTTTTGCCAGCTGGTATTGCTCTAGCTGGCTGCAGCCGGAAATAAAGCTGACCGAAGAGGAGCATAAAAACGTGAAGCACTTTACACAGAAAATGACCACCCGCTGCATCGGCCGTTATCTGATTGACCTGCCGGACACATTCACTGCAACCCAAAATAGTGTCATGGCGTTTATTGAGAAATCACCGATAGAGTACAAGCGTATCTATCGACCGGCGTTTGAACAAAAAATCCGCTTAAGAGAAGCTGAGTTACGCGCTGAGAAAACATTAAGGCCTGCAGATATGCCTTATCTTAAGGGTGTTTATTCTCTGCCAGACGGTATGGAAGGGGTGATATTTGAGCGAAATGAGAGTACTCAGGTTGTCGATGCTTCGCGTATCCTTGAAGCACATTTTTATACAAATGGTGTTGCAGTGGAAATATCTCTTGAAGCTGATAATGGACTGTCACATCGCTATGATGAAGATCGCAAGGAATTTCCAAATATGTATGGAAATAATGTTCCACAAAAAATTGCTGAACTTACAGATCTACTGAAGCGGATCTCTGCCAGGCAGGAGAGTGAAATACCTGTGGTTCCCGGGTTTTGCCTGCCTGAATTGTTCATTAAAGATGGCACGAAGCCAGTAAATGAAGATGTTAATGTTCATTATCTCTCTTCAGAGTACCCCCATATGAAGTTTTATTTTGACAGTGATAATTATACTGCTTCTGATGATTCTCTGTTAGAAAGACGCTCCATAATGGAGCCATACATTAAACAAGCCCAGGGTTCTACTATTCACAGCGGGCGACGCCATATTAGTGGATTATATGCTGAGCAGTGGCTGGCTGAAGGGATGCTCAGCGATACCCGCGGTCAGAAAGCGCTGCGTTTCCTGCTTCGTATTAATGAGAAAACGGCATCCCCTCTGCACCCTGTGCTGTCTGTTAATTTTCTGCAAGAAGGAACGGAGGGTGAAGGCCGGCTTACGCAGGCTGAGGCGGTTACTCTCTGGCAGCAGATCACTGATACTATCCGCGTTCGTCCCAATGCAATTAGAAAATAACGTTTCTAACTGAGTAGCAATATATTATTTATACGCTTAAAGACATAAAACCAACTTCATAAATAAATCAATATATAAAATTCCCGTCATTGATTTTTATGTCATGCTCTAAATATAACTCTGATAATAATTCTGCAATATACATTTGCATTGTTTTTTGCACATTAACAGTCAAAATGATATTTTTAATAGTCAGTGCAGTAGAAAAATTTCTTTGCAAAAAAGCAGAAGGTATTTAACCCTGGTCAGTGCTGAGTATCAGTATACCAAACCATCTAATCCGCTGAGCAATTTATAAATTAAATATCGTGAATTTCACCCGGGAGGTATATGTCTTGCTACTCTTGATAATCAAGAGCAGAATATTTTAGGCTTTTCTTTTTAAGAATGAATATTATATAAAATTAAAGGATTAATATATGCCAGCTTTGACTTGTCTGGGGGATGCTACAACGCATGGTGGTAGCGTCATATCAGCTTCCTCGATGATGTATATAAATGGCGTGCGCGTTGCGTTAGTAGGCGATACGGTATCATGCCCACTGCATGGGACTAACCGTATTCAGCAAGGTAGCCCGAAGATATTCGATAACGGCATTCAGGTAGTTGTTCACGGCTGCGTCTGTGAATGCGGTTGCAACGTTATTAGTTTCCGCAATGAGGGGGTAGCATAGATAAGATGAACTGGCCTATTCCGGATTTTAAAAAAAAAGAGATGCCAAAGTTACCCTCAGGTAAATTATGGGGCAGCATTCTTTTGATCCTTTCTTCATCTGGGGCGCTAATTGCTATTTTTCTACTGAATGCTGTTAATTACAAAGATATATTTTTCAATGGATTGCTACCTGCAGTGGTTGTAGGGCTGTTTTTTTTGGGAATAGTATGGTTGCGATATGAGCACTCATCTCATGCTGTAATTTTATGGGATATTGAGACGCAAAAAAATAAACTTCGCTGGCAGCACTGGGCTATGTGGCAAAGGCCGATTATTGCAAGCATAACCCTGTGCCCGGAGGAGGATGGAGTAAAGATGCTAACAGGTCATGTTATTGATATTCCTGCATACCCTCTTAAATGCCGGCGTCTGCACCATAATTTGCCAGATCTGTACTCAAAACTCAGCTTCCTGGATATAAATCTGGAGCAGCAGCTACCGGGATACAGGAATAACCTTTATGAGATCATCGTGCTTCAGACCGATAGCCATGATGCATCTATTGTTACGCAGGCCATATTCAGACAATGGGATATGATGCCAGTTATTCAGAGTAGTGCCGACAAATACTTTTCCGGGTCGGAATCCTGCGCTATTAAAGGAATGACGTTACTGGTCACTTTACAGGATTGGCCTGGCGCGGCTGAAGGTCAATACAGTGAATTTATTAACGCAAAGCTTATTTGTGACGCAGAAAACGTTGATAACTATTCGCCGTATCCAAAAGCAGGTGTAGGAAGGATTCTGCATTCAGATAACCTGATGAAATCACTTGATGTACTGACAGAGTATAACAAGCTTAAATCCTGCGACATCAGGTATGTGTGGTTATCAGCGGTTGAAGAGAAAGATATGATTGAACTCGTGAAGTATGCTGATAAGCACCAGTGGAAAATACCTCCTTACCACCCATTTTTAAGTATCAATCATTCATTTGGCCCCTCAGGCCCGCTGGCTTTTCCGGTTGCGATTTCATTACTTACTGATGCTGCCATCCAGACGGGAGAGATGCAGTTATTGATCTCAGGGAGTAAAGAGGGAACGTATTCACTGTGTCTGGTTACAGGGAGGTTATTCTATGATGGCAGAAGAGCAGCCAGTTAATCGCCGTTTTATCATGCCTGGATATGCAATAGTCGTTATAGCCTTTGCATGTTTGAGTGCATTGTTTATCTACTATTATAAAAACAACATTGAAACTTCGGAGGCAAATAGCAAGTATATCTGGGCTATCTGGATAATATGCGTTTCTTTCCTGGCGCTTATAGTATATTTATCTGATTTTCTACAAAGGAAAAATGCTAAAAAAGTACAGCAGAAGTATGCACCTCAGCAGGTAGTGAATAACAAAAGCTTGTTGCAGGAACAAAAAAAAACAGTGCGAAAGTATAGTGATGCCCTTCATCATATTCGGCATGTTCTTCGCCATCGCTATGGCCGCTTCTGGAAAAAAAGACTCACTATTCTGATTATCGCCGGAAACATCAGGAATGTGGAAAACCTTGCGCCTGGCCTCTCGTCGCAATTGTGGCAGGAAAACAGCGGAACACTGTTACTGTGGGGAGGCGATCCGTTATCAGCCCTGCAGCAGGACTGGCTTGAGGCTATCTGCCAGCTAAGAGGTAAACCTGCAGATGCATTGATTCTGGTGACCTCCACGGCTGACGACATGCGTGATAACGACGCTCTGTTATCAGAAATTCAATTATCCGATAAACACCCGGACGTTACCGCGCAATCGCTGGTGTCAGTGTATAAAACGCTGGGCTGGCGACTGCCGCTTTTCATCTGGGCCCTGCATTCCGGGGCAGACAATCAGCCAGGGCGTATTACACAGGCTGTTGGCTGTCAGTTGCCGGCAGCCAGCACCATTCATCTGGCACTGGCGGAACTTACCGGGCAGCTTATCCTGCAGGGTATTCAGCAGGTGGCAAGTCGCCCGAAGCATCACTTTCTTCTGAGCCTGGCCGATCGACTTAGCCGAAATCATGCATTTGTCATTGCGCAAGTGTCTGCTCTCCTCAGTCCGCGCCGCTCGCTTCCGCTGGCAGGTCTGGTATTTAGTGCTCCTTCTGCAAAAGCTGAGAGCGATATACCGAACTACTGGATACGCGACAACCGCTGGGATGCGCTGCCGCCTTCTTTTTCCTCGCTTCCCGCGCATCTGCGCCCTTTGCGTTATGGCGCGCCATGGCGCGGCTTTCTTACCTCCGCTACCTGTGCGCTGGTACTGCTATGGGGAGCAGGAATGCTGGTGTCATTTGCCAGTAACCGCAGCAGCATCGTGGGGGCGGTTCGGGTAACAGAACATGCTGCTGACAGCAATCAATCTCTGGATCAGCGCCTGGCAGCTTTGGGCACACTGCAGAATATGATTGGACAGCTGCAGTATCGGGACGAACATGGTGCACCCTGGTATAGCCGTCTCGGGCTGAATCAGAACAGGGTATTGCTTTACGCCTTATGGCCCCACTATCGCACGGCAGCTCAGCCCCTCCTGCGCGACGCTGCCGCAGCCTGGCTCACCGGTGCACTGCAGACGTATGCCGCACTCCCGCCTGACAGCCCGCTGCGTGAAACGCAGTCAAAGCAGGCCTATGTGCATCTCAGACTCTATCTGATGCTGACGCGTCCTGAACGTATGGACGCCAGCTGGTTCAGTCAGACGCTGATGCAGAACCGGACACAGCGGCAGGGGCTGGATGAGGCTTACTGGCAGGGAGCCGGGGAGACGCTGCTGGCCTTCTATGCAGAGCATCTGATCACTCACCCCGAATGGGCGCTGAAAGCAGACCCGGATCTGGTCGGGCAGGTACGCACCCTGCTGGTGCGTCAGATGGGGGTAACCAACAGTGAATCGCGGCAGTATCAGCGGGTGATCTCCAAAGTAAAACACCAGTACGCCGATATGCGGCTGGCCGATATGACCGGCGATACGGATGCCGGTCGTCTCTTTATCACTGATGAAATTGTGCCCGGTATGTTCACCCGTCAGGCGTGGGAAGAGGGCGTTAAACCTGCCATTGAAAAAGTGGCGCGTGAGCGGCGTGAAGAGATGGACTGGGTACTGAGTGATGCACCGCCGCCTGCAGATGAGGCGGCTTCGCCTGAGGCGCTGGAAGCGAGGCTCGCCAGCCGCTACTTTGCCGATTACAGTGCAGCCTGGCTGCACTTCCTTAATAGTCTGCGCCTGCAGCCCGCGCCGACGCTCTCCGATGCGATTGACCAGCTCACGCTGATAGCGGACGTCAGGCAGTCGCCGCTGGTGGCGTTAATGAACACGCTCAATGTGCAGGGGCGTACCGCACAGAGCGGCGGCGCGATGAGCGACTCGCTGGTGAAATCTGCACAAAACCTCTTTAGCCGGGAGAAGCGCCCGGTGATTGATCAGCGCAGCGGCCCGCAGGGGCCGCTTGATGCCACGTTCGGGCCGCTGCTGGCGCTGACCGACAATCAGAGCAGCAGCACGATGAATCTGCGCACTTTCCTGACGCGCGTAACGCAGGTGCGCCTGCGCCTGCAGCAGGTCACCAGCGCGGCAGATCCACAGGCGATGACGCAGGCGCTGGCCCGGACGGTATTTCAGGGAAAGAGCGTTGATCTGACTGAGACACGCGACTACGGCAGCCTGGTCGCCGCCGGACTGGGGCAGGAGTGGAGCGGTTTCGGGCAGACGGTGTTTGTGCGCCCGATAGAACAGGCGTGGCAGCAGGTGCTGATGCCGGCTGCAGGCAGCTTCAACGCACAGTGGCAGCAGGCCGTAGTGAATGAATGGAACCGCGCATTCGGTGGCCGCTACCCGTTCAGAAATGTCAGCAGCGAGGTATCACTGCCGCTGCTGGCGAAATATCTCAATGCGGACACCGGGCGCCTTACCCGCTTTCTGCACGCTCGCCTGAGTGGCGTACTCCATCGCGAAGGGACCCGCTGGGTACCGGACCGCATTAACGCCCGCGGTCTGACGTTTAATCCCGCTTTTCTGCAGGCGCTGAATCAGCTCAGTCAGATTGCTGACGTGGTATTTGCCAGCGGTCATGCCGGCCTGCATTTTGAGCTGCGTCCGGGAACGGCAGCAGACGTAATGCAGACTGACCTGATAATCGACAGCCAGAAGCTGACCTACATGAATCAGCAGCCGGTCTGGCGGCGCTTTATCTGGCCTGCTGACACCGACGCGCCAGGCGCGTCGCTGAGCTGGATCAGCACCAAAGCAGGCACTCGTCTGTACGGTGAGATGCCGGGCAGCTGGGGGTTGATCCGCCTGCTGGAAAAGGCGCACGTCAGCGCCAGACCAGGATCGGGCAGCAGCTGGCAGCTCACCTGGCATGCCCCCGACGGGCGGCCGTTAAACTACACCCTGCGTACCGAAGCCGGCGAGGGGCCGCTGGCGCTGCTGAAGCTGCGCAACTTTACGCTTCCGTCCGATATTTTTCTCACCGGCAGCACCCAGAACCCGCCTGGTAACGCTGAATTCATTGAGGAGGAGTGATGCCCCTGCAATCTCTGATTAGCGCCTGCGGCATGGATGCGGAACCGCTCCGCGCGCAGGCTGCTGAGCATATTCTCTTATGGGAGCACTGGCTGCAGCCTGTAAGCACCAGCCATCCTGCCGGTGAAGACCCGACCTATACTGATACGTTTCAGCGGATGCAGGAGGAGATGAACCGCCTGTCCGGCACGGATATGGCACTGATCTGTTCGCTGGCGGAGCAGATACTGACTTCGGAAGCGAAAGATATCCGCGTAGCGGTCTGGTACTGCGTGGCCCGCCTGCAGCAGGATGGCGAAGCGGGGTTTGCTGAGGGACTTGCCTTACTGGCGGGCCTGCTGCAGCGCTTTGGTGACAACCTGCATCCGCAGCGGACGCGCAGTCGCGAGGCGGCGCTGAATTTTATATCCGGCGCGCGCGTGCTGGATACGCTGACGCTCTATCCGGAGGTGACGACCGCGACGGCGCAGCGCACCGTGGCGGCGCTGCTGGCTATTGATGACATCTGCCGGGCACAGGGCGGCATTCATTGCGCAGCGCTTTACAGCGCGCTGGAGTCCCGGCTGCTTAACGCCGGCGGTCCTGATGCGATAGTGCCGCTGACGGCAGCAGACAGCCTGCAAGCAGACGCGTCTTCAGCCTCAGCTGCGCCAGCGCTGGCTGCCATCAGCTCCGGGCGGGAGCTGATGGAACAGGCGCGAACGCTGGCAGCTTATCTGCGCGAGCAGCCAAATGGCGCGCTGGCCGCACACCGGCTGATGAAAACCCTCCGCCATGACACGCTCAGTCAGCTGCCGCTGCTGTCAGGTAACGGCAACAGTTGTGTGACGCCACCAAAATCTGACCAGCGCGCGCTGCTTAAACGCCTCTGGCTCCAGCAGAGCTGGGCCGAGCTGGCTGAGCAGGCGGACAGTCTGTTCAGTCGGGGAACAAACCACTTCTGGCTTGATCTGCAGTGGTATCAGCACCAGGCGCAGCTGAGACTGGGGCATGCGGAATTTGCCGCTATTGTTCAGGACGATCTGAAAGGGCTGCTCTCCCGCCTGCGCGGCCTGGAAACGCTGGCCTTCAGCGACGGCATGCCGTTTGCGGATGAGGTGACGCTGGGCTGGATCCGGCAGCAGGTCATGATAACGGAGAGTGCGTTCGGACCCGATCCCGCCGCTGCGGCGAGCATGCCGGAAGATGAGGTGCTGTTGCTGGAGAGCGAGGCGACTGAGCTGGCAGACAGAGAGGGCATTGCCGCTGCGCTGACCTGGCTGCAGCAGCGGCCCGGTATCCACTCTCCGCGCCAGCAGTGGCTCCTTCGCCTGCTGATGGCACGGATTGCTGAGCAGTCTGGTCGGCAGGAACTGGCACTGCAGCTGCTGGGCGCGCTCGATGCTGGCGCAGAGAGTATGACGCTGGCGGAGTGGGAGCCAGCGCTGTTATTTGAAGTCAAGTCCCGCCGGCTGAAGTTACTGCGTGCCCGCGCAGGCCGGAGTGAAAAAGATAAAGCCCGCCTGCAGTCTGACATGGAACAGCTGCTGGCCGGGCTGGTGACTATCGATGCGGCGCGAGCGTCAGTACTCTTTTCTTAATGCGGTCTGACCTCTTTCTTTAATTTAAATATAAATGGTTCAAAGGAATGATGACATTAACAGAAATACAGAATATGCAGCCGACAGGCTTTCATTATTTTGATAATACGTTTGTCAGCAGGGAAGAAATAAAAGGCGTCATCAATCACGCAGAGCTCGTCAATTTAAAAGGCGCTCAGCTGAGTAAAACTGCCAGTCAGTACGAAATTGAATTGTGGACCGATAAACAGGTCATCAATATTCATGCCGGTAATATTCTGACTAATGTGGTTCTTACCCCGGTTGCGGCTGCAGCGGACATTATTTCCTTCCCGATATCGCTGACGTTTCTCCGGTTTATGACTGGTATGGGTGCGTTCAAATAAGAGAGGCTCGTCAGGATATGAAAGACTTAACGCTGCGCTATTACGATATTGAAATGCGCTATCTGCGCGACGCCGCAAAAGAGTTTGCCGAAACTCACCCTGACCGCGCCGCCATGCTCAACCTGGATCGTGCCGGCACGCCGGATCCCTTTGTGGAGCGCCTGCTGGAGGGGTTTGCCTTTTCGGTAGGACGGTTGCGTCAGAAGATCGATGATGACCTGCCGGAGCTGACCGAAGGCCTGGTCAGCATGCTCTGGCCGCACTATCTGCGCACCATTCCATCGCTCGCAGTAGTGGCGCTGACGCCGGACCTGCCGAAAATGAAGATGGCAGAGACGGCGCCTGCAGGACTGGAGATCTTTTCCCGTCCCGTGGGGCCTAAAAATACCGTGTGTCGCTATCGCACCACGAAGCGGGTCACGCTTAACCCG
The DNA here is from genome assembly GCF_007680655.1 of Pantoea sp. PSNIH1. Taxonomy (NCBI): domain Bacteria; kingdom Pseudomonadati; phylum Pseudomonadota; class Gammaproteobacteria; order Enterobacterales; family Erwiniaceae; genus Pantoea; species Pantoea sp. PSNIH1. The sequence continues at coordinate 114,185 of NZ_VEIP01000003.1, forward strand.
CTGGCGGTCACCAGGGTTGCTATGGGCACTGAGCCGGATGGGCGCTCTGTGCTGCGCCTGCGCCTGACCAGCAGCGGGCAGGCGGACTGGAGCCAGTGTGACCTGCGCCAGCTGAGCCTGTGGCTGGGAGAAGATCTGCCCGTGGCGACGGCACTGCATCAGAGGCTGACCCGCTGCCAGGCGGCGCTGTACATTCGCGTGGCGGGGCAGCCGGAGCGCAGCGCCTTTGACGGCTGGTTCAGCCCCGGCGGATTTGACGAGGATGACCGGCTCTGGCCAAAGGGGGAGAGCGCTTTCAGCGGCTATCAGCTGCTGCTGGAATACTTCACCTTTCCTGAGAAATTCCGTTTTGTGAATCTGAATGGGCTGGAGACGCTCGCGCTTCCGCCCGGGCTGGCATACGTCGATATCGAGGTGGTATTCAGCGAGCCGTGGCAGAGTGATCTACCGGTGAAAGAGAGCTCTCTGCGCCTGCACTGCGTGCCGGTGATTAACCTGTTTGCACTGGAAGCCGATCCGCTGATTGTGAACGGACTGGAGAGCGAGTATCTGCTGCGCGCAAAGCGCCTGCAGGATGGGCACACGGAAATTTACTCGGTGGATACGGTCAGCGGTTCAGGACTGACCGGTGCGGCTGAGTATGTTCCGTTCACCAGCTTCCGGCACCGGGGCGGCATGATGCGTCGTCTTGCTCCGGAACGTTACTTTCATACCCGCGTGCGCCGGGGCGTCACCGGCCTGCATGACACCTGGCTGATCCTCGGCGGTCAGCAGTGGGAGAAAGACGATCTGCTTTCCCGCGACACGCTCTCGCTGCGCATTACCGGTACCAACGGCCAGCTTCCGCGTCGCGCACTGCAGAGCACGCTGCTGGATCGCTGCGAACAGGTGCTGCAGACGCCGGTGACGGTGCGCAATCTCACCCGCCCGACGCTGCCTGCTTATCCACCCGCTGAGGACCGCTTTCACTGGCGGGTGCTCAGCCATCTCGGCTCTGGCTTTATCAACATGATGAACAGCGCGGAGGTGCTGCGCGGCACGCTGGCGCTCTATAACTGGCAGGATGATGAACGCGGTAACCGCAGGCTGGAGGCGATCCTTGACGTGCAGCAGCATCGTCTGCAGCGGTTTGAGTCGGGTTATCTGCTGCGCGGTCTCGATGTTGAAGTAACGCTCGACAGCAGCGGTTTTACCGGTGATGGCGATATCCATCTGTTTGGTGAAATGCTTAACCGTTTCCTGTCGCTGTATGCGGACATGAATCAGTTTATTCAGCTTTCGCTGATAGTCCGGCCTGAAGGAAAATGTATCCGATGGAAAGAGAATCACAGTTAGCGTCTGCCCGGCTGATAGCACGGCTGGGCGACCAGCTGCCCCGTATGAATTTTTACCGTTTTTGTCAGCTGCTGGAGAGGTGCGATCCTGAAGCGCCGGTTCCGGGCAGCGTCTGGCAGGTGCGACACGAGCCGGTACGGTTCAGGCCGCACCCGGGCATGGGATTTCCGGCTGGCGAAATTCGCGCGGCTGAAACCGCCGGGTATCCGTACCTTCCTCCAACCGTACGCATCAATTTTATGGGGCTGTATGGCACGGCATCTCCGCTGCCGACGCACTATCTCGACGATATCGCCCGGCAGCGTGAAGGGCATGAGGCGCTGCAGGATTTCCTGGATATCTTCAGTCACCGGCTGACTACGCAGTTTTATCGTATCTGGCGCAAATACACCTATCCGGCCACGTTCGCCGCCGGCGGCACCGATGAAACCTCTCAGTACCTGCTGGGGCTGGCTGGCCTGGGAATAGACGGCTGCGCGCAAAACATCGCCACGCCGGTTTCGCGCTTTCTGGCGCTGCTGCCGGTCATGATGTTGCCTGGCCGGACCGCAGAGGGTCTCTCCTCGCTGGTGGCGCTGCTGGCACCGGATACGCGCGCGCAGATAGTGCCGTGGGATCCGCGTCGTATTCCCCAGTCCTGCCGTTTACGTCTGAGCACGCAACAGCCGGTCAGCCTGATGCGTCGTCCGGTCATGGGAACGCATGCCACCGACGTTAACGGACAGGTATTACTGCGATTGCTTACCGATAATCCGGAGGAGATGCGCGGCTGGCTGCCTGGCGGACAGTTACACGGCGATCTGATGGCGCTGCTCCACGTCTATCTGGGAGCAAAGCTGGATGCACGGCTGGAGCTGTGCGTTGACCGCGCCCTGCTGCCGGATGCGCAGCTGAGCTGCCGGAGGGAAGCGGCACAGCAGCTGGGCCGCACCGCGGTGCTGCCTCAGCGGAACCTTAACGCCTCGCATAAACCCGATTTACTCACTATACCGCTCGGGCGTTATCAGCGTGTCCGGGAACAACCTTCAGGGACTAAAACAGATGAACAGGGCGACTACCGCTGGTAAAATAGTTATTCCTCTGATGCTGGCGCTGAGTGCCAGCGGCTGCGGCCTGACGCAGAAAGTATCCGAAGGCACCGCGTCCGTCACAAAATCTCTTTTTTACAAACAAATACGCACCCTGCACCTCGACTTCCGCGCCCGCGAAGGCGCCAACCGCAACGCGCAGGGCGCTGCGCTCTCAACCGTGGTGCGCATCTGGCAACTCAGCGACCGTCAGGCCTTTGACGCCTCCGACTACCCTTCACTGTTAGCGGCTGACAGTCAGGTTCTGAAAGCGGATCTGCTGGCGCAAAAGGCTATCCGGGTGCGTCCCGGCGAATCGGTCAGTATTGATGTACCCATGGAGGAGCGAACAGCGTTTGTGGCGGTGGCCGGGCTGTTTCTGTCGCCAGATACTCAGGATGAGACGTGGCGAATACTGCTGACCCGCGCAGACCTCCACCCGGACAAAGCCAGGGTAATTGAGCTGGGTGACGGCACACTGACGCTGGTAGCGGAAAAAGGGGAAAGACTCTGATGCAGCCTTCACTTTACGACATGCTTTACGGCAATTTCAGCGGCGGCCTGGATCTGGATGCGGTGAGCGAACGGGAACAGGTGATTTTGTCGGTGCTGGATAACCTGCAGCGCATTCTGAACACCCGCGCCGGCGCCCTGGCTCATCTGCCCGATTATGGGCTGCCGGATATGACGCTCATCCTGCAGGGGCTGCCCGGCACCGCACATCAGCTGGTACATATTCTTTCTGACGTATTACTGAAGTATGAGCCCCGGCTGAAACAGGTTGATGTGGTGATGCTGGAACAGACGCAGCCCGGTGAGCTGCGTTATGCCATTGATGCCGGGCTGGACGTCGTAGGTATGGTGCGCTATGGCACTGACTTTATGCCGGGAGGAAAGGTGCTGCTGCGGCATCTGCGCCAGCAGAACGTGATGCGTTAAGCCATAGCCACCAGCCAGATAAGATCGCCGGCCTGGCGCTTCGCCTTTACCTTCCCGCTAACACTCTGATAACGGACCTGCTTCCGGCAGGTCTGCGGATAACTATGACCTTTTCATCTCAGAAACCGCACGTGCTGATGACCGGCGGAGACCCTCGCCTGCATCCCGAATTTATTTGTCTGCAAAACGAAATCAGGAAGCTCAGCCATCCCGCCCGGCCCGATATTAACTGGCTGCAGGTGATGGAGAGCTGCACCCGGCTTTTCGGACAGGCTGGAGCAGATCTGCAGTCTGTTTGCTGGTTTACGCTGGCGCTCTCCCATCTTGACGGCGCTAAGGGGCTGCAGGAGGGGCTCAGGGTCACGGAGGCACTGATGTGCTCACGCTGGCAGACGCTCTGGCCCCACCAGCCTGCAGACCGGATAGCGATCCTGAGAATGCACTTTCAGCGTCTGCAGTTTCTGTTACGCACCTGGCCGGCGGAGAAGCCTGATACGCAGATCGCGCTGAAGGCGTGCGCCACATATCTGGATCTGATTGAGCAGCATCTGGCGCAGGCGGGCCTCAACGCCGCGAGCGGTATCCGCCAGCTGTGCGATAAAGTCAGAACAGCAGCCGAAAACGCGGAGACGTCACCGGGCCAAAGCGACATGGCGACCGCACGCAGAAGCCGCCCGCGCGAGCCGCTTTCCGGCCCGGATCCGGCAACGGCAATGCCTCCGACCTTTATCATTCATCCCGAATCAGAGCCTGAACAGACATCATCAGGGCGTTATATCAGGCCTTTTATCGCCGGCATGGCCGCTATGCTGGTGGTTGTTGCAACAGGCACAGGCGGCTGGCTTTATGCCCGCCAGCCCGGTGAAAATACGCGTATGCTCTCTGCTGCCGTACCCGCGCTTCCTCATTCGCTGACGGAAGAGCAGCGGGCAGGCATCCGGCAGGATCGGCGTATCAACGCAGCAGAGTGGATCAACACCATCAAAACACAGTCTGAACGGCTTGATGCCGCCGGGATTGGCAGGACAGGAAGCTACGGCGCCGACGTTGCGCTGCTGGCCGGCTCGATCTGGCCGGCTGAAGAGTTAACGCGCCGGCTGCTGATGGACGCGCTCGCCAGGAGAGAGGCGATGACAGCCTCGCCGGAAGCGGCAGGTGCCTGGCAGCAGGGGATGGAAAAACTCAGCCTGCTCAGTGAAAAGCTGAATGCGCTTGATGAGAAACGGGGGCGTTACCTGACCGTCAGCGAGCTGAAGTCAGCAATATTTTCCACACAACAGGCATTCAGCCTGCATATCCCCGCTGAAGAGTGGCTGCGCCGCTATGAAGATTCTGCCTCTCCGGCCGGGGAGGCGCAGTTTAAACGGGCAATCAGTGAACTGCAGGCGCGATACGACATGATTCGCCTTCGCAGGGCAGCCGCATTGAGAGGCTCAGCTGCACAGGAGAGCGGCTCTTAAATAAAACCGACGATCTGCTTATTATCAGCGAGTGAATGACAGCGATCCCGACTGATCTACCCCGGCATGCTGCACTGGCAGTGAGCGCTGCGTTCATCGTTATTTTATCGATTTCGTCCGGTGCTTCTCCGGGTGATGTGATAAATCTGACTGGTACAGAGAGCCTGGGTGAGAACAATCTTTACAGCATGCCATAAAGATTTTCACAACAGTAATTCAATCGCTGGATCGTCTTTTCTCGCATTAAGTGGGAAAGTTCTGATATGGCATTGACTCCTGCCATCGCCATTTTGCCGCCACTCTAAAATCAGGAAACAAAAAAGCCACCCTGAAAGGTGGCTTAAACGTATGATTTTCATCATTAAATTTGGTGGCCCCTGCTGGGTTTGAACCAGCGACCAAGCGATTATGAGTCGCCTGCTCTAACCACTGAGCTAAGGGGCCAGTAGTGCGGGGATTATAAAGTATCTGGCAAAGGCGATCCAGCGTTCACCGATCGGTTGATGAAAATTAGCACAATGGTGAGTGATTGATATTAATGAAAAAATCAGCGTGCTGCTGTGACAGGAGTGATTGCCACAGCAGTTTGAGCGTTTTTTTACTGCACAGGCGGTAAAAGAAATCGTTAACTCGTTGGGCGGCTGGCGCAGGGTTTTCACTTATCGCAATCGCCATGCTTTCCCCATCCCGCTGAATAACCTACGCTTTAAGCACGTTTACCAGGTATTCAGAGGCGTATGCAACCCGACCACGACATTCGCGATATTCTCTCGCACGATCTGCAGGTGCTGTTCTGCGGCATCAATCCCGGCAAGTCATCTGCGCATACCGGTTACCATTTTGCGCATCCCGGCAACCGCTTCTGGAAAGTGATCTATCTGGCTGGCTTTACGCGCGAGCTGCTGAAGCCGGAGCAGGAGCGGCGGCTGCTGGAGACCGGCTGCGGCATCACCGCGCTGGTTGAGCGTCCCACCACGCAGGCGAGCGAGCTGAGCGGCGATGAGCTGCGCGACGGCGGGCTGCGGCTGCAGGATAAAATTTTACGGTATCAGCCGCGGGCGCTGGCGGTGCTGGGCAAGGATGCGTATCAGCGTGCGTTCCGGCAGCGTAAAGTGGAGTGGGGCGAGCAGCCGCAGCCGCTGATGGAGACGCGCATCTGGGTGCTGCCAAATCCCAGTGGCCTTAACCGCGCTTCACTGGAGGAGATGGTGGCAGCGTATCGCCAGCTGGCGGATGCGCTGGGTCTGCCGGAGCGCGGGCAATAAAAAACCCCGGCGTGCCGGGGTTTTTGTTTTCCTGCAGACGATTAATCGTCGAGGAAGCTGCGCAGCACTTCCGAGCGGCTCGGGTGACGCAGTTTGCGCAGCGCTTTGGCTTCAATCTGACGAATACGCTCACGCGTTACGTCAAACTGCTTGCCCACTTCTTCCAGCGTGTGGTCGGTGTTCATATCGATACCAAAACGCATACGCAGGACTTTCGCCTCGCGCGCGGTCAGGCCCGCCAGCACGTCGTGGGTCGCAGAACGCAGGCTCTCAGAGGTAGCAGAGTCCAGCGGCAGCTCCAGCGTGGTATCTTCGATGAAATCGCCCAGATGCGAATCTTCGTCATCACCAATCGGCGTCTCCATAGAGATAGGCTCTTTGGCGATCTTCAGCACCTTGCGGATCTTATCTTCCGGCATCAGCATACGCTCAGCCAGCTCTTCCGGCGTCGGCTCGCGGCCCATCTCCTGCAGCATCTGGCGCGAGATACGGTTGAGCTTGTTGATGGTCTCAATCATATGCACCGGAATACGGATGGTACGCGCCTGATCGGCGATAGAGCGGGTGATCGCCTGACGGATCCACCAGGTGGCGTAGGTTGAAAACTTATAGCCACGGCGATATTCAAACTTATCAACCGCTTTCATCAGGCCGATGTTGCCTTCCTGAATCAGGTCAAGGAACTGCAGGCCGCGGTTGGTATATTTTTTCGCGATAGAGATAACCAGACGCAGGTTAGCTTCAACCATCTCTTTCTTCGCGCGGCGCGCTTTCGCTTCGCCGATCGACATGCGACGGTTGATGTCTTTAACCTGTTCGATGGTCAGGCCGGTCTCTTCCTCAATCTGCAGCAGCTTCTGCAGCGAGCGCATGACATCTTCTTCAACATCTTTCAGCTTTTCAGACCACGGCTTGTTCATCGCCAGGGCTGCTTTAAACCAGCTCTCACTGGTTTCATTACCGGTGAACAGCGTAATAAAGTTCTTCTTCGGCATTTTGCACAGTTCAACGCACAGCTTCATGATCAGGCGCTCTTGCGTACGCACGCGCTCCATCATTTCACGCATGTTGTTTACCAGGTAGTCGAACTGCTTCGGCACCAGGCGGAACTGCTTGAAGACTTCAGAAAGGTTGTTGATTTCGGCAACGGCATCAGCGTGGCTGCGGCCTTTCGCCTTAATAACGGTGCGGGCTGCTTCATACTGGGTGCGCAGCTCAAGGAACTTCTCGCGCGCCAGTTCCGGATCGATAGAGTTGTCGTCATCGCTGCTGTCGTCGTCGTCGCTCTCTTCATCTTCCTCTTCGTCGTCATTGCGATCTTCTTCAGACAGCTCAGAACCAACGTGGGTGGCAGTGGGGGCGAGATCTTCTTCAGCGTTAGGATCGACAAAGCCGGTGATGAGATCGGACAGGCGCGATTCGCCCGCTTCCACACGATCGTACTGATCGAGCAGGTAGGTAATAGCTTCCGGATATTCGGCAACAGAGCACTGCACCTGGTTGATACCGTCTTCGATACGCTTGGCGATGTCGATTTCGCCTTCGCGCGTCAGCAGCTCTACGGTACCCATTTCACGCATATACATGCGCACCGGATCGGTTGTGCGCCCGATTTCAGATTCAACGCTGGATAAGACCTGCGCGGCCGCTTCTGCAGCATCTTCATCTGTATCGGAGCTGTTCTCATTCAGCATCAGATCATCGGCATCAGGGGCTTCTTCCACCACCTGGATACCCATATCGTTGATCATCTGGATGATGTCTTCGATCTGATCGGAGTCGACGATATCTTCCGGCAGATGGTCATTGACCTCAGCATAGGTCAGATAGCCCTGCTCCTTACCACGGGTGACAAGCAGCTTAAGCTGTGACTGCGGGTTTTGCTCCATAAGACGGTATCCACACTTCTGTTAATTAGATTGGTGTCGGTCGGCAGCGAGCCAACTATAACAGTGAAGGCATTATGTTTTTGCCGCTGCCTTCAACGCGGCCAGGGCTGCAGCCCCTTTTAGTTCGGCACTTAAGCCGCTTGATATTCGGTCTGAAATCGTTGTGCTCCGGTTCCGCTTATATGGCGTGTAAACCGAAAGCCGCAGGCCAGAACGGGGAATACTCCGCCATTCTGGCCTGGCTGAATCTTATTTTTTCGCTAATGCCTGGCTTAATGCCCAGAATTCGCGCCGCTCAGCGGCACTGAGCCCTTCGGTGCGCTCACGCGCAATCAGCGCTTCCAGGCGCTGCTCCAGCGCAGCATCATATATGCTTGCCAGCGAGTCCTGAAACACCGCTTCGGCTTCCTCATCCACTATCATGTGGTTCCAGGTGGCCAGTGTTTCAAGGGGCTGGCTAAAATTTGTCCCGCGATATAACTCTAGTAGCTGTCCGGTCGTCAGGCCAGGATTCTCTGTGCAGCGGCTGACCAGGTCAACAAACAGCGACAGGCCGGCAAGTTTTGACTGCGCCAGCCCGTCAAGCGTGGGCACAATCGCTGCAAACTGCGGATTCTGCACCAGCAGCGCAATCAGTACGCGCATCGTGGTGCGCTTCAGCGGCGGCGCGACGGGCGGCGTCGCGTTTTCTGCCGCCTTTGGCATCAGCTTGTCTAACTGGTTATCGTCCAGAATGCCGAGTTTATTACCCAGCGTCTGGCGCATATAGATCCGCAGCGTTTCGCCCGGGATCTGACTAATCAGCGGCAGAGCGAGCGTCGCCAGCTTGGTACGACCATCGCGGGTGCTCAAATCCACCTGTGGCATCAGGCTGTCGAACAGAAACACCGAGAGCGGCATCGCCTGCTCCATGCGTGCTTCAAACGCTTCTTTTCCCTCTTTGCGCACCAGCGTATCGGGATCTTCGCCATCAGGCAGAAACATAAAGCGTAGCTGACGCCCGTCATTCATGTAGGGCAGGGCGGTTTCCAGCGCGCGCCAGGCGGCTTCGCGACCGGCCCGGTCGCCGTCATAACAGCAGATAACCGTGTCAGTCGAGCGGAACAGCAGCTGAATATGTTCAGCTGTGGTGGAGGTTCCCAGCGACGCCACGGCATAATCGATGCCGAACTGTGCCAGGGCGACCACATCCATATAGCCCTCCACCACCAGCAGGCGCGCCGGCTGAGGATGGTTTTTTTGTGCTTCATACAGGCCATAGAGCTGGCGGCCTTTATGGAAAATCGGTGTTTCCGGCGAGTTCAGATACTTAGGCGTATCGTTACCCAGCACGCGTCCGCCAAAGCCAATCACGCGACCACGCTTATCGCGGATCGGGAACATGACGCGATCGCGGAAGCGATCGTAGCTGCGGCCTTTATCATTGGTGACCAGCATGCCCGCTTCCATCAGCGACTCGCGGTCTTCCTGCTGCTCTCCGAAACGCTTCAGCACGTTATCCCAGCCGGCGGGCGCATAGCCAATCGCAAAGTGATCGATCACCTGCTGGCTGAGCCCGCGCGAGCCTAAATAGCGCTGGGCCGCCTCTGCTCCCGGACTGCGGAAGCTTTGCTGATAGAAACCATCCAGTTTCTCCAGCAGCTGGTAAAGACTCTGACGCTGATGACGCTCAATCGGGCTGGGGCCGCTGCCTGTTTCGTACGGCACTTCAAGGCCGTGCTGGGTGGCAAGTTCCTCAACGCTTTCCACAAATTCCAGACGATCGTGATTCATCAGGAAATCGATAGCGTTGCCTTTGGCACCACAGCCAAAGCAGTAGTAAAACTGCTTTTCACCGCTGACGGTAAAAGAGGGGGTTTTTTCGTTATGGAATGGACAGCACGCGTGATAGTTCTTACCCTGCTTTTTCAGCTTAACGCGGGCATCGATAAGATCCACGATATCCGTGCGGGCAAGTAAATCATTGATAAAAACGCGTGGAATTCGTCCAGCCATAAGCCCCGATTTTTTTCAGCTCTTAAACGGCAACAAGCCGCGCTTCCTTTCGGAAAGCACGGCCTCTTACTTGACTCTGTCTGCGTTTAACACGCGGCGGAAGCGAACTTCCGAAAGAAATTAGTACAGACGAGTGCGGCGTGCGTTTTCGCGAGCCAGTTTCTTGGCGTGACGCTTAACTGCTGACGCTTTAGCGCGCTTACGCTCGGTCGTTGGTTTTTCATAAAACTCACGACGACGAACTTCAGCCAGAACGCCTGCTTTCTCGCAGGAACGCTTGAAGCGACGCAGTGCTACGTCGAATGGCTCGTTTTCACGTACTTTAATTACCGGCATGTAACTCTCACCTCGATAAAATTCGGTTTTTGCTGCTGACTGCGGCGTCAGCACATCTCAAAATGGTGCAGCATTTTACTCCAGCCGGGGCCAGCTTGTAAAGCACCATGGACAATTTAGAACCAACAGGAGCGTTTGCCTGTGCGGCTGCCGGTTTTTTCAGGCCGTGGAGTATAGCGCACTCTTTATGCGGCAGAAAAACACTTTTTCCCGTCAAAGTAGTCCGGCGGCAGATTTGCCTGTGCTACACTGCGCGCCGCAAGAAGAGGGTAATAAAGCTATGCGAGTTCTGGGTATTGAAACGTCCTGCGATGAAACCGGCATCGCGATTTATGACGATGTGTCCGGTCTGCTGGCGAATCAGCTGTATAGCCAGGTGAAGCTACATGCTGACTACGGCGGCGTTGTGCCGGAACTGGCATCGCGCGACCATGTACGTAAAACGGTGCCGCTGATACAGGCCGCGCTGAAAGAGGCAAACCTGCAGGCCAGCGATATCGATGCGGTCGCCTATACCGCCGGTCCGGGTCTGGTGGGTGCACTGCTGGTCGGCGCCACGATTGGCCGCGCGCTGGCGTTCGCCTGGAATGTGCCGGCAGTCCCGGTACATCATATGGAAGGCCATCTGCTGGCTCCGATGCTGGAGGAGAATCCGCCGGCGTTCCCGTTTGTCGCGCTGCTGGTCTCCGGCGGACATACGCAGCTTATCAGCGTCACCGGTATCGGCGAATATACGCTGCTGGGCGAGTCAATCGACGATGCGGCGGGTGAGGCGTTTGATAAAACGGCCAAGCTGCTGGGTCTGGACTATCCGGGCGGCCCCATGCTGTCGCGCATGGCGCAGCAGGGTGTTGCGAACCGCTTCCGCTTCCCGCGTCCGATGACCGATCGCCCGGGCCTCGATTTCAGCTTTTCAGGGCTGAAAACCTTTGCGGCAAATACTATTCGCGAGCATGACGGCGACGAACAGGCGCGGGCAGATATCGCCCGCGCATTTGAAGATGCGGTCGTGGATACGCTGATGATCAAGTGCAAACGCGCGCTGGAGCAAACCGGCTTTACGCGGCTGGTGATCGCCGGTGGCGTCAGCGCCAACCGCACGCTGCGCGCGCGAATGGCAGAGATGATGAGCGCACGCGGCGGCGAGGTGTTTTATGCCAGGCCTGAGTTCTGCACCGATAACGGCGCGATGATCGCCTATGCCGGCATGGTGCGTCTGAAGGGCGGCACACGGGGTGAGCTCGGCGTCAGCGTCCGTCCGCGCTGGCCGCTGGCGGAACTGCCCGCTATCTGAAAACAAAAAACCGGCGCGCAGCCGGTTTTTTTTATTCTTTCTTTTTTTTCCGTTTCCAGACGCGATTTTCCTGTCCGCGCCAGAGCCGCTGAATATTGTCATGATGCCGCAGCAGGATCAGGCAGGAGAGCATGGAAACCGGAAACGTAAACTGCGGCTTGAACCACCAGACGTAGAACGGGGCGATCAGCGCGCTGACAATGGCACCCAGCGAGGAGTAGCCGCTCAGCAGCACGGTCAGCAGCCACGTCCCGGTCATCAGGCCGGTAAGATCCCAGCCAATCGGCGCAATCGCGCCAAACGCCGTCGCCACGCCTTTGCCACCGCGAAAGCGGAAAAAGACCGGATAGATATGACCCAGGCAGGCAGCTATCGCGGTCAGGCCAAGATACATAGGCGTCACGTGCAGCATCCAGGCGATCCAGACCGGAACCATTCCTTTGGCCACATCAAATATCAGTACCGCTGCTGCTGACGCTTTGCCGCCGATGCGCAGGACGTTTGTGGCGCCAGGGTTACCGGAGCCTGAGATACGCGGATCGGGCAAGCCTGCGAGTTTACAGACCAGTATCGCACTGGAAATCGAGCCGCAAAGATACGCGAAAATAATCATACCAAGCGCGATAGCACTCATAGCGTCGTACCGTTCCTTTTGGGTCGTTTTGTTGCCGGTAAGCGTGGATAATACGCATAATCCGCCGGAAGTGGTATCCGGCCTGGCCAAAAACAGAGAGTGACATCATGGATATCGTATTTATAGAACAACTCACCGTGTTCACCACCATTGGCGTATACGACTGGGAACAGGGCATGCAGCAGAAGCTGGTGCTCGATGTCGAAATGGCCTGGGACAACCGGCGTGCCGCGGCCAGCGACGATGTCAGCGACTGTCTGAGTTATGCCGATGTCACCGACGCCATCCTCTCGCATCTGCAGGGAAACCGGTTTGCGCTGGTCGAGCGCGTCGCAGAAGAAATCTGCGATCTGTTGATGAATCGTTTCAAAACGCCCGGCGTGCGTATCCGGGTAGGTAAGCCGGGTGCAGTAGCCCAGGCGGCGAGCGTTGGCGTGCGTATTGAGCGCGGGACAATTCCTAAATAAACCCCCTGTGATTGCCATCACAATGAAACCAAATCAAATTATGGTGTGTCTTAGCTGAGGCCGTTGCGTTAAGCGAAACGAAGTGGCAGAAAACCCTAAGGTTTTCTTCAGATCAACGCCGGCATAATTTCAGGCGGTAGCAGTTTGCGACCGCCTTTTTACTGTTTAAAACGGATAGGGGAAAATTTTGATGGCAGATATGCATCAGCTATGGGTCGCTGCGATCCTCGGGGTCGTTGAGGGGCTGACCGAGTTTCTGCCGGTCTCATCCACGGGCCATATGATTATTGTCGGGCACCTGCTGGGATTTGAGGGCGATAAAGCAGAGACGTTTGAAGTGGTGATCCAGCTCGGATCAATTCTGGCAGTGGTCGTAATGTTCTGGCGACGTCTGTTTGGCCTGATCGGTATCCATTTTGGTCAGGAGCGTCATGAAGGTACCGGTACCGGTAAGCTGACGCTGATCCACATTCTGCTCGGGATGATCCCGGCGGTGGTAATCGGTTTACTGCTGCACGATCAGATTAAAACGCTGTTTAATCCGATCAACGTCATGTATGCCCTGGTGGTGGGCGGTGTGCTGCTGCTGGCGGCAGAGTTCCTGAAGCCAAAACAGCCAAAAGCGGTGGGCGTGGATGATATCACCTATCGTCAGGCGTTTATGATTGGCTGCTTCCAGTGTCTGGCGCTGTGGCCGGGCTTTTCCCGCTCGGGTGCGACGATTTCGGGCGGTATGCTGATGGGCGTCAGCCGCTACGCAGCGTCGGAATTCTCTTTCATTCTCGCCGTGCCGATGATGATGGGCGCGACCGTGCTGGACCTCTACAAAAGCATGGGCTTCCTGACGATGCAGGATTTCCCGATGTTCGCAGTGGGCTTTATTACTGCGTTCATCGTGGCGCTGCTGGCAATCAAAGTCTTCCTTGAGCTGATCAAGCGTATCTCGTTTGTATCGTTCGCCATCTATCGTTTTATCGTTGCAGCAGCGGTTTACGCCGTGTTTATGTAACAGCGGTTGCGCGGCGGGTTATGCCGGCCGCGCACCAATCAGCGTCTCTTCAATAGCCGCAATCCGGCGCCTGCCCAGCTCTTCCCGCACCTCTGCGCCTTTAAAGCCTGCTGCAATCACCTGCTGCACCGGTACCGCCTGCGCGAGCGCAAACGCCTGACGCAGATAGTTACCCTGCGGATAGGGCATACTCTCGAGCGTGGCGCGTCCGCGCGCGTCCGCCTCACTGGTCAGCGCCATCTTTTCCACCCGCTCCGGCTTACGCCAGGCGTCGATGCGATCAAACAGCGCTACCAGCGCCGCCGCTGACTGCCGCTCAATGGTGTGCACGATGTCATGGAACTCTGTCACGATTAGCGCCAGATCGCGTACGTGATTAGGGACGCGCAGCCGCTGGCACAGGGCGGCGACAAGCGGGACACCCGCCGGGCCATGACCGTGATGCGACGGCCACTTCTCCGGAGGAGTCAGCGCCTTGCCCACATCGTGAAACAGCGTAGCGAAGCGCACGTCGAGCTCATCAGAGAGCGCGGCCGCCAGCGTCAGCGTCATCAGCGTATGCACACCGGTATCGATCTCAGGGTGCCACTTCGGCGGGGCAGGAATGCCGTACAGATTATCGATCTCCGGAAAGAGCACCTGCAGTGCGCCACAGTCGCGCAGTGCCTGGAAATAGACCTGCGGATTGCGCGTCAGCAGTGCATTTTCCGTCTCTTTCCAGACGCGCTCTGCCGTCAGATGCGCCAGTTCGCCGCTGGCAGCCATCTCTGCCATTAGCGCCTGCGTTTCAGCGGCAATGCGAAAGCCAAGGTGGGCATAGCGGGCGGCAAACCGCGCCACGCGCAGCACGCGCAGCGGATCTTCGCTGAACGCTGCCGAAACGTGACGCAGCGTGCGACTGGCAAGATCGCGCTGGCCGTGGCAGGGATCGATCAGGCTGCCATCTTCCGCCTGCGCGATGGCGTTAATGGTCAGATCGCGCCGCTGCAGATCCTGCTCCAGCGTGACGTCGGGCGCGAAGTGCGTGATAAAGCCGGTGTAGCCGCTGCCCTGTTTGCGCTCGGTGCGCGCCAGCGCATACTCTTCACGGCTGTGCGGATGTAAAAAGACCGGAAAATCGCGGCCTACCTGCTGATAGTTCTGCGCCAGCATCTCATCAGGCGTGGCGCCAACCACCACCCAGTCACGATCTTTTACCGGCAGCTGCAGTAAGGCATCACGCACCGCACCACCGACCAGAAAGGTTTTCACTCAACAACTCCAGAGGTATTCAGATAACTGCGCGTCAGGCGCCTGTTTCGTAATTGTTGCATACTTTGGCGGAAAAGCGGGCATGCGAAAGGGGGCATCTGGCGATCCCCCCCGGACAAACGGCTGGCGTGCGGCAGATTAATTCATCCAGCGATCTTTCTTTTTACGGCGCGGCACCATATGTGGCAGCAGCAGGCCCAGCAGCAGGCCAACGCCCAGTACGCCGCCCCCGTACATAAACCACTGCATAATGATGGTGCGCTGTTTGTCATCCAGCTGTACGTTGGCTGCGCTCACTTTTTTCTGCGCCACGATCAGCTCATTTTTGAGCTTCTGGTTTTCCTGTTTCAGACCATCAATCGTGCCGTCGCTGTTAGCGACTTTGTTCTGCATTTCTGACGTGCGCTGATTCCAGCTGTTGTCAATATTAGCCAGCTTATCAGTCAGATCTTTAACCTGCTGCTCCAGCTGCGGCACACGGGTGCGCAGGCTCGGGGTCGCGCTGAGCTGCGACAGCGGGATCCAGTTGGTTTTGCCTTCTGCATCGCGGATTTGCGCATACTGCGCATCGCTGTTGGTCTGCAGTACGGTAACTTCTTCCCCGGCGTTCAGCTTACCGACCAGGCGATACTGATCGCCCGGACCGCTGCGTACCCAGGTTGATAACTCATCGGAGATATAACGCTTTTCATCAGCAGCGTGAGCGGGGGTGATGGCGCTGAAAGCCAGCAAAGAAAGGGCGGCAAGTGTAATTTTTTTCATTCGATGTCGTATTTTCTTGATGGGCGTAAATTTACCGGCACAGTCTGGAGTTGCCTCGCATAAATCTGAATGAGAACTATCCTGGTCTCAATCCGGCGCGAAAAGGGGCGTAAAAGCACAAGAAAGCCGAGACAGCGTGCTTGTGGTGCATTACTCTCGCCAGATTAACCGTATAAGTGCCAGCAGCGTAGTAAATAAAAAATTATGACCACTGAAATCGAATTAAAGTTCATTGCCACCCCGCAGGCTGCCGCCACCCTGGCAGAGACACTGGCCGCCTGGCCGCATCAGCATGAAGCCGCCCGCGAGCTGACGAATATCTATTATGAAACGGACGACAACCAGCTGCGCCGCTGGGATATGGGGCTGCGCATCCGGGGTGTGGACAAGCGTTATGAGATGACGCTTAAGGCGGCGGGTCAGACGCTGGGCGGTCTGCATCAGCGCCCGGAGTACAACGTGGATATAACGGCGCCGCAGCTTGATATCGCCCGGCTGCCGGCAGAGATCTGGCCGCAGGGTACTGATATTGCCACCCTGCAGCAGCGGCTGCAGCCGCTATTCAGCACGCATTTCCGGCGCGAAACCTGGACGGTAGAGGCAGGTAACAGCACGATTGAAATTGCCTTCGATCAGGGCAGCGTGGCGGCCGGCGAGCTTAGCGAACCGCTGTGTGAAGTTGAGCTGGAGCTTAAACAGGGCACGCCTGCCGATCTGCTCAGGCTCGCGCAGACGCTGGCAGCGGGCGGCGGACTCCGTCCCGGCAGCCTGAGCAAAGCCGCGCGTGGCTATCAGCTGGCGCAGGGTGACGCGCTGCGCCCGGTTCGGGCGCTGCCGCTGCTGAAAGTGACGCCAAAAGCGACAGTAGAGCAGGGGATGATCGCCGCGCTCAGCGCCGCGCTGGATCACTGGCAGTATCATGAAGAGGTCTGGCTGCGCGGTAATCCGGCTGCGCGACACGCTGTGCTGGAGGCGCTGGAAACGCTGCGTCAGGCGTTTTCTCTGTTTGGTGCGCTGGTGCCGCGTAAGGCTAACAGCGAGCTGCGCCAGAAGCTGACCCGTCTTGAGGAGCTGCTGCAGGATGATGCTATCAGTGCGGAAACCCTCTGTTTCTCTGCCACCTCAGTCGAGGCGCAGATGGCGCTGACGTGCTGGCTGGCAGAAGCGCAGTGGCAGCCGTGGATCGACAGCAAAAACCAGATCAAGCTGCAGGGCTCTTATAAACGCTTTTGCGACATCATGCTAAGCCGCGTGGCTGCGGATCTGCGGGAAACCTTTACGGATGTAAAACTGGTCAGCGAGTTTCAGGATAAGGCCACGCGTCTGCAGCGGCAGCTGCTGGCTGTCTGTCTGCTGGCGGCGGCGTATCCGGCTGAAGAGGTATGCCAGTGGATGGCGGGATGGCAGGAGCTGCAGCTCGCCATCCGGGAAAAACAGCAGCACGGCCTGATTCAGCTCGCTACGATGGCCATGCGCCAGCCGCCATTCTGGCTGAGCAGCGGCGTCAGGCGTTAACGACACTATGTAAAATTCAGGGAGAGAGGATGCAGTTACCGTTACCTTCGCTGATGCAGGCGCAGCTGGCCGGCATCGCAGAACGCCTGCAGCTGTCGCTGCCGGCGCTGACGTCTGAACAGGCTGGCGCGCTGGCCTTCAGTGACTTTATCGCAGATAACCTGCAGCAGCAGCCAGCATGGTGGCAGCAACTGCAGCAGCAGCCTCCTCAGCCTGATGAATGGCAGCACTATGCTCTGTGGCTGCAGCAGGCGCTGCAGCATGCGGATAGCGAGGCCGCGCTGATGCGTGAGCTGCGCCTGTTCCGCCGGCATATGCTGGTGCGTATCGCCTGGATGCAGGCGCTGCAGCACGCCACGACCGAACAGAGCCTGACGCAGCTTAGCGTACTGGCAGAAAGCCTGATCGCTGCCGCCCGCGATCGCGTGTGGCAGGATTGCTGTCGCGATTTTGGCACGCCCTGCAACGAGGCGGGCGAGCCGCAGCCGCTGCTGATCCTCGGCATGGGCAAGCTGGGTGGCGGAGAACTCAACTTCTCCTCTGATATCGATCTGATCTTTGCCTGGCCGGAGAGCGGCGTCACGCGCGGCGGGCGACGCGAGCTGGACAACGCACAGTTTTTTACCCGCATGGGGCAGCGCCTGATAAAAGTGCTGGATCAGCCTGGCGTCGATGGTTTTGTTTACCGCGTGGATATGCGACTGCGTCCGTTCGGCGATAGCGGCCCGCTGGTGATGAGCTTTGCGGCGCTGGAAGATTACTATCAGGAGCAGGGGCGTGACTGGGAGCGCTACGCCATGGTCAAAGCGCGTCTGATGGGCGACGATCGCGGCGAGTGGAGCCAGGCGCTGCAGCAGATGCTGCGGCCGTTTGTCTATCGCCGCTATATCGATTTCAGCGTGATTCAGTCGCTGCGTAACATGAAAGGGATGATCGCGCGTGAAGTGCGCCGTCGCGGCCTGAAAGATAATATCAAGCTGGGCGCCGGCGGTATCCGCGAAACCGAATTTATTGTGCAGGTGTTTCAGCTGATTCGTGGTGGACGTGAGCGCTCACTTCAGTCGCGCTCACTGCTGCCAGTGCTGCAGGCCATCGGTAAGCTGGAGTTGCTGCGTCCGCAGCAGGTCAGTCAGCTGCATGACGCCTACCTTTTTTTACGCCGGCTGGAGAATCTGCTGCAGAGCATCAATGATGAGCAGACGCAGACGCTGCCGCAGGATGCGCTCAACCGGGAGCGTCTGGCGTGGGCGATGAACTGCGCTGACTGGGAAGCGCTGACGGCACAGCTAACGGCGCACATGGCCGCCGTACGCGCGGTGTTTGATGAGCTGATTGGCGACGATGCCCCGGACGTTGATGACCAGCCGGAACTGGCGGAATTTGCGGCACTCTGGCAGGACACGCTGGAGGAGCATGAGCTGACGCCGGTGGTGCCGCAGCTGAATGAAACGCAGCGGCAGCGCTTTTTTTACGTGCTTAATGACTTCCGGCAGGATGCCAGCCGGCGCACAATCGGGCCGCGTGGCCGGCTGGCGCTCGACCAGCTGATGCCGCGCCTGCTGGGGGAGATCGCTTCGCGTGAGGATGCCGACAGCGTACTGGAGCGCCTGACGCCGCTGCTGCTGGGGGTGCTGACGCGCAGCACCTATCTTGAGCTGCTGACTGAGTATCACGGCGCGCTGCGTCACCTGATCCGTCTCTGTGCCGCCTCACCAATGATTGCCAGCCAGCTGGCGCGCTATCCGCTGCTGCTGGATGAGCTGCTCGACCCCGCCACGCTGTATCAGCCCACTGCCACTGACGCCTACCGTGACGAACTGCGGCAATATCTGCTGCGTATTCCGGCAGAGGATGAAGAGCAGCAGCTGGAGGCGGTGCGCCAGTTCAAACAGGCGCAGCTCTTGCGTATTGCCGCAGCAGATATCGCCGGAACGCTGCCGGTAATGAAAGTAAGCGATCACTTAACCTGGCTGGCAGAGGCGATGATCGAGTCGGTGGTGCAGCAGGCCTGGCAGATGATGGTACAGCGCTATGGGCGGCCATCACATCTGACGCGTGACGATGAGCGCGGCTTTGCCGTGGTCGGCTATGGCAAGCTGGGGGGCTGGGAGCTTGGCTACAGCTCCGATCTCGATCTGGTGTTTCTGCATGATTGTCCGGAGAGTGCAGAGACCGACGGTGAACGCGTCATCGACGGAAGGCAGTTTTATCTGCGTCTGGCGCAGCGCATCATGCATCTCTTCAGCACCCGCACCGCCTCCGGTATTTTGTATGAGGTGGATGCCCGCCTGCGTCCTTCTGGCTCAGCAGGCATGCTGGTCAGCACCTTCGACGCCTTTGAAGAGTATCAGCGTAATGATGCCTGGACCTGGGAGCATCAGGCGCTGGTGCGTGCGCGTATTGTCTTTGGTGAGCCGGCGCTAATGGCGCGTTTTACGCAGATCCGCCACGCTATTCTCAGCCTGCCCCGTGCAACAGCACCGCTGCGGGCTGAGGTACGTGAAATGCGCGAAAAGATGCGTGCGCACCTGAGCAACAAACATAAAGGGCGCTGGGAGATAAAAACAGATGCAGGCGGTATTACCGATATTGAATTCATTGCCCAGTATCTGGTCTTAGCGTCAGCGGCGGATCGGCCGGCCCTGACGCGCTGGTCAGATAACGTGCGCATTTTTGCTCTGATGGCGGAGCACGATATTATGCCTGCCCAGGAAGCGCAGGCGCTGACGCATGCTTACGTCACGCTGCGTGATGCGCTGCATCATCTGGCCCTGCAGGCGCTGCCGGGTCACGTGGCACCGGATCGTTTTGCCCGCGAGCGCGGCATTGTCAACGCCAGCTGGCAGCGCTGGCTGGGCACGGTTGAGCCAGACAGTTGAGGCGTGCGGCGGCATCTTACCCTGCGGCGGGTATATGGTATTATCCGCGCAATATTTTGAGCGTAGTCTGGAGTCTCTGAAATGAAAGTAACACTGCCCGCGTTTGGCAAGGCCACCGTACTGGTTGTTGGCGATGTGATGTTAGACCGCTACTGGTATGGCCCGACCAGCCGCATTTCACCCGAGGCGCCGGTGCCGGTCGTCAAAGTGGATACCATTGAGGAGCGTCCGGGCGGCGCGGCCAACGTGGCAATGAACATTGCCGCGCTGGGTGCCGCATCGCGTCTGATTGGGCTGACCGGTGAGGATGATGCCGCGCAGGTACTGAGCCGCACGCTGGAGCAGGTTAACGTCAGCTGTGACTTTGTGGCGCTAAAAACGCATCCCACCATCACCAAGCTGCGCGTGCTGTCGCGCAACCAGCAGCTGATCCGGCTGGACTTTGAAGAGGGCTTTGATCAGGTCGATCCGCAGCCCATCCACGATCGTATGCGTCAGTCGCTGTCACAGGCTGGCGCGCTGGTGCTGTCAGACTACGCTAAAGGTGCCCTGAGCAGCGTCCAGACCATGATCGGGCTGGCCCGCGAAGCGGGCGTACCGGTACTGATCGACCCGAAGGGCACCGACTTTGAGCGCTATCGCGGTGCAACCCTGCTGACGCCAAACCTGTCTGAATTTGAAGCCGTTGCCGGCAAATGTAAAACCGAAGCGGACATCGTCAGCCGGGGAATGCAGCTGATCGCTGACTATGCTCTCTCAGCGCTGCTGGTAACCCGTTCTGAAAACGGCATGACACTGCTGCAGCCGGGTAAAGCGCCCCTGCATATGCCGACGCAGGCGCAGGAAGTCTATGACGTGACCGGTGCCGGCGATACGGTTATTGGCGTCCTGGCCGCGGTCCTCGCGGCAGGTGACACGCTGGAAAACGCCTGTTTCCTTGCCAACGCGGCGGCAGGCGTCGTGGTGGGCAAGCTGGGAACCTCCACCGTCAGTACGGTGGAGCTGGAGAACGCTATTCATGCACGTCCCGAAAGCGGCTTTGGCGTGATGACGGAGAGCGAGCTGAAAACCGCCGTGGCTCAGGCGCGTCAGCGCGGCGAGAAAGTGGTGATGACCAACGGCGTGTTCGACATCCTGCATGCAGGACACGTCTCTTATCTCGCCAATGCCCGCAAGCTGGGCGATAGGCTGATTGTGGCGGTGAACAGCGACGCGTCAACCCGACGTCTTAAAGGCGAAACCCGGCCGGTTAATCCGCAGGAGAACCGGATGATCGTGCTGAGCGCACTCGAAGCGGTGGACTGGGTCGTACTGTTTGAAGAAGATACGCCGCAGCGTCTGATTGCCGATGTGCTGCCGGATTTGCTGGTGAAAGGCGGAGATTACAAGCCGGAAGAGATCGCAGGCAGCAAAGAAGTGTGGGCCAACGGCGGTGACGTACGCGTGCTTAACTTTGAAGATGGCATCTCCACCACCAACATTATTAAAGCGATCCGCAGTCACTGAGCAGACAGCCGGGGGCAGCAGCCACCCGGCTGATAATATTTACTGTGGCGTATCGATTTTACCGGCCGGATCGGGGGTCACCACTGCTGGCGCCGGTGCCGCCGGGCTTTCACTCTCCAGTTTAGCCAGACGCTGCTCCAGGGCTGCCAGCTTTTCGCGGGTGCGCAGCAGGACCTGAGTCTGCACATCAAACTCTTCACGGTTAACCAGATCCATACGGGTCAGCTGCGCCTGCAGAACCTGCCGGATTTTCTTCTCCACGTCGTCGCCAAAGTCGCGGATGCCTTTCGGCATCGCTTCATGGACCTGGCGCGCCAGTTGTTCAATTTTTTTTGTGTCGATCATGGTTATTTCCTGATTGCGGTGGCTGTGAGCAGCACGTTTTCCGACGGTACAAGAAGTAAGTGTAATGCCAGAACCAAAAAGGTTAAACCCGAAATCCGCAACGCATGATGTGCAAAAGCAATTGCACTTTTGTCGATTGCCCGTCCCGGTGAATAACGCTATAGTGATTTTGCTTATTCTCAGGGCGGGGCGAAATTCCCCACCGGCGGTAAATCAGCTTCTGCTGAAAGCCCGCGAGCGCTTTTGCGACCGTGCAAAAGGACAGCAGATCCGGTGTGATTCCGGGGCCGACGGTTAAAGTCCGGATGGGAGAGGGTAACGACATCAGCCGGGTTTATGCCCGCGTCACGTTTTTGCCATGTGTATTTTTCACGCACTCCTAAGCTCGCCCTGGTTCTGGTAACTCATAATATTTTAAGGTTAATTACCATGAATCAGACGCTTCTTTCTGAATTTGGCACGCCGGAACAGCGTGTAGAACGTGCACTTGACGCACTGCGTAACGGTCGCGGTGTGATGGTTCTTGACGATGAAGATCGCGAGAACGAAGGCGACATGATTTTTGCCGCCGAGACCATGACCACAGAGCAGATGGCGCTGACTATCCGCCACGGCAGCGGTATTGTCTGCCTCTGCATCAATGAGGCCCGCCGCCAGCAGCTCGATCTGCCGATGATGGTAGAGAACAACACCAGCTCTTACGGCACCGGATTTACCGTTACGATTGAAGCCGCAGCGGGGGTGACCACCGGCGTCTCTGCAGCTGACCGCATCACCACTATCCGCGCCGCGATTGCTGATAACGCTAAACCGGCTGACCTGCACCGTCCGGGACACGTTTTCCCGCTGCGCGCGCGCGAAGGTGGCGTACTGACGCGCGGCGGTCATACCGAGGCCACGCTCGATTTGGTCACGCTTGCGGGCTTCAGGCCGGCTGGCGTCCTGTGCGAGCTGACTAACGACGATGGCAGCATGGCGCGCGCCCCTGAAGCGATCGCGTTTGCGCAGCAGCATGATATGCCCGTGGTGACCATTGAAGATCTGGTGGCTTACCGCCGCCAGCGTGAGACCCGTCAGGCCAGCTAAAGCTGGCATACAAAAGCAGACCAGCCGGAGGGCGGGAAATCAGCCCGCGCCGGCGGTCTGCAGCAGCGTCAGACTCAGCCCCATCACCGTCATCCCACACAGCACGCCATAGCTCGGGTTATTGTGCGGATCGATTTCGCGCGCCAGCGGCATCAGTTCATCCACCGAAAGTGCGACCATAATCCCTGCGACGGCGGCCATAATGGCAGCAATCACTACCGGCGACAGCGCCGGACCGAGCAGCAGAAAGGCAATGACGCCGCCCAGAATTTCCGCCATACCAGAAATACAGGCCCAGAACAGCGCTTTGGCTTTGGAACCGGTCGCCGCGTACATCGGCCCGGCAACCGCCAGTCCTTCAGGAATATTGTGGATGGCCACGGCTAAAGCGATGCCCAGCCCCAGCTCCATATCGCTGCTGGCAGTAACAAAGGTGGCGACCCCTTCAGGAAAATTGTGCAGGCTGATGCCCAGCGTCAGCAGCACAGCAGTTCGCTTCAGGTTAACGGGACGACCCTGAGTGGCCATCAGATCCTGCGGATGCTGATGCGGCAGCAGGCGATCCATCGCGAAATAGCCGATCAGGCCGAGCATAAACATACCGTATCCCAGCATCGGTGACATTCCCGCAGTATGCAGCGCCGCTGGCAGCATCTCCATCAGCGAAATCAGTAGCATAATGCCGGCGGCGAAGCCGAGCGCAAAGGCGAGCAGACGGTTTGACGGCTTTTGACCAAGAATGCCAAACAGGGCGCCAATAAAGGTGGCACCACCGGCCAGAATAGTGAGCAGTAAAGGCACCGACATAGTAAGCTCCATGATGATAATGATTACCAGTTACATTATAATTAACCTTATAAAATATCGAGTTATTAAGCGTAAAGTTATGTCGTTCACGCTTATTCAAATTTGCTGACAGACATTATCACGCTTCTCCGCGTTTAAGTGGCCTGGCAAGCGCGTATTGTGACGCTTATGAAAGCAACAGCGATGAGGTGTGAAAATGTGTGATGGCCGTATGCCTGCTCTGTTTCTGGGTCATGGCAGCCCGATGAACGTGCTGGAAGAGAACCGTTATACCCGGGTATGGCAGCAGCTGGGCAGAGATCTGCCGCGCCCGCGCGCTATTCTCGCGATTTCCGCGCACTGGTACACGCGCGGAACGCGGGTAACCGCCATGGAACAGCCACGCACTATTCACGATTTCGGCGGATTTCCGCAGGCGCTGTTTGACGTGCGCTACCCGGCACCCGGATCGCCTGCGCTGGCGCAGCGCGTAACGGAGCTGCTGCCGGCGGCAGAAAAAGATGAGAGCTGGGGGTTCGATCACGGCTCGTGGGGCCTGCTGGCCAAAATCTATCCTGAGGCGGATATTCCGCTGGTGCAGCTCAGCGTGGACAGTACCCGGCCCGCCGCATGGCATTTTGAGGCCGGACGTAAGCTGGCTGCGCTGCGCGATGAGGGGATCCTGCTGGTTGCGAGCGGCAACGTGGTACATAACCTGCGCAAGCTGCAGTGGCAGGGGAGTGCGCCGGCGTATCCATGGGCCGAAGCGTTTAACCAGTATGTGCGCGATAATCTGCCCAGCGACGCGCCGGCAGCCGATCATCCGCTGGTTAACTATCAGCAGCATCCGGGCGCGGCGCTTTCGCATCCGACGGCTGAACACTATCTGCCGCTGCTCTATATTCTGGGCGCACGCGCAGCGGGTGAGGCGGTCAGCGTGCCGGTTGAGGGCATGGAGATGGGCGCAATCAGTATGCTGTCAGCGCAGGTGGGATAACGGCCCGCGGCGTCGCAGGCCGGAAGGGGGCGCACCGGAATGCGCCACCAGGTTAGCCGATAAAAGTATGCGGATAGAAGCGCGACAGATCCTGGGTGATTAGCGCCCGATCTTCGCGTAAGCCAATCCCCGCCGGCTGATCGTCTATCAGCCAGCTGCCAATCAGCGTATAGCTGTCGCCAAATCGGGGCAGCGCGCAGAACTGCTGGATAATCATACCCTCTTCGCCATAGGGACCGTCAGCGCGCGCAATTTCGTTGCCGTTTTCAATAATACGGATGTTGGCGCCCTCACGGGAGAAGAGCGGCTTCACCACATATTTATCCATCTGCGGCGCCTGGCTGTCATCTGCAAACCAGGCGGGCAGCAGATTGGGATGGTCCGGGAACATCTCCCACAGCAGCGGCAGCAGGGCTTTATTGGAGAGGATGCTTTTCCAGGCGGGTTCCAGCCAGCGTACGCCGGCATCGGCCAGCTTGGTCGAGAACACCTCGCGCAGCATGAACTCCCAGGGGTAGAGCTTGAACAGGTTGCTGATGACGCGATCGTGCTGGTCGGTAAACTGGCCTTTTTCCCCTAGTCCAATCTCGTCGATATAGAGAAACTCGCCGGGAAGTCCCGCTTCTGTGGCGCAATCCTGCAGATACTGTACCGTCGCGCGGTCCTCTTCCGTATCACGGCAGCAGGCAAAGTGCAGCCAGTTAAAGCCGTGCTGCTGCTGCAGAACCGCAAACCGCTCAATCAGCTTCTCCTGCAGGCTGTTGAACTGATCGCTGCCCGCCGGCAGGTTGCCCGCTTTGAGCTGATCTTCGAGCCAGATCCACTGAAAAAAAGCGGCCTCATAGAGTGATGTCGGCGTGTCGGCGTTGTTTTCCAGCAGCTTGATCTCACCGCTGCCATCCCACACCAGATCCAGACGGGAATAGAGCGAAGGCTGACGCTGAGCCCAGGATTCGCGGACAAACTCCCAGGTGTGTTTCGGAATGCAGAAGCGGGTCAGCAGCGCATCGCTGTTAACCACTTTTTCCACCGCCTGCAGGCACATCTGATGCAGCTCTGCCGTAACGCTTTCCAGCGTCTCTACCTGTGCCAGCGTGAACTGATAATAGGCCTCTTCACACCAGTAAGGCTCACCATACATCGTGTGAAACTGAAAGCCATATTCAGTGGCTTTTGCGCCCCAGTCCGGGCGTTCGCTGATAGCAATACGTTGCATACGGCGCTTAGCCTCCCAGCGAGCGACTGCTGGTGCCGCTGGCGCTGCTGCGCTGCATACTGTTTTGCTTCGCGACCGTCTCACCAAAGCCACCGCGGGTAATGGTCGAGGTCGTGGCCGGTTTAGGTGCCATGGCGGTTTTAGGCACGTTCATGGTACGGCCAGAGGTCGCTGAGCCATAGTTTTTACCGGCGGCGTCTACGAACTGTCCGTTAGCCGGGCTGGCAGGCGTTTTAGGGGAAAACAGCGGCTGCTGAGCAAAACCGGCGCCGCCGCCCATCATACGTCCCATCATGTAGCCAGCCATCAGCGGCATCCAGAAGCCGCCGCTGTGCTGTGCTTCGGCATTGTTTGCGGTGGTGCCCGCACCCGCCTGAGCCGGTGCCTGCTGGCACTGATTTTCGCCAAATTCCGCCACGCAATCTTCGCGTGAGGCATATTTAGGCGCGGTGCGCTCCGCCTCTTTCAGCGCATTGTTATAAGCGGCTTTACACTGACCGCTCTGATCCGGATTGGCTTTCGCACAGTCGTCAGCATTCTGATAGAGCGAAACTGTTTCGTCGCTCTGTTCGCAGCCTGCCAGCATAAATACTGCAGTGACCGCCAGCGCGACGGGCGTAAGATGACGTGCCTGCCAGCCTTTACGAAAAGCGGCATGACGGATATTTTTTGTCCGTTTCATAGTGATTATCCTGTACCCAGAGTTGCAGTCAGGATAGGTGATGCGAGGGGGGATTTAAAGCGTGAAGCCTGACAGGGCGCGGATCTTTACGTAGCTATACGTTCAAATGCGAAAGGGGCCGCAGGGGCCCCTTTTGCTGTCAGCGGCTGAATGGATTGCCGCTGTTGCGCGCTGCCGGCTGAACAGACGCCGCCGGAGCGGAAGCTGCCGCCTGCGGTGCGCTGTCGGCCTGTGCAGTCTGCTGGCTATTTTCCGGCGCGACAACTTCAGGTGAGGTCGTCACCTCTTTGCCCAGCGCGCTGTTCAGCTGCTGCAGGTCCTGCTCATTGAGAGTCCCCAGCGCATATTTGATATTCAGCTGGTTAATCAGATAGCTGTAGCGCGCGTTGGAGAGCTGCTGTTTAGCGTTAAACAGCGTAGTGGTCGCGTCCAGTACATCAACAATCGTACGGGTACCCACCTGATAGCCTGCTTCAGAGGCGTCGAGTGAGCTTTGCGCAGAGATCACTGCCTGTTTGTACGCATCAATGCTGCTGATTGACGCATTCACGTTGTTAAACGAGGAGCGTACGGTCTGCACCGCGCTGCGATGCGCGCCTTCCAGCTGTTCGCTGGCGGCGACAAAGTTGTACTGCGCCTGTTTCACCTGCGAGGTCACTGAACCACCGCTGTAGAGCGGTAATGAGAAGCTCAGGCCGACCTGATTTGAACCCGAGATCGAGTCGTTATTGGTGATGCTCTGATTCGCCCGGCTGCCGCTATATTTATTGTTAGACAGACCGGTCGACGCCGTCAGATCCAGCGTAGGCATATGGCCCGATTCAGCATAGCGGATCTGCTCACGTGCCAGATCCTGGCTGAGGCGCGCAGAGAGCAGGTTAAGGTTGCGACTCTCAGCCTGCTTCAGCAGGCTGGCGACCGCATCAGGCCGTGCTGTTTTAAAGCGGTCGATGCTCAGCGAGGCCAGGGAGAGGTAGTCCATCCCGGTGATCTGACGCAGCGATTCAACCGCATTATCCAGCGTGTTTCGGGCCGTCACTTCATTCGCCAGCACGCTGTCATACTGGGCGCGGGCGTTCTGTACATCGGTAATCGCCACCAGGCCGACATTAAAGCGCTGCGTGGTTTGATCCAGCTCGCGATAAATGGACTGTTTCTGCGCTTCGGTATAGGAGAGCGTATCAATCGCATTCAGCACATTGAAATAGGCGGTAGCGGTATTGAGGATCAGATCCTGCTGCGCAACCTGGTAGGTGACATCCTGAATGCCGGCAGTTTTTTCCTGCAGCGTCAGGCTGCGCCACTTTGACATATCAAAAATCGTCTGCGTTAATTGCAGCGAGGCACTTTTGGTGGTGGTATTCAGGCCGCTGCTATCACGATAGCCGTTGTTATAGGTGTAATCTGCACCCAGGCCCAGCTGCGGCAGCAACGGGCTGCGCGCTTCGTTGATCTTTTCAAACGCAGCGTCGCGATCGGCGGCAGAGGCACGCAGATCGGGATTGCTCAGGCGCGCCTGCTGATAAACCTGCAGCAGGTTTTCTGCCTGGCTGGCAAGGCTGAATCCGCCCAGGCTCAGTCCAATAAAAAATGGGAGCAGTTTTTTCATTTGCATTCCTTTTGTTGCAGCCTGTGACGCGAAAAGTGCTGCTGCTAAGCCAAAAAAATAATCGCCGATTTTACAGAGGCGCTGTCAGAGATAGGTTGGCTGAACGTGCCTTCTTTCCCTAATTTACGTAAATAATTCAGAAAGAACCACTCGGATGGAGCACAAGGGTTGGCTTTTCGATGCTCTATCCCAATCTGCATAAGGAACCAGACGATGGCGGGCGAAAAAAAATCCCCTGTGACTTTCACAAAAAACGATGTAGAAATTATTGCACGCGATACCCGTTATGACGGTTTTTTTTCCATCGTCAGCTATCGCTTTCGCCACCGCCTTTTTAATGGCGGAATGAGTGGTGAAGTGGTGCGTGAAGTTTTCGAGCGCGGACACGCCGCCGTGCTGCTACCCTATGATCCCCTGCGCGACGAAGTCGTCTTAATCGAACAGATCCGCATTCCGGCTCTTGATTCCAGCGCCACACCCTGGCTGCTGGAGATGGTGGCAGGTATCATTGAGCCCGGAGAAACGCCGGAAGAGGTCGTACGACGCGAAGCACAGGAAGAAGCGGGCCTGAATGTCGGGCGCGTGAAACCGGTTATCAGTTATTTAGCCAGCCCTGGCGGCACCTCTGAACGGTTGTCGGTGCTGGTGGGTGAAGTGGATGCCAGCCTGGCAGAAGGGAACCATGGGCTGGAGGAAGAGAATGAGGATATTCTCGTACATGTGGTGAGCCGCGAACAGGCTTATCGCTGGGTGGAAGAGGGGATTATTGATAACGCAGCTTCTGTCATTGCGCTGCAATGGCTGGCGTTGCACCATGAAACACTACGACGTGAGTGGAAGGTAAAATGAAACAGCGCTATACCCCTGATTTTCCCGAAATGATGCGCCTGTGCGAAACGAACTTCGCGCAGCTGCGTCGCCTGCTGCCGCGCAGTGATGAAGCAGGCGCCTCGGTGCTCTATCAGGTCAACGGCGCCCGTTATCAGCTGACGATTGAAGAATCAACGCGTTATACCACGCTGGTTGAAATCCGGCAGGTGGCGCCGGCGGTAAGCTACTGGAGTCTGCCCGCGATGTCAGTGCGGCTCTATCACGATGCGATGGTCGCTGAAGTGTGTTCCACACAGCAGATCTATCGCTTTAAAGCACGCTATGATTATCCTAATAAAAAATTGCATCAGCGTGATGAAAAACATCAGATTAACCAGTTTCTGGCTGACTGGCTGCGCTACTGCCTGGCGCACGGTGCTCTGGCCGTGCCTGTTTGCTAAACGCGTCTGACGCATTGATGGCGTGGAGATTAAGGAAACGCTTTGGATAGCCTGCTCACTTTTCCTGCGGCACCAGGATCCGCAATCCGGATCCTGCAGATCACTGATACCCATCTCTTCGCGGGGAAGCACCAATCTTTGCTGGGGGTTAACACCTGGGCGAGCTTCGATGCGGTGCTGGATGCTATCGCGGCACAGCAGCACGAATATGATCTGATTATCGCGACCGGCGATCTGGCGCAGGATCATACCGTGGAAGCGTACCAGCATTTTGTTGCCGGTATTGCCCGCCTGCAAAAGCCATGCGTCTGGCTGCCCGGTAATCACGATTTCCAGCCAGCCATGGTGAATACCCTCGCCGAAGCAGGCATAGCGGCAGATAAACATGTTCTGCTGGGGGAGCAGTGGCAGCTACTGCTGCTCGATAGCCAGGTATCTGGCGTGCCACACGGCATGCTGAGCGACTATCAGCTGGAGTGGCTGGCAGCGTCACTTGCGCGGTTTCCTGGGCGGCACTCGCTCATCCTGCTGCACCATCATCCGGTGCCTTCCGGCTGTACCTGGCTCGATCAGCATAGCCTGCGTAACCCGCACCAGCTGGAAGCGGTGTTACAGGCTTTTCCGCAGGCGCAGCATCTGGTGTGTGGCCACATTCATCAGGAGCTCGATCTTCACTGGCAGGGGCGCCGGGTTCTGGCCTCGCCTTCTACCTGCGTCCAGTTCAAACCGCACTGCACCAGTTTCACCATTGACACGCTGGCCCCCGGCTGGCGCTGGCTGACATTAGCGGCGGATGGCTCACTGGAGACGGAAGTGAATCGCCTGCAAAGCGATATGTTCCGGCCGGACCTTGACTCAGATGGGTACTGATTAATGGCCACGCTGCTCTATCTGCACGGATTTAATAGCTCGCCGCAGTCAGCCAAAGCGACGCAGCTGCAGGCGTGGTGCGCCGCAGCGCAGCCGCACATTAATGTTCTGGTGCCTCAGCTGCCCGCTTTTCCGGAGGAGGCCGCCAGCCTGCTGGAAGAGTTAGTGATGCAGCATACCGGCGAACCGCTGGGGCTGGTTGGCTCATCGCTGGGCGGCTATTTCGCGACCTGGCTGTCGCAATGTTTTATGCTGCCAGCGGTGGTAGTGAATCCGGCGGTACGCCCGTTTGAGCTGCTGACGGATTATCTGGGCGAAAACCGTAATCCCTACACCGGCCAGCAATATGTGTTAGAGTCACGCCATATTTACGATCTGAAAGTGATGCAGATTGACCCGCTTGATGCGCCCGATCTGCTCTGGCTATTGCAGCAGACCGGCGATGAGATCCTCGACTATCGCCAGGCACTGAATTACTACAGCGCATGCCGGCAGACGGTTGAAGCGGGTGGCAATCACGCCTTTATCGGATTTGAACGCCATTTTACGCAGATAGTAGATTTTCTGGGTTTATCCCTCTCCTAAGCTGCGTCATGGGCTCCTTTTTCTCTTGTTCATCAGACAAATACAATGAGCCAATCAAACTATAATGCTGACGCGATTGAGGTCCTGACCGGCCTTGAGCCTGTGCGTCGCCGTCCGGGTATGTATACCGATACCACCCGGCCAAACCATCTGGGTCAGGAAGTTATCGATAACAGCGTCGATGAAGCGCTGGCGGGCCATGCCAGCCGGGTCGAGGTGATCCTGCACGCCGATCAGTCACTGGAAGTGATCGACGACGGGCGCGGTATGCCGGTGGATATCCATCCGGAAGAGGGCGTACCGGCCGTTGAACTGATCCTGTGCCGGCTGCACGCAGGCGGTAAATTCTCCGGTAAAAACTATCAGTTTTCCGGTGGCCTGCACGGCGTGGGCATCTCGGTTGTCAACGCGCTCTCCACGCGGGTGGAAGTGACCGTACGGCGTAATGGTGAAGTGTATCGTATCGCTTTTGAGCATGGCGAAAAGGTTGAAGACCTGAAAGTGATAGGTACGGTCGCCAAACGTAACACGGGCACCAGCGTGCATTTCTGGCCTGACGTCAGCTTCTTCGACAGCCCGCGCTTCTCCGTATCGCGCCTGAAACACCTGCTCAAAGCGAAAGCGGTACTCTGTCCCGGCGTTGAGATTGTCTTTAAAGATAAGGTGAACAACAGCGAGCAGACCTGGCTCTATCAGGATGGTCTGACCGATTATCTGAGTGAGGCGGTCAACGGGCTGCCCACGCTGCCGGAAACGCCGTTTACGGGCAGCTTTGCCGGTGACGTGGAAGCGGTAGACTGGGCGCTGCTGTGGTTACCGGAAGGGGGCGAGCTGCTGACGGAAAGCTACGTTAACCTGATCCCGACCATGCAGGGCGGAACGCACGTAAACGGTCTGCGCCAGGGACTGCTGGATGCCATGCGCGAATTCTGCGAATACCGCAATATTTTACCGCGCGGCGTTAAGCTGTCAGCGGAAGATATCTGGGATCGCTGCGCCTATGTGTTATCGGTAAAAATGCAGGATCCGCAGTTTGCCGGTCAGACCAAAGAGCGTCTCTCCTCGCGCCAGTGCGCGGCCTTTGTGTCGGCGGTGGTGAAAGATGCGTTCAGCCTGTGGCTGAATCAGAACGTGCAGGCGGCAGAAATGCTGGCTGAGCTGGCGATCTCCAGCGCGCAGCGCCGTATGCGCGCGGCGAAAAAGGTGGTGCGTAAAAAACTCACCAGCGGGCCGGCGCTGCCGGGCAAGCTGGCAGACTGCACCGCCCAGGATCTGAATAAAACCGAGCTGTTCCTGGTTGAGGGTGACTCAGCGGGCGGCTCGGCCAAGCAGGCGCGCGATCGCGAATACCAGGCGATTATGCCGCTGAAGGGAAAGATCCTGAACACCTGGGAAGTCTCTTCTGATGAGGTACTGGCGTCGCAGGAGGTGCATGACATTTCCGTAGCGATTGGTATCGACCCGGATAGCGAAGATCTGAGCCAGCTGCGCTACGGCAAAATCTGTATTCTGGCGGATGCGGACTCCGATGGCCTGCACATCGCTACGCTGCTGTGCGCGCTGTTTGTGAAGCACTTCCGTTCACTGGTGCAGCAGGGACACGTCTATGTTGCGATGCCGCCGCTCTATCGTATCGACCTCGGTAAAGAGGTCTATTATGCGCTGGATGAAGATGAAAAAGAGGGCGTGCTGGAGCAGCTGAAGCGGAAAAAAGGCAAGCCGAACGTACAGCGTTTTAAAGGGCTGGGTGAAATGAACCCGCTGCAGCTGCGCGAAACCACGCTCGATCCAAATACCCGGCGTCTGGTACAGCTGACCATTGCCGATGAGGATATTGAGCAGACTCTGCGCGTAATGGATATGCTGCTGGCGAAGAAACGCTCCGAAGATCGCCGCAACTGGCTACAGGAGAAAGGCGATCTCGCCGATCTCGACGTTTAATGACGGCGACGCGCGCTGAGGATAACACGGTGAAAATTACTCTCGAAGAGCTGCGCGCCTGGGTGGCGGTGGTCGACAGCGGTTCGATCACCGCCGCTGCAGAACAGCTGGAGCAGACCACCTCCGGTATCAGCCGCGCGCTCAGCCGGCTGGAGAGTAAGTTACAGACCACGCTGATGCACCGCACCACGCGCCGTCTGGCGCTGACCGATGAGGGCGCGATTTTTCTCGAGCACGCCCGCCAGATCCTCACCTCCGTTGAGCGGGCCGAAGAGCAGATAGCCCGCCGCCGTGAGACGCCTGCCGGGCGACTGCGCATTAACGCCAATACCCCCTTTATGCTGCACGTCATCGTGCCGCTGCTGGCGGAGTTCCGGCAACGCTATCCGCAAATTGAACTTGAACTCAACACCGACGACATCGTTATCGATCTGCTGGAACAGCAAACGGATATCGCTATTCGCATTGGCGAACTGCGCGACTCGACGCTGCGCGCCAGGGTGTTGGGCAGCAGCGCGACGCGACTGGTAGCCAGTCCGGACTATCTGGCAAAACATGGCATACCCGATAGCGTAGCCGCGCTGAGCCAGCACCAGCTGATCGGGTTCAGCCAGCTGGATACCCATAACATCTGGCCCGTCTGGCAGCAGGAGGGGGAGTTTCTGCGTATTAAACCCACCCTGACCGCCTCCAGCGGCGAAACGCTGCGCCAGCTGGCCCTGCAGGGGCTGGGTATTGTCAGGCTCTCTGATTTTGTCAGCCGGGAAGATCGCGAACAGGGGCGGCTGATTGATGTGCTGGCGAGCGAAACCCGGGAGCTACGTTTGCCGGTGCACGCCGTCTACTATCGCAACCAGACGCTGAGTTCGCGCGTCACCTGCTTTCTCGATTTCCTGCAGGAGAAAATCCAGCGCCAGCAGCTGATTTAAGCATTCGGGCGGCAGACGCTCCGGCATAGCCAGAGCGTTGCCTGAGGAGAGGGTCAGCTGGCCGGTTCCAGCACCAGGATTTTCACATCCACCACGTTGTCTTTGATGCGGGCGCGATGTGCATCCATATGCGGCATCTGCTGATGCTGCTCCAGCGCGCGCAGCGAGGCCCACTGCTCCAGCATAAAGATGGAGTCAGGTGAGTTTTGCTTCCATGGCACCTGCGCCTGATGGTCGAGCAGCGCATCATACTGATGGCAACCCTCTTCCTGCAGCACCGCCGGAATCAGCTCATTGATAGCATCCAGCACCGCCTGACGACGGCCCGGTTTAACACAAATTTCAGCGACGACTGTTAACATAGCGCTTCCTCTTTTCCCGTTGTGCTTACAGTTAAGCAAAGATTGCGCTGAGATGAGTCCGATAACGCGCAATATCGCGCGGCACATCGGGCTGTTTGATAACGTCGTTGCAGATAAAGGTGGGCAGCGCCTCCATTCCGAGGAACTGGTTGGCCTTATGGAAGTGCAGATAAAGGCCATCCACGCCCACGCCTTCAAAGAACTGATCGGCTTCAGTAAAGGCTTCCAGCGGCGCGTTCCACGTCAGCGACAGCATATATTTTTTACCCTGAATCAGGCCGCCGGAACCATATTTTTTGCTGGCGTCGCTGCGTGAGCGGCCATCGCTGGCGTAAAGTTTGCCGTGACCTTCGGTAAAGATCTCATCGATATATTTCTTCACCGTCCACGGCTCGCCCATCCACCAGCCCGGCATCTGATAGATCACCACATCGCTGTCCAGATACTTCTGGATCTCCTCTGCGACGTCGTAGTTACTGTCGGCCAGCGTGACAGAGACCTGATGACCGAGATCGCGCAGCTGACTGGCCGCGACGTCGGTCAGCGTATGGTTAAGTTCGCCTTTTGAGTGAGCAAAGGTTTTGCCACCGTCAATGATCAGAATGTTGCTCATACTGTTTTGCACCTGAATGTTAGTTTGATACGGCACACTCTACGCGCGAAAGTTGCGGGGAAAAACGTGCCGCGGGTCACAATACTGTTGCTTATAAAGCAATAATGCTCCGGCGTGTGAAACACTCTGTGCGCAACCCGGAATTAAAATAAGAAGAGGCTATGAAAAAACAGATCACTATCGCGCTGCTGCTGGTAGCGGGCACGGCTCAGGCGCAGTCACGTCTCGATCTCATTCAGCAGCAGCAGACGCTGCGCGTCTGTACCACTGGCGACTATAAGCCCTACAGCTTTCTGCGCAGTGATGGAAAATATGAAGGGCTGGATATCAGCATGGCGGAGTCGCTGGCCGCCAGCCTGGGCGCCAGAGTCGCGTGGGTGCCGACCACCTGGAAAAAACTGAGCGCCGATTTTGTTGCCCGCCAGTGCGATATCGCGCTGGGCGGCGTATCGGTCACGCTGAAGCGTCAGAAAATCGCCTGGTTTGCCCGACCGCTCGGCACAGATGGCAAAATTCCGCTGGTGCGCTGTGAGGACAAAGCGCGCTATCAGACCATTGCGCAGATAAACCGGCGTGAGGTGCGGGTCATCGAGCCTGCCGGAGGCACTAACGAAGCGTTCGTGCACAGCCATCTGCCGCAGGCTACGCTGCAGCTGGCAGAGAATACGACCATCTTTCAGCAGCTGGCGGATAAAAAAGCGGACGTGATGATCACCGACGCGTCTGAAGCGCAGTTTCAGCAGCAGCACTATCCGTCGCTATGCGCCATTAATCCGGATAAGCCGATGCAGTATGGTGAAAAAGCTTACATGCTGCCGCGCGATGATATGAGCTGGAAACTCTACGTGGATCAGTGGCTACATCTGGCGACTGCCACGGGCGAATATGCGGCGATCCAGCAAGTGTGGCTGGGTAAAGTGCCCTGATGCGGTATGACGTCACACCGGGTTTTCTGCAACAAAATCAGCGGTTTTATCAAAGGGCAAAAGCGGCCGGATCCGCCTGCTGCGCTGTTGTTTTTTAACGCAAACCTTTCTGCCGCAGAGACACGGCTTCTCTGTGACTAACTCGCGTGAATAAGGTACTATCCTCGCCAA
Source organism: Pantoea sp. PSNIH1 (assembly GCF_007680655.1). Lineage (NCBI taxonomy): Bacteria > Pseudomonadati > Pseudomonadota > Gammaproteobacteria > Enterobacterales > Erwiniaceae > Pantoea > Pantoea sp. PSNIH1. The sequence goes on from NZ_VEIP01000003.1 coordinate 150,177, forward strand.
ATGACCCGCCGGTGCGGGCCACGAAGTGAGGATGCAAACGTAATGAGCGAAATGACGCAGGATGGTGCAGAGCGTCTTGCCCTGCACAAGTTTACCGAAAAAGCGTACCTGGACTACTCCATGTATGTGATTATGGATCGCGCGCTGCCCTATATCGGTGACGGTCTGAAGCCGGTGCAGCGCCGTATCGTCTACGCCATGTCAGAGCTGGGCCTGAGCGCCAGCGCCAAATTTAAGAAGTCAGCGCGCACAGTCGGTGACGTGCTGGGCAAATATCATCCGCATGGCGACAGCGCCTGTTACGAAGCGATGGTATTAATGGCGCAGCCGTTCTCCTATCGTTATCCGCTGGTTGATGGTCAGGGTAACTGGGGCGCACCGGACGATCCCAAATCTTTTGCCGCGATGCGCTATACCGAATCGCGCCTCTCTAAATATGCGGAAGTGCTGCTCAGCGAGCTGGGCCAGGGCACGGTTGATTACATCCCGAATTTTGACGGCACGCTGCAGGAACCCAAAATGCTGCCGGCGCGGCTGCCCAACATTCTGCTTAACGGCACCACCGGTATCGCCGTCGGCATGGCAACGGATATCCCGCCGCACAATCTGCGCGAAGTGGCTGAAGCCGCGGTGCGGCTGATCGACAAACCCAAAACCACGCTGGATGAGCTGCTGGATATTGTGCAGGGTCCTGACTATCCGACGGAAGCAGAGATCATCACGCCGCGTGAAGAGATCCGCAAGATCTACCAGAGCGGGCGTGGATCGGTACGTCAGCGCGCCGTCTGGAAAAAAGAAGAGGGTGAGGCAGTGATCACTGCGCTGCCGCATCAGGTCTCCGGCGCGCGCGTGCTGGAGCAGATCGCCGCCCAGATGCGTAACAAAAAACTGCCGATGATTGAGGATCTGCGCGACGAATCCGATCACGAAAACCCGACGCGGCTGGTGATTGTGCCGCGTTCTAACCGCGTCGATCTCGATCAGGTCATGCACCATCTCTTCGCCACCACCGATCTGGAGAAGAGCTACCGCGTTAACCTGAACATGATTGGTCTGGATAACCGTCCGGCAGTGAAAAACCTGCTGGAGATCCTCTCTGAATGGCTGGTCTACCGGCGCGATACGGTCACGCGCCGTCTGAATTACCGGCTGGAGCGCGTGCTGCGCCGCCTGCATATCCTTGAGGGGCTGCTGGTCGCGTTTCTGAACATTGATGATGTGATCCACATTATCCGCAGTGAAGATGAACCCAAAGCGGTCCTGATGCCGCGCTTTGCAATCAGCGAAACGCAGGCCGAAGCGATTCTGGAGCTGAAGCTGCGTCATCTTGCGAAACTCGAAGAGATGAAGATCCGCGGCGAGCAGGCCGAACTGGAGAAAGAGCGCGATCAGCTGCAGGCCACGCTGGCGTCTGAGCGGAAAATGAACAGCCTGCTGAAGAAAGAGCTGCAGGCTGACAGCCAGGCATACGGCGACGAGCGCCGCTCGCCGCTGCACGAGCGCGAAGAGGCGAAAGCGCTGAGTGAAAATGAGCTGGTGAGCGCTGAGCCGGTGACCATTGTGCTGTCGCAGATGGGCTGGGTGCGCAGCGCCAAAGGGCACGATATCGACCCTGCCGGCCTGAGCTATAAAGCGGGAGATAGCTATCGGGCGGCGGCGCGCGGCAAGAGCAATCAGCCGGTGGCATTTATTGACTCCACCGGCCGCAGCTATACGCTCGATCCCACCTCGCTGCCGTCGGCGCGCGGGCAGGGGGAACCGCTGACCGGCAAGCTGACGCTTCCGCCGGGCGCAGTGATGGAGCAGGTGCTGATGGAAGCGGACGATCAGAAGCTGCTGATGGCCTCTGATGCCGGCTATGGCTTTATCTGTACCTTTGCCGATCTGGTATCGCGCAACCGCGCCGGTAAAGCGCTGCTGACGCTGCCGGAGAATGCGCGCGTCATGACGCCGCTGGCGGTCAATTCCGGCGATGACATGCTGCTGGCAATCACCCAGGCGGGCAGAATGCTGATGTTCCCGGTGGCTGACCTGCCGCAAATGTCTAAAGGCAAAGGCAATAAAATTATCTCAATTCCTGCCGCAGATGCTGCCTCCGGTGCCGACCGGCTGCAGTGGCTACTGATTCTGACGCCGGGCAGCACTCTTACCCTCTATGTGGGTAAACGTAAGCTGATCCTGCGCGATGAAGATCTGCAGAAAGTGCGTGCCGATCGCGGCCGTCGCGGCAGCGTATCACGCGGCCTGCAGCGTATTGACAGCGTTGAAGTCAACGCGCCGGCACGCCCTAAGCGTGACGCAAGTGCAGAGTAACCAGGTTATCTGCGAAGGAGTATTTTTTTGAGGACGCTATGTTACTAATTTTACGCGCGATAATTATTATCATCTATTCCGTACTGGTCTGTGTCTTCGGCAGCATCTGGTGCCTGTTTTCGCCGCGCAACCCGCGCCATGTCGCGACGTTTGGCCATCTTTTTGGCCGGCTCTCCGGAGTGCTGGGCGTTAAAGTTGAGCTGCGTAAGCCTCCTGAGGCGGCGAATTACGGTAATGCTATCTATATTGCAAACCATCAGAACAACTATGACATGATCACGGCGGCGAAAATCGTACAGCCGACCACCGTTACCGTGGGCAAAAAGAGCCTGTTGTGGATCCCGTTTTTCGGGCAGCTCTACTGGCTGACAGGCAACCTGCTGATCGATCGCGACAACCGGGCGAAAGCGCACGGCACTATCGGAGAGATTGTCGGGCAATTTAAAAAGAAGCGTATCTCATTCTGGATGTTCCCGGAAGGCACGCGCAGCCGCGGACGTGGCCTGCTGCCGTTTAAGACCGGCGCGTTTCACGCTGCCGTCGCCGCTGGCGTACCCATTATCCCGATCGTCGTCTCCAATACGCATGGCAAAATTAATATGAATCGCTGGAAGAATGGCCTGGTGATTGTAGAGATGCTGCCACCGGTCGATACCGCACAGTTTGAGACCACCTCTGTGCGTAAGCTGGCGACCCACTGCCGTGAAATAATGTCTGCTAAGCTGGAAGAGTTAAACGCAGAAGTCGCTGAACGCGAAAAAAACGGTAAAATCTGAGCCCTATCCGGGGGTGGTGGATGCCACCCCCGTGCACCACAGCAAAATTAACAACAACAACATGGACACGGCGTTTTACGCCCCGCTCAAAAGGTCTGAAGTTTTATGTCTTGCAGCAGACGTCACTTTATTCAGCTTTCTGCCGGCGTTGCGCTGGCCTCCCCGGCACTGACTTTTTCAGCCCGCGCCGCTACTCCGGCTGGCGATGTCCCGCTGCCGGTCCCGCCGCTGATTGAATCCCGCCGCGGACAGCCGCTGTTTCTGACGCTGCAGCGCAGCCACTGGTCGTTTACGGGCAGCGGCAGCAAAGTTCCGGTCTGGGGCATTAACGGCCTCTATCTGGGGCCGACGGTGCGGGTTTACAGCGGTGATGACGTTAAGCTTATCTACAGCAACCGGCTTAATGAGCCGGTGGCGATGACGGTCAGCGGCCTGCAGGTGCCGGGCGCGCTGATGGGCGGGGCGCCGCGCATGATGTCAGCGGGTGCTGACTGGTCGCCGGTGCTGCCCATTCGGCAGGGGGCGGCGACGCTGTGGTATCACGCCAGCACGCCGAATCATATGGCCCCGCACGTCTATAACGGCCTGGCGGGAATGTGGCTGATTGAAGATGAGGTCAGCAAATCGCTGCCGCTGCCTAAGCACTACGGCGTGGATGATTTTCCACTGGTGATTCAGGATAAGCGCCTCGATAACTTCGCCACCCCGGTCTATAACCCGCCATCAGAGGGCGGGTTTCTTGGTGATACGCTGCTGGTTAACGGCGTGCAGAATCCCTATGTGGATGTTTCCCGCGGCTGGGTGCGCCTGCGCCTGCTGAATGCCGCCAATGCGCGCCGCTTTGACCTGCGTTTTTCAGACGGTCGCCCTTTTACCGTTATTGCCAGCGATCAGGGGTTTCTGCCTTCGCCGGTCGCGGTGCAGACGCTCTCTCTGGCGCCAGGCGAACGGCGTGAGGTGCTGGTGGATATGTCGCAGGGGGATGAAGTGTCAATCACGGCGGGCACGGCGGCAGGGATTATGGATCGCCTGCGCGGCCTGTTTGAACCCTCATCCATTCTGACCAACACGCTGGTGCTGACGCTGCGCCCGACCGGGCTGCTGCCGCTGGTCACCGATAACCTGCCGATGCGACTGCTGGCCGATCAGATCCTCGACGGCGTGGCGGTGCGGACGCGCGAATTTCGTATTGGCGACAGCGTACCGGGCATTAACGGCGCGCTGTGGGATATGAACCGCATCGATACCACAACGCAGCAGGGAACGTTTGAGCGCTGGATTATTCACGCCGATCGCCCGCAGTCGCTGCATATTCAGGGCGTCATGTTCCTTATCAAAAGCGTCAACGGCGCGCAGTCGATGGGCGAAGATCGCGGCTGGAAAGATACCGTCTGGGTTGACGGCAGTGTGGAACTGCTGGTGAGTTTTCCGCAAAGCGCCAGCGATCACTTCCCGTTTGTCTATTACAGCCAGACGCTGGAACTGGCCGATCGCGGTACGGCAGGGCAGATGGTCGTCAATCCGCTTTCCTGAAAAAGAAAAAGGCCGCCGTGAGGGCGGCCGCAAAAATCATACTGCTTTAGCCGTTAAATGCTTCCGGATCGGGTCCCAGACGCTGGCCCTTATCCAGTTTGGTGATTTCACTGATCTCACTTTTCTCCAGCCGGAAATCGAAGACGTTAAAGTTCTCTTCAATGCGTGCCGGGGTGACTGATTTCGGGATCACCACCAGGCCGCTGTCGAGATGCCAGCGGATCACAATCTGCGCCGCGCTCTTGCCATACTTTTTCGCCAGCGTGCGGATAATCGCCTGATCGAACACCCCTTCGCCACCCTGCGCCAGCGGGCTCCAGGACTCAGTCTGGATCTGATGCAGTGCGTTCCAGGCGTGCAGCGTACGCTGCTGCAGCATCGGATGCAGCTCAATCTGATTCACCACCGGCGTCACGCCGGTTTCATCAATCAGGCGTTTCAGATGGGCTTCATGAAAGTTACAGACGCCGATGCTTTTGGTCAGGCCCTGCTGCTGCAGCTCAATCATCTTCTCCCATGCCGCAACGTAGTGATCTTTTTCCGGGCAGGGCCAGTGCATCAGGTAGAGATCAACGCTGTCGAGCTGCAGTTTCTCCAGGCTGGTCTCCATCGCCTGCTGCACATTTTGCTGGTCATCATTCCACAGCTTGGTGGTGACGAAGATATCGTCGCGCGCTACCGGCGTATCCTTCAGCGCCCTGCCAATCGCCTCTTCATTTTTATAGGCGGCAGCGGTATCGATAGAGCGATAACCCACTTCCAGCGCTTTCAGTACGGCGGTATGCGCCTCTTCCTGACTTGCCTGCCAGACACCGAGGCCAAGCTGCGGCATCATATTGCCGTCGCGCAGTTTGATAATAGGTTGATCTGCCATAGGGGCTCCTTTTTCATTGCGATCGCTGAATGGAAAAACTGTGTGCTTAAGTCTAGACAACAAACGTGCAGTGCGGATCGCTCTGCCAGAGCGGACTCTGACCCTTTTCTGCAAAAATCTTGCCTGATCCTCCAGGGGAGTAGAGCTTTGTGCAGCGTTGCGGCACACTGAATTTTTTATCCGGAAAGCCGCCATGTCCCATGACGCCCTGTGTCGCCAGCTTGCCCGCCGGGTCGTCGCGCTAATGTGCGACCCGCAAAAACCGCACTGTGCAGTGAAAAATGTCCGGCTCATTTACGCCAGCGAAACGCTGCCGCGTACGCCGATGATGTATCAGCCCGGCATTGTGATCCTGTTTCAGGGACGCAAAACCGGCTATCTCGGCAGCACGGTCTTCCACTATGACGCCAGTAAATATCTGATGCTGACGGTGCCGTTGCCGGTTGAGTGCGAAACGGAAGCCACGCCCGATGCGCCGCTGGCGGGCATGTGTCTGAGCGTGGATACCGCTTCGCTGCAGGATCTGCTGCTGGATATCGGTGACGATGAGCAGTTTCAGCCCGCGGCGCAGACCTCGGGTATTCATTCTGCCTGGCTGAGCGAAGAGATGCTGTGTGCCGCAGAGCGGCTGCTGGATGTGATGAGCCATCCGCGCGATGCACGGGTGCTTGGCCCGCAGCTGGTACGGGAAATCCTTTATTATGTGCTCACCGGTCCGATTGGCGGGGCGCTGCTGTCGCTGGTTAACCGGCAGACGCAGTTCAGTCAGATTGCGCGCGCGCTGCGGCGGATAGAAACGCACTTTGCCGGCAGCCTGAGCGTTGAGACGCTGGCGGCCGAGGTCAACATGAGCGTGTCCGCTTTTCACCACAACTTTAAGGCGGTAACGCAGACGTCCCCGCTGCAGTACCTCAAACGCTATCGTCTGCATCAGGCGCGGCTGATGATGCTGCAGGATGGCGTAAAGGCGAGTACAGCCGCGCTGCGGGTAGGGTATGAGAGTCCGTCACAGTTTTCCCGGGAGTTCAAACGGCTGTTTGGCACAACGCCGGGTGAAGAGGTCAGCCGCGCGCGTCAAACGGTGCAGACGCTGCCGTTTGACGCGGCGTGATAATTAAGAGGTTTTCTGACGGCGTTTTTTCCAGATCACCACAATGCTGCCGGCCAGCCCGGTAAACAGCAGCACCAGCGGCAGGATCATCAGAATAGCCATAACCTGATCTTCATGCCGCTTGATAAACGGCACCTGGCTGATGCCGTAGCCCATCGTAACGACAATGCCGACCCACAACACGCCGCTTAACCAGTTAAACAGCTGAAAACGGCTGTTACGCAGTCCGGAGATACCCGCCATGGTAGGCAGCAGCGTGCGCACAAACGCCAGGAAACGGCCCACCAGCAGCGCCATCAGGCCGTGGCGGTTAAACAGATGCCAGGCGCGCTGATGGTACTGCGCGGGCAGATGCATCAGCCAGCTTTTGACCAGCTTTGTATTGCCCAGCCAGCGCCCTTGCAGATAGCTCAGCCAGCAGCCGAGGCTGGCGGCAGTGGTCAGGATCACCATGGTCGGCACAAAGTCCATTACGCCTTTAGCAATCATGGCGCCCGCCAGCAGCAGCAGGCTGTCACCCGGCAGAAACGACGCCGGCAGCAAGCCATTTTCCAGAAACAGCGTCAGAAACATCACGCCGTAGACGATCCATACGACATCCGGATTGGCCAGCGCAGCAAAATCCTGATGCCAGAGCGCCTGGACAATCTCATGTAAAACACCCATCTGCTATCCCGTCGAGTTACAAGGCTTTTATAGTAGCCCTCCGCAGCCGCCGGCGCGTTGATCTGACACGGCGAGCCACGGATGGTTGAAGGTTGGTTTAATTCGTTAAGCGGTCAAAACCCGCCTGCAGATCGGCCAGCAGGTCGCTGACGTGCTCCAGACCGATATGCAGACGTATCAGCGTGCCCGTAAAGTCGACGCCGCCTGCCGGGCGAATCGCCGCCAGCTCTTCGGGCTGGCTGGCCAGAATCAGCGACTCATAACCGCCCCACGAATAGGCCATGCTGAAATGATGGAAGCGATCGAGATAATTTGCCAGCTGCTGCGCATCCAGCCGCTCATGCAGCACAAATGAAAACAGGCCGCTGCTGCCGCTGAAGTCGCGCTGCCAGAAACGGTGTCCCGGGCTCTGCGCCAGCGCCGGATGATTGACCCGCGCCACTTCAGGCCGGCCAGTCAGCCACTCCGCCACCTGCAGCGCGCTCTCTTCGTGCTGGCGCAGGCGGGTGCCTAAGGTGCGCAGACCGCGGCTCGCCATATAGGCCGTATCCGCATCGACCATCTGCCCCATCAGGTAAGAGTTCTCACGCAGCTGCGGCCAGCAGCGGGCGTTGGCCACCGCGGTGCCAATCATGGCGTCGCTGTGACCAATGATATATTTGGTGCCGGCCTGGATAGAAATATCAATCCCGAACGACAGCGCGTTAAACAGCACGCCCGCCGCCCAGGTGTTGTCCAGCATGATAATCGCCTCGGGCGCTTTGGCACGTACGGCGGCAACAATCGCCGGGATATCCTGCACTTCCATCGTCACCGACGCCGGCGACTCAAGAAACACCACGCGGGTATTGGGCTGCACCAGTTCACCGATCTCACTGCCAATACAGTGATTAAACCAGGTGGTGGTGACCTGCATTTTGGTGAGGATTTTGCTGCAGAAATCCTGCGTCGGTTCGTAGACCGCTCCGCTCATCAGCACGTGATCGCCCGCTTCAACAAACGCCAGAATGGCGTTGGCAACGGCGGCTGCGCCGCAGGGATAGAGTGCACAGCCTGCGCCACCTTCCAGTTCGGTCATCGCATCCTGCAGCGAAAAGTGCGTAAGCGTGCCGCGACGGCCATAAAAGAGTTCGCCTTCAGCCCGCCCGGCGGTGGCGCGCTGTTTATCCGCGACGGTATCAAAAACCAGGGATGAGGCGCGCTGTATTACGCTGTTCACCGCGCCCTGCGTATAACGTTTATTACGTCCTGCGCTCACCAGCGCGGTATCCAGTTTTTTCGTAGCCATCACTGCCTGTCCTGACCCATCTTACAAAGCATTCACGTTACCACGAATCAGGGGAGGGGTTGAGCCTGTTTACCGATTATCAGAGTGGCACCAGCCCGGCAGTGCAGGCACAGCAGCAGCAGGCGCTGCTTTGTAAATAGTAATGAGAACGACTATCACTTAGATCCTTTTTTTTGCTATGATCGTCTCTTCAGTCGTGAACTCTACAACAGAATCTGGAGATGCAGCGTGGTAGCCAGTGATTTAATGCAGACAGACCTCTCCGTCTGGGGGATGTACCAGCATGCCGACATCGTGGTTAAAATTGTCATGATTGGCCTGTTACTGGCATCCGTCGTGACCTGGGCCATCTTTTTTGGCAAATATGCTGAACTGAGCGCCGCGAAACGTCGCCTGAAAAAAGAGCAGCAGGCGCTGGGCGCAGCACGCTCGCTGGCTGACGCTTACCGTACGGCAGAGAGCTTTAAAGCCAGCAGTCACAGTGCTGTACTGCTGGCCGATGCGCGCGAGGAGCTGACGCTGTCAGCGGGCACAGACGATCTGGCGGGCATCAAGGATCGCACCAGTTTTCGCCTTGAGCGTCGGGTAGGGGCGTTCGGTCGTCATGCCGGGCGCGGCAATGGTTTTCTGGCAACCATCGGTTCCGTGGCGCCTTTTATCGGCCTGTTCGGTACCGTATGGGGCATTATGAATAGCTTTATCGGCATCGCTAAAACGCAGACCACCAATCTTGCCGTGGTCGCGCCTGGCATTGCTGAAGCGCTGCTGGCGACAGCAGTCGGCCTGGTTGCCGCTATTCCTGCCGTGGTTATTTACAACGTTTTTGCGCGCATGATTGCCAATTATAAAGCGTCGCTGGGTGACGTCGCAGCCCAGGTGCTGCTGCTGCAAAGCCGCGATCTCGATCTCGGCACGGCGCACGTCGCGGCGGAAACCAGCCGTCCGGCCGCTACGCATAAGCTGCGCGCAGGATAATCATTATGGCGATGCGTTTAAACGATGAGGCCGCTGGCGACAGCGAAATGCATGAGATTAACGTCACGCCGTTTATCGACGTTATGCTGGTGCTGCTGATTATCTTTATGGTGGCGGCACCACTGGCAACGGTAGATGTACGCGTTAACCTGCCAGCGTCCACCAGCGCACCGCAGCCGCGCCCGGAGAAGCCGGTCTATCTCTCAATCAAAGCGGATAAGCAGATCTATATCGGCAATGATGCGGTGACGAAAGAGACGCTGGTAAACGCGCTGACTGCGCAGACCGCGGGAGATAAGCGGACCACTATCTTCTTCCAGGCCGATCAATCAGTGGACTATGCCACGCTGATGGCGGTGATGGACCAGCTGCGCGCAGCGGGCTATCTGAAGATTGGCCTGATGGGAATGGAAACGGCCGGCAAATAGCCGGACTGTTTTGCCGAAGAGAAAGCCGCTGATAACAGCGGCTTTTTTTATACCTGCTTTCTGCAGAGCGGCTGTCAGAACCGCCCCGCATTGTTAATTTCCTGTTACCTTTTGTCAGTCTTTGTAAAGCACAATGGTGATTCAGATCACATTCATTCCTGGCTTAGCAGGCTACAACGGGTAAAAAACCAGGAAGGACAGTATGAGCAGCCAGTTATCTCTGCAAAAACCTGCGCGCAGCGGGGCGAAAACCATCTTTAGCGTTACCAGCGGTAACTTTCTTGAGATGTATGATTTTATGGTGTTTGGCTACTACGCCACCGCCATCGCGAAAACCTTTTTTCCCGGCGACGATCCCTTTGCCTCTCTGATGCTGACGCTGATGACCTTCGGCGCCGGATTTCTTATGCGTCCGCTGGGCGCCATTGTGCTGGGTGCCTATATCGACCATCACGGCCGGCGCAAAGGCCTGCTGCTGACGCTGGGGCTGATGGCGATTGGCACACTGACCATTGCGCTGGTGCCGGGTTACGCCACGCTTGGCGCCGCGGCACCAATTTTGATCCTGCTCGGACGCCTGCTGCAGGGCTTCTCCGCGGGGGTAGAACTCGGCGGCGTCTCAGTCTATCTCGCAGAAGCTGCGCCCAAAGGACGTAAAGGGTTCTGGGTCAGCTGGCAGTCGGGCAGTCAGCAGGTGGCGGTGATTTTCGCTGCGCTGCTGGGACTGGGGCTGAATCATTTACTGGCGAAAGAGGCCGTTACCGAATGGGGCTGGCGTATTCCGTTTGTGGTGGGCTGTATGATTGTGCCGTTTCTGTTCTGGATCCGCCGCATGCTGGAGGAGACAGAGGCGTTCAGCCAGCGTAAAACGCATCCTTCGATGCGCCAGATTGTGCGGTCAGTCGGACAGAACTGGGCGCTGGTGCTGGCGGGCATGCTGATGGTGGTCACCACCACCGTTATGTTCTACATGATCACCGCTTTCACGCCAACCTTTGGCAAAACGGTGCTGATGATGAGCGATAAGCAGAGCTTTCTGGTCACGCTGTTTGTCGGAATATCCAATCTGTTCTGGCTGCCGGTTATGGGGGCACTTTCCGATCGGGTCGGACGGCGACCGCTGCTGATTATCTTTACCGTGCTAATGATCCTGACGGCCTGGCCGGTGCTGCACTGGCTCACCGGTTCCGCGAGCTTTGCGCATCTGGTCGAAGCGGAGCTGTGGCTCTCTTTTCTCTATGCCAGCTACAACGGTGCCATGGTGGTCTATCTGGCGGAGATTATGCCGGCAGAGGTGCGCGCATCCGGCTTTTCCCTGGCCTACAGCCTGGCGACCGCACTGTTTGGCGGCTTTACGCCAGCCATCTCCAGCTACCTTATTCATGCCACCGGCGATAAAGCGATGCCCGGCATCTGGCTCTCATTTGCTGCCGTCTGCGGACTGGCAGGCACACTGCTGATTGGCCGGATGGTGAGACAGTATCAGCAGCGCCACGCGGTAACGCCCGCCAGCGCCTCACTCTGATGCTTTTCCGGCCGCGCCCTGCGGCCGGCTCTCTCCCCGCTAAAACGCCACGTCCACCACCACGTTATCCGTGTAGTTTCCGGCTGCCGGCGTCGCCTGCGTCGTCAGTATCCGGGCCGTGTAGGTAAAGTTGCGCGTTACCGTATCGGGATTAAGCGAGGTTGACGTTGTGCTGCTCCAGCGATCGCTGCCGGAGGGTCCCCAGCGCGAGGTCGTGGCCGCGTCTTTATAAATGTCATAGGCCAGCCGGCTGGCTCCATTTGCCATCTGCCGCGCGGTGCCGCTGAAATTATTGCCGTTGCTCAGCCCAACGCTATAGGTGCTCCCTTTAGAGCAGACCACGCTGATGGTCTGCTGAACGGCAGAGAAGCTGCCCGCCAGCGGCGCGCTGCCAAAGTTGAGGTTCGGGGCGGTAATGGTGGTGCAGTCGTTGGTGACCACCAGCGTCACGGTCAGCGGCAGGGCGGTGCCGCTGCTGCTCTGTACGGTTCCGACGCAGGCTCCCGCTACGTTCAGTCCGGTACAGACGCTGTAGCTGACCGTCAGCGTCAGGGTGGTGGTGTATGTGCCTGCCGCAATTACCTGGCCTGGCACGGTGCGGAAATAGAGCGGGATAGTGAAGTTCAGGCTGTTGCCCAGCGCCAGCAGCGCCGAGGCGTTCCAGCGGTAGCTGTTGCCCTGACGCAGTTCGGTGGCGCAGGCGCTGTCGACACAAAGCTGGATCGGAACGTTATCGCTGCCGCCGGCGCTCGCTTTCAGCGTGGCGCGGGTCCCGTTCAGGTAGCTGGCAGCGGTAAACGCATAGGCAATGTAGTCGTTGCCCAGCAGATTAAGCGTGGCGGAGCCGCAGTTGACATTTGTATTGGCGGACGTGGGGATAACCTGGGATTGCACAGAAAAGGTGGTCTGGCTGCCAAAGCTGGCCGGCGAAGCGGAGAGCGGGCAGAGCGCATAGCTGGCGCCGGGCAGCAGCAGTGCCAGCATCAATAGTAACTTAATCATGTTGTAATCCTGCTGAGGGTGTCTGCGCCAGCGCACCGGCGCCGGGCTGCGGGAGAGGTAGCGCGCAGACCAGCGGGCCATAGGTTTTCAGCGCCTCTGGTTCGCCGCGCGCGACGCTGAACGTGGTTTCACACTGGCGGCCATCGGGCGTGATAACCTGCAGCGTATTACGCGCCTGCAAATTCTCCAGCCAGACGATGCCGTCCCAGCCGACATAGCTGCTCTCTTTACCTGCGCGCAGCACCTGACTGGCAAGCGGCAGCGGCTGACCGCGCGTGTCGTGCAAAATAACGCTGGCGGCACGCAGCGGCTCAATCGGGAAGTCGAGCAGAAAACCGCTTTTACGCTTCACGGCAATGCGCTGCTCAACCCGGGACGCGGCGACGCTGGCAGGCAGATCCAGCGTATCGATATCATATTTTGCGCCGTAGTAGCTGCTGACCGCCGGGACCAGCAGATAGCCCTGGCCGTCAGTTTTCCCCATCGCCTGATTCTCGTAGCGCACGGTCACGCCGGGATAGCGGGTTTTCACCAGCACAAAGGCGTCGTTGATATCATTAGCAGCAAAGAGGCGGTTATCCATCAGCACCAGCGCGCCAGAGAGATCCGCCCATTGCGTTGTATTGTCATCATCGCCCCAGAATCCGGCTGAGGTATCGATCCGGTTATTGCGATAGCGCAGGCTGCCCTGACGATAATCGCCGCTGTCGCCCCCCTGGCGTGCCCAGGAGGCGTCCCAGGCGATCCCCCCCTCAGTGGGCATTGCCCGCGAGGCATACAGCCGCTGGTTACTGCGCCCCTGGCGATCGCGCTCCACGCTCACAGACGCGCTGCTCTGTTCACCAAACGGGATCACCAGTGAAATCGCCCCGTCCCAGCTACCGAGATCGCGATCGCGGCTGGCTGAGATATAGAGACTGCTGTTGCCCCACAGGTTTTTGCTCCAGGTCAGGTTCCACAGACGCGTGCGCTCACCGTAGCCGCCGCTGATATCGAGATAGGCGAGTCCCATACTGCCGTAGTCGCTGAGCGACAGGCTGGCCGTATATTGTGCGCTGCGACGCGCGAGTGAATAGCGGCTGTCGGCGCTTTCACTGCGGCTGCCGATCAGCGCCAGATTACTGAACGTGGTATCGCGCAGAATGTGCTGGGTGCCAAGGCTGAACCAGCTGTTGTTATACTGATATCCCCAGCTGTACTGCGTGCCGCTCTGGCCCTGCGCGTCGCTCTGCGCCACCGCCGCGTTGATAACGCCCAGGCTTCCCGCTTTCAGCAGGCCGCCCGCGCCGCCCATGACAACCTCATCACTGCCTTCAGCGTGCGACTCCAGCGTCAGCCAGTCGCTGATACCGTAGCGATAGGAGCCACTGGCAGCGGCAGCACCGTAGTCGGCACTCTTCACACCATAATTTTGCCGGACAGCGCCGGCAGAGAAGGCGTAATCAGACAGGCCACTTTTTAACAGGCTGGCCGACACGTAAAAGGGCAGCGTGGTGGTGACCTGACGCCCCAGCGCATCGGTGGTGGTGATCACCGCATCCCCGGCACCATTGACAAAGGGGATGTTGGTCAGCGACCACGGACCGGGCTGCACCGCCGTTTGCGCACTGCGATAGCCGTTAATAAACAGATCGACCGAGGAGGGCACCGCCGCCTGGCCGCTGAAGGCAGGCAGCGGATAAGTTACTAAATCGGGACGCACGCTGAAATCACGCGCTATCTGCACCCCGCCCAGCCGCACGCTGTTGCTCCAGCTCAGGGCGTCAGTGATAAGGTCGCCCACCCGCCAGCTGAGCGCGGCGTCTTCATTCTCATTGCTGAACCAGGTGTCGTAACGCAGATATCCCTCCTGCTGACCGCTGAGCGATCCATTCAGCTGCTGCGTATAGACGCCGTTAGAGGAGAACTGTCCTGCCGGGCCGAACAGCCGTAACTCATTCCACGAGGAGAGGCGTGAGCCGGCCCGGTCGGTGTGGGTCAGATAAACGTCGTAATTCAGCAGCGCCCCGTTGCTGGCGCGCGCCGGAAAGCGGGGACGCTGCTCAGCCTGCCCGAGCCGCTGCGCCGGCAGCCAGGCCGGCGGCACCGTCAGCAGCAGCCGCTGCCGGGTTTCATCATAGGTGACATCCGCGCCAGGCAGCTGCCGAAGATCGACCCGCTCATCCGGCAGCTTTTCCGCCGCCACGCCCGCCTGCAGCAGATCGCTGCGGCGCAGCCAGAAATGATCCTGCTGATGTTCAACGGCAACAATATCGCCGCGCGCGCGCTGATTGATAATTAACTCCAGCATCAGCTGCTGCCCCTGTGCGCTGCTTTCCAGCGCGGGCGGAGGCGGCAGCGCAGACCAGCTCTCCGCACGCCCGTGCGCGGGCAGGATCATCAGTACGCTGCCCAGCAGCAGATAACGCGAGGGCGCAGGCGTCATTAGCGTGCGGCAGTACTGCGCCAGGCGCGGTTGTTGACATCGGCTGCCAGCTCTCCGCGCAGGGGCTGGCTGACCGGCCAGCGCTGGCTGCTGTGTGCCAGCACATAGCCAAACAGGCCGTTGCCCAGGGCGGCTCCGCCGGCGCGGACATTGCTCAGGCGCGCATGGCCGCTGCCGCTGTTGGTCAGCTCCAGCCAGCGCCTGCCGCCGCTGCTGACTTCGCGCCAGCTCAGCACCGCTTTCGCGCTGTCGCGCGTCAGACCGCTGCCGTAGACAAACAGCGGAACGGAATAGCGCATCTGAAAGTTAAGCCCGGCCTGATTATCACCGGGCTTACGCGGCGACGGGATCTCATCAAGTACCACGCGATAGGCGCTCTCCTGACCGGCAGGGGGCGGCGTCTGTTTGATCAGGCGCACCAGCTGTTTTTGCCCCGGCTCCAGCCGCACCATAGGCGGACTGGCGGCGACCTGCTGCTGCGTCTGATACTGCTCCTGGCCCTCGCGCTGCTGCCAGGCAAAAATGCGTACCTGCATAATGGTGCTGCTGCTGCCGCGGTTCTCCAGCCAGAGCTCGCTGGCTTTATCTTCAGAGGCTATGGCGGGGTCAATGGGCCAGATCATCAGCGAGTTGGCGGCCCGGACTGAGGGGATGATTAACAGCAAAAGCAGCGCGCACAGGTTTCTCATGGTTCATCCTTTTTTTTCAGCATCACCAGCTCAGGGTGACGGTCAGCGTGTCGGTATAGGTTCCGGCTTGCGCGGTGCCAGGCAGCGTCAGCTGACCATAAACAGGCAGCGTAATCGTATTCGCATTGCTATAGTTCAGCGCTATAGCGCTGTTAATGGGTATAGGCGCAGTCAGCGCAGCGTTACTGAAGAGCCGGTAGGCAACGGTATTGCTGCTGCTGGTGTGTTTGAGATTGCGGACAGAGGTGTAGTTAGCGCCGCCGTCAATACTCATGCTGACGGCGGTGCCTGGCGTGCAGGCCAGGTTCAGCGTTGTGCTCTGCAGGTAGCTTGCGCTGAAGTTTCCCGTAGCCACGCCGGAGTGCGAGCCAAAGTTGAGCGTACCAAACACGCCCGTATTGCTGCCCGACACCACGCAGCCCGCCACGATGGACGCAGCGACCTGAAAGTTTGCCACAGGCAGCGCATCTGCCGGCAGGCAGGCGAAGGCTGCTATCAGCCCCGCCGCCCGCCAGAGAGAGAGGGATAGCCTCACTGCGCGCGCACCCGTGCTCAGTAATTCACCGCCACGTTTATGGTGTCGGTATAGGTACCCGCCGGGATAAGCGGGTTGAAGCCGCCGCCGACGACCCGACCATAGATGGCATAGTTGGTGCCCAGCGTCGGATCGGTGGTGCCGCTGGCGGCAATGTTGGTGTTGTTCGCTATCGCGGTGGTAAAGGCGGCGTCGCTGTAGAGGGTATAGGCGATGCCCCGCGTATTATCCGAGCCCAGAATGAGGTAGCGCGGCTGGCCGCTGACGGTGCCGTAAATCGTGCCCGGCGCGCCGTTGCTGCTGGTGACCTGTACATTAAAGGTCTGTCCGGTTGTGCAGCGCACATAGATACCGCTGCCGGCCGCGCCCACCAGCGTGGCATTCAGCGTATCAAAGGTAGCTGCGCTGCTGCCAAAGTTCAGGGTACCGAAATTGACGCCGGTGGTGGCTGACTGACCGTTGACCAGGCAACCGGTCGTCAGCGTGAGCGTGGCGTTGATCGCCCCGGTAGTGGTGGCTGCCAGGGCCGTTACGGACGTCAATCCTGTGTACAGGCCTGCGGTCATAAGAAAAAGCTTGAGTTTCATAATCATTCCTTACTGATTATCCGGAGTCGATGCTTTTCCACCTGGCCTGTTAATAAAAAACGAACCCGTAAAATGCCGCTGGCAAAGAGAATTAAGGCGATATATGGCGCTTCCCCCAGATTAGCACTGAGGTTGCTTTATGATTTACATCAGTTTTATTTACTATAGTTCAGCCTGGTAGTACGTCTAATCTCTGACACGCTTTTTCTACTCATTATTTTTGCCCGCAGGCCGATAATAGAGTCATAACAGTGGCTGGCCTTGCTGCCAGCCTGCTGTCGTCTGGCGCGGGAAGAGGGCTGGATTTCTGCCTCGTTCAGGAAGGGCGATAGCGGTTCAAAAGCTGCAGGGATGCCGTTTACACGACTTTATAGCTGGAAACAGCGTTAATCCGGACTTCCCTATGCTGGTAACGTCATACGACTCATTCACGGTTATCGTTTCAATTATTGTCGCCATGCTCGCCTCCTTTACTGCGCTGGATATGGCAGGCCGGGTCGCCTCCTCGTCAGGTCGCGTCGCGCTCATCTGGCTGCTGGGTGGCGGTTTTGCCATGGGCGTAGGAATCTGGGCGATGCATTTCATCGGCATGCTCTCCATGAATCTCGATATGGAGATGAGCTATGATCCGGTGCTCACTGCAGCCTCCATGCTGGTTGCTATTCTCGCCTCGATTTTTGCCCTGCGGCTGGTCTGCGTGGGAGAGCTGCCGTGGCGGCGACTGGCTGGCGGCGCGCTGGTGCTGGGGTCGGGCGTAGTGGCTATGCACTATACCGGCATGGCGGCGCTGATGTTTATGCCGGGTATTATCTGGAACCGGGGCTGGATCGCCGTCTCGGTGCTGATTGCGCTGCTCGCATCAGGGGCTGCGCTCTGGCTGGCCTTTCACCTGCGCCACAGCTATGGCCGGGTAACGTTGCTGCGTTTTGGCGCCTCGGTTGTTATGGGGTGCGCCATTGCCGGCATGCACTACACCGGTATGGCGGCGGCCGGATTTCCGGCGAGCAGCCACGTCACACATCACGGGGTAAACAGCGACTGGCTGGCGATGATTGTCACCGTGGTGACGCTGGCGATACTCGGCATTACGCTGCTGGTCTCTATGCTAGATGCGCGTATGCAGGCGCGCACGTCAATTCTGGCGCGCTCGCTGGCAGAGGCGAACCGTGAACTGGCCCAGCTGGCGCTGCATGACAACCTGACCCGGCTGCCCAATCGCATTTTACTGGAGGATCGGCTCGATCAGGCGATCAACAAAGCCAATCGCGAGAAGTCGCAGTTTGCACTGATGTTTATGGATCTTGATGGTTTTAAAGCGGTTAATGATGCGTTCGGGCACCATATCGGCGATAAACTGCTGGTGAGCGTAACGGAACGTATGATGAGCCAGATGCAGGGGCACTATACGCTGGCGCGAATGGGCGGAGATGAGTTTGTGCTGCTGCTGGAGATTGACGATCCCAACGACGCCGCCTCGGTGGCCGATATGCTGGTGAAGGCCGTTGACCGGCCGTTTGCCATATCGCGTTATGAGCTGGTGGTCTCTTTAAGTATCGGGATTGCCGTCTATCCTGGCGACGGCAGAGATGAGCGCGAGCTGATGTTTAACGCTGATGCCGCGATGTACCACACCAAACACAATGGCCGCAACGGTTACACCTTCTTCCAGCCCTCAATGAATATTCTGGCGCAGTCGCAGCTGCAGCTTAACAACGATCTGTGGCAGGCGCTGGATAACCGTGAACTGCGGCTGTTTTACCAGCCGAAGTATTGTGCCCCCGGCGGGCCGATTCTCGGTTTTGAAGCGCTGCTGCGCTGGCAGCACCCGCAGCGCGGTCTGCTTACGCCTGATCTGTTTCTGCCTGGCGCAGAAAAAACCGGTTTAATCATAAATATAGGTAACTGGGTGATCGATGAAGCGTGCCGCCAGCTGCACTGCTGGCATCAGGAGGGGCATACCGCCTGGTCAGTTGCGGTGAACCTCTCTGCGCTGCAGTTTGAGCAGTCCGGGCTGATTACCACCGTGACGCAGGCGCTGAAAACGCATCAGATCCCGGCAGAGCAGCTGACGCTGGAGGTGACAGAGACCACGGCGATGCGCGATCCGGAAGAGAGCGTGCGTATCCTGACTGAACTCACCAGCATGGGGGTAAAGGCGTCGATTGATGACTTCGGAACCGGCTACTCCAGCCTGCTCTATCTGAAGCGGCTGCCCGCCAGTGAACTGAAGATCGACCGCGCGTTCGTGAATGAGCTGCAGGCAAATTCCGAGGACGCCACTATCGTCTCCGCTATTGTCGCGCTGGCGCAGTCGCTGGATCTGAAAGTGGTCGCGGAAGGGGTGGAGACGCCCGATCAGCAGGCTTTTCTGACCGGCCTTGGCTGCGACACGCTGCAGGGATACCTGCTCGGCAGGCCGCTGCCACCTGAGCGCGTAAATGAACTGCCCGATTTTGTCAGCAGCCAGTGCGATCTGGATAAAACCGCCTGAGTGTGCACCGCAACCTCTTTGCCGGAGAGCGATCGCTATCACAAACCGGCAACGCCGAAACGAAAAATTTGGCTTAAGTTACTAAGCGACTAATTAACAGGGATTTTTTCAGATATTGCCACATTGCATTACCGCCTGAAATTGCCACAATTAATTAACATTATTTGTCGGAGCACGTTCATGGCGTCCTGTTCTTCCAGCCTGCTGTTATCGATGTCGTTTGCTGCCGGCACCTTTTCAGCAGGCGCCTCCTTTAACCCGCAGCATCTGCGGCTCTCTCACGCCAGCGGCGGCGTGCCGAACAGCCCGCTGCCGCTGATTATCTGGCCGCGAGTGGTGCCGGATGACACGGAAGATAGCGCACGCTGGTTTGAAACGACCTTTACCGCCAGCGGCTGGCCTGCCGCATGGCGCGCGCCGGTATTCCCTTATACCCACTATCATCCGAATACGCATGAGGTGCTGGGCGTCGGGGCGGGCTGGGCTGAGATCCTGCTGGGCGGCGACAGCGGGCGTATGGTGGTGCTGCGTGAAGGTGATGCCGTGCTGATCCCGGCAGGCGTCGGGCATAAACAGGTTTACGCGTCAGACGATTTTTTCATGGTCGGCGCTTATCCGGAAGGAATGACGCCCGAAACGGTACGCGATGAACCCTCGCGGCTGCGTGCAGCCAGAGAGCAAATTCAGCGCGTTCCTCTGCCCCCGCGCGACCCGCTTACCGGCGGCAAAGGGATGATGACCGACCTGTGGCTGCCGGTTATGCAGCAGCTGGCAGCCCGATAGGCCAGCGACAGCGTCTCGTCTCTCTGCGTATACCGGCTCTCTCCGGTATGCGGCTTTCCTGCATGCTCTTCCCCGACTGACCTGCCATAAATAGCAGGTAGCCACGAGGAATGATGCATTTCTCTGAACGTTTTCTCGCCACTGCCGATAACACTCCTGCCAGATTTTGTCTGAAATCGATTAGCGCTTGTCAGCGCTGCACTTTTGCGTTTAAGTCTGAAATAATTAAGAATCTTCTGAAAAGCCGATGCTGTATCAGGCCGGAACAGGCACAAAATATGAACAATAACTCTGATGTAATGTATCGGCTGCTGGTGCAGAGCGTCGTAGATTACGCCATTTACATGCTCAAACCTGACGGTACCGTTGCTAACTGGAATACCGGTGCGCAGCGCGCCAAAGGGTATACGCCAGATGAGATCGTTGGTAAAAATTTTGCGCTGTTTTATAGCGAAGAGGAGCGCAAAAACGGCGCGCCGCAGCGCGGTCTTTCTGTTGCTGCCGCAACCGGTAAGTTTGAAACCGAAGGCTGGCGCTATCGCAAAGATGGCAGCGCGTTCTGGGCTCACGTCGTGATTGACGCTATCCGGGATGAGCAGGGCGAGCTGCTGGGTTTTGCCAAAATCACCCGCGACTACACGCAGCAGCAGGCGCAGCAGCGCAGGCAGCGTGAACAGGAGCAGCGCTTTCGTTTACTGGTAGAGGGCGTAACCGACTATGCGATTTATATGCTGGATCTGGAGGGCAACGTTGAGAACTGGAATGCCGGGGCTCAGCGGACAAAAGGCTACGTGGCAGAGGAAATTGTCGGACAGCACTTCTCCCGCTTTTACAGCGCGCAGGATCGTCTGAACCATCTACCGGAAAAGAATCTTACGACCGCGTTTAAAACCGGACGTTTTGAAGATGAGGGGTGGCGCTATCGTAAAGATGGTTCCGCTTTCTGGGCGCACGTTATCATCGACGCAATTCGCGACGACGCCGGGAAACTGATTGGCTACGCAAAAATTACCCGCGACTGCACTGAACAGCAGGCGCTGCTGCGCCAGCAGCGCGAACATGAAAAAACGTTTCGGCTGCTGGTGGAGGGCGTCACCGATTACGCTATCTACATGCTGGACCTGAAGGGGCGAGTCGTTAACTGGAACGCCGGGGCGCAGCGCGCTAAAGGATATCGCGCAGATGAGATTGTGGGGCAGCACTTCTCACTCTTTTACAGCGCGCAGGAGCGCCAGCTCCATCTGCCGGATGCAAACCTCGGCATTGCGCTAAAAACCGGGCGGTTTGAAGATGAGGGATGGCGCTACCGGAAAGATGGATCGGCTTTCTGGGCGCACGTGGTAATTGACGCGATTCATGATGAGAGTGGATGCCTGATCGGATTTGCCAAAATCACGCGCGACGTGACGGAGCGGCGTGAACATGAGCAGCAGCTTCTGCGCGCGCGCGATCTGGCACAGGCGCAGAGCAGCAGAATGTCGGAGCTGTCGACCTTTCTCGACACCATCATCAGCAACATCCCCTCCTGCGTGATCGTGGAGGATGCTATCAGCCGCGAAATTCTGATGGTGAATGCCAAGGCTGAGCAGCTGTTTGGGCTGAGCCGATCGCTGCTCATGCATAAGCGTCCGCACGAGTGCATGTCTGCCGAACTGAGCGACTACTTTAATAGCCTGGCGGATATTGCGCTGCGCAGTGAAGGCATTCACGCCCGCGAGCAGCTGCTGCTGACCGCCAGCGGTGAGCGGGTTCTGCATACCCGCGCCACCACCATCACCGGCAAAGATATGCGGCAAAATTATGTCATGCTGATCGTGGAAGATGTGACTGACCAGCGCGAAGCGGATGCGCGTATTCACCATATGGCGCATCACGACAACCTGACCAGCCTGCCTAACCGCATTCTGTTCCGGCAAAAACTCAGCGAAGCGCTGCGTAACGACACGGCACAGAACCAGATCAGCGCCACGCTTTGTCTCGACCTCGATAATTTCAAAAACGTGAACGATGCGCTTGGCCACCAGATTGGTGACGATCTGCTGCGCGCGGTGGCTAAGCGGCTGCGCAGCGTGCTGCGTGAGCGTGATACGCTGGCCCGCATCGGCGGCGACGAATTTGCTATTGTGCTGCCCGATATCCACAACGCTGACGAAGCGGCCACGGTGGCGCAGCGCCTGATCGAGGCGATTCAGCCGCCCATGAATGTCGAAGGGCATAATCTTACCGTGGGCCTGAGCGTGGGGATCGCCCTGACCACCCAGGCCGTCAACACGCCGGAACATATGCTGCGCTGCGCCGATATGGCGCTCTACGAGGCGAAGCGTAACGGCCGTAACCGCTATGAGCACTTTACGCCAGAGATGGATGACCAGGCGCGCAGCCGGCGCATCATTGAAAACGATCTGCGTGATGCGATTACCGGGCGGCAGCTCAGACTTTACTATCAGCCCATTACCAGTCAGAGCGGCATTATTGGTTATGAAGCGCTGATGCGCTGGCACCATCCGGTCAAAGGCTTGATCATGCCGGTGGATTTCATCCCGATTGCTGAAGAGACCGGGCTGATTCATATGCTGGGTGCCTATGCGCTGTATGAGGCGTGCCGCGAAGCGCAGAGCTGGAACACCGAACAGTCCGTTTCGGTAAATCTCTCACCGCTGCAGTTTAAAAACAGCTCGCTGGTGTCGGTGGTAGAGGGGGCGCTGAAGGAGTCAGGTCTGGCACCGCATCGGCTGGAGATGGAAATCACGGAGTCGGTGCTGCTGGACGATACGCTGGGCAATATCCGGACGCTGCAGAACCTTAAAGCGCTGGGCGTACAGATTGCGCTGGATGATTTTGGCACCGGCTACTCTTCGCTCAGCTATCTGCGCTCATTCCCGTTCGATAAGATCAAAATCGATAAATCTTTTATCAACGATATGGGCGACAGCCGCGAAGCGCTGGCGATCATCCGGGCAATAACCGGCATGAGCCGCAGCCTGGATATTCAGATCACGGCGGAAGGCGTGGAGAACAGCGAACAGTTTGCGAAGCTGCGTGAAGAGGGCTGCACGCTGTTTCAGGGGTATCTGTTTGGCCGCCCGCAACCCTCAGAGCTGCGACTGAAAGCGCTGGAGTAAGATGGCGCCATGGGTGACGACGTGACAACGCAGAGGGCGCATTTATGTGCTCCTGACCGTCTGCAGGCTCTTCGTCCTCTGAGCGCACGCTTTCAGCATAAAAAAACGCCCGGCAAAACCGGGCGCTGCTGCTTGCTGTATGTCATCTTTTTTATTATTGACCGTGACCTTCCACGTTCATGCGGCCCAGGTCCTTGTCCACCAGGAACAGACCTTCACCTTTGTTACCCACCAGCGCCAGTTTATCGAGCACGGTTTTAAACAATTTCTCTTCTTCATGCTGCTCTGCCACATACCACTGCAGGAAATTAAAAGTGGAGTAGTCCTGCGATGTCAGCGCGGTGTGCACCAGTTCATTGATTTTCTGCGTGATCAGCTGCTCATGCTTCAGCGCTTCGCTCAGCACATCGCTCAGAGAGTTCCAGCTGACAGCCGGTGCCGCTATGCTGCCCAGTACCGGCATGGAACCCGCGTCGCTGACGTAATCAAACAGGCGCTGCATATGCTCCATCTCTTCACGCGAATGCATTTTCAGGAAAGAGGCGGCCCCTTCAAATCCTTTATCGCTGCACCAGGCGCTCATCTGCAGATAGAGGTTGGCAGAGAAGAACTCCAGATTAAGCTGGTCGTTCAGGCGAGAGGTCATTTCAGCAGTTAACATAGCTGCGTCCTTATTAAGCAGTCAGAAAAATTACGGCGAATTATGCAGCAATATCAGCGTTTATGTGAAGGGTTTTTTGCACGAAATTTTAATTTATATCATTGAATATAAATGGAATTATTCAATATTCTGAATGCGACGAATTCTCATTGTTAACTGATTGCCATTCGCCTGCCATGACCGGACGCGGACGGAGCCGTAAGAGGTTACCTGCGCGCTACAGTCGTGATTTCCCCGCCTGCTGAAATATTGTATGCTATGCCGCCTCAACGCTGACCGGATAACCGGAGCACCGCCAGCGCAGCCGCGAACCGCTGCTGTGCAGTGACGCCACGGCGTTGCCACTGGCACTGTTACCCACCGGACAGGTTCCGGAACGATTTATCTGCCGCGCGTTACAGACGCGCCGCCCTGAAGAAGAACGCACTCATGTCTAATGCTCCCTTTTTAGAAGAAGTGGCGCGCCGCCGTACCTTTGCGATTATCTCGCATCCGGACGCCGGTAAAACCACAATCACCGAAAAAGTCCTGCTGTTCGGACAGGCTATCCAGACTGCCGGTACTGTTAAAGGCCGCGGCTCCAGCCAGCATGCTAAATCAGACTGGATGGAAATGGAGAAGCAGCGTGGTATTTCAATCACCACCTCGGTGATGCAGTTTCCCTATCGTGAAAGCCTGGTCAACCTGCTGGATACGCCGGGGCATGAAGACTTCTCGGAAGATACCTATCGCACGCTGACCGCCGTTGACTGCTGTCTGATGGTTATTGATGCCGCGAAAGGGGTTGAGGATCGTACCCGCAAGCTGATGGAAGTAACCCGCCTGCGCGATACGCCCATCATCACCTTTATGAACAAACTGGACCGCGACATCCGCGATCCGATGGAGCTGCTGGATGAGGTTGAGAGCGAGCTGAAGATCGCCTGCGCCCCCATTACCTGGCCAATCGGCTGCGGCAAGCTGTTTAAAGGGGTTTACCACCTTTATAAAGATGAAACCTATCTCTATCAGAGCGGTAAAGGCCATACTATTCAGGACGTGCGCGTTGTAAAAGGATTGAATAATCCCGATCTCGACGCGGCGGTGGGCGAAGAGCTGGCACAGCAGCTGCGTGATGAGCTGGAGCTGGTGCAGGGCGCCTCACACGAATTTGAGCAGTCGCTGTTTCTCAACGGCGAGCTGACGCCGGTGTTCTTCGGCACTGCGCTGGGCAACTTTGGTGTCGATCATATGCTTGATGGCCTGGTCTCCTGGGCACCTGCGCCGATGCCGCGTAAAAGCGATACCCGTATTGTGGAAGCGCGTGAAGAGAAGTTCAGCGGTTTTGTCTTCAAGATTCAGGCGAATATGGATCCCAAACACCGCGACCGCGTTGCGTTCATGCGTGTGGTATCGGGTCGTTATGAAAAGGGTATGAAACTGCGTCAGGTGCGTACCGGCAAAGATGTGGTGATCTCCGATGCGCTGACCTTTATGGCAGGCGATCGTTCGCACGTTGAAGAGGCGTTCCCGGGCGATATCATCGGCCTGCATAACCACGGCACGATTCAGATTGGCGACACCTTTACCCAGGGTGAAGCGATGAAGTTCACCGGCATTCCGAACTTTGCGCCAGAGCTGTTCCGCCGTATCCGTCTGCGCGATCCACTTAAGCAGAAGCAGCTGCTGAAAGGTCTGGTTCAGCTCTCTGAAGAGGGCGCCGTGCAGGTATTCCGTCCGGTGCATAACAACGATCTGATTGTTGGTGCCGTCGGCGTGCTGCAGTTTGATGTGGTTGTCGCCCGCCTTAAGAGCGAATACAACGTTGAAGCGATCTATGAAGCGATCAACGTCTCCACCGCCCGCTGGGTAGAGTGCAGCGACGCGAAGAAGTTTGACGACTTCCAGCGTAAAAATGAGGTCAATCTGGCGCTGGATGGGGGAGATAACCTCACCTATATCGCGCCTACGATGGTTAACCTGAATATTACGCAGGAGCGTTATCCTGACGTGGTTTTCCGCAAAACCCGCGAACACTGATCCCGCCTCGCTATCAGGACCAGTCATTACTGGTCCTGCTTTTTTTGTTACAGACTCCTCTTAATTACGCTGTCATTCTGACTTTCTGGCGAGATATCAACCACAAAAGCCAGCAAAAGCTGTAATCCCTACTATGATTATTCTGTCGGACGAAAAAACAGGCCTGCGAGTTTGGTTACGTCCATCAAGGCAACGGCGCCGTTGGCTGTTGTGCATTCGCGCTTGCGGGTGAATTAACTGATAGAAGGATCATATCGATGAATAAGACTAAGATTGCCAAGACCCTGATTGCTGCACTGGCCGGTACGGCGCTGTTAAGCGGTGCGGCATTTGCTGCTGATACCAGCTCGACGGGTTCCAAAATCGATAGTTCTGTGAAAAAAGTCGATGGTTTTATGGATGACAGCGGCATTACAGCCAAAGCCAAAGCGGCGCTGGTTGATGATGACGCGATTAAAAGCACGGATATCTCCGTCAAAACGCAGCAGGGTGTGGTGACATTAAGCGGTTTCGTTGCCTCGCAGGATCAGGCTGAAAAGGCTGTCGCTCTGGTGCAGAAAGTTGAAGGAGTGAAATCCGTCAGTGACAAACTACACGTCAGAGACAATAAAGAAGGCTCGCTGAAAGGTTATGCCGGTGATGCCGCCACAACCAGCGAAATTAAAGCTAAGCTGTTAGCAGACGACATTGTTCCATCGCGCAATGTGAAGGTGGAAACCACCGATGGCGTGGTTCAGCTGTCAGGAGAAGTTGCGAATCAGGCACAGTCTGAGCGTGCTGAGAAGATCGCAAAAGCCATTGAAGGCGTGAAAAGCGTGAAGAATGACCTCAAGGTGAAATCTTAACGCAGCCGGAACGGCATCGCTCTGATGCTGTTCCGCAATAAAACAGTGAAGTGAAGAATAAGCAGTTCGATTTCTACTATGGTAAAGGAGAGGCTTATGTTTCGTTGGGGTATTATCTTTCTGGTCATTGCACTGATCGCGGCAGCCTTAGGATTCGGCGGTCTGGCAGGTACGGCAGCATGGGCAGCTAAAATTGTCTTTATTGTCGGTATTATTCTGTTCCTGGTTAGCCTGTTTACCGGGCGCAAAAAACTCTGACCAGACACATCAATTGCAGTAACCCGCTAGTGATGTAAAGCGGAGGCCAGTCATTGACGGCATTGTCTGCCGTCGCAGCTGCCCGTGCAGTGGGTCAGGGAATGACAATGACTGGTTCTCCGGGATGCCGCTCTGGCCTCCCTCAGAGCAGCAACTACTGAGGGTACGTTATTGGGTATACGCATTCCGGTCTCACTCGGTTCCTTCGAACCGCTGGCGCTTCAGCCATTTAAATCCCGTAAAATTGCACTTGTCTGTGAAGGCGGCGGCCAGCGCGGAATATTCACCGCAGGCGTACTGGACGCATTCCAGCGGGCCGGATTTAACCCTTTTCATCTGATGCTGGGCACCTCCGCCGGCGCGCAAAATCTCTCCGCCTTTGTCTGCGCTCAGCCGGGCTATGCCCGACGTGTTATTACCCGCTATACCACCAGTAAGCAGTTTTTCGATCCGCTGCGCTTTGTACGCGGTGGACATCTTATCGATCTCGACTGGCTAATCGATATTACCCGCAGTGAATTTCCTCTGGCGTTCAGCAGCGCGCAGAAACTGTTTGCCGGTGGCAGCGAATTTTATATGTGCGCCTGCCGCAGTGACGATTATCAGGCACGCTATTTCAGGCCTGATGAGCTGACCTGGCATGACATCATCAAAGCATCCAGCGCTATTCCTGGCTTTTATCGCAGCGGCGTGCTGATGGATGGCGTCAGCTATCTGGATGGCGGCATCAGCGACGCCATTCCGGTGCGTGAAGCCGCGCGACGCGGCGCGGATACCATTGTGGTGATCCGGACCACGCCTTCGCAGATGTTCTATACGCCGCAATGGATCCAGCGGATGGAGCGCTGGCTGGGTGACAGTGCGCTGCAGCCGATGATCAACATCCTGCATCATCATGAAGCGAGCTATCGCGAGATCCAGCAGTTTATTGAACAGCCGCCGGGTAATCTGCGCATTGTGGAAATTTGCCCGCCGCGCCCGCTGGCCAGCATGGCGCTTGGCAGCCGCGTTGCCGCGCTGAACCACGATTATCATCTTGGCCGGCGCAGCGGACGCTATTTTCTGGCTACGCTGGGGCAGTGGTTAAGTGACGCAGAGCCGACCCGCAGGCCGCTGTCGATTGCACCGCCCGCCGCCGCTGCCAATGCACCGCATACGCGACCGCTACACACGCTGCCGCTGGCGGGGAACGATGCTGCCTGGGATGAAGGATCGCTGGCATGAAATTTATCGACACGCACTGCCATTTTGATTTCCCGCCGTTTGTTGATGATGCGGTCGCAAGCATTGCCCGCGCCGCCGCCGCCGGCGTAGAGCGCATTATTGTGCCATCGACAGAAGCGAGTCGTTTTGCACGCGTTATCCAGCTGGCAAAAGATCACACGGCGCTCTATGCGGCGCTGGGCCTGCATCCGATCAATATTGCCCGCCATCAGGACGATCATCTGGATCTGCTCGCGCAGCATCTGGCGCAGGCAGAGAGCAACTGCGTAGCGATCGGCGAGATCGGACTGGATCTCTATATGAACGATCCCGATTTCGACAAGCAGACGCGGCTGCTGAACGCGCAGTTCATTCTGGCAAAACGTTTTGATCTGCCGGTGATCCTGCACTCCCGCCGCACCCACGATCAGCTGGCGATGCTGCTGCGGCGCCATAATCTGCCGCGGCGTGGCGTCGTGCACGGCTTTGCCGGCAGCCAGCAGCAGGCAGAGCGCTTTATCCAGCTCGGCTATGCCATCGGCGTGGGAGGCACCATTACCTGGGAGCGCGCCAGCAAAACCCGCCATACCATTGCCAGCCTGCCGCTGGCGTCGCTGCTGCTGGAGACTGACGCACCGGATATGCCGCTGCAGGGTTTTCAGGGAGAGCCCAACCGGCCTGAGCGGGCGCGCAATGTGTTTGAGGTATTGTGCACGCTGCGTCCTGAACCGGCTGACGTGATTGCCGATGCGCTGTGGCAGAACAGCCTGCGTATATTTGCATTTTCTTCCCGATCGCCGTCCGGCGATCTATCAGAGTGATACCATTCAGCGCGCGATTTTGTGATAATAATTACATCTGCGTTGCGATCTGTTTAGCCATGCATTCACGTCAAAAAGAGATCTTAAGCAGATTTTCTATGTAATTTCGAGCTGCTATCTCTTTTTTATGTGATCTGATTCGCAATGGCAGTTCCCGACAATTGTTAAAATAATCACATTATCCGGCAGCTCGCTGCTGGCCTGACATCCGGAGCCTGTTATGACTGACCTTAATGCTGCTGCGCAGCGCGCGCTGCAACTGATGGATCTCACTACCCTGAATGACGATGACACTGATGAAAAAGTCATTGCGCTGTGTCATCAGGCCAAATCCCCTGCGGGCAACACTGCCGCTATCTGCATCTATCCGCGCTTTATCCCGATCGCCCGTAAAACGCTGCGCGAACAGGGTACGCCTGAGGTGCGCATTGCGACCGTGACCAATTTTCCGCATGGTAATGCGGATATTGAGATCGCTCTGGCGGAAACGCGCGCCGCTATCGCTTACGGCGCTGACGAAGTGGATGTGGTATTTCCCTATCGCGCTCTGATGGCTGGCGATCGTGATACCGGCTTTGCGCTGGTTAAAGCATGCAAAGAGGCGTGTGCGGCAGCGGACGTGCTGCTGAAAGTGATTATCGAAACCGGCGAGCTGAAAGAAGAGGCGCTGATCCGTACGGCATCAGAAATTGCGATTGATGCCGGCGCTGATTTTATTAAAACCTCAACCGGTAAAGTGCCGGTGAACGCCACGCCGGAAGTTGCCGCCATCATGCTGCAGGTTATTCGCGATAAAGGCGTGCAGCAGCAGGTGGGTTTTAAACCAGCCGGCGGCGTGCGCACCGCAGAAGATGCCGCTCTTTACCTGAAGCTGGCTGACGACACCCTCGGTGAGGGCTGGGCCGACGCCCGTCATTTCCGCTTTGGTGCCTCCAGCCTGCTGGCAAACCTGCTCAGCACGCTGGGCCACGCAACCAGCGGCAGCAAAACGGGTTACTGATAGCGGCCCGGGTTGAATCCCGTCGCGGCATCCGGCCAGGGGCGCATGAATGCGCCCCCTACAGGGGCCGGAATCGAATATTGTCGTAGGAGCCGCATCAATGCGGCCCGGGTTAGATCCGGTCACGGCATCCGGCCAGGGGCCGGAATCGAATATTGTCGTAGGGGCCGCATTAATGCGGCCCGGGTTAAATCCCGTCGCGGGGTGCGGAATCCAATATTCCCGTAGGGGCCGCATTGATGCGGCCCGGGTTAAATCCCGTTACGGCATCCGACCAGGGGCGCATGAATGCGCCCCCTACGGGTACCGGGGTTAAATCCCGTCGCGGGGTGCGGAATCCAACATTGCCACAGGGGCCACATTAATGCGGCCCGGGTTAAATCCCGTTACGGGGTACAAAATCCAATATTCCCGCAGAGGGCGCATTTATGCGCCGCGTATATACCAGCAATCACAGGAGGCAACCTTGTTTCTGCCACAGGAAATCATCCGGAAAAAACGTGACGGGCAGCCGCTGAGTGAGGCGGAGATCCGCTTTTTCATCGATGGCGTGCGCGATGAAACCGTTTCGGAAGGGCAAATCGCTGCGCTGGCGATGACCATCTATTTTAACGATATGAACCTGCAGGAACGCGTTGCCCTGACCATGGCGATGCGCGACTCAGGATCGGTTCTGGAGTGGCAGTCGCTGCAGCTCAACGGTCCGGTAGTGGATAAACATTCAACCGGTGGCGTAGGCGATGTTACCTCTCTGATGCTGGGACCGATGGTCGCCGCCTGCGGTGGATATGTGCCGATGATCTCCGGACGCGGTCTGGGTCATACCGGCGGCACGCTGGATAAGCTGGAGGCCATTCCGGGCTTTGATATTTACCCCAGCGACGACCGTTTCCGCGACATAATTAAACAGGTGGGGGTAGCGATCATCGGGCAGACCCGCTCGCTCGCGCCTGCAGATAAACGCTTTTACGCCACGCGCGATGTCACCGCCACGGTTGACTCCATTCCGCTGATCACCGCCTCGATTCTCGCCAAAAAACTCGCAGAAGGGCTGGATGCGCTGGTGATGGATGTCAAAGTGGGTTCAGGCGCCTTTATGCCCACCTTTGCCGCCTCGGAACAGCTGGCGCAGTCGATTGTGCGGGTGGCGAACGGCGCAGGATGCAAGACCACCGCGCTGCTTACCGACATGAATCAGGTACTGGCCTCAACCGCGGGTAACGCTCTGGAAGTGCGCGAAGCGGTGCAGTTCCTGACCGGCGAGGCGCGCAATCCGCGTCTGTATGAGGTCACGATGGCGCTTTGCGCTGAGATGCTGGTGTCCGGCCAGCTGGCAGCGAATGACACCGAGGCGCGGCAGAAACTGCAGCAGGTGCTGGATAACGGTAAAGCTGCCGAAATATTCGCACGCATGGTGGCGGCCCAGAACGGGCCGGCAGATTTTATCGAGCGGATGGATCACTATCTGCCGGCGCCGGCTTTCAGCAGGCCGCTCTATGCAGAAGAAGCGGGGATCGTCAGCGCGATGGATACGCGGGCGCTGGGCATGGCCGTTGTGGCGCTGGGCGGCGGGCGGCGGCGGGCCACTGATACAATCGACTACAGCACAGGCCTGAGCGACATGATTGCGCTGGGCAGCCGGGTTGATACGCAGCGGCCGCTGGCGATGATCCATGCCGCCTCGGAAGCGCAGTGGCAGGAAGCCGCGCAGGCGGTCAGAACCGCCATCGTACTGAGCGACCAGGCACCTGAAACCACGCCCGTGGTCTATCGCCGCATCAGTGAATAGTGGCGTTACTGCGTGCCAGACAGCAGCCATTCAGGTATACTGATCTGATCGCTTTTTTTTGACTTGTCATCGCGCCTGGCGCGCAGGAGACTTGCATGAAACGTGCTTTTATTATGGTTCTCGACTCCTTCGGCATCGGTTCCAGTAAAGATGCTGATAAATTCGGTGATGCGGGTTCAGATACGCTTGGCCATATCGCTGAAGCCTGTTTTGAAGGTCGCGCAAACGAAGGGCGCGAAGGCCCGCTACATCTGCCAAACATGACCGCGCTCGGTCTTGGCAAAGCGGCAGAACTCTCGACCGGCCGCTTTCCGCCAGGGCTGGATCCAAATGCTGAAATCATCGGCGCTTACGCTTACGCCAGCGAACTCTCTTCCGGCAAAGATACCCCCTCCGGCCACTGGGAAATTGCCGGTGTCCCGGTTCTGTTCGACTGGGGCTACTTTAGCGATAAAGAGAACAGCTTTCCGCAGGCGCTGCTGGATAAGCTGGTGGAGCGCGCCGATCTGCCGGGCTATCTCGGCAACTGCCACTCTTCCGGTACGGTGATCCTCGATCAGCTGGGTGAAGAGCACATGAAAACCGGTAAGCCGATTTTCTATACCTCAGCAGACTCGGTGTTCCAGATCGCCTGTCACGAAGAGACCTTTGGCCTTGAGCGGCTGTATGAACTGTGTGAAATTGCCCGTGAAGAGCTGACGGAAGGCGGCTACAACATCGGTCGCGTCATTGCCCGTCCGTTTGTGGGTGATAAAGCGGGCAGCTTTGAGCGTACCGGCAACCGTCACGATCTGGCCGTTGAGCCGCCATCACCGACCATGCTGAAAAAGCTGGTCGACGAGAAGGGCGGGGAAGTGATCTCGGTAGGTAAAATTGCCGATATCTATGCGCATCAGGGCATCACGCAGAAAGTGAAAGCGACCGGTCTCGACGCGCTGTTTGACGCCACGATTGAGCAGATGAAAAAGGCGCCTGACACCTCTATCGTCTTTACCAACTTTGTTGATTTCGACTCAACCTGGGGTCATCGCCGCGATATCGCAGGCTATGCCGGTGGACTGGAGCTGTTTGACCGCCGTCTGCCAGAGCTGATGGCGCTGGTGCAGGAGGGCGATATTCTGATCCTGACCGCTGACCACGGCTGCGATCCCAGCTGGGAAGGCACTGAGCATACGCGTGAGCATATCCCGATTCTCATCTACGGTCCGGGCGTCAAGCCGGGATCGCTGGGTTATCGCGACACCTTTGCCGATATCGGCCAGACCATTGCCGCGTACTTTGGCCTCTCCAGCATGGACTACGGTAAAAGCATGCTGTAAAACAGCGCACACTTTTTTGAAAAGGAATAAGAACCATGGCAACGCCACATATTAATGCAGAAATGGGTGATTTCGCGGACGTCGTGCTGATGCCTGGCGACCCGCTGCGCGCAAAGCATATCGCTGAGACTTTCCTGGACGATGTTGTGGAAGTCAACAACGTACGCGGTATGCTTGGCTTCACCGGCACCTATAAAGGCCGTAAGATTTCGGTAATGGGCCACGGTATGGGGATCCCATCCTGCTCAATCTATACCAAAGAGCTGATCACCGATTTTGGCGTGAAGAAAATCATCCGCGTCGGCTCATGTGGTGCAGTACGTGCTGACGTGAAACTGCGTGATGTGGTGATTGGTCTGGGCGCCTGCACCGACTCCAAAGTAAACCGTATGCGTTTCAAAGATCATGATTTTGCGGCGATTGCTGACTTTGACATGGTACGCAACGCGGTTGACGCAGCAAAAGCGCTGGGCGTTGACGCGCGCGTCGGCAACATCTTCTCTGCGGATCTGTTCTACACGCCCGATCCGCAGATGTTTGATGTCATGGAGAAGTACGGCATCCTCGGCGTTGAGATGGAAGCCGCAGGGATCTACGGCGTGGCGGCAGAGTTTGGTGCGAAAGCGCTGACCATCTGTACCGTCTCTGACCATATCCGCACGCACGAACAGACCAGCGCGGCAGAGCGTCAGACCACCTTCAACGATATGATCAAAATTGCACTGGAATCGGTGCTGCTGGGCGACTAACTTCGCCTGTGTCCGGAGCGCATTAATGCGCTCCGGTCCTCCCTCCGTAAACATCTGACACACTTTTACCCAGGCTTGTGCATCTTCAGGCTGGCTCTGACGCTCACGCTGTTTATCATTAGCGCGATAATGAAGAGACCCTTTCCTGATGAATTTTCGCAATTTCGAAGCTGAAGAAAAACTGTTTGCCCGGCGGGCGCTGGTGGCATTTGCGCTGGTGGTGACCTGCTTTATCGTTCTGGGAATCAATCTTTATCGTCTGCAGGTCCGTCAGCACCGCTACTACCAGACGCGCTCCAACGAAAACGACATTAAAATGATCCCCATCGCGCCTACACGCGGGCTGATATACGATCGCAACGGCATTCCGCTGGTACACAATGTCACCTGGTATGACGTACTGGTCACGCCCTATAAGGTCAGCGATATGGCGGCCACGCTCCGCGCCCTGACGCCGCTGCTTGATCTGACGCCCGATGATATTGAAGCATTCAGGCATGCGCTGCAGCACAGCAGCCGCTATAAACCGGTCGAGCTGAAAGCGGAGCTTACCGATCGTCAGGTGGCACGCTTTGCCGTGAACCAGTTTCGTTTCACCGGCGTCAGCGTATCGACTTATCAGGATCGGGAATACCCCTACGGCGCTGACCTGGCGCACGTGGTGGGCTACGTCTCCAAAATCAACGACGCTGACTACAGGCGGCTGAACGAGGCGGGCAGAGGGGAGAACTACGCCGCGGACCATAACATCGGCAAGCAGGGCATTGAAGGCTACTATGAGGCATTGCTGCACGGCAAAACCGGCTACCAGGAAGTAGAGGTCGACAACCATGGCCGCATCGTGCGCGTGCTGAAAGAGGTTCCGCCGGTGGCTGGCAAAAATATCTGGCTGACCCTCGATCTGCATCTGCAGCAGTATGTTGAGCAGCAGCTGGCCGGCCAGCGCGCGGCGGTACTGATTGAAGATCCGCACGACGGCAGCGTGCTGGCGATGGTCTCCAGCCCCAGCTACGATCCCAACCCGTTTGTGAAAGGCATCAGTTATAAAGCCTACAAAGCGCTGCTGCAGAATAAAGATTTACCGCTTATCAACCGCGTCACGCAGGGCCTCTATCCGCCCGCCTCGACGGTAAAGCCATATATGGCGATCTCTGCACTGCTGACCCACACTATCACGCCCGCGACCACCTTCTTTGGCGGACCCACCTGGACCCTGCCCGGCACGCACCGCACCTGGCGCGACTGGAAAAAAACGGGCCACGGTATGCTGGACGTCACTAAAGCGATTGAGGAGTCGGCAGACACCTTTTTCTATCAGGTGGCATTTATGATGGGTATCGATCGCATTCATACGATGCTGAGCCAGTTTGGCTATGGCAAGTCAACCGGTATCGATCTTAACGAAGAGTACACCGGTCTGCTCCCCGATCGCGCCTGGAAAAAGCGGGTGCATAAACGGGCGTGGTATCAGGGCGATACGGTATCAGTCGGGATCGGGCAGGGCTACTGGATCGCAACCCCGATCCAGATGGTCCGGGCGATGGTCGCGCTGATCAATAACGGCAAAGTGATCACGCCGCATCTGCTGGCTAAAGCGCAGCGTGGCGGCTGGCAGCAGCCTTATCAGCCCGTCAGGCCGCAGCCGCAGATTGGCGAGGCGAACTCGCCATACTGGGGGCTGGTGCGCCGGGCGATGTTTGGTATGGCTAACGCCCCTAACGGCACCGGATATAAATATTTTCATACCGCGCCATACGGCATTGCAGCGAAGTCCGGGACGTCGCAGGTGTTCAGCCTGAAGCAGAACCAGACCTATAATGCGAAAGCGATCCCGATCCGGCTGCGCGATCATATTTTTTATACCGCGTTTGCACCATTCAGCGATCCTAAAGTGGCGATTGCGTTGATTCTGGAAAATGGCGGAAACGAGAGCGTGAGCGCCGCGCCGGTAATGCGCAATATTCTCGATCATATCTTCCTGCCGCCGGCATCCGACGCGCCGCTGCAGACGGCAGGGCAGTAGCGGCTACTCTTCTTTTAACGTCGCGGTGACGTGGCCGATAGCGCGGACCACGTCACCTGAGCTGCCGCGGATCTCCGCCATCATGTCGCCCGCCTCCTGAGCAAGCAGTACGCCCTGATCGGCGCGCTTCAGGTTAGATGCAATGCCCTGCAGCGCTTTCTCTGCCAGCAGATGGTTATCGCGCACCCGGTTTTCGATTTCAGTAGTGGCGCGATTGATATTTTCCGCCAGCGCACGCACCTCGTTCGCGACGACGGCGAAGCTGCGTCCATGCTGTCCGGCCCGCGCCGCCTCAACCGCCGCGTTCAGCGCCAGCAGATTGGTCTGTTCGGCAATACGGCGGATGCTTTCGACAATCGCGCCAATGCGATCGGAGGAGTCGCTGAGATTGGTAATATCACCGGAGATACCGTGCAGTTCGCCTGCCAGCGCATTCATGGTCTGCACGCTGTTCTCCAGCACGGTAGCGCCCAGGCGGGTGCTTTCGCTGGTCTGCAGCGCCGTCTGATACGCCTGCTGCGCAGCGTCACGCTCCTGCTGGCTCTTCTCCACCTGCGGGGTCACATCAGTGGCGAATTTAACAATTTTATAGAGAGTGCCCGCCTCATCGAAAACCGGATTATAGGTGGCGCGCAGCCAGACGGTACGGCCCTGTTTATCCACGCGCTGAAACTGGCCGGAGATGTATTCACCCTGATTCAGCTTCTGCCAGAAACGACGATAGGCGTTGCTCTGCTGCGTTTCTGGCGGACAGAACTGACTGTGGTGCCGGCCAAGGATCTCCTGCTCCCGATAGCCCATGGTTTTAAGAAAATTGTCATTTGCCATCAGCACTTCGCCCTGCAGATTAAAGGCGATAACCGCCATTGAGCGATCGATAGCCGCCGTCATGGCGCGCTGCTCCTGCGTATCCAGAATGTGTGCCGTAATGTCACTCGCCAGCTTAACAATCTTTATTACCCGGCCGCTGCGGTCCTGTACCGGCACATAATTGGCTTCCAGCCAGACCGGACGGCTGTGTTTCGCCACGCGCAGAAACTTATCGCTGAACCCCTCGCCGCGGTTGAGCCGTTGCCAGAAATTGCGATACGCGGCCGAGTGCACCATATCGGGCGTACAAAACAGAGCGTGGTGCTGCCCGACGATCTCCGGCAGGGTATAGCCCATGCGCTCCAGAAACAGATCGTTGGCGGTGATAATTTTGCCGTCCGGCGTAAACTCAATCATGGCGATAGCATCCTGCAATGAACTGAGCGTCGCGCGGCTGCGCTTTTGCCACGCAAGGCGTGACATAATACCTGATACAATAGTGCTGAACATGGCGGACCTTTTTATGTTTATTGGATGTCAGCACGGTTATCGGCAGCCGGATGCGAAAATCCATCGCGACAGCGCAGCAGAGTGTGTCAGAATTTAACCAGTAAGCGCAGCGGATGCTCTAAAAGTCAGCAGTCAGCGCGTATTTGCTGAAAAGCGTTTGACGCTGCGGCCGGGGTAGGGTTTAATGCGCCCCGTTGCCCGAATAGCTCAGTCGGTAGAGCAGCGGATTGAAAATCCGCGTGTCCCTGGTTCGATTCCGGGTTCGGGCACCACAATTCAGAAAACCCGGCCTTATGGCCGGGTTTTTGCTTTTCTGCGCTCCCCATATTCGCTCTGCGCTCCGGCGTATACGCTCCACTCCTGGTCTGACACAGTCAGCACCTTCATCTGCACGATCGCACCCCGGATACAGACAGACAGCTGCGAACACTGCTTTCATTTAGTTACTTTTACACTACGTGACTTTTCCTGAATCTTTGCCATTACTTAACAGGCGGACCCGCACTAAAAAATCAGGAATATGAGCAATGCCGATACGATCGCTGCAGGCGCTTTGTCTGGTGAGCTTTTTTCTCGCCGACGTGCGCGACGGGCTGGGACCTTTTCTGGGGATATTTTTAACGCAGCGTGGCTGGCAGCCAAATGATGTCGGCCTGGTGATGACGGCGGGCGGGCTGGCGGGGCTTATCGCCACGCTGCCTGCCGGGATCGTTACGGATGCCACGCGCTACAAACGTCTGCTGCTGCTGGGTGGCTGCGCGCTGATTACCGTTGCCACGCTGTGGCTCTGGTATTCACAGCAAAGCTGGGTGGTAGCAATTACGCAGATCATCAGCGGCGTTTCTGCCGCGTTTATTGCCCCGGTGCTGGCAGGGATTACGCTGGGTCTGGCCGGACAGCGCGGTTTTAACCGGCAGATGGGGCGCAACGAAGCGTTTAACCACGCCGGGAATATGAGCGCTGCGCTGATTGCCGGGGCCGCGACATGGTACTGGGGGACCGGCTCGGTATTTATTCTGATGACAGCGATGGCGCTGCTGACCTCACTCGCTATCCTGGCCATCCGCGGAAAAGATATTGATCATCAGGCAGCGCGCGGTCTGGATGCGTCTGCGGGCGGCGCGGTTCCCCGCCTCTCTGACCTGACGCGCAACGCACCGCTGATGACCACAGGCATCACGCTGCTGCTGTTCCATCTCGCGAATGCGGCACTGCTGCCGATGCTCAGTATGCGCGTAGCCGCCTCGCCCGGCGGCATGAATCCTGGCGTTTATGCTGCTGCAACCGTTATTATCTCGCAGGCGGTGATGATCCCGGTAGCGCTCTGGACGGCGGCGCGCGCCGAAACGCTGGGGTATCAGCGTCTGATTATGCTGGCGCTGCTGCTGCTGCCGCTGCGCGCCGTACTCGCCGCCAGCTTTACCAACCCCTGGATGATGATCCCGGTTCAGGTGCTGGACGGCATCGCGGCCGGTACGCTGGGCGTCGCCGTGCCTGGCTACATTGTGCAGCTGCTGCGCGGCAGCGGCCATGTTAATGCCGGGCAGAGTGCGGTGATGCTGATGCAGGGAGCGGGTGCCGCCTTTAGTCCGGCGCTGACCGGCATGATTGTCAGGCACTACTCTTATAGCGTGGCGTTCAGCACGCTAAGCGTGATTGCGCTGACAGCGCTGCTGATCTGGTGGCAGGCGAGGCGGTTCGCGCCGGTAAGTGAGGCATAAAAAAGGCCAGCACAGAAGCAACCTCACTATGCTGGCTGGCCAGCTGGCCGATAAATAATATGCAATGTCAAAGTCCGGGGAAGAAAATCAAAGCGCAGCCAACGCTATTTCTTTGCTTCTACGCCTGGTGTACTGGAGCGGATAAGGAACTGCTTTGTAACGTCGCCCAGATGATTGGCTGTCCAGTCGGCCATCGCCTGTTCCTGCTCGCGAATGCGGGTGAAAATTGACACGCTCTCGCTGTCGTTAAGCTGTTCCGCCGCGGCAATGAGCGCAGTGTAATTCGCGATCTCAAAGTTCTCAAAAACGTTGCCGCTGATGGCGCCTTTCACCACCTCATCTTCGGTCATCATTCCGCCAACTGCCTGGCCAAACGCCGACAGTTTTCCTGCGGCATCTTTGATCACCGAACGGGACGTGTCGTAACGGTCAATGACGCTCTGCACCAGCTGCTGCTGTTCACGTGTTTCATCAATGTGCTGCTCAATACGCGCTTTAAGATCGGGATAGTGTTCGAGCCGGGCTGCCATTTTTTCCAGCATGCTCTCCGCCTGCTTCTCCATAGCGTGTGCATCTCTGACCCAGTCAATAAAATGTTCTTCGTAAGTCATTAGATTCTCCCGTTAATGTTAAGCCTGTGCACCCTGTGCAGCATCTTTATCTGTGCCACGACGACTCTTTTTACCCCCTTTACGGCCCGCTTCAATTGCGCGCTCAGGGTTATTGCGAAAGTTACCGCCGCTGACCTGACCGCCTTTTTTCCCCGCTTCGCGGGCACGTTCAGGATTCAGGGCAAAATTACCGGCACCGCCACGTGGATTGCTCATCATTTACTCCTCAGAGGGTAAAGCATATTAAAGTATTTAGTTTGCAACTTAAGGTTAGCGTTATTTTCCGGATTAACAAGGGCGCCAGTCAGGAATAATCTTAATTGGGGTTTTTATATTTTTTATTTCTTTAAGAGCTAATTTATAAAATCACGATTCGTTTTGTGTACAGAGAAATACTATTTGTACAATAAATTTTATCTCGGTATTTTTAGATGTTTATCCTTTATTTTTAGTGCCTTACTTCAATTAAGGGTGGTTTTTATAAGTTGTACGATTTTACTGTGTGTTGTACAGATTTATATTGCAAGGTAACAGAGTGTCGTATGAAGGGAATTAAGCGCAGCGGTGGAAAATATTTCTTAAATTTAACATGTAATTTTTTGTCAGTTGATTTTTTTGACTGAGATCATTTCAGCCAGGGCAATAATATATTCTGGAGTGGTCATTACCTAAATTGAGACTTTCAGGTTATGCAGTGACTTAACGGGGCTCTGCACCTTATGATGGCGGCATCACTTATGCTCAGCCCGGTGAGCAAGCATGCAGGAATCACCCCGTAATGAATTTACTCAACGATCTCGATCTGCGTCAGCTGGAAGCGTTCGCAGCGGTTATTGCAGCGGGCAGCGTGACCGCCGCAGCCAAAGCGCTGAATCGCTCACAGCCTGTGGTGTCACGCCAGCTGCAGGAGCTGGAGCTCTCTCTGGGCTATCCGCTCTTTATCCGCAACGGACCGCGTATTCACCCCTCCGAAGAGGCGCTGCAGCTGCATCAGTATGTGCAGAAAGCGCTGCTCTCTTTACAGCAGATCCGGCTGCGTGCGCAGGAGATCGCGCAGCAGCAGCAGCGGCCACTCAGCATTGCGGCCACGCCGGCGCTGGCTGCAGGGCTGCTGCCACAGGCGCTGGCGGCGATTGGCCTGCACAATAAAGTGCAGATCATCAGTGAGTCTGCGGCGCAAACGGCGCACGCGGTGATCACCGCTGAGGCGGACATCGGCCTCTGCAGCCTGCCGCTGGAGCATGATGCAGTGGTACTGCACTGGATTGGTCACGCGCGCTGCGTGGTGGCGCTGCCGGATAGCGACCCGCTCGCGGCGCAGCCGCAGATATCGCTCAGCCAGCTGGCGGGACGGCGACTTATCGCCCCCTGGAACCCGCAGCGCCTGCGCGGGCGCTATGAAAAAGCGCTGAAGCGTGTCAATACGCCGCTGCCGGAAACCATTGAAACAAATTCATCAGCAAATATTCTTGGCTGCGTTCGTGCCGGGCTGGGCGTGGCTATTCTGGAGCCGGTTTCCGGCTGGGGAATGCCGCTGGCTGGCGTCACTATCTGTACGCTGGAAGAGGATATTCCTTACTACTTTGGCGTGGTCACGCCGCAGGGACGGCAGATCACCGCGGCAGCACAGGCGCTGGTAGAAGCGCTCGCCGCCGCGGCTGCCGCGCTGTTGCCCGATTTTCAGCGGCTGGCCTCAAGCGAACACACCCGCGTTATGCGGCTTATCAATCAGCTTTAAGGCGTCTGCAGGGCGTGGCAACTGGCTTATACCCATTCCGGCATAAGATATAAGAAATCCATTGGTTAAATGCTGAGCGCTATTATTGACTCCGCCCGGTCGCAGGAGGAGTATGCAAAGCCTCAGCTTTTATTATGCGTATTAACAATCATTAGCCGGTAACTATGTGTTATCAGGATAATAAATCCGGCGGTTGTGGGTATGCGTTTGACAGCGTTTTTTGCGCTGACATCAGGGGATACTTATATGACTTCAGCTGCCGACGGTCTGGCTGCGCTGGAAGCTCAGCTACAGCAGGACCTGGAATACCTTGAACTGCCCGCAAAACCCTGGGTGCCTGTGCACACGGCTTATGACCAGCCGGTGCGCGATGTCGTCGTGATCGGTGCCGGAATGTGCGGCCTGGCGGCGACGGCCCGGCTGCAGCTGGCGGGCATCACCAATAGCATCGCTTACGACACTGCACCAGCAGGGGAGGAGGGGCCGTGGGTCACCTTTGCCCGCATGGAGACGCTGCGTTCCCCTAAATCGCTGCAGGGACCGGCACTCGGTCTGGCCTCGCTGACCTTTCGCGCATGGTACACCGCGCAGTGGGGAAAAGCGGCATGGCAGGCGCTGGACAAAATCCCGAAAGAGATGTGGATGAACTATCTGGTCTGGTACCGGCAGGTACTCAATCTGCCGGTACAGAACGGCGTC
Organism: Pantoea sp. PSNIH1; assembly: GCF_007680655.1. Classification (NCBI taxonomy): domain Bacteria; kingdom Pseudomonadati; phylum Pseudomonadota; class Gammaproteobacteria; order Enterobacterales; family Erwiniaceae; genus Pantoea; species Pantoea sp. PSNIH1. The sequence continues at coordinate 192,076 of NZ_VEIP01000003.1, forward strand.
CGCGTTACCGCCATTGAACCTGCCGGGGCGCTGATTGCGCTGACGCTGGAAGGCGCAGCGCCGGCACGCGTCTATACCCGCCGGCTGGTACTGGCAACCGGCCGTTCCGGCCTGGGCGGCGTTGCCGTTCCCCCCTTTTTGCAGGGCGTCGATCGCCGCTTCTGGGCACACTCCGCCGACAACATCGACTTCCGTGCGCTGCAGGGTAAGCGGGTTGCGGTGATTGGTGCTGGTGCTTCGTCAATGGATAATGCCGCAACCGCGCTGGAGCAGGGCGCTGCCAGGGTGGATCTGCTGATCCGCCGTAAAGCGATGCCGCGCATCAATAAAATGACCGGTATCGGCAGTCAGGGCGTGGTACACGGTATGCACCAGCTGCCGGATATGTGGAAATGGAAGTTTGTTGATTATACCGCTGCCACCCAGACGCCGCCGCCGCGCGCCTCCACCCTGCGCGTTTCGCGTCATGAAAATGCCCGTTTTTTGCTGAACTGCGCTATCAATGCCGTCAGGCCCGAAGGGGATGAGCTGGTCATTGAGACGACGCAGGGGCCGCTGCGCTATGACTACCTGATTGCGGCTACCGGTTTCAGCAACGATTTCAGCGGCCGATCCGAATTCGCCGCCATCGCCCCGCACATCCGCCGCTGGGCAGATGGTCGCTATCAGCCTGCCATGGGGCCGGCGCGCCAGAATATGCTGGAGGCGCCTGACCTGGGACCCGGGTTTGAGTTTCGCGAGCGCTCCCCCGGCGCCTGCCCGATGCTTTCACATATTCACTGTTTCAATGATGCCGCGATGCTGACGCACGGCAAAGTCTCCGGTGATATCCCCGCGGTCAGCGCCGGTGCCGATCGGCTGGTGCGGGCGATTGCGGCCTCGCTGTTTGCCGAGGATGTGGAGCAGCACTATGCCAGCCTGCAGGCGTATGACACGCCTGAATTACAGGGCGATGAATGGGTGGACGCCACCCCCTTACTGAATCAGGAGAACGCGTTATGAGTGACGCTATCGATCGCGCCGCCGGGCTGACCCCTGACGCGGCGCTCTACCAGACGCGGCGGCTGCGGCCGGAGTTTGTTGATGGCGCCGAGGCGTGCCGTCGCTCCGTGCTGACACCGGAAGATGACCAGGGGCTCTCTGCAGCCCTGCGGCTGGCGCTGGCGCAGCGCATGGCGCGGCTGAATCAGGATAGCGCGCTGGAGCAGGCGTATCAGCATGAACTGGCGCAGCTGCAGCCGGCAGATGAGCTGCTGGCGCTGGCAGAAGGCGCGCTGCCGGCAGGCGAACCGCTGGCGACGATTGTCCGTCATACCGATCTGATTACGTGCCAGCCGGTGCAGGCCACAGAACAGCATATCCGGCTGCTGGAGCAGGCGGGACTGAATAATCCGCAGATTGTGGCGCTTTCTGAGCTCATTGCCTTTGTTAACTTCCAGACGCGCGTGGCGGCTGGCCTGCGCCTGCTGAGGTCAGCATGATCCCTTCTGTTTCCCTGAAGCCGCTGCACTGGCACCCCTATATTGCGCCGGTGAGCGTAGACGACGCCACGCCTGCCCAGCGCGATGCGATGAAAATCACACCGTCTAACAAGAAGGTGTCGGAGTATGTCCGCACGCTGGTGCACGATCCGGAAAGCTACACCGCACGTACCGGGCTGTTCAACGCCATCATGTATGTTGAAGGCGGCCTGAATCGCGCCGATCGTGAGCTGGGCGCGCTGGGCGCGTCAATCGTGAACGGCTGCCGCTACTGCGCGGTGGTGCATGCGCGCCGGCACGTGCAGCTGGCTGAAAACGACGCGGTGGTCAGTGCAATCTATTTTGACCGCGCCGATGCGCTGGGCGAGCGCGACGCCGCGATCTATCACTTTGCCCGCCGCCTGTCGGTCACGCCAGCCGAAGCGACGGCAGAAGATATTGCGCCGCTGCGTGCGGCCGGAATGGACGATGGGGAGATTATCGACCTGATCCACGCTATCGCCATCTTTGGCTGGGCCAACCGTCTGATGCATGTGCTGGGCCATGCTGACCTGAATAAATAGGGCAATGCCATGTTAGAACTTAATAATATTACGCTCGCCTATGGTAACAACCCGATTCTGAAAGGGGTCGATCTGACGGTAAAGCGGGGCGATGTGGTGTCGATTATCGGGCCAAGCGGCACCGGTAAAACCACGCTGCTGCGCTGCATTAATTATCTGGCAAAGCCCACAGCCGGAACGATCGCGCTCGATCAGATCCGCATGGATTATCGCAAACCCGATAAAGCGGCGATCCAGGCGATCCGCCTGCGTACCGCGATGGTATTTCAGCAGTTCAACGTCTTTAAGAACATGACGGTGCTGGAGAATGTGATGGATCCGCTGATCGTGATCCAGCGCAAAAGCCGCCAGGAGGCGCGGACCATCGCGCTTGAGGAGCTGGAGCGGGTCGGACTCGGCGCGAAAGCCGATCACTATCCTTCCCAGCTATCTGGCGGACAGCTGCAGCGCACCGGCATTGCCCGCGCACTGGCGGTGCGGCCGGAGGTCATTCTGTTTGATGAACCGACCTCTTCGCTGGATCCGGAGCTGGTGGGTGAGGTGCTGAAGGTAATCAAAGATGTCACCTCCTCAGGCATCACCTCGCTGCTGGTCACGCATGAGATGCAGTTTGCGAAAAGCGTCTCTAACCGCATTGTGTTTATGGATCAGGGGGTGGTCGCCGCGCAGGGTACGCCGGCAGAGATGTTTGAAAACCCGACCCTGCCGCGCCTTGCCCAGTTTCTCAGCTCAGAACGCATATTCTAATAATCAGAGGAATCAAGATCATGCCTGCACTTAAAACAACATTACGTCGCCTGGCCGCGCCTGGCATCATCGCACTGGCGCTGGTCAGCGGCAGCAGCTTTGCCGATGCGGTTCGCACCATCAAAATCGCTACCGCTGCAGAGTCCAAGCCGCTCTCCTGGGGCGCGATTGGTCATGAGCCGCAGGGCTATGAGCCCGACGTGCTGAAAGCGATTAATGCCAGACTGCCGCAGTACAAATTTGTGATGGAAGGCGCCGCGGATATCGCTCAGGAGACCGGGCTGGCGACCGGCAAATATGATATGGCAACCGGCGGCTACTATAAGGCCCCGGCGCGTAGCAAGCAGTTCCTGATCCCGGATGCACCGATGGGTGCCAGCCTGATGAAGATCTACAGCCGCAGCGACAGCACCATTCAGGGCATGAAAGATCTGGTGGGCAAAAAGGTTGTCCCGGTGACCGCTGGCGGTGGCGTCTACAAATTTGTGACGCAGTGGCAGCAGGATAATCCGAACGACAAGATCGCCATTAAAGCCTCCAGTGCTGGCGTGCCCTATCCGGATCGCCTGAAAGAGGTGCAGAACGGCAAGTATGACGCGCTGATCCTGCCATCAAACCTCGGCGAGCAGACGGTCATTGATAACCAGAAACTGGCTATCAAAGCGAGCGAACCGGTGGCGATCAACAACACCTATGTGCTGCTGCATCGTTCGGCAGAGAATCAGGCGCTGAGTCAGGACATTACAAAGGCGCTGCAGGATCTTAAGGCGGACGGCACGCTGGATAAGCTGGCGCAGAAGTGGTTTGGTGAAGACGTCACGAAATATATGCAGTAACGGATTCACAAGCAGATACCGCGCCGGCTCTCTGGCAGGCGCGGCTCTATAGTAAGCAGGAGTGTTTCACCGTGAATCTATCCGCCATGATCCCCGAGCTGCTGTCAGCGCTGCCGCTGACGCTCGGTATTATGTTTGTTGCGATGCTGGCTGGCTTTGTTCTGGCGCTCATCACGACGCTTTTCCGCGTCCGTCGTATTCCGCTGGTCAGCCAGCTGGCCGATCTGTACGTCTCTTATGCGCGCAGCGTGCCGGTGGTTCTGCAGCTGTTTGTCGCTTTCTACGGCCTGCCGCTGATCACGCAGCAGCTCGGCTTTACGGATTTTGTTTCACCTAATCTGGCCGCCATGATTGGCCTGAGCTTCTATCACGGCGGCTATCTCTCCGAAGTGATGCGCCCGGCGTTTCTGGCGGTAGAGCGCGGTCAGCACGATGCGGCGGACAGCCTGGGTTACGGCTTTCGTCACAAGATGCTGCGCGTGGTAGGACCGCAGGCGGTGCACTTTGCGCTGCCGGGCTATGGTAACGCGATAATTTACCTGATCCATAATGTTGCGCTGGTGATGTATATCGGTGCCGCTGATGTCATGGCGACGGCGCATCTGATTATGGAGCGCGATTATAACCAGTATCAGTTTGGTACCTATCTGGTGCTTGCGGTGATCTATTCGCTGCTCTGTCTGGTCGCCTGGCTGATTATTCGTTTCTTTGAACAGCGTCATGCGAAGTACAGCGCCAAAACGGCGCGCGTCAAGCTGACCGCCAGCGTCTGAGCAGGAGAGCGCGCATGTTTGATACTGAAGTACTACTGCCCGATTTCTGGAGCATTCTGGATGCGGTGCCGGTTACGCTGCTGATGGCGGTAACGGTGTTTATCTGTTCCACGCTGCTGGGCGGGCTGTTTGCATATATTGAGCATCAGCGTATTCCGCTACTGCGTCAGCTGGTGATGGTTTACAAAATTGCCTTTAAAGGCGTGCCGATGGTGGTGGTGATTTTTCTCGCCTACTACGGTCTGCCATCCGCGCTGCATTTCTTCGCTACGCTGTTTAACGTTGAGGTGAATGCTCACTCGCTGCCTAACTGGGTGATTATCATCGTCGCGCTGAGCGCCTGCGTAGCGGCGTTTCAGGCAGAAGTGTGGAAAGGGGCGCTGAACTCGTTTGACAGCGGCCAGTCCGACGCCGCGCTGTCGCTGGGTTACAGCGGTGGCCAGCTGTTCCGGCGCGTGATGTTCCCGCAAATCATCGTGGCGGCGATCCCGGATCTGGCCAACGCCTTTATGGTGATTATGAAAGCGCTGTCGCTCGCCTTTGCTATCGAAGTCGTGGATATCTTTGCGCAGGCGCAGCTGACGGCGGCGCTGAACTTCTACTATCTCGAAGCGTTCCTGATTGCCGTGGTGTTTTATATGGTGATTGCGTGGGTGGTGACCAAGGTCGCCGATATGATTGAAGCGCGGTTGCGCGTCAGGACCTGAGAGAGAGAGGAGGCTGGCGCCGGTTCTGTTCACCACGGGGGCGTGGGGCACGGGACTGGTTCCGTTCGCCACAGGGGCACGGGGCCGGTTCCGTTCGCCGTCAGCCGTGGCAGCAGCCTGTGCCCCGGCACGGCGACCGGGCAGAGGACGCCTGGCCGCGCCCTCTGCACTCCCCGGCCCTGCGCCAGCCCCGTCCGCCGCTGCGCGGTTCCCTCGCTCACGCCCGCTTCCCGGGGACCGGCCGCCATTCGCTCCTGCTCACCGCGCCCTTTCGCCGACGTCCTGTCGGCTCATCCCGGAACTGTGCCCTCCCTCGGCGGACCCGGATGGCGCTTCCCCCGGCTTCCACTTTTTTCTCTTTCCTGGTTTTTTTTATGGCTGTGGATTTTGTTCGCAGGTTCAGACCCTGCAACCTTTTAAGAATGAAAAAATGAAGAATTTGCAGGCGGGGAGGGGGCGCCATCCGCAGCGCCGGGCGCAGAGTGACGGCCAGGGCGAGCCGGCAGGACGCCGGCGAGAGCGCGGGCTGAGCAGGAGCGAATCCGCGCGGTCCGTTAAGGCCGGAAGGATAAGTCCGGGAATTCGCGAGGACGGCGCAGGGCGCGGATTGCTAAGGGGCGCGCCCACCCGCCCCTTAGCCCGTCCGCATGCGAAAATGCCGCTGAAACTGCCAGAAGCCTGGCGGGCGGAACCCCTCCGGTGCCGCGGACTGCTTAGCGCACAGCCGCGTGCTGCTGCCCCGGGGCCGGTTCCGTTCGCCGTCAGCCGTGGCAGCAGCCTTTGCCCCGGCGCGGCGACCGGGCAGAGGGCGCCTGGCCGCGCCCTCTGCACTCCCCGGCCCTGCGCCAGCCCCGCCCGCCGCTGCGCGGTTCCCTCGCTCACGCCCGCTTCCCGGGGACCGGCCGCCATTCGCTCCTGCTCACCGCGCCCTTTCGCCGACGTCCTGTCGGCTCATCCCGGAATCGCGCCCTCCCTCGGCGGACCCGGATGGCGCTTCCCGCTGCGGCTGGTCTTTTTTTCTTTATGTTGCTTTTTCATGGCTGGCACTCCTGCGCCTGAGCTTCACACCTCGCCACTTTCAAGAATGAAAAAATGAATGTGCAGGCGGGAAGGGGGCGCTATCCGCAGCGCCGGGCGCAGAGTGACGGCCAGGGCGAGCCGGCAGGACGCCGGCGAGAGCGCGGGCTGAGCAGGAGCGAATCCGCGCGGTCCGTTAAGGCCGGAAGGATAAGTCCGGGAATTCGCGAGGACGGCGCGGGGCGCGGATTGCTAAGGGGCGCGCCCACCCGCCCCTTAGCCCGTCCGCGTGCGCAAGCGCCGCTGAAACTGCCAGAAGCCTGGCGGGCGGAACTCCCTCAGTGCCCCGCGCTGCTAAGCGCCCAGTCCCGCGCTGCCGCGCCCCCCTCCCCAGCAGACAAAGCAAACTGAAAACTGGCCGATAATGCGCCATTACTTCTGCGGTTGGGACAATTTTCCGAAACTCGTCGGCTTTTCACCTCGTCTGTTTACAGAAAATTCAGGACAGGCAAAATAGCGTTTATTTTCTCACCGTAATTGACTATGTCTGAAGAAGCCCTGCGTCAGCAGATCCAGAACCTGAAAAAACACAACGCGCGCCTGAAGCGCATTGCGCATGATGCGCGCAATAAACTCAGCGCCGCGCTGGATGGCACCGGACTCTGCCTGTGGCAGCTGGACATTCCCAGCGGCAAACTGGTGATATTCAACCGGCGCTGGGGGGCGATGCTCGGCTTTCAGCCGAAAGAGACCAAAGCGCGGTTTGATGCCTGGCGGGAGTGCCTGCATCCGGAAGATGCTGATGAGGTGCTGCGGGCGTTTTACGACCATATCGAAGGGCGGGCACCGTGGTATGAGGCGCTGCACCGCATGATTGGCAAAAATGGCAAAATTACCTGGGTGCTGGACCGCGGTCGCGTCAGCGAGTGGGATGCGGCGGGTAATCCGCTGCGTGTGACCGGTACGCATATCGATATGACCAAAGAGAAAAATTATGAGGCTCAGCTTGCGCTGCTGGCGCATCACGATCCGCTGACGGGTCTCGCCAATCGCCATGCGCTCTCCGTTCAGTTTGCGCAGATGCAGGCCGGAGGGCCGCTCTGTGTGGCGTTTATCGATCTGGACAACTTCAAACACGTCAATGATACGCTCGGTCATCGCAGCGGTGATGAAGTGCTGATCCAGCTCAGCCAGCGGATGCTGGACGCTCTGCCGCCTGTGGTGCTGGCAGGCAGGCTCGGCGGTGATGAGTTTGTGCTGCTGATGCCATTCCTGATCGACTACCCTAAAGTGCGGATTCTGGCGCAGGCGGTGCTGGAGGCGGCGCTGCAGCCGTTTGATGTCGACAACGGTCTCGCACAGATTGGCGCTTCAATCGGGGTGGCTCAGGTACGGGCAAAAGAGAGCTTTGATGATGCGCTGAAACGGGCGGACGAGGCGATGTATCAGGTGAAGCGTAACGGAAAACAGGGGATAAGGCTTGCTGCCTCCGGGCAGGAGAGACGCGACGTTTAAGTATTAAACGCATCCGCTGTCACCCCTGTTCGCGTAATGCGCCTAAACTTGTCTGCGATTATTGCTGCGGCGATCTCTGCCGGCAATAAAACTGCCTGTTATCGGCCACATACGGAGAATGAGATGAGCACCTTTCAGACTAAAGATGGCGTTACGCTCTGGTTTAAAGACTGGGGCAGCGGCCAGCCAGTGCTGTTCAGCCACGGCTGGCCGCTGGATGCGGATATGTGGGACAGCCAGCTGACTTTCCTCGCGGAGCGGGGCTATCGGGTTATCGCGTTTGACCGTCGCGGTTTTGGCCGCTCAGAGCAGCCGTGGGAAGGGTATAACTACGATACCTTCGCTGATGATATCCATGACCTGATCGAACATCTCCAGCTGGAAGAGATTACGCTGGTAGGGTTTTCAATGGGCGGAGGCGATGTCACGCGCTACATTGGCCGCTACGGCAGCGCAAAAGTAAAATCGCTGGTGCTGCTGGGTGCCGTGACGCCGGTGTTTGGCCGGAAAGCGGATCATCCGGAAGGCCCGGAACAGGCGGTCTTTGATGATATCAGGGCGGGATTACGTCAGGACCGTGCGCAGTTCATCAGCGATTTTGCCACGCCGTTTTATGGTCTGAATGCCGGACAGCAGGTTTCAGACGGGGTGCTGACCCAGACGCTCAATATCGCGTTGCTCGCTTCGCTGAAAGCGACTATCGACTGCGTTACGGCGTTTGCAGAGACGGACTTCCGGGATGATATCGCTAAAGTCGATGTGCCCACACTGGTGATCCACGGCAGTAACGATCAGGTCGTACCCTTTGAGGCGACCGGCAAGCTGGCGCATGAGATGATTAAACATTCACAGCTGAAAGTGTATGACAATGCACCGCACGGCTTTGCTGTTACTCATCAGGATCGACTCAACGCCGACCTGCTCGCCTTTTTGCAGCAGCAGAAATAAAAAAAGGTCGCCTGCGGGCGACCTCCTCTGAACTGCAGGGCAGAGTTAATCTGCCAGCAGATGACCATACATCGTCAGCAGACGACGCGTCACGCCGTTGGTCCAGCCAAAACCGTCCTGCAGCGGATATTCGCCGCCGCCGCCCGGACGCGCCCGATCGCCGCTGATATCATATTTCTCAACCAGCTTGTGATGCAGCGAGTAGAAGTTTTTCACCGTCGTCAGCCAGTTCACCGCAATCTCAGTGGCCAGCGTCTCTTCACCGTAATGATTCAGCCCCACTACGGCCATCCACTGCAGCGGTGCCCAGGCGTTAGGCGCGTCCCACTGTTCGCCGCTCTCGACCATCGAGGTCAGCAGTCCGCCCTGCGTCAGCAGCAGCTGGCGCAGCGCAATCGCCTGCAGATGCGCCTGCTCAGGCGAAGCGAGGCCGAGGAACAGCGGTACAACCGCAGCGGCAGTAAAGGCGCCAAACCGCTCGTTGCGCCAGTCGTAGTCACGATAAACGCCTGCGGTGGTATCCCAGAGGTAACGGTTAATCGCCTGCTTGCGCGCATCCGCTTTTTTCTGCCACGCCAGCGCCGTCAGCTCTTCGCCCCGGGCGTGCGATAGCGTGGAGATCATCAGCTCCAGCTTGTAGAGAAACGCATTGAGATCGACCGGGATAAACTGCGTAGTACGGATACTCGCCAGTCGCTGCGGATCGCGTAGCCAGCGTGAAGAGTAATCCCAGCCGGATGCAGCACCGGCGCGCAGATCGCGGTAAACCTCACTGGCCGGACGGCTCGACTTGCTGGCCGTCTCCACATCTTCCACCCAGGATTCATCACGCGGTGTGTCGCGATCGTCCCAGTAGCGGTTGAGCAGAGAGCCGTCGGGCATGCGCACAACGTGACGATAAGCCTGATGCGGCATCAGCTCACCTGCGCCATCCATCCAGAACTGATACTCTTTCATCAGCTGGTCAAGGTAGCGTTTGGCACCGCGAATGCCATCCTCTTCAAACAGCTCCACCATCAGGGCAAATACCGGTGGCTGCGAGCGGCTGAGATAGTAAGTACGGTTTCCGTTAGGAATATGACCGTAGTTATCGATCAGCCAGGCAAAATTGTCCGCCATATGACGCAGCAGATCGTCACGTCCGGCATCAGCCAGCCCCAGCATGCTGAAATAGGAGTCCCAGTAATAGGTTTCGCCAAAGCGGCCGCCGGGTACCACGTAAGGTTTTGGCAGCGGCAGCAGCGAGGAGTGTGGCATATGCTGCTGAGGCATTTTTGTCAGCACCGGCCACAGATCATCGATGTGCTCTTTCAGCGTTTTATCCGGATTTGAGACATAAAAGCTCTCATTTACCTGCGGCAGGTAAAAGTGCTCATGAATAAACTTTTCCAGATCGAGATCGCCCGCCCGTTTGCGGCGACGATAGCGGATAAGAATATCCAGCGGATCGAATTTAGGCGCGCAGTCGGGAAATGTTTTGCTGTCAGCAAAAATATGAGAGGTCTGAACGTGTTCAAACATCTCCAGATAGCGATCGGCAGGCGTCAGCGCATCCGGTGCCGGCAGTCCCTGAATCAGCTCAGGTTCTGGCTCCGAATCCTCTGCGCCTTCACGCACGAACTCATGAGGATCGTATTGATACTCCAGATCAGCATGGGCTTCGTGTTCCCCGAACACATGGCGTGGCTGGTGGTTAGTATTAATAACGGCCTCCTGAAATTCCTGGTTGCTCAAAAGACAAATTATAGAGGGTTCGCGGTTGCAGACAACAATGCGAAATATCTATGAACGTAATAAATATTGTCGATGGATCGCCGTTTTTGCCTTTTTTGCAATATTAACAACGGCCTGTATTTAAAGATATTTAAGGTGTTTCTTAAATATACCTTCAGAAAGCGCACCGGATTAATCTGCAAATAAGAAAATCGCCAATTTCAGGCGCCGTTCTCCCTTTTTTCTTGATCAATTTATGCGGTTGTTTTCTGCACCCGGTGCGCGACTTACGCGTTACAGCCATCCGGGTGTCTGTACATCCGGAATCTGCACAGGACCTCGCCGCGGTAAATTTTTTGCCAGATGAGCAGGCGCTAAGCGAAAACGTTATTAATTACCTTTCGCTATAAACAGGTTTTTTTTAATTTTAATTTAACTAAAAAACGGCCGTGCAATAATTTTTACACTGCGCTGGCGCAAACATCAGGCTGCCGTTTTGGTTGTTACCGTAATTAACAATCAAATGAACTGCTTAAAGAAGTAATCTCTTTTACAGCCGCTAAGCTTAATAACAACATTGTCACAATAGAGCAGGATAATTAACCTTAACTCAGTGATTTTAAACAGATAGTTTCTCGCAAAAACAATGATCTTAATCAAGATTTACTGGTATAGTTTTATTCACTCCTGTTTTTCCGTTTGTTCCTGCCGGTTTCTCACATTTGGCGGGAATTGATGACGGCGTAGCAGAAATTATTCTGTGCGCCATCTTTGTTAATAATAAGTAAAAATTCCGCGTAATTTTGTGGCAATGAGGTAAGCAATGTTTGGATTAGATGCTTTTCATCTGGCCAGGATACAGTTCGCGTTTACTGTCTCCTTCCATATTATCTTCCCGGCCATCACTATCGGGCTTGCCAGCTTTCTGGCAGTGCTTGAGGGGATGTGGCTGAAAACCCGTAATGAAACCTATCGCGATCTCTATCACTTCTGGTCGAAAGTGTTTGCGGTGAACTTCGGTATGGGGGTGGTCTCAGGTCTGGTTATGGCCTATCAGTTCGGGACCAACTGGAGCGGGTTTTCGCAGTTTGCCGGGAGTATTACCGGTCCGCTGCTGACCTATGAGGTGCTGACTGCCTTCTTCCTTGAGGCGGGCTTCCTCGGCGTCATGCTGTTTGGCTGGAACCGCGTCGGACCAGGCCTGCACTTCTTCGCCACCTGTATGGTCGCGTTAGGTACGCTGATCTCCACGTTCTGGATCCTCGCATCAAACAGCTGGATGCACACGCCGCAGGGCTACATCATCCAGAATGGTATTGTGGTGCCGGAAGACTGGTTCAAAATTGTGTTTAACCCCTCATTCCCTTATCGGCTGTTCCATATGTCGGTGGCGGCATTCCTTGCCAGCGCCTTCTTTGTGGGCGCGTCCGGGGCATGGCATCTGCTGCGCGGCAATGACAACCCGGCGATCCGCAAGATGTTCTCAATGGCGCTGTGGATGGCGCTGATTGTTGCTCCGATTCAGGCGATGATTGGCGATGCGCACGGCCTGAACACGCTGGAGCATCAGCCGGCAAAAATTGCTGCCATTGAAGGACACTGGGAAAACCCGCCGGGTGAAGCCACGCCGCTGATCCTGTTTGGTATTCCGGATATGGAAGAGGAGCGTACGAAGTATGCGCTGGAAATTCCTTATCTCGGCAGCCTGATCCTGACGCACAGTCTTGATAAACAGGTTCCGGCACTGAAAACCTTCCCGAAAGAGGATCGGCCTAATTCGCTGGTGATCTTCTGGTCGTTCCGCGTCATGGTGGCGATGGGGCTGCTGATGATCACGCTCGGCGTGTTCAGCCTGTGGCTGCGTTATAAACAGCGTCTTTACAGCTCACGACCGTTCCTGTGGTTTGCGCTGCTGATGGGACCATCGGGCCTGATCGCTATCCTTGCTGGCTGGTTCACCACTGAGATCGGACGTCAGCCGTGGGTGGTTTACGGCGTGCAGCGCACAATTGATGCGGTTTCAGCGCATGGCGACCTGCATATGAGTATCAGCCTGCTGGCCTTTATCCTGGTCTACTCATCGGTGTTTGGCGTGGGCTATGTCTATATGATGCGCCTGATCAAAAAAGGTCCGCACACCGGTGAAGGGAAAGATGTCCGTCACGGTGGTCCGGGTCAGGATAAGACGCCAGCGCGCCCGCTCTCTGCTGCACATGAGAGCCTGGATGCTTCGCAGGAGGGTAAATAAATGATCGATTTTTCCGTTATCTGGTTCGCCATCATCGTCTTTGCCACGCTGATGTATATCGTGATGGATGGCTTTGACCTGGGCATCGGTATTCTGTTTCCGTTTAACAAAGATGCCGTTGAGCGCGACATGATGGTTAACACCGTGGCGCCGGTCTGGGATGGTAATGAAACCTGGCTGGTGCTGGGCGGAGCAGGGCTGTATGGTGCCTTTCCGCTCGCCTATGCGGTGATCGCTGATGCACTGGCGATCCCGCTGACGGCTATGCTGATCGGCCTGATTTTCCGCGGTGTGGCGTTTGAATTTCGCTTCAAGGCGACCGAAGAGCATCGTGCATTCTGGGATAAATCGTTTATTGCCGGCTCGCTGCTGGCGACCTTCAGCCAGGGCGTGGCGGTCGGTGCGATGATCAACGGTTTCCCGGTTAAAGGACGTGAGTTTGCCGGTTCAGCTCTGGACTGGCTGGCCCCGTTCCCGCTGTTCTGCGGCGTGGGTCTGGTCGTGGCCTATGCGCTACTGGGCTGCACCTGGCTTATCATGAAAACCGAAAATGAACTGCACCGTAAAATGTCTGCGCTGGCTACGCCGCTGGTGATTGCGCTGCTGGTGATAGTCGGCATTATCAGCCTGTGGACGCCGTTTGCTCACGAAGCGATTTCGCAGCGCTGGTTTACCCGGCCAAACCTGTTCTGGTTCCTGCCGGTGCCGGTACTGGTTCTGCTCTGCTCGTGGGGGATCATGCGCGCCATCAAACGTGAGGCGCACTATTCGCCGTTCCTGCTGACGCTGGCGCTGATTTTCCTCGGCTTCTCCGGGCTTGGCATCAGCGTCTGGCCAAACATTATTCCGCCATCCGTAACCATCTGGGAAGCGGCATCGCCGCCGCAGAGCCAGGCCTTTATGCTGGTGGGCAGCCTGCTGATTATCCCGATGATTCTGGGCTATACCTTCTGGAGCTATTATGTGTTCCGCGGAAAAATCAAAGCTGACGCAGGATACCATTGAGATGCAAACGGAGGTCAGCAACATGAAACAGCACACTGAACATAAAGCGCCGCTCTGGAAGCGGGTGATGTGGCTGGTGATCATCTATGGTGCAAGCGTGCTGGCACTCGGCGTGGTGGCATCCCTGTTTCGTATGATGATGACCGCGGCAGGTATGCGTTCGCATTAATATCTGTCTGTAGCAGAGCGGCACAGCACAGCGTGCCGCTCGCCTTGCGTTAAAAAAAGTTAGTAACCTAAGCAATTAGTGCGCCGCCCTGAGCGGATCCTTTACTCTTCCTTACGTTGGTTAGGCGATTTTGTTATATTTATGTGACAAATAACGCATTAACGCGCGCTTTCCTGACTCATTCAATTAGAACCATGCTTAGCCTGAACCTGAAAAAGCAGTATATCTCTGACCTGGTTGACTGGATTGAAGCCAACCTGACCGATGAGCTTAATATCGATCTTATCACCCTGAAATCAGGCTATTCCAAATGGCATATGCAGCGCATGTTCAAGGAGATGACCGGCCAGACGCTGGCCTCCTACACGCGCAAACGCCGTCTGACTTTATCCGCTATGGCGCTTCGCTTAACCAGCATGCCGCTGATCGACATCGCCGTACGTTTTGGCTTCGACAATCAGCAAAATTTTACCCGCGTGTTCAAAAGCCATTTCTCGCTGACGCCTGGCGCCTATCGTCGTATTCCGGAAATGCGCATGAAAGCTTTTCACAGCCGCATCTCTGCGCCGCGCCCGTGGGTTAAAACACGGCTCGCCGAGAAGCCGGAAATTCGTCTGAGTGGAGAGGTGGTGGAGTGGGAGTGCCGCTTTGGCGAATATATTGACCATCACAATCATATCGTGGCGCAGCATACACGCGACTTTATCGCCTTTGCCGGACAGCACGCCACGCGCGGCTGGCTCGGTTTTCAGTTCAGTCCCGGCGTGAGCTCGCTCGATCAGCAGCATATCAGCCTGTTTCAGGCGCTGGAGAGTGAGCACGCTGACGTTCTGCCGCAGCATGTGCAGAACTGGACCGGCGAGAGCGGGCTGTATGCAGAGATCGACTGGCATGGCGCGCCGGAAGAGATCAACGCCTTCACCGCCGAGATTTACTACAACCATCTGCCCGCGCTCGGCGTGGCGCGTCGGCCCGGTAAAGATCTGCTCAGGCTCGATTTGAAATACAGTACGCCGCAGCTGCTGCAGGGCACCTTTCATATTCCGGTAGCACTGGAATAATCAGCAAATTGTGCGGCTAAATGTGACAAACCGCACAATTTTATAAACCCTGCGCCGGTAGCGGCGTAAAATTCTGCTCCGAAGCCTGACCTGCCGCGCCATGTGCTGGCAGCGCAGCATCAGGCTGGATGGCTCTCTGCATTCCCGATCCGCTCCGGATCTTTAAATGAAACCCTAAATTATCATGCGACTTTTACCGTTGTTCTTGTCCGCGGCGCTTGCCGTTTTTTCATCGCTGGCCGGTGCGCAAATGGCTGAGCCATTTTCACCCCCCGGTGGCCTGCATCCGCACCAGCAGCGCTGTGCTCAGCAGGAAATTGTGGGTGATAACGCACTGCCTCAGTATGAAAACAGTGAGAACGTTTCTCTCTGCTGTAGCGATCTGCACGCCTGACACCTGCCGCCGCTCTCCGCTAATGCGGCAACCGCATTTTTCGACATTGTTTCCCGGCGCGGTCACCGCTATCGTTTCGCCACGTAATGAGAATTATTTACATTAATTTAGCGTGGCGGCACAGGCGGAGTGCGCTGCTGCCGCTGCCGGGAGAAGTGAATTGTCACAGAAAAAGAGTCGTGCACCGCAGCGAGTGCGTAATGAGCTGCGCTTTCGTCATCTGACGGTAGCCAGCAAAACCCGTGTTGCCGGCGTCTTCTGGCGCATTGTATTTACCGGGGCCGATCTGGCAGGCTTTCATTCCCCCTCGTTTGACGATCACATCAAAGTCTTTTTTCCCTCCGGGCCGGGCTGCGATGTTGCGCTGCCGCAGCTGAGTGAAGAGGGCATCGTCTGGCCTGAGGGCGTGCGTCCCGCCGCGCGTGACTACACGCCGCTGGCGTTTAACGGCGTCGACTCTCTGACGCTCGATTTCTATATGCATGATGACGGAGTGGCGAGCGGCTGGGCAGCTGCGGCTAAGCCTGGCGACCGGATCGCGATGGGCGGGCCGCGCGGCTCCTGCATTATGCCGGTGGATTACGCCTGCCAGGTGTATGTCTGCGATGAAACCGGGCTGCCTGCTTTTAAGCGGCGCTATGCGGAGCTGCAGGCGCAGCACGTTCACCTGCTGGCGTTTACGGATGCCGCTATCGGACATGACTATCTGGGAGAGATGGAGGGCGTTACCGTTCACTGGCTGGGCAGCAACCGTATGGCGGCCACTACGCCAGCGCAGCTGACGGCAGAACTGGCTGCCATCGATTTTACCGGCGATGACTATTTTGTCTGGCTGACCGGAGAAGGCAATGCGGTGAAACAGCTTAGCGACTATTTTACGCAGCAGCGCGGCGCGGATACGGACTTTGTCCGCGCCGTCGCCTACTGGCATCAAAAGTCACCTGAAAAGTAAGCAGCGGCAGATATCCCGCTGCCGGCGAGCGGCGCTAGCGCCGTTTGTCGGCATGGCCCAGTGAGCGATCCGGCCAGCAGTAGTCGCGCACGCGCTGTTTCAGCGTGACCGCATCCGGAAAACCGCCGTCGCGTTTGCGCTCCCAGATAACCTGACCATCCACGCTGATCTCAAAGACGCCGCCGGTACCAGGCTGCAGCGTGACCGCGCTGAGATCGTCGCTGAACGTCTGCAGCAGCTCCTGAGCCATCCACGCTGAACGCAGCATCCAGTTGCACTGGGTGCAGTAGTGCAGGGTAATCGCGGGCTTAGACATCGTTAACTCCCTGACGGCAATCCACTATCAGCCGGCCGCGCACGTTGCCCGCCAGCAGCTGTTCGGCACCTTCCTGCGCTTCGCTGAGCGGAATGATGCGGGTTATCTGCTGCAGCAGCGCGCTGTCGGCCTGTTCTGCCAGCCGCTGCCACACCTGCTGGCGCAGCGCCTGCGGACACATAACGCTATCGATACCGGTCAGCGTGACGCCGCGCAGAATAAAGGGGGCCACGCTGCCCGGCAGATCCAGTCCCTGCGCCATTCCGCACGCGGCCACCACGCCGTCGCGCCGCATCCCTGCCAGCACGTTGGCCAGCGTATGGCTGCCCACGGTATCAATGGCGGCAGCCCAGCGCTCTTTTGCCAGCGGTTTACCCGGTTCGCTGAGTTCAGCACGATCGATTACCGCTGTGGCGCCCAGCGTATTGCACAGGTAGTCGCGCTCAGCCGTGCGTCCGCTGGCGGCGACCACCTCATATCCCAGGCGTGCCAGCAGGCTCACCGCAAAACTGCCTACGCCGCCGCTGGCTCCCGTTACCAGCACCGGGCCGTGCTGCGGGGTGATGCCCTGTTTTTCCAGCGCCATCACGCAGAGCATCGCGGTAAAGCCGGCGGTGCCTATCGCCATCGTCTGCTGCGGACTGAGCGCATCCGGCACGCTGACCAGCCAGTCGCCGGAGACGCTGGCTTTCTGCGCCAGTCCTCCCCAGTGCTTTTCACCCACGCCCCAGCCGGTCAGCAGCGCCAGATCGTTCTGCTGCCACGCCGGATGGCGGCTATGGGTCACGCGGCCCACAAAGTCGATGCCTGGCACCATGGGAAACTGGCGTACGATCGGCCCTTTGTTGCAGATGGCGAGCGCATCTTTGTAATTCAGCGTGGAGTAGCTGATATCGAGGATAACATCCCGATCGGGAAGCTGTTGCTCGGAGAGATCCTGCAGGGAGGTGCGATACCCCTGTGCATCATTTTCAATGACTAATGCTTTGAACATGCCGCCTCCGGCGATAGGAAGTGTGCAGCCAATAGTACCCCTGATTGTGAGCGGCAGCAAAAAATGCCATTATCGCGACCGGCGGGTGTCCTGCACCGGTCACGCCGTTCCTTTCTGTGCCACTGGCACCCACTCATCCTGTTATGCCGGGGATTTGAGTTATGAACCCATTGAAAATAGCCGCCAGCGTCGCAATTGCGCCGGGCCTGAGCCTGAATACCACCCGCGATGTCGTGACGCTCGACACGACCGACTTTACTGACGTTGCCGCGGTGGTGCTCTCGCTGGCGGATACGCGCAGCGGCGTACTGATGCTGCTGCGCCAGACCGGATTTAACCTGCCGGTATTTGTGGCTAACGCGTTTGATACCGCAGTGCTGGATCTGCCTGGCGTGACCGGAGAAATCAACGGCGCAGCTGAAGAGTGGCAGGTGCTGGAGCAGGCTGCGCAGCAGTATGAGGCGGCACTGCTGCCGCCTTTCTTTGATACCCTGACGCGCTACGTCGATATGCAGAACAGCACCTTCGCCTGCCCGGGCCATCAGGGCGGGGCGTTTTTCCGCCGCCATCCCGCCGGGCGGCAGTTTTATGAATTTTATGGGGAAAACCTGTTCCGCTCTGATATGTGTAATGCAGATGTCCGGCTGGGCGATCTGCTAATCCATGAAGGCTCGGCGAAAGATGCGCAAAAGTTTGCAGCCCGCGTTTTTAACGCCGACAAAACCTATTTTGTGCTGAACGGAACATCAAGCGCTAATAAAGTCGTCACCAATGCGCTGCTGACGCGCGGCGACCTGGTTCTGTTCGATCGCAATAACCATAAATCCAACCATCACGGCGCGCTGCTGCAGGCGGGCGCCACGCCAGTCTACCTGGAGGCGGCACGTAATCCGTTTGGCCTGATTGGGGGCATCGACGCACACTGTTTCGATGAAAGCTATCTGCGGGCAGAGATCGCAAAGGTTAACCCTGAACGCGCCAGGCAGGCGCGGCCATTCCGGCTGGCGATTATCCAGCTCGGCACCTATGACGGCACCGTTTACAACGCGCGTCAGGTGGTGGACCGCATCGGTCATCTGTGCGACTACATTCTGTTTGACTCCGCGTGGCTCGGCTATGAACAGTTTATTCCGCTGATGGCAGCGGGTTCACCGCTGACGCTTACCCTGACGGAAGACGATCCGGGGATCTTTGTCACCCAGTCAGTACACAAACAGCTGGCGGGCTTTTCGCAGACCTCACAGATCCATAAAAAGGATAATCATATCCGTGGTCAGCAGCGCTTTTGCCCGCATAAGCGGCTGAACAACGCCTTTATGCTGCACGCCTCAACCAGCCCGTTTTATCCGCTGTTTGCCGCGCTGGATATCAACGCGCGTATGCACCAGGGCGAGGCAGGACGCAGCCTGTGGCACGACTGCGTCATACAGGGCATTGATGCGCGTAAAGCGATCCTGCAGCGCTGCACCATGATTAAACCGTTTCTGCCTGCTCAGGTACACGGCGCGCCGTGGCAGCAGGCAGACAGCGCCGCTATCGCCCGCGATCCGGCTTACTTTAGCTTTGAGCCCGACGCAGAGTGGCACGGCTTCAGCGGCTATGCGCCGGGCCAGTATCAGATTGACCCCTGCAAGCTGCTGCTTACCACGCCGGGCATCGACGCACGCAGCGGCGCGTACAGCGACTTTGGCATTCCGGCCACCATACTGGCGAACTATCTGCGTGAGAACGGCATCGTGCCGGAGAAGTGCGATCTCAACTCCACTCTGTTCCTGCTGACGCCGGCAGAAAGCGCGGAGAAGATGGCGCATCTGGTGGCGATGCTGGAGCAGTTTGAACAGCAGGTGCGCGAAGATGCGCCGCTGGCGGAAGTGCTGCCGAGCCTGTATCGCAAGCATGCGGAGCGCTATCGCGGCTATACGCTGCGCCGCCTCTGTCAGGAGATGCACGATCTCTACGTCAGTTTTGCCGTTAAAGATCTGCAGAAAGCGATGTTCCGCGCTGACTGTTTCCCGCCGGTAGCGGTCAATCCGCAGGATGCGCATCAGGCTTATATCCGCGGTGAAGTGGAGCTGGTGCCGGTCGCAGAAGCGGAAGGGCGCATCGCGGCGGAAGGGGCACTACCTTATCCACCGGGCGTGCTGTGCGTCGTGCCCGGCGAGGTGTGGGGCGGGGCGGTACAGCGCTACTTCCTCGCGCTGGAAGCGGGCATCAACCAGCTGCCGGGCTTTTCACCGGAGCTGCAGGGTGTTTATATCGCGGAACAGAGCAGCGGCTATAAGCAGCTGGTGGCGAATATGCTGACCTGAGCGTATCGCGCCCTGACCCGATCGGGCAGGGCGCGACAATCCGGCGCATTTAATAGCGGTGATAGCTGCGCTGCGCCTGGTTAACTTTATAGAGATAACGACGCGACTCGGCAGAAGGATGGCGGCTGGTCAGCGTCTGGTAGACATCGGCTGGCGACATATCGTTGATCAGCGAAAATGCGCGGTCTTTATCGCTGGAGAAGACGCGCAGTACGCTGCCGGCACCGCCGTTATACGCGGTGATCACCGCATAGCGACGCGAAGTGGGATCCTGAATGCCGCCCAGATAGCTTTTCTGCAGCAGCGACAGATAAGCCGTACCGGCATCGATGTTGTTTTCCGGGTCCAGCAGATAACTGCGGCTCGGCTTGCCCCATTTACCTTTCATGCGGAAGACGTCAACGCCGGCAGTATGCTGCACCACCTGCATCAGCCCCAGCGCATCAGCGTGGCTGACCGCATAGGGGTTAAAGCTCGATTCGGTCTGCATAATCGCCAGAATCAGTGAGGCATCGACACCATACTGCTCAGCAGATTTACGCACCATCGGCAGATACTTATGTGCACGCTTGTCGAGATGGTTCGGCACCATCGGAATGGTTACCGACCAGATCACATGCAGCCCGGCGGTGCGTTTTTGCAGTTTGTTCTGGATCAGGTAGTCCGCAAAGCTGGCGGCGCGCCCCTGCCAGCGGATTGGCTGCCCGGTATTATCCAGCACCTGGCCATACAGCAGCGGCTCTTTACTGATCTTAATATCGTTGGCGTCAGAGTAGAGATCGACATTGCCCGGATCGTCGCCGATCAGCAGAGTGGTGACGATCGCCTGGCGCAGGCTGGCCATGGGATCGGTACCGGAGATGGTCTCAATGGTGATACTACCCTTGTCGAAGTTGATGTGACTGCGGGTGTAGTAGCTGTCACTGTACTTCACATAATCTTTCGGCCCGGCGATAAGGACTTCATTAATGCCCCAGATATTTTCAATATTGGCGGCAAACTGTCCCATCAGAATGTCAAAGCCGTTGGTATCTTTAACCCACTCTTCGTGATACTGCGATTTTTTTTGTCCGGAGCAGGAGATTAATAGCGGCGCGATCGCCAGCAGGGCTATCAGTTTTTTATTCATCGTGAATCTGTGCCTGACTCAAAAAAGCGGGCCTCAAAGGAAGGCCCGGAACGGTTATTTTTCTGGCGGGGTAAAACCTTCGATATGCACATCTTTGCCTTCAAACAGGAAATTGACCATCTCCTTTTCCAGCACTTTGCGATCTTCCGGATTCATCATGTTGAGCTTTTTCTCGTTGATCAACATGGTCTGTTTCGACATCCACTGCTGCCAGGCTTCTTTAGAAATCTCATTATAGATGCGCTTGCCCAGCTCGCCGGGATAGAGCTGAAAGTCCTGGCCTTCAGCGTCACGTTGCAGATAGGTACAAAAAATGGTGCGGCTCATTACTCTTCCTCTTCGATCGCGCGCGATGACAGTGACAGCTGCTGCGGATGGCGTAATTCATGCAGTAAACGCTCTACCGGGGCAGCAAGGCCCACTGACGGTGGTTGCGCTAAGTTATACCAGAGACCGCCCGCTTCATCCATCAGCGACCCGGCGGATGGCTCTGCCAGCCACATCGGCACAATATCCAGATGGAAATGGCTAAAGGTGTGGCGAAATGCCGTCAGCTGCTGCAGATTGCCGCTAATACCGTGCTGTGTCAGCCACTCCCGCAGTGCATCCTCGCTGCTAAACTGCGGAAAGCAGTAAAGGCCGCCCCACAGTCCCGTGGGCGGGCGCTGCGCCAGCCAGACATTATCGCCATTCTGCATCAGTAAAAACCAGCCGCTGCGCACCGGCAGAGTGACTTTGGGCTTTTTGCCCGGATAGTCAGCCCAGCTCTGGCTGGCATACGCTTCACAGCCGCTATTAAGCGGGCAGATTTCACACTTTGGTCGCGAGCGGGTGCAGACCAGCGCGCCGAGATCCATCATCGCCTGATTAAACTGGCTGACACCCTGCGCTGGCGTCACTGCTTCGCTGATCTGCCACAGCTGCTTTTCGACCTCTTTTTTGCCAGGCCAGCCGCCTATGGCGTAGCAGCGTGCCAGCACGCGTTTGACGTTGCCATCCAGAATCGGAAAATGCAGGCCAAGCGACAGTGAAAGGATCGCCCCGGCGGTCGAGCGACCCACGCCCGGCAGGGCAGCAATTGCCGTGAAGTCCGGCGGGAACTCACCGCCGTGCTGATCCACGACCTGTTTAGCCGCTTTATGCAGGTTGCGCGCCCGCGCATAGTAGCCGAGGCCGGTCCAGAGATGCAGCACTTCATCCAGCGGCGCGGCAGCAAGATCGCGCACGGTGGGGAAGCGCGCCATAAAACGTTCAAAATAGGGAATAACCGTGGCAACCTGCGTCTGCTGCAGCATGACCTCTGAAAGCCACACTTTGTAGGGCGTCTTTTCCAGCTGCCACGGCAGCGTTTTACGGCCAAAGCGGTCATACCACTTCAGCACCTGTTGCGCGAATTGCGACGCCTGCATCATATGAAGGAAATTTTCCGTGTTTACTCTACAATCAGGCAGGAATTGCAGCACAGAGCGTCAGGGGTGTAAACCGGAAGATTGCAAAGGCTTGCTTCTGACCTTTAACTTTGCATAATGCCCGTTTCCCCGAACAGGCTAACCAGCAGGCTTCAACATGATAAATGACGTCATCACTCCGGAATTTGATGAAAACGGGCGGCCGCTGCGCCGTATCCGCAGCTTCGTACGCCGCCAGGGGCGGTTAACGAAAGGCCAACAGCTCGCGCTGGATCAATACTGGCCGGTGATGGGCGTTGAGTATCAGCCCGCGCCGCTGGACATGACCGCGCTGTTCGGGCGCGACGCACCGCTGGTGCTGGAGATCGGTTTTGGTATGGGCGCCTCGCTGGTCACCATGGCGCAAAATAATCCGCAGCAGAACTTCCTGGGCATTGAAGTGCATGCGCCGGGCGTAGGTGCCTGCCTGGCATCTGCGAAGGAAGCGGGCGTAGAGAATCTGCGGGTCATGTGCCATGACGCGGTAGAAGTGCTGGAGCATATGATCCCGGATAACTCTCTGCGCATGGTGCAGCTTTTCTTCCCGGATCCGTGGCACAAAGCGCGTCACAATAAACGCCGTATCGTGCAGGCGCCGTTTGCTGAACTGGTGCATCGTAAGCTGAAGCCTGGCGGCGTGTTTCATATGGCCACCGACTGGGAAGATTACGCGACCCATATGCTGGAGGTGATGAACAGCGTAGCGGGTTACGTTAATCAGTCAGCCACCCAGGATTACGTGCCGCGTCCCGAGACGCGTCCATTGACTAAATTTGAGCAGCGCGGGCAGCGACTGGGCCATGGCGTGTGGGATCTGATGTTTGAGAGGGTAAAATAATGGCCGTACAGCGTAGTCGTCGTTTACGTAAGAAACTGCATATCGATGAGTTTCAGGAGCTGGGTTTCTCCGTAGCATGGCGTTTTGCCGAGGGAACCACCGAAGAGCAGATTGATGCCACGCTGGATCAGTTTATCACTGAGGTGATCGATCCAAACGGTCTGGCTTATGACGGCAGTGGTTATCTGATATGGGAAGGCCTGGTCTGCATGCAGCAGACCGGAAAGTGCACCGATGAGCATCGTGAACTGGTGCGCAAGTGGCTGGAAGGGCGTGAATTGTCTGATATCCAGATAACGGAACTCTTCGACGTCTGGTGGGACTAAGTTGTAGTGCGACATTCGGGTGCGCATGACGGTGCGACCTGTAATGTATTGCACCAGGGGCGCATTAATGCGCCCCCTACAATGTAATTGCCATTGAAACATCACGCCGGCACGCGGAAATCTGTAGGGGCGCCATTCATGGCGCCCTGTGATGTAATTTGCCGTAGGGGCGCCATTAATGGCGTCCTGTAATGTACTGCACCAGGAGCGCATTAATGCGCCCCCTGTGATGTAATTTGCCGCAGGGTCGCCATTAATAGCGACCGCGCCATTAGCCGCACAATACCCACCCCGCACAGCACATTCAGGAGATCTCATGATTCGTAAGGCTCTGTTCGCCGCGCTACTGCTGACGGCAGCGCAGGCACACGCTGACTACCAGTGCAGCGTTAATCCGCAGAATGATGTGGTGATCACCCCGCAAAGCGTTCAGGTTGTCGGCAGCAACGGCAATCTCACGATGACTCCACAGGGTGATGTCACCTTTAACGGCAAAAAGATTACCGTTGATAACGCGGCACGTCAGCAGGCGATTGATTACCAGAGCGCGCTGCGTCGCGATTTGCCGTGGGTCAGCAACGGCGCTAAAACGCGCCTCGAACGCGGGCGTGCCGCACTGGATAAAGTGATCGTTGAAAAACTGGGCAGCGACAGCAACGTGCGCAACCGCCTGACCACGCTGGATGGCCAGCTGAAGCAGCAGATGAATCGCATCATTGAGCAGCGCCAGGATGGCCTGACGTTCCACCACCAGGCAATAAACCAGGTGCGCGCTGACGGACAGAAGCTGGTACAGAGCACGCTGGGCGGCGTACTGCAGGATAGCCTGAATGAGATGGGCACGCAGCAGGCGACCAGCGGCAGTAATCCGCTGCAGGCGCTGATGGGCAATCTGGGTGGTCTGCAGCAGTCGATTCAGACTGAATGGAACAACCAGGAGCGCGATTTCCAGAACTTTGGCCATGAGGTCTGCAACCGGGTCATCGCGCTGGAAAACCAGCGTAAAACGCTGGTGAAGAGTATTAACTAGCAAAAAAAGAGCGGCCACCGGGCCGCTCTGATTACATAAACAGTTCCAGCAACGAATTCAGGAACAGTTTGCCTTTCTCGGTGATCTGCCACTCGCTGGCGCTCTCAGTGACATAGCCTGCGGCGATAGCCTGCTCCATCTGCGGGCGGATCGTCTGTTCATCCAGCCCGGTATAACGCTGAAACTCCGCGCGCGGCGCCGCTTCCAGCAGGCGGAACCGGTTCATAAAGAACTCAAACGGCTTATCTTCGTCCGCCACTTCATGTTGCTTATCAAGATAGTTGCCCTTCATAAAGCCGCGCGGATGACGGGTTTTGACCGTCCGCACAATGCGGCCATCCGCCTGCGTCAGCTTACCGTGCGCTCCGCAGCCGATACCGAGATAATCACCGAAGCGCCAGTAGTTGAGATTGTGCTCACAGCGATAGCCCGGCTTCGCGTAGGCTGAGGTTTCATACTGCTGATAGCCGGCAGCCGTCAGCAGCTGGTGCCCCTGCTCGTAGATATCCCACAGCGCATCATCATCCGGCAGCTG
Organism: Pantoea sp. PSNIH1; assembly: GCF_007680655.1. Taxonomy (NCBI): domain Bacteria; kingdom Pseudomonadati; phylum Pseudomonadota; class Gammaproteobacteria; order Enterobacterales; family Erwiniaceae; genus Pantoea; species Pantoea sp. PSNIH1. Next base: position 217,130 of record NZ_VEIP01000003.1, read on the forward strand.
CGGTGGTCGTGAGCCAAACAGCGTGTTCGGCTCAATGGTTAGCTGATACCAGGAGAGATGCGGCGGGTTAAGCGCAATTGCCTGACGGAGATCGTCCAGCGCCTCTTCCAGCGACTGGTCAGGCAGGCCATGCATCAGATCCAGATTAAAACTGCGCAGCCCGAGCGCGGCGGCCAGTTCAGCGGCGCGTTTCGCCTCCTGCGGTCCATGAATACGCCCCAGCCGCTCCAGCTTCTGCGGACTAAAACTCTGCACGCCGATGGAAATGCGATTGATCCCCGCAGCCTGATAGCCGCTGAAGCGATCGGCTTCCACCGTGCCGGGATTCGCTTCCATGGTGATCTCCGCATCAGCCGCCAGCGGCAGGCGCGCCCGTACGCCATCCATCAGCGTCTGCATCGCGTGGCTGCTCAGCAGGCTTGGCGTGCCGCCGCCAATAAAGATGGTGCGTACCTCGCGTCCGGCGGTCAGAGGCAGGTCCTGCTCAAGATCCTGCAGCAGGTGCTGCACATACTCCAGATGCGGGACTTCCCCTTTCAGCGCGTGTGAGTTGAAGTCGCAGTAGGGGCACTTCTGTACGCACCACGGAATATGGATGTAGAGGCTCAGCGGTGGTAACTCAGCCATTGCGCATCGCGTCCAGCAGCAGCGTTAACGCTTTACCCCGATGGGAGAGGGCACGCTTCTCCTCTTTGCTCAGTTCAGCGGCGGTTTTACCCGCTTCCGGTACAAAGAAGATGGGATCGTAGCCAAAGCCGCCTTCACCGGCCGCCGTACGGGTAATTTCGCCCGCCCAGCTGCCGTGAAACACCAGCGGTACCGGGTCAGCGGCGTGCCGCACATAGACCAGCACACAGTGAAACTGCGCCTGACGCGCGCCATCCGGCACATTTTCCAGCGCCAGCAGCAGCTTCTCCAGATTTTGCTGGTCGCTGGCTTCTGCGCCAGCATAGCGTGCGGAGTAGATGCCGGGCGCGCCGCCCAGCGCATCTACCGCCAGACCGGAATCATCCGCGATAGCCGGCAGGCCGGTTATCTGCGCCGCGTGACGCGCTTTAAGCAGCGCATTTTCAATGAAGGTCAGACCGGTCTCTTCGGCTGACTCCACGCCAAGCTCCGTTTGCGCCACGATATCCAGCCCGAAATCAGCGAGCAGATCGGCCAGTTCGCGAACTTTGCCCGGATTACCGGTTGCGAGAACAACTTTTTGCATAACAGTTCCAGATTAACAAATTACAGCAGATACCAGAGACCCGGGAACAGGTCCATGCCAAGGAAATTCAGCGCATAGAGCACCAGAATGACAATCATGGCGGAGAAGTCGATACCGCCCATAGCGGGCAGCATACGGCGAATAGGTGCCATCAGCGGTTCGGTAAGCTGTATCAGCACGTGATCCAGCGGCCCGCGTCCCTGACTGATCCAGCTCATCAGCGAGCGGATAATAATGACCCAGAACACCAGATTACCGGCTGACTTCAGCAGCGACAGCAGTCCTACCAGCAGATTGGTGGGATCAACCGAGAAAGCGCCGACCTGAATCAGCAGCAGAATCGGATACTTCAGCGTGGTCAGCACAAACGCCAGCAGCAGCGAGGCGGTATCGATGGGGCCGATAGCGGGCAGCACGCGACGCAGCGGTTTGATCACCGGCTGCGTAATCTTCACCACAAACTGCGCCAGCGGATTGTAGAAGTCGCAGCGTGACCACTGCATCCAGATACGCAGCAGCAGTACCATGACGTAGAGATCGATCAGCGTTTTGACTAAAAACGTCAGTGTTAACATGGAGTTCCTCAGTTATTGTTGTGAAGGTCGCGCATAATCCCGCGCGCCAAACAGGGCGGTGCCAATTCTTACCATAGTGCTGCCGGCCGCGATTGCCGCTTCCATATCGTCGCTCATGCCCAGTGAAAGCGTATCAATGGCGGGATAGTCGCGCTGCAGCGCATGAAACGCACTGGCCATCTGCTGGCAGACGGCCAGCTGGCGTGCATAATCCTGCTCGGGAGCCGGAATCGCCATCAGGCCGCGCAGGCTCAGGCGGGGCAGGGCGGCGATAGCCGCGGCCAGCGCCGGAACAGCCTCCAGCATGATGCCAGATTTACTGTTTTCGTCACTGATATTTACCTGAATTAACACGTTAAGCGGCGGCAGGTGCGCCGGACGCTGGTCGTTAAGCCGCTGCGCAATACGCAGGCGATCAACGGTATGACACCAGGCAAAATGTTCGGCGACCAGACGGCTTTTATTGGATTGCAGCGGACCGATAAAGTGCCACTGCAGATCGCCTTCCGTCATCAGCGCCGCGATCTTTTCCACCCCTTCCTGCACGTAGTTTTCGCCAAACGCGCGCTGCCCGGCGGCAACCGCTTCTGCGACAGCGCTCGCAGGTTTGGTTTTGCTTACTGCAAGCAACGTAATCTCTTCTGGCGCCCGGCCGCAACGCACGGCAGCGGCAGCGATACGCTCGCGTACCTGATGTAAGTTGTGCTCAATGGAAGTCATAGTCAGGAGAAATAAATGGATTTAGATGAAATTGTGGCCCTTAGTGTAAAGCATAACGCCGCCGATCTGCACCTGTGCAGCGGACATTTACCGCACTGGCGGCGGCAGGGCGTGCTGGAGCCGGTGCCGCAGCAGCCGCCGCTGTCATCTGCGTGGCTGGAGACGTTTGCTACGCGGTTTCTCAGCGCTGCGCAGCAGTCGGAGCTTGACGTCACCGGACAGGCGGACTTTGCCCTGACGCTCAGCAGCGGCGTACGGCTGCGTGCCAATCTTTTCACCCAGCGGCACGGATTATCACTGGCGCTGCGGCTGATTGCGCAGACGATCCCGCCGCTGGCGCAGCTGCGCCTGCCGCCTGCCGTGCAGCAGCTCCTGCAGCTGCAGGAGGGACTGGTTCTGATTAGCGGTGCAACCGGCAGCGGCAAGTCGACGACGCTGGCTGCACTGGTACAGGCGCTGAACCAGCAGCAGGCGCGGCATATCATCACTCTGGAGGATCCGATCGAGTTTGTGCACCGGAGTCAGCGTTCGCTGATTCAGCAGCGTGAAGTGGGGACGCACTGCCTCTCTTTTCAGCACGGGCTGAAAGCGGCGCTGCGTGAAGATCCCGACGTTATTCTGCTGGGTGAACTGCGCGACAGTGAGACGATCCGTTTAGCCCTGACCGCCGCTGAGACCGGACATCTGGTGCTCGCTACGCTGCATACCCGCAGCGCGGCGCAGGCGGTTGATCGTCTGGTTGATGTCTTTCCGGCCGAAGAGAAAAACCTGGTGCGCACGCAGCTGGCGGGCAGCCTGAAAGCGGTAGTGGCGCAGCGGCTGGTGGCGGCGAAAGCGGGCGGACGTGTTGCGCTGTATGAGGTGCTGATCGCCACGCCTGCGGTAGCCAGCCTGATCCGTGAAGGCAAAGGACATCAGCTGCCGGGCGTGCTGCAGACCGGTGCGCAGCATGGCATGCAGACCTTTGCGCAAAGTGAACAGGCACGCCGCGCGGAGGGCATTATTGACCAGGCAAGCGGATAGCGGAGCTGAAGCAGCACTGATGCTGCAGCTGTGCGCCCGGTCAGCTCCCGGCATCGGCTACACCTGCTGACCGGAGTGCGCTTTATCGCGTTTACGCTGCTTGCAGCGTCAGTGGGTTTCGAACCAGTCCTGCAAAATAATCACGGCCGACTGTGAGTCTACCTGTCCTTTCTGCAGTGCACGAAAGCCGCCGCGCTTAAAGAGATCGGCGCGCGCCTCAACGGTACTCAGGCGCTCATCCTGCAGCTCAACGCGTACGCCAAAGCGGCCGTGCAGGCGATTGGCAAATTTGCGTGCGCGTGCAGTCAGCGGCTGTTCGGTGCCGTCCATATTCAGCGGCAGGCCGACCACCACGTAGTCAGGCTGCCACTCCTTCAGCAGTTTCTCAATCAGGTTCCAGTCTGGCGTGCCTTCCTGAGCTTTCAGCGCTGTCAGCGGGCGTGCGGTGCCGGTGAGCTGCTGACCCACGGCAACACCGATGCTTTTGGTGCCAAAATCAAAGCCGAGCAGCGTTGCATTCTGCATCAGGCGTGTCCCGCATCGCTGGTCATGTTATGAATATCGACACCCATGCTGCGGGCGGCTTCGCGCCAGCGTCCGGCAATCGGCGTCTGGAACAAAATTTGCGTGTCGGCCGGGGTCGTAAGCCAGGCGTTCTCCAGCAGCTCGTTCTCCAGCTGATCTTTTTCCCAGGCGCAGTAGCCGAGTGCGACCAGCACATTCTCCGGCTGCTGAGCAGTGCCGATCGCTTCCAGCACATCGCGCGAGGTAGTAATCACGGTGTTGTCTGAGATGCGAATACTGGAGGCATAAGTATGCTGCGCAGAGTGCAGAATAAAACCGCGATCTTCCGCCAGCGGGCCGCCGGCAAACACCGGTTTATCGAGCTTAATCGCCGGATCGCGCTCTGACGGAGTGATTTTTAGCTTCTTCAGAATACCCTCTACCGTCAGGTTCTCCATCGGTTTATTAATAATCAAACCCATCGCACCCTCTTCATTATGCTCGCAGATATAGACAACAGAGCGTTTGAACAGAGGATCCTGCAGAGAGGGCATCGCTATCAAAAAATGATGCTGTAAATTCATTGTCACTCATTTACCGAAGAGAACCGGCGCCAGTGCGGCAGCGCCGGTATCAAAGGGGTTAGGGAGTTTGCACTCCGGCTGCGTCCTCAGCCCAGACGTTTTTCGATCGCGTCCATCAGCATTCCGGTAACTGAAATCGGGAACGCCGCTTCAATTTCCCGTACGCAGGTTGGGCTGGTGACATTCACTTCAGTAAGTTTATCACCGATGATATCCAGGCCAACAAAAATCAGCCCCTTCGCTTTCAGCGTGGGACCGACACGCCGTGCAATTTCCCAGTCGCTGTCAGAAAGCGGGCGCGCTTCGCCGCGACCACCGGCTGCAAGATTGCCGCGCGTTTCGCCGCCCTGTGGAATACGCGCCAGGCAGTAAGGCACCGGCTCGCCATCGACGACCAGGACGCGCTTATCGCCCTCTTTAATCGCCGGCAGATAATTTTGCGCCATGCAGAAGAACTGGCCATGGTTGGTCAGGGTTTCTGTGATCACGCCGAAGTTTGCGTCATCCTGCTTAACGCGGAAAATGGATGCGCCACCCATACCGTCAAGCGGCTTCAGAATGACATCACCATGTTCCTGCCAGAAAGCGCGCAGCTGCTCTTTATTACGCGTGACCAGCGTATCCGGCGTCAGATCTGCAAACCATGCAGTATAGAGCTTTTCGTTACAATCGCGCAGGCTCTGCGGTTTGTTCACAATCAGCGTACCCTGCTCCTCAGCCCGCTCCAGCAGATAGGTCGCGTAAATAAACTCGGTGTCAAAAGGTGGATCTTTACGCATCAGCACAACGTTGAGATCGGCCAGCGGGATAGTCTGCTCGCTGCCAAACTCATACCACTGCGAAGCATTCTGCTCCACGCTCAGCAGACGCGTACGGGCGTAGGTCACGCCGCCGCGCAGAGAGAGGTCGCCCATCTCCATGTAATGAATTTCGTAGCCACGACGCTGTGCCTCCAGCAACATGGCGAAGCTGGTGTCTTTTTTAATATTGATAGACGAAATCGGGTCCATCACAATGCCAAGCTTAATCATTATTCTCTCCTCAGAGGGGATATCAGCGACGTCCTTCTATGCGAAAGCGTCGTGCTGTGTAGTAGTCTGCGTCTCTTTTACGGCCCGAATTATCCCTTAACCGAGATCGCCAAACCTCACCTGAAGTGCCGTTATAGCGGTGAGGGCAGTGGTTTCCGTGCGCAGCACGCGCGGCCCCAGTAATATATCCGTAAAGCCCTGCTGCGCCGTCATGGCGATCTCCTCAGCAGATAATCCCCCTTCAGGGCCAATCAGCAGCCGCACCCGCTCAACCGGTTGCGGCAGGGTGTTGATGCTGTGGCTGGCGCGTGGATGAAGATTCAGCCTGATGCCCTCATCAGCTTCGGCACACCAGGCTTCCAGCGTCATCGCGTCACGAATCAGCGGTACGCGGTTGCGGCCACACTGCTCGCAGGCGGCGATAGCAATCTTCTGCCACTGCTGGATCTTCTTTGCCAGCCTTTCTGCATCCAGCTTCACGCCGCAGCGCTCAGAAAACAAGGGCGTAATCACGTTTACGCCCAGCTCTATCGATTTCTGGATGGTGAATTCCATTTTTTCACCACGCGACATCACCTGACCCAGATGTAAATGCAAGGGGGATTCCCGGTCATCAGGCTGACCGCTAAGAACCCTTACTTTTACACGCTTTTTATCCGCCTGGGTGATTTCGGCGTTAAAAGTCAGATTAGTGCCATCAAACAGTTCAAGCATCTGCCCGGCGCCCATGCGCAGCACGCGGCCAACGTGGTTAGCCGCGTCATCTTCAAGAAAGATTTCACTGTCAACAGAGAGCGGTTCGGGGTGATAAATGCGGGGTATACGCATGCGGTTCCTGCCAGCGTTATTGCCGCATCCCGTGATGCGGCGCAAAAATAATAAGCTAGTTTAGGGTAGCGCTTTTAGCGCTGGCAAGCGCGCTGTACATACGGGTTGTGATTTCCCTGCACCTGAGCAATACGGCTGTCGCGCTCGCACTCCCAGACGCTGACCGGATAGAGCTTGTCCCAGGCGCTGAACAGCTGAGTCTGCTGGCGGGAGAGGCGCAGCTGATAGCGATCGCGCATGTAAAAGTAGGTGCGTGCAATGGCGCCGCGCGCGCGGGCCGGCGGTTCAGCCAGTTTCTGTTTGAAGTCCACTTTCATCGCGCACTGCCCGTAAGGCTGCTCGCCGCCGTTCCACTGGCTGTACTGGAAATTGTTGCGATCGCCGTTAACCTCGCCGATAGCGGGCTGAAGATTATGCAGATCGCTCTCTATACGGCGATAGACCGGATCTTTGGCGCAGTTTTTTCGCCCTCCCTCCTGCCAGCACTGGCGCTGATGGCCAAATTCCCACGCCGGAACCACATGTTCCCATTCAATGCGCCCGGCGCGGTTGGCGTTTTTTCGTACGCTATAGCCGCAGCTTTTAAGATCGGGCACGCCTTTTTTTCCCTGCCAGCTGATTGTGCAGCCGCAGTAGAAATCGGGCGCATCCGCGTTGATTTGCGATGCGACCACTTTTGCCTGGCGAAAATTATTCTGATGAAACGAAGAGAAGCTGAGGCTGTACGCGCTAAGCGGTGCCAGCAGCAGAGGAAGAAGTAACAGCGTTTTGCGAGACATATTCCAGAAATTTACCCGATACCCAAAAAAGGGCGGCAGGGTAGCAGAATGACCGGAGCGGGGAAATGGGATTAGCGCGCTATATGCTGCTGAATTCGCCGGGCTGCAGCAGTGAACCACAGCGAACGCAGCGATATTCACTTTCTCCGCGCAGCACGCGATTATGCCGGCGCACGGTCAGCTGATGCTGCTGACAGCTGCAGCGATAGGTGAAGGTGTTGGTGCGCACCGAGTTCAGGGCAAACTGATGAGTACGGCGTGCCGGCACGCCGAGCACCGTCTCCATCATCCACTTCCACTCTTTGCCGTGCGGCGCAACGCGCCCGAAGCGCTTCCACACCAGCAGGTGCGCCAGTTCATGCGGCACCACTTCGTCGGTGAACGCCTGCAGATTCTCCTGCAGCAGCACCGGATTCAGCCGGATCTCCCACTTCTCCAGCCAGGCGGTACCTGCGGCAGTGCCGCGCTGCTGGTAGAGCAGTGCGGGTTCATCAAAGGTGCATTCAAGGCGCTGTGCGGCGAGCTGCAAAAAGTGCCGCAGCGATCGCATGACCGCCTGCTGACAGGCGACAGGTACGCGGGTCGTTTTCATGGCGGGCAGCATACCATACGCTGCGCTGGCGCGGCAGCGGGCAGTCGCGCCCATAAAAAAGGGCCGCCCGCAGGCAGCCCTTGTCACTCAGTAAAACATTACTGCTGACCGATGTCGCGCAGTTTTTTACCTGCCATCAGGTTACGCTCAATGTGCTCCAGCGAGACGTTTTTGGTCTCCGGGATCAGCACCAGCGTCAGCACAATGAAGAACAGGTTAAGGCCGGCATAGACCCAGAAGGTCGGCGCGTTGCCCAGCGTGTTCAGCATGGTCAGGAAGGTGGCGCCCACGATCATGTTGGCGATCCAGTTCGTGGTGGTCGAGACGGTAATCCCGAAATCGCGCCCTTTCAGCGGCTGAATTTCAGAGCAAAGCACCCAAATTAGCGGGCCGGCTGACATGGCAAAGCCGATGATAAACATCAGCAGCATCGCCACGGCGAAGTACTGTGCGCCCTGAGAGTGGATGCCCAGGTGCAGCATAGTGCCGAGAACGCCCATACCGGCCGCCATAACCATAAAGCCCAGCACCAGCGTCGGTTTACGGCCCCAGCGATCGACCAGACCGATAGCGATAAAGGTCGCCAGAACGTTGACCAGACCAACAATCACCGTACCCCACATCTGCTGCGTGGTGTTGGCGAAGCCGGCAATTTCAAAAATTTTCGGCGCGTAATACATAATGACGTTCATGCCGGTGAACTGCTGCATCACCTGCAGCAGCACGCCGAGGAACACCGCACGACGGAAGTTGCTGTTGCCCTGGAACAGCTGCCAGCCAGACTGTTTTACTTTCAGGCTCTCACGGATCTCATCCAGCTCACGTTTTGCCTGTTCGCTGGTGTCGCGCAGGCGATCCAGCACGCGCTGCGCATCGCGGAAGTTACCTTTCGCAGCCAGCCAGCGCGGGCTGTTTGGCAGAAAGAAGACGCCAACCAGCAGCAGAACCGCAGGGATAGTGATCACGCCCAGCATCCAGCGCCACTCTCCGGATGCGCTGAACGCGGTATCAGAGAGATAGGCACCCAGAATACCGATGGTGATCATCAGCTGATAGAGCGAAATCATACTGCCGCGGATTTTCTCTGGTGCAATTTCAGAGAGATAGAGCGGGGCGGTGTAAGACGCCACGCCAACTGCCAGGCCCAGTACTACGCGGGCAGCAATCAGCATCTCCGGGTTTGGCGCCATAGCTGACCACAGCGAACCGATAACAAACAGCACAGAGCCGGCCATCAGGCTCTTTTTACGACCCAGGTGTGATGACATCCAGCCGCTGCCGATTGCACCGACCGCCGCGCCAAACATCATCGAGCTGACAATCCACTCCTGCTGGTGAGCAGTAACGTTGAAATCTTTAGCGATAAAGGGCAGGGCACCTGCGATGACACCGATATCCAGCCCGAACAGCAGGCCGGCTAACGCCGCCAGAAAGCAGACAAACAGGGTCATCGCCTTGTTTGAGGTTCTGCTTTTGTGAGTATTACCAGGCATAAAGCCTCCGAAAGTTATTTGTCTTGTTTTTTATTAATGCTAAGAGACCTGTACACGATAAAAAGTGAGCGCGATCACACGAATGTAACCGCTTACACACGCCGAAACCCTGTAATCCAGCATTTTTTGCCCGGAACAGTCTCTTCGCCAGTAAGGTATAGCACCCTTCAAGTTTCTGACATCGCTTTAAATATTGCCTATCAGACGACGCTGAAAATAACGCATTTTCAGAGTGATGACTACGCTGAAAAATCTCTAAATTACAGATTAAAAAAGAGTTTTAGAATGTAATCGTTAACACTTTGTTATCACAGTGGTGATAAGAGTGTAGCCAGTGAAAAATTTTATGCCCGGGAAAGCCTGAAGCCAGCTATATCACGGGATTTCACCCGGCAGAATGCACGTAGGGGGCGCATTAATGCGCCCCTGGTCCGGAAGATGTACGCAGCCAGGGCGGCATAAATGCCGCCCCTACGGTTAAACATGACCCACGTTGACGAGGCGATTAATGGCGCGGAACGTAGGGGGCGCATTAATGCGCCCCTGGCCCGGAAGATGTACGCAGCCAGGGCGGCATAAATGCCGCCCCTACGGTTAAACATGACCCACGTTGACGAGGCGATTAATGGCGCGGAACGTAGGGGGCGCATTAATGCGCCCCTGGCCCGGATGATTTACGAAATCAGCGCGGCGGGGGATGTTCAGGCATAAAAAAGCCCGCACAGAGCGGGCTATTAAACAGAATACTCTGCGCTTACAGGCCAGCGGCTTCGCGCAGCAGGGCGGCTTTATCCGTCTGCTCCCACGGGAAGTGTTCGCGGCCAAAGTGACCGTAGGCGGCGGTCTCTTTATAGATAGGTTTCAGCAGATCCATCATCTGAATCAGACCGTAAGGGCGCAGGTCAAAGAATTCACGAACCAGCAGCGTCAGCTGTTCGGTCGGTACTTTCTCAGTGCCAAAGGTTTCTACCATGATCGACGTTGGCTCTGCCACGCCGATAGCGTAGGAAACCTGAATCTCGCAGCGATCGGCCAGGCCGGCAGCAACAATGTTTTTTGCCACATAGCGCGCGGCGTAGGCTGCAGAGCGGTCAACTTTTGATGGATCTTTACCGGAGAAAGCACCGCCACCGTGACGAGCCATGCCGCCGTAGGTATCAACGATGATTTTACGGCCGGTCAGGCCACAGTCACCCATCGGGCCGCCAATAACAAAGCGACCGGTCGGATTGATATGGTATTTAGTGCTGGCGTTGATCCACTCAGCAGGCAGCACCGGCTTAATGATCTCTTCCATCACCGCTTCACGCAGATCGGCCTGAGAAACCTCTTCTGAATGCTGGGTTGAGAGCACGACAGCGTCGATACCGACAATTTTGCCACCATCATACTGGAAGGTGATCTGGCTTTTGGCGTCCGGGCGCAGCCAGGACAGCGTGCCATTTTTACGCACTTCAGCCTGACGCTGCACCAGACGGTGCGCATAGGTAACCGGCGCAGGCATAAGCACATCTGTTTCGTTAGTTGCGTAACCAAACATCAGACCCTGATCGCCCGCACCCTGCTCCAGCGGATCGGTACGATCTACGCCCTGATTAATATCAGGTGACTGCTTGCCAATGGCGCTCAGTACGGCGCAGGAGTTGGCATCAAAGCCCATATCAGAATGAACATAGCCGATCTCACGTACGGTATTGCGGGTGATCTCTTCAATATCGACCCAGGCGCTGGTGGTGATTTCACCGCCTACCAGTACCATACCGGTTTTGACGTAAGTTTCGCAGGCCACGCGCGCTTTCGGATCCTGTTCGAGGATGGCATCCAGCACGGCATCGGAAATTTGGTCAGCGATCTTATCAGGATGTCCTTCTGATACGGACTCAGATGTAAAAAGGTGTTTAGCCATTCTGTTCTTTACCTTAGAAATGGGTTGAATTCGACTGCATAGCGCCAGTGAAAAACCTGCTTAGCGCCCCTTCAGGCAAAGCCACGAGCAGCAGGGAGTGTCAGCACGCCAGGCTCACACCGCCTGGAACTTATTCAGTTTAGATGGAAAACCATCTGGACGGCTATTTTAGGTTACCCGATGTGCATTTTACCAGAGCTTTTTCTGATTCGGTTTGTTTCAAAAAGCGGCTTACTGGAAGCTTTTGCTGACAGCGCGCGCAGGGCGGGGACAAAGATTTTGCAATTTTACCCGGCTGGCGGTATAAAACGCCGCTATTGATGCCAGGACGCCGTCAGGCGTTGCACGATCAGATACCGTGTCTGATTTTTTTCCGCTCCGTTTCCGCATGCTGCCCGCAGGCGCTGGAGGTGAGTAAAGTAATGAACCGTTCCCATCTGCTCTCTGGTTCACAGCGCATATTTTGCGCGCTGGCCTCTCTTTCTGCTGTTCACTCTTCCTGTTCTTTCTGTCGATGTTTGCCGCCGCGCAATCATGACGACATGCATAGCCATTAAACTGCGGCTGAAATCAGACACCAGCACACGCGCGTGATTTATACCCGCAGCCGTGCCAAATCCGATTGGATTTCCACTGACTGCAGCACGATGTTTTACACTTACTGGCAGTAACACCCGGGGTAACCTGATGAGGCGGGACACGCAGCATGAATAAGTTTTTAGCCGCAAACGCACCAGCAGTACCTGATAACTCTCTACTATTTCAACAGAAAACTGAGGTTCGCGATGTCTGACGACATGAAGAATATCAAGGGTTCGTCAGCTGGCGAACAGGGTGTCCTCCGCTCAATGCAGGAGGTGGCGATAAGCGATCAGGAAGCGAGCCGTATGCTGCGCACCTATAACATCGCCTGGTGGGGCAACAACTATTACGACGTAAACGAGCTGGGCCATATCAGCGTATGTCCGGATCCCGATCGGCCTGAGGTGCGGGTTGACCTGGCGAAGCTGGTCAAAGAGCGCGAGGCTGACGGTCAGCGTCTGCCGGCGCTGTTCTGTTTTCCGCAGATCCTGCAGCATCGTCTGCGCTCCATCAACGCGGCGTTCAAGCGCGCACGCGAATCCTATGGTTATAAAGGCGACTACTTCCTGGTTTATCCGATCAAGGTTAATCAGCACAAGCGCGTCATTGAATCGCTGGTTAACTCGGGTGAACCGCTGGGCCTTGAAGCGGGCTCAAAAGCAGAGCTGATGGCGGTACTGGCGCACGCGGGCAAAACGCGCACCGTTATCGTCTGTAATGGCTATAAAGATCGTGAATATATCCGGCTGGCGCTGATCGGTGAAAAGCTCGGCCATAAAGTCTACCTGGTGCTGGAAAAAATGACCGAGGTCCGTCTGGTACTGGAAGAGGCGGAGCGTCTGAATGTGGTACCGCGTCTCGGCATCCGCGCGCGCCTGGCCTCGCAGGGCTCGGGTAAGTGGCAGTCGAGCGGTGGTGAGAAATCGAAGTTTGGCCTGGCGGCATCTCAGGTGCTGCAGCTGGTGGATATCATGCGCAAAGCTGGCCGGCTTGACAGCCTGCAGCTGCTGCACTTCCATCTCGGCTCGCAGATGGCGAATATCCGCGATATCGCGACTGGCGTACGCGAATCTGCCCGCTTCTATGTTGAGCTGGCAAAGCTTGGCGTAAATATCAAATGCTTTGACGTCGGCGGCGGCCTCGGGGTGGACTATGAAGGCACCCGCTCTCAGTCTGACTGCTCGGTAAACTATGGCCTGAATGAGTATGCCAATAACGTTATCTGGGCGATTGGCGACGCCTGCGAAGAGCATGGTCTTGAACATCCGACGGTGATCACCGAGTCAGGCCGCGCCGTAACGGCACACCATACCGTGCTGGTCTCTAACATCATCGGCGTAGAGCGTAACGAATTCAGCACGCCGGTCGCACCTGATACGGATGCACCGCGCCCGATTCAGAGCCTGTGGGACACCTGGCAGGAGATGCATGAGCCCAACGTGCGCCGCTCGCTGCGTGAATGGCTGCATGACAGCCAGATGGATCTGTTTGATATCCACACCGGTTACTCATCCGGCACCTACGACCTGGGACAGCGCGCGTGGGCGGAACAGCTCTATCTGAGCATTTGTCACTACATCCAGCAGCATCTGGATCCGAGCAATCGTGCACACCGCCCGATTATCGATGAGCTGCAGGAGCGTATGGCAGATAAAATCTACGTTAACTTCTCTCTGTTTCAGTCGATGCCGGATGCCTGGGGTATCGATCAGCTCTTCCCGGTTATGCCGCTGGAAGGTCTGAACAAGATGCCGCAGCGCCGCGCTGTGCTGCTGGATATTACCTGTGACTCCGACGGGACAATCGACCATTACGTTGACGGTGACGGGATCGCAACCACTATGCCGATGCCTGAATATGACGTGGATAATCCGCCAATGCTGGGCTTCTTTATGGTGGGTGCTTATCAGGAGATCCTCGGCAATATGCATAATCTATTTGGTGACACCGAAGCAGTAGATGTGTTTGCTTTCCAGGATGGCAGCGTGGAAGTGCAGTTATCAGATGAAGGGGATACCGTCGCTGACATGCTGGAATATGTGCAGCTGAATCCGGACGATCTGATGACGCTATTCCGCGATCAGGTGAAACAACAGCAGGATATAGATGAAGAGCTGCGATCGCAGTTCCTTGCCGAGTTTGAAAGCGGCCTTTATGGTTATACCTATCTTGAAGATGAATAATCAGTAATAACGCATCGGGCCCTGCGGAGCCCTTTTTTTTGGCTTTAAAATTTTTTCTGGTTTGTGACGTAATTCACTATTTCATACGAGCGCCACTTCCTCGTTTTCTTCTGCCGCTGCTGTCCGATCAATTTGGCTTAAAAATCAATATCCTTTGCCGGTATCCCTCGCTCTGGCTCTGCATTTTCTTATGTATTGATAATTTTTTTAATGTTTCGCTTATCCTTAAATCATAATTTATTTATGTTTTTAATAAATAAGAGATGTTTTTAGCCGTGATGCATCTGGCGCATTTACAGGCGCCAGGTTTCCTGAAAAATATCTGGTTATTCCTAAAGTGAAACGCTGATAACGCCGCGCTTCAACATTAGTTTAATTCAAAATCAGTAATATAACGCTAAGTGAGACGCTTATGCTCGCGCAGTGCAAGAGAGCAGGCTTATTTACAGGTGCTATTTATAAAATATTACCGGAGCGGTTGTCAGAAAATGATTGGTTTTAACTATCATTTCAGGACCATTTTTAGCTCAAAACTATTTTTCAAAATGTAAATTGCAGGCTAATCTCCAGTTGCTATAGTAATTTTTGTCGATGTTTCTGTTTCGGTTAACATGAGTAATTCTGATCTTTTTGGCCTTGTCAGTAGCGTATTCAGGAAGGGTGCCATGACCGAGCGTTTTAATCCGGTTTTCTTGCTGGAACCCGTTCACAGTCTGACCGGAGAGGTGACTTCATGGGAGCTGCTGACACGTTTTAAAGAAAAAAAAGCGACAATTACACAACGTAATCCCGACAGAGAAGAGCATTTTTTCTCTCTGCTTCCTGCCGATGAAAAATGGCAGCTATTCCTTCACCAGGTCGAAAATATTATTCAGCTTGGTCAGCAGGGGTTTAACCAGGTTATCAGCGTAAACGTAGACAGAGATATTGTTGCCGGCATATTTGCAGACGAAGTCATTCAGGAAAAACTGGCGTCTGTTGCATTATTGCGGCTCGAAATCTCTGCATTTTTCACCTCGCGTTTTAATAGTGAGGATCTGCTGACCCTTAAAGGCGTAGCGAAAATTACGCCGGCTCCTCTCTGGCTCGACAATTTTGGTCCGGGTTATTCAAGCCTGACCATGCTTGACAGCGGAATATTTGAGATCGTCAAGATTGATAAAGCGTTTTTCTGGCAATTCAGCGAAGACCGCACCTTTGACATTCTGCTTAATCACCTTAATCAATTATGCCGCGGCGTCATTGTTGAGGGGGTTGAAAATCAGCACTATGTGGATCTGCTTGCGCATAAGCCCGTTTATGGCATGCAGGGTTACTACTGGCAGAGTGTTTATCTTGATGATTTATTTGCGTAATTCAGCACACAGCTTTGCGATTATGGTCTGCGCAGAAAGTCATTTCAGCTGAAAGGGTAAGCGTGCCTGCTGCGCTTATATTCACTTCTGAATAACGCTTCTGTATTCCGCATAACGCCTGATGTCCTTTCTGAATCCGCAATTAAACCTGTTCAGCGCTGTTCTTACTCTTTTACCGGAATAAGAACGGCCGATGAAGGATGTAAGTAATTCCCTGAATTACTTGCGATAGCAAGCGGTATCTGATGATACCGGGCGTGCCAGTAACGCTCATAAACTTATATCTGCGCGGGATCCCGATAACATGAACAATATTTCTATCACGCCCAAAGGTGGGACGATTGCTAACGAAGTGAGCGGTACTCAGGTTACGCTGAACGCACCCAGTGTGGTTAAACTTAACCTGAATCAGGCTGACATTAAGGCTTTCACACGCAATGGTAATGATTTAGTCGTAACAACTAAATCAGGTGAAACACTTGTTATTCATGATTTTTACAGCGCCAATGGCGACAGCGATCTGGTCCTGCAGGACGATCGCGGTGCGCTCTGGTGGGTTGAAGATCCCGGCACAGAGGGCTTTCAGTATGTGTCGATCGACAGCACTGAAGGTCTGCTGGCAGAAAACGTAACGGATAACGGCACGATTGCCGCCTTCGGTATTGGCGGTGCGGCTCTGGCCGGTATCGGGGCGCTGTTTGCGACCGGCGGCGGTGGCGGCGGTGGCGGTGGCGGTGGCGACGATACGGATAATTCCGGCGGCGGCACTAATCCCGGTAACGGAGGCAACAATCCTGGCGGCGGCGATCCCGGCAACGGTGGCGGCAATCCTGGTAACGGCGACACCACCGCACCCGATCCGGCCGGAAATATCGTGGTCAGCGACAATGTCGGCAGCAGCCAGGGGCCGTTACTCAACGGGCAAACCACCGATGACAATACGCCAACGCTGACCGGTACGGCGGAAGCGGGAGCCGTGGTTAAAGTGTATGACGGTTCCGTTCTGCTTGGCAGCGTCACGGCGGGAGCAGACGGGCGCTGGAGCTTTACCACACCGGCACTGAATAACGGCAGCCACACGCTGAGCGTGACGGTCACCGATGCGGCAGGCAATGTCAGTCCCGCCACCAGCGGATTCGTGATCAATGTCGCCGCCGGCATCGCACCTACCAGCAGCACGCTGGAAATCACCGATGACAGCAGCCCTGCGCTGCGTACGCTGCCGGACGGGTCCAGCACGCGTGACACCACCCCAACCCTGAGCGGGCTGGCGGGCGCCAATGAGCTGGTTACGCTCTATAACGGCACTACCGTACTTGGCAGCACGCTTGCCGACGCAAGCGGGCAGTGGAGTTTTACGCCTGCAGCGCTGCCGGATGGCAGCTACGCCTTCCGCGCGGTAGCCACCGATGCCGCCGGAAATAGCACATCATCCGTCACGCTGACCATTACTATTGATACGGTGCCGCCAGCCGTCGCCAGCGATCTGCTGCTCAGCAGCGACAGCAGCGGCCCGCTCGCGCCAATTGCCACGAATGGCGTGACCCGTGATACCACGCCGGTGTTAAGCGGCAGCGCTGAACCAGGCAGCGTCATCACCGTACGTGACGGCACGACGGTACTGGGCAGCGCTATCGCAGACAGCGACGGGCGCTGGAGTTTTACCACCCCGGTGCTGAGTGAAGGCAGCCATACTCTGACTACTACCGTGACGGATGCGGCAGGCAATACCGGCCCCGCTTCCGCTCCGCTGCAGCTGACGGTTGATACCACGGCTCCGGAGGCGATAACCGATCTGCGGGTCTTTGACGACGCGGGCGACAGCCAGGTTGAGCTGCCGCAAAACGCCACTACTGATGACAATACGCCCGTGCTGAGCGGCAGCGGGGAGCCGGGCGCCTCGGTCAGCATCTACGATGGTGACGTACTGCTTGGTGTGGCCCTGGTTGACGTTAACGGCAGCTGGCAGTTTACCACCCCTGCGCTCAGCAACGGCGCGCACAGCTTCACCGTTATCAGCACTGACGCGGCCGGTAACATTGGTCCGGCCAGCACACCTTTCACGCTTAACGTCCAGGCGGATCTGCCGCCAGCGACCACGCCGCTGGAAGCGGTAAGCACCGGTGATAATACGCTGCAGCCGCTGACCGACGGCGCGACCACGCGCAGCGAGGAGTTAACGCTAAGCGGCGTCAGCACGCCGGGCAACCTGATTACACTCTTTGACGGAAACACTGAAATCGGCAGCGTTGTCGCCGATAGCAACGGCCAGTGGTCGTTTGCCCTGCGCGGTCTGTTCCAGGGGCTGCACAGTTTCTACCTGCGTACTACCGATGGCGCAGGCAACGTCACGCAAAGCGCGCCGCTGAATATCACCGTCGACAGCGTGGCACCGGCAGCGGCTGATGCGCTGACGCTAACCGGCAGTGACGGCAGCACCGTAGTCAATATCGCGCCGGAGAGCACCGTTAACGATGCCCGGCCGGTGCTGAGCGGCACGGCGGAACCGGGTGCGCTGGTGACGATTCGTGATGGCGACACCGTGCTGGGCAGCGTGACCACCAACAGCGACGGCAGCTGGCGCTTTACCACGCCGCAGCTGGGTGAGGGCAGCCACAGCCTGACCACCACCGTAACCGATCTGGCTGGCAACAGCAGCCCCGTCTCTGCGCCGCTGAATTTTACCGTAGATACAGTCGCACCAGCGGCGGTCAGCAATCTGCAGGTCACTGATAACGCAGGCGCTAGTACCGGCCCGCTGACTTCAGGCCAGCTCACCGATGACAACACGCCGACGCTGAGCGGCACGGCCGAAGCGGGCAGCGTGGTGCGCATTTATGACGGCGACGTGCTGCTGGGCAGCGCCGTTGTGGATAGCAACGGCAGCTGGAGCCTGACGCTGCCGGCGCTGAGCAACGGTCAGCATAACATTACCACCACCGTGACCGACGCTGCAGGGAACGTCAGCCCGGCGTCACCGGCGTTTACGCTGGCGATTGATGCCGGCAGCGTGCCGGCAACCAGCTCACTGGAGGTAACAGATGACAGCGGCAGCACGCTGGTTACGCTGGCAGATAACGACAGCACCGGCGATAACACCCCGGTGCTGAGCGGCGTCGCCACCGCTGGCGACGTGGTCAGACTCTATAGCGGTACTACGCTACTGGGCAGCGTCGTCGCAGACGGTGACGGCCAGTGGCGCTTTACGCCTGCCGCGTTAGCCGACGGCCCCTATGCGTTCCGGGCGGTTGCCACCAGCGCAGCGGGGGCGGAGACCTCCTCATCGGTTATCAATATCACCATCGATACCAGCGTGCCCGCCGCGCCGTCCGGCGTTCAGCTCAGCAATGAAAATGGCGATCCGGTTACGCCAGGCAGCAGCACCAGTCTCACTACGCCGACGCTGAGCGGCACCGCGGAGCCTGGCTCCACGGTGACCGTCCGCGACGGTGATACGGTGCTTGGCACCGCCACCACGGATGCTCAGGGCAACTGGAGCTATACCACGCCGCCGCTCAGCGATGGCGAACACGCGCTGACCAGCACGGTCACCGATGCGGCCGGTAATACCGGCCCCGCCTCTGACCCGGTGGCGGTCACGGTAGATACGCAGCCACCGGCCGCCGCCAGCGGTCTGCAGCTGAACAACCAGGAGGGTAACGCGCTGCCGGCGGGCGGTGCCACGAATGAAACCACGCCGACCCTCAGCGGCAGCGCCGAGCCGGGCAGCATCGTCACCGTTTCTGATAATGGCGACGTTCTGGGCAGTACCGTGGCGGGCGGCGACGGCAGCTGGAGCTTTACGCCGCCGCAGCCGCTGGATGAAGGCGCGCACGCGCTTACCACCACCGTAACCGATACGGCGGGCAACACCGGGCCGGCCAGTGCCCCGGTCAGCGTGGTGATCGACACTACTGCACCCGCGATCGCCAGCGATCTGCTGCTGAGCAACGGGCAAAACGGTAACGAAATCACCGGCATCACTAACAGCACTAAGCCGGTACTCAGCGGAAGCGCTGAGCCAGGCAGTACCGTCACCGTTTCTGATAACGGTAACGTGCTGGGCAGCACCACCGCCGGTAGCGACGGCAGCTGGAGCTTTACCTCACCGGTACTGCAGCCGGGTGAACATAGCCTGACCACGGTTGTCACCGATCCGGCTGGCAACAGCGGGGCAGCGTCCACGGCAGTGGTGTTTACCATCGATACGACTGCGCCAGCGGCACCCGCTGCTCTGCAGGCGGCTAACGATGAAGGTACTGCGCCGGTTCCGGTTAACAACGGTCTGACGAATGACGCCACGCCGCTGCTGAGCGGCAGCGGCGTGGCCGCAGGCAGCGTGGTGACAATTTCAGATGGGGATGAGGTACTGGGCTCCGTTACCGTGGGAGAGGCGGGAAGCTGGAGTTTTGCCCCAGACGAACCGCTGGCAGACGGTGAGCACAGCCTGACGGGCGTCACCACCTCACCGGCAGGGAACAGCAGTGCGCCTTCTGCACCGCTGGTGCTGACCATTGATACTACACCGCCCGTTGCGGCAGGCGGCCTGCAGCTGAGTAACGATCAAAACGGTAACGCCATCAACGCCGGCGGCGTAACTAACGACACCTCGCCGGCGCTGAGCGGCAGCGCTGAGCCAGGCAGCACGGTCAGCGTCTATGATAACGGCACGCTGCTGGGCAGCGTCAGCGCTGACGGCACCGGAGCGTGGCGCTTTACGCCGGAAACGCCGCTGGCAGCCGGACCGCACAGCCTGACCACTACGGTTACGGATGCGGCGGGTAACCGCGGCGATGAGTCTGAACCGCTTAACTTTACGATTGACACTACGCCGCCGCCTGTGGCGGATGACCTGGTGCTGAGCAATGACAGCAGCGGCACGCTGGTGACGGTCACCAACGGGACTACCAGTGATACCACCCCGGTGCTGAGCGGCACGGCGGCTGCGGGCAGCACGGTAACGGTACTTGACGGCACCACGGTGCTGGGCAGCGTGGTCGTGGATGACGGCGGTGCATGGCGCTTTACGCCAGAGTCGCCGCTGAGCGAGGGTCCGCACAGCCTGACGGCTACGGTAACCAGCCCGGCGGGTAACGTCAGCGAGCCTTCTGCTGCGCTGGTGTTTACCGTTGATACTATTCCGCCAGCGGCGGCAGGCGAGCTGCAGCTCAGTAACAACGACGGCGAAACGCCATTGCCGGTTGATAACGGCGTGACCAACACGACGTCGCCGGTGCTGAGCGGCAGCGCCGAACCGGGTGCGCTGATCACCGTTTCCAATGGCGACACGGTGCTGGGCAGCGTAACCGCAGATACAGACGGCAACTGGAGCTTCACGCCAGAGGCACCGCTGCCTGAGGGCGATTACAGCCTGACCACTACCGTTACCGATCCGGCGGGCAACGTCAGCGCGCCATCGGCACCGCTGAATTTCACCATTGATACAACGGCACCCGAAGCTGCAGAGGCTTTGCAGGTCAGCAATGAGGCGGGCGGCGTGGCGCGCCCTGTCGATGAGGCCGGTGCGACTAATACCACCTTGCCGGTGGTAAGCGGCACGGCGGAAGCGGGCAGCATCGTGACCGTCTATAACAACGGCGAAGTACTGGGCAGCGTCACTGCAGGCAGTGACGGCGGCTGGCGCTTTACGCCGGATGCGCCGCTGGCTGAGGGCGATTACAGCCTGACCACGCGAGTGACTGACGCCGCCGGTAACACCGGCGCGGCCTCCTCTGCATATAACTTCACCATCGATACCACAGCCCCTGGCGCCGTAGTCGACCTGACCGCGAGGGATGACAATAACGCACCGATCACCGGCGTCACCAACGACGCCACACCGGTGCTGAGCGGCAGCGCTGAGGCAGGTAGCCTGGTAACGCTCTATGACGGAACAGCCGCTATCGGCTCTGTCCGGGCAGACGCAGACGGGGCCTGGCGCTTTAGCGACACGGTCCTGACCGATGGCGCACATACCTTACGGGCCACCGCGACCGACGCCGCAGGCAACGTCAGCGCTACAGGCAACTCTGTGACCCTGACGGTGGATACCAGCGTGCCGGCTGCACCTGCTTTCTCCGTCACTTCCGGCGAAGGCGTGCCGGTTGCCAGTAACGGCTACACCAGCGACAGTACGCCGCAGCTCAGCGGTACGGCCGCCGCCGGCAGTCTGATCACTATTTATAATGACGGCACGGCTATCGGCAGCGTGGTAGCCGGTGGGGATGGCGGCTGGCAGTATACGCCCGTAGCCCTGGATGATGGCAGCTATGCGCTGAGCATTACGGAGACGACGCCGGCGGGCAACGTCAGTCCGGCCTCGGCCGTAACCACGATTAACGTGGATACGCAGGCACCGGAAGCAGCGCAGAACGTGCTGGTTAACAACAATGAAGGCAGCACGCTGGTGCCGATCAACAGCGGTGACGTGACCAACGACGCGACGCCGCAGCTGATCGGTTCAGCCGAGCCGGGCAGCGTGGTGCTGATCTATGACGGCGCTACGCAAATCGGTTCGGTTACCGTGAACAGCAGCGGCAGCTGGCAGTTCACGACCGGCGCGCTTACGCAGGGCGAGCATAACCTGAGCACCGTTGTCAGCGACGCAGCCGGGAACACCAGCCCCGCTTCGCCCACAATCACCTTTACCGTGGATACGGTCGCACCGGCTGCGGCCACTGAGATCGCGCTGGTGAACAACAATGGCGCTACGCCGCAGGCGATTACATCCGGCTCCACCACCGGTGACAACACGCCTGAGTTCTCCGGTCGCGCAGAGCCTGGCAGCACCATCGTTATATCTGATGGCAATCTGATCCTCGGTACCACCACGACCGATGCGCAGGGTAACTGGAGCTTCTCGCCGATCCTCAGCGACGGCCCGCACAGCCTGAGCGTGACGGTCACCGACGCCGCCGGTAACAGCAGCGCGCCGGGTGCGCCGATCGCCTTTACCGTGGACACCACGGCGCCTTCCGCCGTTACGCAGCTGACGCTGAGTAATGATAACGGCACTGCGCCGGTAGCCGTTCCCAACGGGGGCCTCACTAATGATGGCACGCCGCTGTTCAGCGGTCGCGGGGATGCGGGCAGCATTATTACCCTTACCGATCAGAGCGGTACGCTGCTGGGTTCCACCACGGTAAACGGACAGGGAAGCTGGAGCTTTACGCCTGCCACCGCGCTGGCGGACGGCAGCTACACCTTTACCGCCACGGCATCTGACACGCTTGGTAACGTCAGCGCACCGGTGACTTTCAGTGCGATCGTTGATACCACGCCGCCGGCGGTGGCAGCGAACATCGCGCTGACGAACAACGACGGCACCACGCCGGTGGCTATCGCCAGCGGCAGCATCACCACGGATAATACGCCGTTCCTCAGTGGCACCGCAGAGCCGGGCAGCGTAGTGACGATTCTGGACGGAACCGCAATACTGGCCAGCGTGACCACCGGCAGTAACGGACAGTGGAGCTATCAGCTGCCGCAGCTGGACGATGGCAGCTACAGCCTCACCACCACGGTGACCGATACGGCCGGTAACACCGGTCCGGCTTCTGCTCCTGTCGCCTTTACCGTGGACGCCACGCTGCCGGATGCCACATCGCTGGTGGTCAGTAACGACAACGGTACGACACCGCAGCCTCTGACAAACGGCGCGCTGACCACGGACAATACGCCACTGCTGAGCGGCACCGCGGAACCCGACAGCCTGATTACGCTGTATGACGGCGGAGTGGTGATTGGCTCGGTGACGGCGGACGGCGACGGCAGCTGGAGCTTCAGCTCACCGGTACTGACCGACGGCCAGCACACGCTGAGCGCCACGGTCACCGATGAAGTGGGCAACGTCAGCGCACCGTCCGGTGCGCTGACCATCACTATTGATGCCACTGCGCCGCAGCCGGCAGGCGATCTGCTGCTGCAGAATGATATACAAGCGACGCCGGTAACCATCAATAGCAACAGCGTAACTCCTGATGCGACGCCGCTCATCAGCGGTACCGCAGAGGCAGGAGCGACCATTATTGTGTATGACGGTGCGCAGGAGGTTGGCAGAACCACCGCCGATCCTCAGGGGGCCTGGAGCCTCAACACCAGCGCGCTGGCTGAGGGGGCGCACACCCTGACGGTGACCGCCACCGATGTAGCGGGCAACGTCAGCGAGGTGGCGTCGACGGTCAGCTTTACGGTCGATACCAGTACGCCAGCCGCGGTGCTGAGCTTTGATATCTACAACAACGCCAGCACCACGCCGGTGCTGGTGGCGAACAACGGCTTCGCCAGTGACAGCACGCCGGTGCTGCGCGGAACCGGCGTCGCCGGCACGGTGGTGAATATCATTCAGGATGGAGCCATCGTTGGCACCACAACCGTGGGTGAGAATGGCGTCTGGCGTTATGAATCCGCAGCGCTGGACGATGCAACCTATGCCTTCAGCGTCTCGGTCAGCAACGCGGCGGGCACCGCCGGCCCGGTTACCGGCCCGATTACCATCACTATCGACACGGTGGCACCGGAGGCAATTGACGATCTGCTTGTTACCGACAGCGTCGGCGGCGCTGAAGGTCCGCTGACGTCAGGCGCGATCACTGATGATAATCTCCCGGCCTTCAGCGGCACGGCGGAGACGGGCAGCACGATAACGGTCTATGACGACAACGTGCTGCTGGGAACGGCCACCGCTGACGAAAACGGCAGCTGGAGCTTTACGCCAGACGCTGCGCTGTCAAACCGCGAGCATAGCTTTACGTTCACCGTGACCGATGCGGCGGGTAACGTCAGCCCGGCTACTGACGCCTTCACGCTGACCGTTGAAGCCAATCTGCCACCGGTCGACAGCACGCTGCAGATCACCGATAACAGCGGCAGCACGCTGGTAACGGTAGCAGACGGGGCCGCTATCCGTGACAACACGCCGGTCCTGCAGGGAACGGGCCCGGCAAATGGCACTGTAACCATTTCTGATAACGGTACAGTGCTGGCTACTCTGCCGATAGACGCGAACGGACAGTGGAGCTATACGCCAGATCCGGTACTGGATGAGGGCGCGCACGCGATTTCTGTCGTCAGCACGGATGAAACCGGCAATCCTGGCGATCCGTCAGAGGTGATTAATTTTATCGTCGATACCGTTGTGCCCGATGTCGTAACCGATCTCGCGGCGGCCAATAACAACGGCGCCACGCCGGTGCCGGTGACGGATAACGGCGTGACTAACGACAGTACGCCACAGCTCAGCGGCACGGCGGAAGCGGGCGGGCTGGTGACCATCTACGATGGCAATACGGTAATCGCTTCGGTCACTGCTGACGGCGACGGCGCATGGAGCACCACGCTGCCGCTGCTGAGCCAGGGCGCGCACGCGCTCAGCGTGACAGTGACCGATGCGGCGGGCAACGTCAGCGATCGCTCCGGCGCGCTGAACATCACGGTCGATACGGTAGCCCCTGCGGCCGGCACGGTGAACGTCACCGCGGGTGATTCGGATACGCCGCTCACCAGCGGGGCAACCATCAATGACAGTACGCCAGCGCTGAGCGGCACCACGGAGGCAAACGCCACGGTCAGCGTGTATGACGGCACCACGCTGCTCGGTACCGCTATCGCCAGCGGCGCGGGCGCCTGGAGCTTTACCCCTGCCGCGCTGGGCGAGGGCAGTCACGCCCTGAGCGTGCGCGTCACCGATGCGGCCGGTAATACCGGTATCGCCTCTGCCGTCACCACGGTAGTGGTGGATACCGTGGCACCGGCGGCCATCTCCGGCCTGACGGCGGTCAACAACAACGGCAGCACGCCGCTGACTATCGCGGCTGGCAGCACCACCAGCGACAACACGCCGCAGCTGAGCGGCACCGCTGAGGCGGGCAGCATCGTTACCGTGCGGGACGGCACCACCGTGCTCGGCTCGGTAACCGCCGGCACCAACGGCGCGTGGAGCTTTACCACCGCCGCGCTGGCGGATGGTCCGCACACGCTGAGCGTGAGTGCCGCCGACGCGGCGGGCAACGTCAGCCCGGTGAGCGATATCAGCTTTACCGTGCTGACCGCAGCGGTTGCCCCGGTCACGGCGCTGACGGTAACGGATAACGCCGGCGCGATTCAGGGGCCGCTGACCAGCGGTACGCCGACGGACGATACCACGCCAACGCTCTCCGGCAGCGCCGCGGCAAACAGCGTGGTGGTGATCAGTGAAGGCACTACGGTGCTGGGATCGGTGGTGGCAAACGGCGACGGAGCCTGGAGCTTCACCCCTGCCGCGCTGAGTGAAGGCACGCATCCGCTCAGCGTCACGGTACGCGATGCGGCGGGCAGCAGCAGCGATCCGGTGAACTTTACCGTAGTCGTGGATACCACTGCGCCAGCCACCTCAACGCTGGTGGTGACCAACGATGTGACCAGCGCAACCATCCCGGCGGGCGGCTACAGCAGCGATGCGACGCCGACCTTAAGCGGCGTGGCGGAAGCGAACGCCATTGTCACGGTACGCGACGGTAACGCGGTGCTGGGCTCGGTGACCGCTGATGCGGAAGGACGCTGGAGCTATGTCAGCACTACGCTGAACCAGGGACTGCATACCCTGAGCGTCACCGCCACCGATGTGGCGGGCAACGTCAGCGGCGCGACCAGCACCACGCTGATTGTGGATAGCGTGGCGCCGGTCGCCGTGAGCGGCCTGAACGCGGCTAACAACAACGGCAGCGCGCTGGTGGCAATTGCCGCCGGCGGCACCACCAGCGATGCCACTCCGCTGCTCAGGGGCACGGCAGAGGCGGGCAGCGTGGTGACGATCCGCGACGGCGACACCGTTCTCGGATCGGTAACGGCGGGCAGCGGCGGCGCGTGGAGTTTTGTCACGCCGGCGCTGGCAGAGGGGGCACACACCTTTAACGTTACCGCCAGCGATGCGGCCGGTAACGTCAGCCCGAATGCGACGCTGACGCTGACGGTCGATACCACTCCGCCAGCCGCAGTGAGCAATCTGGTGGTCACCGATGACGCCGCGCCGAACACCGGTCCTCTGACTAACGGCGCCGTGACCAACGACACCACGCCGGTGCTGAGCGGTACGGCAGAGGCGGGGGGCGTGGTCACCGTCTATGACGGCACTGCAGTACTGGGTTCCGCTGTGGCCGACGGCAGCGGCGCGTGGAGCTTTACGTCGCCCGCGCTGAATAATGGTCCGCATGCGCTGAGCGTCACGGTGCGTGATGCGGCAGGCAACGTCAGCGCGGCGTCGCCCACGGTCGCAATCACCGTGGACACCGTGGCGCCGGCTGCGCCAACGCTGGTCGTGACTAACGACGTGGCGAACACCACGGTGGCGAACGGCGCAGCAAGCGGCGACAGCACGCCAACCCTGAGCGGCAGCGCCGAGGCCAATAGCCTGGTGATTATCCGCGACGGCACCACGCTACTCGGCTCAGTCACCGCCAGCGGTACCGGCAGCTGGAGCTTTACCCCTGCTACAGCGCTCGCTGAGGGATCGCATACCTTCAGCATCACCGCCACCGATGCGGCAGGCAACGTCAGCAGCAGCGTCAGCTCAACGGCGATCATTGATACCGTTGCGCCAGGTGCGGTTACCGGTCTGGCTGCCGCCAACAACAACGGCAGTACGGCGATCGCGATTCCCAATAATAGCGTGACCAGTGACAGCACGCCGCTGCTGACCGGCTCTGGCGAGGCGGGTGCGCGCGTGACTATCCTTGACGGCAATGTTGCGCTGGGCACGGCGATTGTCAGCAGTAACGGCAGCTGGAGCTTTGTCAGCCCGGTGCTGAGTGAAGGCAGCCACACCCTGAACGTGACCCAGACCGACGCCGCCGGAAACGTCAGTCCGCCAGCCAGCATCACGCTGACGGTGGATACGGTGGCGCCGGCAGCGGTCAGCAACCTGACGATCACGGATGATGTGGCGCCGGTGACCGGACCGCTGGCAAATGGCGCGGTCACCAACGACGCGACGCCAACCCTAAGCGGGACGGCGGAGGCGAGCGCGGTCGTCACGCTGTATGACGGCAGCACGCTGCTGGGATCGGTGGTGGCAGGCAGCGATGGGGCATGGAGCTTTACGCCAGCTGCGCTGAGCAACGGCGTGCATTCGCTGAGCGCGACGGTACGTGACGCCGCGGGCAACGTCAGCCCGGCGAAGCCGGCGGTGTCGATTACCGTCGATACCGTGGCTCCCGCTGCGCCAACGCTGGTGGTCACTAACGACATTAACAATGTCACGGTGGCAAACGGCGGCGCGACGCGCGACAGCACGCCAACCCTGAGCGGCACGGCCGAGGCAAACAGTCTGGTGATTGTGCGCGACGGCACCACTGTCCTGGGGTCGGTGACCGCCAGCAGCAGCGGCAGCTGGAGCTTCACGCCGGGAACAGCTCTCTCCGAGGGATCGCACACCTTCAGCATCACCGCCACTGATGCCGCGGGTAACGTCAGCAGCAGCATCAGTTCGACGGCGATTATCGACACCACGGTGCCGGTTGCCGTAACCGGGCTGACCCTGGCTAATAACAACGGCAGTACGGCAATCGCAATCCCCAATAACGGCGTGACCAATGACAGCACGCCGCTGCTGAGCGGATCGGGCGAGGCGGGCGCACGCGTCAGCGTTTACGACGGCACCGCGCTGCTGGGAACTGCGATCGTTGGCGGCAGCGGCAGCTGGAGCTTCATCACGCCAGCGCTGGGTAATGGTGCCCATACGCTCAACGTGACGCAGACCGACGCGGCGGGCAACGTCAGCCCGCAGGCTTCGGTCACGCTGCGGATTGACACCGTGGCGCCGGCGGCCAGCACGCTCACCATTACGGATGATGCGGGCAGCGCGCCGGTAACGCTGACCAATGGTGCCTTTACGCGCGATACCACGCCGACGCTGAGCGGTACGGCAGAAGCGGGCGCGCTGGTGACCATTTTTGACGGCACCACCGCACTGGGTTCCGTCACGGTGGGCACGGGCGGCAGCTGGAGCTTTACCACCGCGGCGCTGAGCAATGGGGCGCATACCCTGAGCACCACGGTGACTGACCCGGCAGGCAACGTCAGCAGCACCAACGTGGCGACCACCGTTACCGTAGACACGGTGCCACCGGCGGCGGTATCCGGATTGCTGATCAACAGCGCCGGCACCAGCGTCACCGGCAGCGGTGAGGTCGGCGCAACGGTAACGGTCCGCGACGCCAGCGGCGCCACGCTCGGCACCACCACGGTGGGCAGCGGCGGCAGCTGGTCAGTGGCGCTGAGCACAGCGCAGACTACCGGTGCCACGCTCTCGGTGACGCAGAGCGACAGGGCGGGCAACGTTTCGCCATCGGCGTCGCTGCTGGGGGCCATCCGCATTGTGGCGACTAACGATGTTAACGAGGTCGATTACGGCACCACGCAGGCCACCATCAATAATGGCACCGTGAACTCTTCACACACGGCGCTGCTTACCCTGGGGGTCGGATCGATACTGGGTGCCAGCGTGCTCAATAACGGCAACGCCTATATCTTTAATGTGGGTCAGGACGATTTCCGCACGGTGACGCTCTACGGCTCAGTGAACAGCATCGGCGTGGCGGCCAACTACTCGCTTAACCTCTACACGCAGCTGAGTAACGGCTCCTGGCAGCTGGTGAGTTCGCAGAGCAACTACATCAGTTCCCTGCTTTCAGTCGGAACGATTCGCGGCGGTAACGTCACCTACAGCAATCTGGGTACCGGTAACTACGCGGTAGTGGTCGGCGCGAATACCAACCTCAGCATACTACCCACCACTACCGTGAGCACGGTGTCAGACTACACCACGCTGGCGGTAACCACGGCGGCCACCGTCACCGGTAATCTGCTGGCGAACGACACCAGTTCGATAGCCGGTACGGTACCGGCTGGCGTGGCGGTCACGACGGCGGGCGGCGCAACGGTTGCCGGCACGGGTAATACGGTGATCACCAGCAGCTACGGTACGCTGACCCTGGATGCGCGAGGTAACTACACCTATGCGCTGAAAGCGGGACTGAATATCGACACGCTGCCGGCGACGGATACCTTTACCTATTCAGTGCGGGACGCCAGCGGCACGGTAACCTCCGCCACGCTGACGGTAACGCTGCATAACGGCCCGGCGGCCACGCTGTTTGCCGCCACCAGCCTGCTGGCGGAGAGCAGCAGCGCTGAGCATGACGCGAGCGGCAGCATCTGGGCCGACAGCGCCGGCACGCACAGCGGAACCTTAACCATCACTAATGCTCTGGGGGCAGAAACCACGGTGGGAGCGGCCGGTATGACGCAGGTAGCCGGTGAGTTCGGCGTGCTGCAGGTCAGCGCCAGCGGAAGCTACACCTACTCACTCAATGCGGATGTTAACGTCCAGAACATTACGCATAAGGAGGTATTCAGTTACACCCTGGCGGGCCGGGACGGCACCCTGACCAGCCACAGCTTCACCATTGAGCTGCACCCGACCATTAACGGAACCGGCGGTAACGATACGCTGACCAGCAGCGCCTACGATGACACCATCACCGCTGGCGCCGGCGCAGATACGCTGGTTTACCATCTGCTGGATCGCGCTGATGCCACCGGCGGCAACGGCCACGACACCTGGACCGACTTTAACGTCGCCCAGGGAGACAAGATTGATATCAGTGAACTGCTGATCGGCTGGAATGATTCCACAAGTAATATTAATGATTTCGTGAAAGTGGACCATACTTCTGATGGCAGCACCGTGCTTTCAATCGATCGTGACGGTAGCGGGACGGGCTACAGCACTACGCAGCTGATCACGCTGGAAGGCGTTAACGTGTCACTGGAGGAGCTGCTGCAGCAACCGCACCAAAACCACACGACATAGTGGTGTGTGACGCAGGGAAGCATCACGGGCACAGGAGGTGCCCTTTCTCTATTCTGACTGGTGGATAATCGATGGATCTGATGCAATCCGGCGCACCTTTTCGCCGTTCCTCTCTGCCCGCCGCAGTAAGCGCGGGCTTTCTGTTGTTTTACAGTGCGCATCTTAGTGCCGCCAGTGAGACGCTGATACGCGCTGGATCTATTACGCAAAGCGAGCTGGTTCAGCAGCAGGAGCTGCCGTCGCTCGCGGGCGAAGTCGCCGAACCGGCGCTGGGCAGCGTGCCGGACACCCTGACAATTGAGCAGGCGGTGCAGCGTGCGGTGCAGTGGCATCCTGATATCGCGCAGGCGATTGGCACCATGCTGGAGCAGGCGAATCAGGTCGATGTGGCAAAAGCAAAATATTATCCGCAAATCAGTGCGGGCATGAACAATGGCTATAGCAACAGTTACAGCGGCAGCGGCTTCAGCCCCTCATTTGTGCTGTCGGTGTCGCAGATGCTTTATGACTTTGGCAAAGTCAGCAGCTCGGTGCGCTCTGCCGAGGCGGGCGTGGCGCAGGAGCAGGCAAACGTGCTGGTGAGTATCGATAGCGTGGCGCACGATACCGCAGCGGCACTGGTTCAGGTGCAGGGCTATCAGCAGCTGGTAAAGATTGCCCGCGATCAGCTCAGCGCCCTGAGCCGGATTGGCGTACTGGCGCGGCAGCGTAATGAGGAGGGCGCGGCCTCGCTCTCCGACGCGACCCAGACCGATGCGCGTATCGAAGGCGCGCGCACCACCCTGACACAGTATCAGGCGAGCCTTAACCGCTGGCGCGCGACTTTAGCCACCTATCTGGGCTGGCCGCTGGTAAAGCAGGTCAGCGACCAGTTTCCCGCGACGCTGACCCGCGGCTGCGCCAGTGGCAAAGCGGATGACAAAACCAACCCGGCGGTGCTGGCCGCGTGGGCGCAGGCTAATCAGGCGCAGGCCAAACTTGATAACGCCAGCGCGCAGAACCTGCCGACTATCTCGCTGGAACCGCAGGTTACCCACTATCTCAACGATCGCTACGCCGGCAGTCAGTCGCTGGACCGCACGCAGTACTCTGCCTTTGTCAAAGTCGAGATGCCGCTTTATCAGGGCGGCGGGATCACCGCCGCGCGCGACGCCGCCGCCAGCGCGCTGCAGGCGGCGAACGCAGCGGTAAATTCCGCACGGCTGAAAGCGCGTCAGCAGCTGAGTGAGTCGCAGAATGAGGCGCTCAGCCTGTCGCAGAGTCTGGCGATTATGGGGCGCCAGCAGGCGCTGGGCGAGAAAACCCGCCAGCTCTATCAGGATCAGTATCTGCAGCTCGGGACACGCCCGCTGCTGGACGTGCTCAATGCCGAACAGGAGGTGTGGCAGACCCGCTTTACGCTACAGCAGACCGTAAGCCAGCTGCGATCGCTGCAGCTCGACTGTCTTTACAGCACCGGACAGATACGTTCAGCCTTTACGCTCAATAACCAGCGCATCCAGACCGTGGAGATCCAGCCATGACCCAATTACCAATTCCGGACGCGCCTGAGAGCCAGCCCGCCAGCGGCGGCGAGCTGCCGCTTAACGGCTGGGCCACGGCCATTATTCAGATCGCCACCCACTACCGGCTGCCCTGTTCGCCAGGCATGATCATGGCGGCAGCGGAGTGGCAGGGCAAACAGACGCGCGATAAAGCGCTGCGCCATCTGGCACGTCAGGCGGGGCTGTCGCTGCAGCTGTTTGCAGAGGAGAGCCGGGAGATCACGCGCTGGCGCCTGCCGCTGGCAGTAGAGCTGGATGATGGCCAGGTCGGCGTGGTGACGGCGTTTGATGGTGATGACCGCGTTCGGGTGCACTTTTCCGGCGATGAACAGCCGACGCCGGTGATGCTCACCGATCTGCTGCCCGCCCTCCGCGTGGTGGCCGCGCTGCGACCGGTGGCGGCGGCGAAAGATAGCCGGGTCGATCGCTATCTCGCCACCGTTCGCCCCGACTGGCTGCGGCGGCTGGTGCTGCACGATCTGCGTCCCTACGGCTATGTGATGCTGGCGTCCTTCTTGATCAATCTGCTGGCGCTGGTAGGGATTGTGTTTTCGATGCAGGTTTATGACCGGGTGATCCCGGCGCAATCTTATCCCACGCTCTATGTCCTCTATGCTGGCGTGATCATTTCGGTGGTATTTACCTATATTCTGCGCGTGGGCCGCGATCACGTCACCGATCTGCTGGGCAAGCGCGCCGATATGCGCGTCTCCGATCGGGTGTTTGGTCATGCGCTGCGGCTGCGCAACAGCGTGGTGCCGCGCTCTACCGGCACTTTTATCTCCCAGCTGCGTGAACTGGAGGCGATCCGGGAAATGGTGACCTCAACCACCGTGACGGCGATTGTCGATATGCCATTTTTCCTGCTGTTTCTGCTGGTTATGGCGATTATCGCGCCACAGCTGGCGTGGATCGCCCCGGTGGCGGTGCTGCTGATGGTGTTGCCGGGCCTGCTCAGCCAGAAAAAACTGGCGAAGCTGGCGCAGCAGGCGCTGAAAGAGTCCACGCTGCGTAACGCAGTGCTGGTGGAGAGCGTACAGGGGCTGGAGGATATCAAGCTGATGCAGGCGGAAGATCGCTTTCTGCAACAGTGGAACAGTTATATCCGTATTACTGCGCAGTCAGGCGTCGCGATGCGTAAGGTGATGCACTCGCTCATTAGCTGGGGCGTAACGGTGCAGGGGCTGGTTTACGCCAGCGTCATTGTGGTGGGCGCGCCGATGGTGATCAACGGCGATATCACCACCGGGGCGATTGTCGCGGCGTCGCTGCTCTCCTCGCGCATGATTGCGCCGATGGCAACGCTGTGCGGCGTACTGGCGCGCTGGCAGCAGGTCAGGGCGGCGAAAACCAGCCTCGACGGCCTGATGAATCTGCCGGTAGAGAACAGCAGCGATGAGACGCGTATTCACTGTCCGGTGCTGTTTGGCCACTATCAGTTCACCGACGCCATGTTTCGCTACTACAGCGACTCGCTGACCATGGCGCTGCGCATTAAATCCCTGACCATTCAGCCTGGGGAGCGTATTGCGGTGCTGGGCCGCAACGGCTCCGGTAAATCCACGCTGCTGCAGGCGATGGCGGGCGGCATGGATCTGGTGAGCGGTGAGCTGCGGCTTGATAACCTCAGCCTGCCGCACATTGACGTGGCCGACGTGCGGCGCAACGTCGGGCTGCTGACGCAAAACGCGCGTCTGTTTCACGGTACGCTGCGTGAAAACCTGACGCTCGGCGCGGCGCACGCTACCGACGACGCCATCTTCTCTGCGCTGACGGTGAGCGGCGGAGCGGAATTTATTCGCCGCCTGCCGCTGGGGCTGGATCACCCGATCATGGAGGGGGGCACCGGCCTCTCCGGCGGGCAGCGGCAGTCGCTGCTGCTGGCGCGCATGCTGCTGCGCGATCCTAATATCGTGCTGCTGGATGAACCCACCGCCGCGCTCGACGACCATACGGAGAAAGAGTTTATTGAGCGCCTCAGCGCATGGCTGAACGGCCGCACGCTGATCGTGGCGACGCATCGCGCCGCGATTCTGTCGCTGGTGGATCGGATACTGGTGCTGAAAGAGGGGCAGCTGGTTATGGACAGTCCGAAAGAGAAAGCGCTGCCGCCAGCGCGCAGCGGCGGAAATCTGCCGGAGGTGAACGCATGAAGCAGCTGCCGGCAAAACTGCGGCTGGTCACGGCTGCTGAAACAGACGCGTCAGACGATCTGCTGGGCGAACTGAAATCGGAAACGCACTACAGCGGGGCGGTGCGGCTGATTGTTATCAGCGCCGCGCTGATGCTGGTCGCGCTGATCTGGGCGTGGTTTGGCGTGCTGGATGAAGTCTCAACCGGGACCGGCAAGGTGATCCCCAGCTCGCGCGAGCAGGTGCTGCAGTCGCTGGAGGGCGGTATTCTGACGGAGCTGTACGTGCATGAGGGCGATCAGGTGCAGGCGGGTGAGGTGGTGGCGCGTCTCGATCCGACCCGTTCCCAGTCAAGCGTGGGTGAGAGCGCGGCACGCTATCGCGCCGCGCTGGCGGCGGCGTCACGCCTGCGGGCAGAGGTTAACGACACCCGGCTGACCTTTCCGGATGAGCTCAGCGGCTGGCCCGATCTGATCGCGGCAGAAACCCGTCTCTATAATACTAAACGGGCACAGCTCAACGACGCGACGAAGCAGTTTAACGCGTCGCTGGCGCTGGCTAACCGCGAGCTGGCGATTACGCAGCGGCTGGCAAAGAGCGGGGCTGCCAGCAATGTGGAGGTGCTGCGCCTGCAGCGTGAAAAATCCGATCTGGAGCTGAAGCTGACCGATATGCGTTCGCAATATTATGTCCAGGCGCGCGAAGAGCTGGCCAAAGCGAGCGCGGAAGCGGACAGCCTGGCGGAAGTGATTAAAGGGCGCGAAGATACGGTGACGCGGCTGACGATCCGCGCCCCGATGCGCGGCATTGTCAAAAATATCAAAGTCTCCACGGTCGGCGGCGTGGTGCCGCCCAATGGCGAGCTGATGAACATTGTCCCGCTCAACGACCGGCTGCTGGTGGAGGCGCGCCTGTCGCCGCGCGATATCGCCTTTATCCATCCGGGGCAGCGCGCGGTGGTGAAGATCTCCGCCTACGATTACGCCATCTATGGCGGTCTCAATGGCGTAGTAGAGAGCATCTCGCCGGATACCATCCAGGATGAGGTGAAACCAGAGATCTACTACTATCGGGTGTTTATCCGCACCGATAACGACTATGTGCAGAACAAAGCGGGCCGGCGCTTTTCTATCACGCCCGGCATGGTCTCCACGGTGGATATCAAAACCGGAGAGAAAACCGTGATGGATTATCTGGTCAAGCCGTTTAATAAAGCTGAAGAGGCGATGCGCGAGCGCTAAGCGGATGAGGATTGCAGGGGAGTATATTCCCGGCGATAATCACGCCATCAATCCCTTCCTCGTCGGGCTTAACGACGCGGAAGGGATTTTTTTATACCTGACCCGTAATCAGGCCGGTGCTGCCTGACGTAAAGAGGATGAATTATGTACAACACCCTGGGCAATCAGTATGACAACTCCCTGGTTTCCAACGCCTTTGGCTTCATGCGTTTTCCGCTCAACTTCCAGCCATATGACAGCGATGCTGAGTGGGTGATCACCGGTGTGCCGTTTGACGCCGCTACGTCGGGCCGTCCGGGCAGCCGTCTGGGGCCGGGCGCGATTCGTCAGATCTCCACTAACCTGGCGTGGGAAGGGTGCCGCTGGCCGTGGGAGTTTGATCTGCGTCAGCGCCTGAATGTCGTGGACTGCGGTGACCTGGTTTACGCATTTGGTGACTCACAGGATCTCTCAGACAAACTGCAGGCGCATGCGGAAAAACTGCTGGCCAGCGGCAAGCGCATGCTGACCTTTGGCGGTGACCACTACATTACGCTGCCGCTGCTGCGCGCCCACGCGAAGCATTTCGGCAAAATGGCGCTGGTGCATTTTGATGCGCATACCGACACCTACTCTAACGGCCCGACGTTTGACCACGGCACCATGTTTTTCACTGCGCCAAAAGAGGGGCTGATCGATCCGCAGCACTCGGTGCAGATCGGTATCCGTACTGAATTTGATAAGAGCCTGGGTTTCAACGTGCTGGACGCGGCGCAGGTTAACGATCGCAGCGTGGATGATATTCTGGCGGAGGTGAAGCGCACCGTGGGCGACCTGCCGGTCTACCTGACGTTTGATATCGACTGCCTCGATCCGGCGCACGCGCCAGGCACCGGTACGCCGGTGATTGGTGGTCTGAGCAGCGACAAAGCGACCAAACTGGTGCGCGGCCTGCAGGGAATGAATATTGTCGGCATGGATCTGGTTGAGGTGGCGCCAGGCTACGATCACGCCGATCTGACCGCGCTGGCGGCGGCTACGCTGGCGCTGGATATGCTGCACGTGCAGGCAGCGAACAAAGGCTGATAGCAGCTGCCCTTCTCCCGTCGGGAGAAGGGCTGCATCAGGCGCTTATTTACCGTCTGCGGCGATACGATCGCGGATATGCTGCGCGCGCGCTTCTGAATCAGGATGGGAGTCAAACATCGAACTCTGATGCCCCTGATCCATCTTCGCCAGCTTCTCAAAGCTGGTGGCTAAACCGAGCGGATTGATGCCGCGCTTTTTCAGCAGATCATATGAGTAGTCATCTGCCTGCGACTCCTGAGTCTGCGAGAACTGCGCGTTAACCAGCTTCTCGCCGATATCGCCCAGCTGCGACTGCGACAGCGAACCAATAATACCGCCGACCGAGGCGGCAGCACCGCGTGCGGCTTCGGTGGCAAAGGCAACCTGCATCGCTTTGCGCGTGTGGCCCAGCGCGACGTGACCCATCTCATGGCCCAGTACGCCTTCCACTTCACTGTCGGTCATCATATCCATCAGGCCGCTGTAAACGCGGATGCAGCCGTTGGCCATCGCCCAGGCGTTGACATCTTTGGTGACGTACACCTTATAGTTCGCCGGCGTGCCGTTGATATTGTCGCCCAGCGCGGCAGCGATCTTATTCAGACGCTGCTGATAGCTGCTGTTTGCCGCCGCGACCTGATTCTCTTTGTCCATTTGCGTACAGGACTGGTCACTCAGCTGTTTTACCTGCGCATCACTGAGCGAATAGGCCTGATAGGCCTGCGCGCCCGACTGCAGCAGCGCGTTGTTATCAAACCCCTGACAGCCGCTCAGTAGCGCTGCCATTCCGATTGCCGTAACCGTAGCCCGGATTTTCATATCATCATCCTTTAAGTAACTCGTCGTAAAAACAGACACCTGAAAGCAGGCCAGATGTATAAACCCGATGTTTATAGCGCGCCCGTTTCGCGGTTGCTAGCAGACGCGGCTTAAAATGCAATCGCAGCCATGATAATTAGCACGCGGATGCATGTACTTTTGTGCCGATTTTCATGTACATTGATGGGCGACTTCTTTCACGCTTCGCCTTATAACTGATTAATTACAATACGTTAAGCGCGGCGGAGCCTTAATCCGATCTGGAGTAGAACATGCCCTCTCGTAAAGAGCTTGCCAACGCCATTCGTGCGTTAAGTATGGACGCAGTACAGAAAGCTAAATCGGGACACCCGGGTGCCCCGATGGGCATGGCGGATATCGCTGAAGTGCTGTGGCGCGACTTCCTGAACCACAACCCGGTTAACCCGCAGTGGGCTGACCGCGACCGCTTCGTGCTCTCGAACGGGCATGGCTCTATGCTGATCTACAGCCTGCTGCACCTTGCCGGCTACGATCTGCCAATGAGCGAGCTGCAGAACTTCCGCCAGCTGCACTCTAAAACCCCAGGTCACCCGGAATATGGCTACACGCCAGGCGTGGAAACCACAACCGGCCCGCTGGGTCAGGGTATCGCCAACGCCGTGGGCTTTGCGATCGCCGAGCGCACGCTGGCCGCACAGTTCAACCGTCCGGGTCATGATATCGTAGACCACCATACCTATGTTTTCATGGGTGACGGCTGCATGATGGAAGGGATTTCGCACGAAGTCTGCTCTATTGCCGGTACGCTGAAGCTGGGCAAGCTGGTCGCGTTCTATGACGACAACGGTATCTCCATTGATGGTCACGTTGATGGCTGGTTCTCCGACGACACCGCAGCACGTTTTGAAGCCTACGGCTGGCATGTTGTGCGCGGCGTGGATGGTCACGACGCAGAAGCGATCAAACAGGCGGTGGAAGAGGCGAAGCGCGTCTCTGACAAGCCGTCACTGCTGATGTGTAAAACCGTTATCGGTTTCGGTTCACCTAACAAAGCGGGCACGCACGATTCACACGGCGCGCCGCTGGGCGACGATGAAATTGCGCTGACGCGCAAGCAGCTGGGCTGGAGCCACGCGCCGTTTGAGATCCCGGCCGATATCTATGCGCAGTGGGATGCCAGAGAGGCGGGCCAGGCGAAAGAGTCAGCGTGGAATGAGAAATTTGCAGCTTATAAGGCGGCTTTCCCGGCGCTGGCTGAAGAGTTTACACGTCGCGTTAACAATGAGCTGCCGGCTAACTGGCAGGCGGAGTCGCAGCAGTTTATTGAGCAGCTGCAGGCGAACCCGGCTAAAATCGCCAGCCGTAAAGCCTCGCAGAATGCGATTGAAGCTTTTGGCAAGCTGCTGCCGGAGTTCCTCGGTGGTTCTGCCGATCTGGCACCCAGCAATCTGACTATGTGGTCCGGTTCTAAACCGATCAATGAAGACGCAGCGGGTAACTATATCCATTACGGCGTGCGTGAGTTTGGTATGACCGCGATTGCCAACGGCCTTGCGCTGCACGGCGGTTTCCTGCCTTATACCGCGACCTTCCTGATGTTTGTTGAGTATGCCCGCAACGCAGCGCGTATGGCGGCGCTGATGAAGATCCGTCAGATCATGGTTTATACCCACGACTCTATCGGTCTGGGTGAAGATGGCCCGACGCACCAGCCGGTTGAGCAGATGGCCAGCCTGCGTACGACGCCAAACATGAGCCTGTGGCGTCCCTGTGACCAGGTTGAGTCTGCTGTCGCGTGGAAATATGCCATTGAGCGCGTCGATGGCCCGTCAGCGCTGATCTTCTCCCGCCAGAACCTGGCGCAGCAGGATCGTACCGCTGAGCAGCTGGCAAACGTGGTACGCGGTGGCTATGTGCTGAAAGATTGCAACGGCACGCCGGAACTGATCCTGATCGCTACCGGCTCTGAAGTTGAGCTGGCGGTAGCTGCCGCTGACAAACTCAGCAGCGAAGGCCGCAATGTGCGCGTGGTCTCCATGCCATCAACGGATGCGTTTGATAAGCAGGATGCCGCCTACCGTGAAGCGGTGCTGCCGAAAGCGGTTGGCGCACGCGTTGCCATTGAAGCGGGTATTGCCGATTACTGGTTTAAATATACCGGCCTGCACGGTGCGGTCGTGGGTATGACCTCATTTGGTGAATCTGCACCGGCAGAGCTGCTGTTTAAAGAGTTCGGCTTTACCGTTGAGAATGTGGTTAATACCGCAAAATCTATTCTGTAATCCGGAGTCGCCTTAAAGGGCGGGTTACCAGATCAGATATTGTGAACCACAGGGTGCGCATTGATGCGCGCCCTGTTTTATTTTCTTCGCCTTCTCCACCTGAAACGTTTCAATTATTCCTGCAGTAATCGATTAATCGCTGCATTTTTGTGACGCAGATCCAATAATCATCACCATCCTTGATCGCAATCATTCCGGTTATTCCTCGCATGCTTTATTCTGGCTGAACCGTTTCAGTTAGCAGGATATCTCTCAGCAATGCTCCAGGCGCTGCGTAAGAATTACCTGTACAAAATGGCATGAAACGCTCAAGGTATCTGGCACATTTCAGAGGTGCAGTTGCAGGAAAAGCGATGACCATTCGTATTGCTATCAATGGCTTTGGTCGTATCGGGCGCAATGTGTTGCGTGCGCTCTATGAAACGGGACGCCGGGCGGAAATTACAGTTGTGGCGATTAACGAGCTGGCAGACGCCGCCGGTATGGCGCATCTGCTGAAGTACGATACCAGCCACGGTCGCTTCGCCTTCGACGTGCGGCAGGAGCGCGATCTGCTGTGGGTAGGGGAGGACACTATCCGCATCCTGCATCAGGCTGAGATCGGCACGCTGCCGTGGCAGCAGCTGGATGTTGATGTGGTGCTGGATTGCACCGGCGTTTACGGCAGCCGCGCCGACGGTGAGGCGCATCTGCAGGCGGGCGCCAGAAAAGTCCTGTTTTCGCATCCGGGCGGCAACGATCTGGATGCAACCGTGGTGTTCGGCGTAAACGAACAGGCTCTTAAACAAACTGACCGCATTGTGTCTAACGCATCCTGTACCACCAACTGCATTATTCCGGTGATCAAGCTGCTGGATGATGCCTTTGGGATCGAGTCCGGCACTGTGACCACGATCCACTCAGCCATGCACGATCAGCAGGTGATCGACGCCTATCACAGCGATCTGCGCCGCACCCGGGCAGCGAGTCAGTCGATCATTCCGGTCGATACGCGGCTGGCTGCCGGCATCACCCGCATTTTTCCGAAATTCAACGATCGCTTCGAAGCGATAGCGGTGCGTGTACCCACTATCAACGTGACGGCGATTGATCTGAGCGTCTCGGTGCGGGCGGCGGTAAAGGCGTGTGAGGTCAATGCGCTGCTGCAAAACGCATCAGCAGGGGCATTTCGTGGTATAGTTGACTATACGGAATTACCGTTAGTCTCAGTAGATTTTAACCACGATCCGCACAGTGCCATCGTTGATGGTACGCAGACGCGGGTCAGCGGTCATCACCTGATCAAGACGCTGGTCTGGTGTGACAACGAATGGGGCTTTGCTAACCGGATGATCGATACTACGTTAGCAATGGCCGCAAGCGGTTTCAGGTAAGACGCGGATGGCGTCTGGCAAAACTTACGAGAATCAACGAGAGGATTCACCATGTCTGTAATTAAGATGACCGATCTGGACCTTGCTGGTAAGCGTGTTCTGATCCGTGCCGATCTGAACGTGCCAGTGAAAGAAGGAAAAGTGACATCTGACG
The DNA here is from genome assembly GCF_007680655.1 of Pantoea sp. PSNIH1. Taxonomy (NCBI): domain Bacteria; kingdom Pseudomonadati; phylum Pseudomonadota; class Gammaproteobacteria; order Enterobacterales; family Erwiniaceae; genus Pantoea; species Pantoea sp. PSNIH1. The sequence goes on from NZ_VEIP01000003.1 coordinate 257,920, forward strand.
CACGTATCCGTGCTTCCCTGCCAACCATCGAAGCGGCACTGAAACAGGGCGCGAAAGTGATGGTTACCTCTCACCTTGGTCGTCCGACCGAAGGTGAATATAACGAAGAGTTCTCGCTGCTGCCGGTTGTTAACTACCTGAAAGAAAAACTGAACGGTACCCAGGTTACGCTGGCGAAAGAGTATCTTGACGGCGTGGAAGTGGGTGCTGGCGAGCTGGTCGTGCTGGAAAACGTACGTTTTAACAAAGGCGAAAAGAAAGATGACGAGACGCTGGCGAAGAAGTATGCCGCGCTGTGTGACGTCTTTGTAATGGATGCGTTTGGTACCGCGCACCGCGCGCAGGCTTCGACTCACGGCGTGGGCAAGTTTGCGCCAGTCGCCTGCGCAGGCCCGCTGCTCTCTGCTGAGCTGGAAGCGCTGGGTAAAGTCATGAGCAACCCGGAGCGTCCGCTGGTTGCCGTAGTTGGTGGTTCAAAAGTATCGACTAAATTTGATGTGCTGCAGTCGCTGGTAAAAATTGCGGATACCGTGATTGTGGGCGGCGGCATCGCCAACACCTTTGTGGCTATCGACAACAAGGTCGGTAAATCACTCTACGAGCCGGATTTCGTTGAAGCGGCCAAAGGCCTGCGTGACCAGTACGGTATTCCGGTGCCGACCGATTCCCGTGTGGGCACGGAATTCTCTGAAACTGCACCTTCTACCGTGAAAAAGGTTTCAGAAGTGCAGGATAACGAAGAGATTATGGACTTCGGTGATGAAACCGCACAGAACATGGCGAAGATCCTGAAAGAGGCCAAAACCATTCTGTGGAACGGCCCGGTAGGCGTCTTTGAGTTCCCTAACTTCCGTAAAGGCACCGAAATTGTGGCCAATGCAATTGCCGACAGCGACGCGTTCTCTGTAGCAGGCGGCGGCGACACGCTGGCGGCTATCGATCTGTTCGGTATCGAAGAGAAGATCTCTTACATCTCAACCGGTGGCGGTGCATTCCTGGAGTTCGTGGAAGGCAAAAAGCTGCCTGCGGTGGCGATGCTGGAAGAGCGCGCTAAGCAGTAATTCTGGGGGCAGCGCTCCGGCGCTGCCTTAAAACTGGCCCCGAGCGGGGCAAATAAATCCCATTCCCTTCGGGAATGAACGGTAACGAAACGGGACACAACCATGTCTAAAATTTTTGATTTCGTAAAACCCGGCGTTGTCACTGGTGATGACGTTCAGAAAGTCTTCAAGGTAGCGAAGGAGCACAAATTCGCTCTGCCTGCAGTTAACTGCGTCGGCACGGACTCCATCAACGCGGTACTGGAAGCTGCTGCCAAAGTTAAAGCGCCGGTCATCGTTCAGTTCTCTAACGGCGGTGCTGCATTTATCGCCGGTAAAGGTTTCAAAACCGACAAACCTCAGGGCGCGGCAATCTTCGGCGCTATCGCCGGTGCGCACCATGTGCATCTGATGGCTGAGCAGTATGGTGTGCCGGTTATTCTGCACACTGACCACTGTGCGAAAAAACTGCTGCCGTGGATCGACGGTCTGCTGGATGCCGGTGAAGAGCACTTCAAAAAAACCGGTAAGCCGCTGTTCTCTTCACACATGATCGACCTCTCTGAAGAGTCGCTGGAAGAGAATATCGAAATCTCCAGCAAATATCTGGCGCGCATGGCGAAAATCGATATGACGCTGGAAATCGAACTCGGCTGCACCGGCGGTGAAGAAGATGGCGTGGACAACAGCCATATGGACGCTTCAGCTCTCTACACCCAGCCTGAAGATGTGGATTACGCCTACACCGAGCTGAGCAAAATCAGCCCGCGTTTCACTATCGCCGCCTCTTTCGGCAACGTGCACGGCGTGTACAAGCCAGGCAACGTGAAGCTGACCCCAACCATCCTGCGCGACTCACAGAAATATGTGTGTGAGAAGCATGGTCTGGAACATAACGCGCTGGACTTCGTGTTCCACGGCGGTTCCGGCTCTTCCGCAGCAGAGATTGAAGAGTCAATCAGCTACGGTGTGATCAAAATGAACATCGATACCGATACCCAGTGGGCAACCTGGGACGGTATTCTGCAGTACTACAAATCTAACGAAGCGTACCTGCAGTCGCAGCTGGGCAACCCGAACGGCCCGGATAGCCCGAACAAGAAATACTACGATCCACGCGTCTGGCTGCGTGCAGCACAATCTTCAATGGTTGTGCGCTTAGAGCAGGCGTTCAAAGAGCTGAACGCAGTCGACGTACTGTAAGTCCGCTGCAGTAAAAAGGCCCCATTGGGGCCTTTTTTATGTGCTTTTCACGATGCGGCACCGTACTCTCTTCCCGACAAAACCACACGCCAGCCCGCCATACGTTGCCGCATACGTACCAGCAACCTGCAGGTCTGTGCTGCGCTAATCTGCATCAATTCCGGTACGTTTTTCCCTCAATACAATGTTAAATCAGCTTAATTTTGGCGCTTCATGCTGTTTTTGTTTAACCTTGAAGCCTGGAGTGCCGGAGTCAATCTGGCCGTTTTTGTAATTTCCTGCGGGAAACTCAACAACAGGGCTGACAAATGGAAGATTTAAATGTCGTAAATGGCATTAACAGTGCAGGTGGATGGCTGGTGCGTAACCAGGCGCTGATCCTGAGCTATGCGGTCAATATCGTGGCAGCAATTGCGATTATTATCGTGGGTATGATTATCGCGCGTATTGTTTCAAACGGCGTGAATCGTCTGCTGGTGGCACGCCACATCGATGCGACCGTGGCAGATTTTCTCTCAGCCTTAGTCCGCTATGGCGTTATCGCATTTACTATCATCGCAGCGCTGGGGCGGGTGGGTGTACAGACCGCGTCAGTTATCGCCGTGCTGGGTGCAGCGGGTCTGGCCGTAGGCCTGGCACTGCAGGGCTCGCTCTCTAACCTTGCCGCAGGGGTACTGCTGGTGACTTTCCGTCCATTCCGCACCGGCGAATTTGTTGACCTCGGTGGTGTGATGGGTACCGTTCAGAATGTGCAGATCTTCTCAACCACGCTGAAAAGCGCGGACGGTAAAATGGTGGTGGTGCCGAACGGTAAAATTATCGCCAGCAATATCGTTAACTTCTCCCGTGAGCCGATCCGCCGCAACGAATTTATTATCGGCGTGGCCTACGACGCGGATGTCGATCAGGTAATCGATCTGCTGCGCGAAGTTGTGGAAGCGGATGAGCGCGTGCTGAAAGATATGGGTATTCAGATTGGCCTGAACGAGCTGGCGGCTTCGTCACTGAACTTTGTCGTGCGCTGCTGGAGCAAAAGCGGCGACCTGCAGAACGTTTACTGGGATCTGATGAAAAACTTTAAGCGTACCCTGGATGCGCACGGCATCGGCATCCCTTATCCGCAGATGGATGTGCATCTGCATCAGGTTAAGGGTGAGGCGCAGGAGCAGCCGGTTAACCTGACTAAATAACGTTAGCGTAAGGCACCTGCGGGTGCCTTTCTTATTAACAACGCTAATGACCGATTAAATCTTTCAATTTCCGCTAATACCCTCCGGCCGATATACTGCGTCCATCCTCTTCTCTTTTCAGGTTATTCAACGTGTTATCAATTTATCTGCAGGGGCTGGCGCTGGGCGCTGCACTGATTTTGCCGCTGGGCCCGCAAAACGCCTTTGTTATGAATCAGGGCATCAAGCGCCACTATCATCTGATGACTGCCACGCTCTGTACCCTGAGCGATATTGCGCTGATCTGCGGCGGCATATTTGGCGGCAGCGCGCTGCTGCATCAGTCACCGCTGCTGCTGACGCTGATCACCTGGGCTGGCGTTGCGTTTCTGCTCTGGTATGGCTGGGGAGCGTTACGCAGCGCATGGCGCGGCGGTATTGCGCTGGAGCAGGACAGCGCGCTGAAACAGGGGCGCTGGCGCATCGTCGCCACGATGCTGGCGGTGACCTGGCTCAATCCGCATGTCTATCTGGATACGTTTGTGGTGCTGGGCAGCCTCGGCAGTCAGCTGCCCTCGGCCGATGCCCGCCGCTGGTTCGCGCTGGGCACCGTCAGCGCCTCCGTAATCTGGTTTTATGGTCTGGCGCTGCTGGCGGCCTGGCTGTCGCCCCGGCTGCGCACCGCGCGCGCGCAGCGCATCATCAACCTGCTGGTCGGCAGCGTCATGTGGCTTATCGCTTTCCAGCTGGCGCATCAGGCGCTGACGGATTAAAAAAGTAAAACGCGCAGGGGGCATTATTGACGCGACGAGGCTGCTAAGATTGAGTTTTTAGCGCCAGGAGGTGACCGATGTCTTCTCAACCTAACCAGAGCCTGATTGACGGTATCCGCTGCCTGCAGTATCTGGTCTCCAGCGACAGAGCCATTGGCGGGCGTGAGCTGGCGCGTCAGATGGGTATGAACAGCACGCGCGTTAACCGCCTGCTGATGACGATGGCGTCGATCGGCCTCACCGTTCAGGATGAGCAGCGTCGCTATCTGCCAGGACCGGGGGTTCACGCCCTGGCGGCGCAGGCGATTCGGGGTTCCTCGCTGTTTGCGCAGGCGCTGCCGCAGCTGGAGCTCTATGCACCGCACGATATCGTGGTGGCGCTGGGCGTGCTGTGGGAAGATCAGGTCATCTATATCTGGCACTCAGAACCCGGTGAACGCACCCGCACCAGTCAGGCGCTGGCCGGATTTCGCATGCTGCCGGCGTGGCAGTCGGTGATTGGCATGGCGCTGCTGGCCGCAGAGCCCGATGTGCAGCTGCAGCCGCGTTTTGCCGCGGCGCAGTGGACGCAGATGGCGCCTCTGCTGGCGCGCAAGCGCCAGAGCGATCATCTCATCTGGCAGCGTGATGATGGTGAGATTGGTATGGCGCTGCCGATCAATCATAATCGCGCAGCGCTGGCGTTCGCTAAAATCTGGCAGAGGGATGACGAGCATCTGGCGCAGCGGGTGACGCAGCTGAAAACGCTGGCGCAGAAGATCACCGGCGAGCAGTAATCTCATCGGGGCGGCCAACGATAAACAGATAGCTGCCGATCCCCACCAGCGCCAGGGCGGCGATAAATATCAGCGCCGGAGCAAAATCACTGCCGTCGATCAGCGCGCCAATTGCAATCGGCACCACAATCGCGGAGAGCGCACCGGTAAAGTTAAACATCCCGCCTGCCAGCCCGACCAGATGACGCGGCGCCAGCGTGGTGACAAAAACCCAGGTTATGGTTGCCAGCCCGTTGCCGAAAAAAGCCAGCGACATAAATAGCACGATCAGCGTGGTGTTATCCGTGTAGTTGGCGCCGAGAATAAACAGCGTCATCGTCAGCCCGAGCAGAACCGGCAGCTTGCGCGCTACGCTCGCTGAAACGCCGCGCCGCATCAGATAATCGGAGATAAACCCCGCCAGCAGCACGCCACAAAACGCCGCCAGATAAGGCAGCAAGGCGACATAACCGCTTTTGATGAAATCCATATGCCGGTACCGGACCAGATAGGTCGGAAACCATGTCAGAAAGAACCAGAACGTAGCGGAAATAGAAAACTGGCCCAGACAGATGCCCAGCAGTCTGCGGTTGCACAGCATCTGCTGCACGTCGCTCAGGCGTAGCGATGTGCGCCCGGCGGATGCGCTGTCGGGCAGCGCGCCATTCTCCAGCAGCCAGGCGCGCTCTGCGGCTGACACCCGTTTATGCTCGCCAGGCTCGCGATAGAGCGCAAACCAGACGCCCGCCCACAGAATGCCGGTCAGGCCGGTGATAGCGAACAGCCCGCGCCAGCCAAATGCGGCTTCAATATGAAACAGCAGCGGCGTGACGCAGGCGAGACCAGCAAACTGCGCCGAAGAGTAAATGCCAATGGCGCTGGCGCGCTCATGCAGGGGAAACCAGCCGGAAATAATACGGTTATTCGCCGGCATCACCGGCGCTTCAAGCGCGCCGACGCCAAGCCGCAGTCCGACCAGCGCCGCCACGCTGCTGGCGCAGACGTGCAGCAGGGTGATAAGCGACCAGCCGATCATCGCCACGCCATACACCATACGCGCACCAAGTCGATCAATCAGCCAGCCGCCCGGGATCTGCAGCGCGGCGTAGATCCAGCCGAACGCAGAAAAAATCAGCCCCATCTGCAGCGGCGTGAGCTGTAACTCAGCGCTCAGCGCTGGTGCCGCCACGGCCAGATTAGCGCGATCCATATAGTTGATAATGATGTTCACAAACACCAGCGCCAGCATCAGAAAACGCGTGCGCCCGACGCGCACGTCAGCAGCAGGCGCGCCAGGGCTTGAGGGATCGTGCGCCATGGGCAGAGTTCCTGGAAACAGAGAGTATCCATCAAGCGAAACGCACAATGCTGTTTTTAGCAACCCTGTAGTGATAAGTTTGCAGCCAGCAGCAGGTTAAAACGCAGCGCGAACGAACTTTTCTGTCTGCGTAAACTCAGAGCATCACGCATAGTAAAGCGGTAGCGGTTTCGCCATAGTGGCAGCCGGTAACCCGATTTCCAAGGAGGAGTTTGTGAAACTGAAAGCACTGGCGCTGGTCGCCGCAATGAGCACTGGCGCACTGTCGGGCATGGTACAGGCCGGAGAAGTGCCTGAGGGACCGCACGTGGTCACTTCCGGTCAGGCAAGCGTTGATGCGCGTCCGGATATGGCGACGCTCTCAATTATGGTCAGCGTCGCCTCCAAAGAAGCCGCCGATGCTAAAAAACAGGCTGACGCGCGCGTGGCGCAATATTTTGATTTTCTGCAAAAGAGCGGTATCGAAAAGAAAGATATCGATGCGGCTAATCTGAGCACCCAGCCAGAATATGACTACACCAAAGAGGGTAAGTCGGTACTGAAAGGCTACCGCGCGGTACGCCAGGTGGAAGTGACGCTGCGTCAGCTGGATAAGCTGAACGATCTGCTGGATGGCGCGCTGAAGTCGGGTCTGAACGAAATCCGCACCGTTGAGCTGGGTGTGGCAGACGCAGAAAGCTATAAAGAGCAGGCGCGTAAAGCCGCAATTGCTAACGCGACGCAGCAGGCCAGCGCGCTGGCAGAAGGCTTTAACGCGAAGCTGGGACCGGTCTACAGCGTTCGCTATCACGTAGCCAACTATCAGCCGATGCCGATGGCGCGCATGTATAAAGCTGCCGCCGCGCCGGCGGATACCACCGCGCAGCAGACGTATGAACAGCAGAGTATTCACTTTGACGATCAGGTCGATGTGGTGTTTGAAATCAAACCAAACGCCGCGACGCCCTGATAGCTGACAGCCGCAGCGGCATCTGCCGCTGCGCTATGCTCAGGCTGCGACCTCATCCTGACGCAGTACCCGATGCCCGTGAGCAATCAGCGCGTCGGTGACGCTGCGCATCAGGCGGCTCTCGGGCGCAAAGCGGTGCCAGTAGAGCATCCGGCGCTGATAGAGTCCCGGCGTCAGATCCACCAGCTCTCCCTGCGCCAGTTCGCGCTCAATCTGCAGATGCGGGATCATACAGCAGACCGATCCCTGCCGCGCCAGCTGCACAAACGCCTCTGACGAGTTAACGATATGGCAGGGTACGCTGCCCGGTGACAGATCGAAATTCTGCTGCAAAAACGCCTGATGCATATCATCCAGATGGTCAAACGCCACTGCCGGCGCCTTCAGCAAGGCAGATCGCGTTACGCCGTTGGGGAAATAGCGGGCGGCAAAATCGGGTGAGGCGCAGAACAGATAGTCGAGCGCTCCCAGCTGATCGACCAGGCAGCTCGGCAGCGGCTGCGGCTGGATACTCACGGCGCCCACCACTTCACCGCGGCGCAGACGTTCCTGCGTACGCGTTTCATCTTCTACCTGCAGATTCAGCCGCACCGGGGAGTCCGCCAGCACATCTTTCAGCGCCGGCAGCAGCCAGGTAGCAAGGCTGTCGGCGTTGACCGCCAGCGAGAGCAGCAGCGGCGTGGTCCCGCTCTGATCGTCACCCAGCCACTCCTCCTCCAGCAGCTCTACCTGATGCAGCAGCGCCAGCAGCTTCTGCCCCTGCTCAGTCGGGCGGGGCGGAACGGTGCGCACCAGCAGCGGCTGACCAAACAGGTTTTCCAGCTGTTTGATACGCTGCGATACGGCTGACTGGGTAATACAAAGCTTCTGTGCGGCGCGTTCAAAGCCGCGCTCGCGAATCACTGCATCCAGCGCCTGAAGCGTACGGTAATCCGGGCGTTTCATTATTGTTCTCTCTCGTTCAGGGTGGAAAGTACTATGCCACAAAATGGCCGCGCTGTGCGGCGGGTGCATTTTTGCGGACTGGCTTCCAAAGGTAAAAATCGGTGGTGCGTGAGTCGCGCACTTTTACAGCGCGTTGTTTTATACTACGCGCACTTTGATGTCGCACAGGTTTTAAACATACCATGACCCAGGATGAACTGAAAAAAGCGGTAGGGTGGGCGGCGCTGCAGTATGTGCAGCCAGGCACCATTGTTGGCGTAGGCACCGGCTCAACGGCCGCGCATTTTATCGACGCGCTGGCCACCATGAAGCACCAGATTGAGGGGGCGGTCTCCAGCTCTGAAGCCTCCACCCTGAAGCTGAAATCGCTGGGCATACCGGTTTTCGATCTTAACGACGTGGATGATATCGCGGTCTATGTCGATGGTGCCGATGAGATCAACCCGCATATGCAGATGATCAAGGGCGGCGGCGCGGCGCTGACGCGCGAGAAGATTGTGGCGGCGGTCGCACGGAAGTTTATCTGTATCGCGGATGCGTCCAAAGAAGTTGATATCCTTGGCCGTTTCCCGCTTCCGGTTGAGGTGATCCCGATGGCGCGTGCCTATGTCGCGCGCGAGCTGGTTAAGCTTGGTGGCCAGCCGGAGTATCGGCAGCAGGTGGTGACCGATAATGGCAATATCATCCTCGACGTGCACAATCTGCAGATCCTCGATCCTGTCGCGATGGAAAAAAACATCAACGCGCTGGCGGGCGTGGTTACGGTCGGCCTGTTTGCCACGCGCGGCGCTGATGTCGCGCTGATTGGCACGCCGGATGGCGTCAAAACCATTCTCAAATGATCTCTCCGGCGCGCCTGACGCGCCGTTTTTCCCCCGGCTAATTCTGCTTTTCTTTATCAGCCTGAATTTGGTGACTTATGTCACAAACAGAGCATGGAGAGCCGATTCCTGCTCTCTGCTCCCGGCATCCTGCGATTTTGTATGGATTTGTGCTGCCTGAAAGCCGGGGCGTGCTGCCGTGGTCGCAATCGTTTGTATTGCCGCATTGCCAGAATTTGTTATTTTGGCAGAAGGTAATCTTATGGCACTCCACGTTGAATTCTGAATAGGGTCGGGAAATGGCAAAGGTATCACTGGATAAAGACAAAATTAAATTTCTGCTGGTGGAGGGCGTGCATCAGAGCGCGCTGGAGAATCTGCGCGCGGCAGGCTATACCAACATTGAGTTTCACAAAGGGGCGCTGGATGCGGAGTCGCTGAAAGCCTCTGTCCGTGATGCGCACTTTATCGGTATCCGCTCCCGCACCCAGCTCACGGAAGAGATCTTCGCCGCCGCGGAAAAACTGGTCGCGGTCGGCTGCTTCTGTATCGGCACCAATCAGGTCGATCTCAACGCCGCCGCCCGGCGCGGTATTCCGGTCTTTAACGCCCCTTTCTCCAACACCCGCTCCGTGGCTGAACTGGTGATTGGCGAGATACTGCTGATGCTGCGCGGCATTCCGGAAGCGAACGCCAAAGCGCATCGCGGTATCTGGAACAAAGTGGCAACCGGCTCCTATGAAGCGCGCGGCAAAAAGCTGGGTATCATTGGTTATGGTCATATCGGCATGCAGCTCGGCGTGCTGGCTGAAGGCCTGGGGATGCACGTTTTCTTTTACGATATTGAAAACAAGCTGCCGCTGGGGAACGCCACGCAGGTACGTCACCTGTCGGATCTGCTCAATATGAGTGATGTGGTCAGCCTGCATGTGCCGGAGACCGCCTCAACCCAGAACATGATTGGCGCGGAAGAGCTGGCGCTGATGAAGCCGGGCGCGCTGCTGATCAACGCCGCACGCGGCACCGTTATCGATATTCCGGCGCTGTGCCATGCGCTCTCCAGCAAACATCTGGCGGGTGCGGCTATTGACGTCTTCCCGACCGAACCGGCAACCAACAGCGATCCGTTTAATTCACCGCTGTGCGAGTTTGATAACGTTATTCTGACGCCGCACATTGGCGGTTCAACGCAGGAAGCGCAGGAGAATATCGGCCTGGAAGTCTCGGGTAAGCTGGCAAAATACTCCGACAACGGCTCGACGCTCTCTGCGGTTAATTTTCCGGAGGTATCACTGCCGATGCACGGTGCCAGCGCCAGCCGTCTGCTGCACATTCACGAAAACCGTCCGGGCATTCTTACCGCCATCAACCAGATTTTCGCTGAGCAGAATATCAATATCGCGGCGCAGTTCCTGCAGACCTCGCCACAGCTTGGTTACGTGGTGATTGATATCGATGCGGAAAAAGATGTGGCGGATAAAGCGCTGCAGCTCATGCGCGCTATTCCGGGCACTATGCGTGCGCGCCTGCTTTACTGATTAGTGACGGGCATATGCCCGTCAGAACGAAGCATCCCACTGCCACAGCTTTGCCGGCGTCAGCACGGCGGGTAGCGGGATGTCCCATGCGGCTGCCGGCAGCGCCTCAACGCGCTGGCAGTCGTGGGCAATGCCAATCGGCAGACAGCCGTGGCGCTGCCAGTTCTGCAGCGTGCGATCGTAAAAGCCGCCGCCCATCCCCAGCCGTTGTCCACTCTCATCAAACGCCACCAGCGGAACCAGCATGACATCCAGTCGATCCAGCGTCGTCATCTGCGTAATATCCAGTGGCGGCTCCGGAATGCGCAGCTTATTCATGACCAGCTGCGTCTCAGGGGTATAACGCAAAAACAGCAGGTTGCCTGGCGCAAACGGATGCAGTACCGGCAGATAAACCGCTTTTTTTTGCTGCCAGAGACGGGCAATCAGCGGGCGGGTATTGATTTCACCGTCGGTAGAGAGAAACAGCGCAATGCTTTGTGCCGCTGAGACAGGTGCCAGGTTAATCGCGTGCTCAGCCAGCTGTTCGGCCGCTTCACTCTGCTGTTCAGGCGTCAGATGCCGGCGCAGATGGCGGATATGCTGACGCAGCAGCTGGCGTTCGGAATAATCGATAGCGGACACAGGATCCCCCTAAAGAGTGGGTTAGCTTGCGCTGACTATAACATGCAAAAGAAGGGGAGGGGGACTGGCTTCAGGTAGCAGCCGCAGTCTCGGCTGACGCTACTACCTGAAATGATGCCGGATAAAACAGAAAAGAGATCTCCGAGATGCCGCCGCAGGCTGTAACCCTTGAACCCTTGGTTCAAGGTGAGTATGCCGTCGCAACCATCAGGCTTCTCGGACGAACCGAGCATGCTCACAGGCTACAGAGCGTCACACTCTGTTGGTATGAAATATCGGCTCAGGGGACTGGCCCGCTTGCAAACATCTCAGAGAAACAGGACTTCATCGTTGCTCTGGCATGAGAACCATGAAGTATTATTCGAATTTAGGGCCCTGGCGGTCGGTAATGCGACCCTGCTCAACTAAAGCCTGTTCAATCGTCTGCTGCAGCATGCGGATACGTTGTTCCATGTTTGCTGCGTAGTCTCGCGTTTTACCTTTCTCTTGCGCCAGCTCGTGGCAGATATTTAACGCGGCGATGAACACCAGTTGCTCTGTATTTGTGACTCTAGTGCGAACTTTTAAATCTTGCAACCGTTGATTGAGGTCCTCTGCGGCAAGATTTAGTGCATCCTGCTGTTCAGGCGGACAATTTACTCTCAAAGAACGACCAAAAATTTGTATATCTACCGGTTGTGCAGACATGCCACCATCCTGACTGATTACTTCGTTCGCTCCACCCGGCTCGCCACTGGCCCGGAAGGTGCGCAACTATATAGACGCGGGTAAGAAGATACAACCCCTTTTCTGGAAACCCTGAGGCACCTGGTGGTAGCATATCACGAACTTATTCTGCCAACGACGACCAAAGCTTATGTCTTTACAGAACGCAACACCCACTTACAACGCGCTGGCCGCAGCCCTCTCTCAGCAGGGTGTGGGCATGACGCCTGCCGAAATGCATGGACTGCTGTGTGGCATCCTGTGTGGCGGTAATCAGGACGCCAGCTGGAAGACGCTGGTGCACGATCTGGCTAATGAAGGCATGGCCTTCTCGCAGAGCCTGGCGCAGCCGCTGCAGGCGCTGCATGACAGCCTGACTACGACCCTGGAAGAGGATGGCTTTCTGTTTCAGCTGATGCTGCCGGATGAAGATGATATTACCGTGTTTGACCGGGCTGATGCGCTGGCGGGCTGGGTTAATCACTTCCTGCTTGGCCTGGGCGTTACGCAGCCTAAACTGGATAAAGTCACCGGTGAAACCGGCGAGGCGATTGACGATCTGCGTACTATTGCTCAGCTTGGCTATGAAGAAGATGAAGATCAGGAAGAGCTGGAGCAGTCGCTGGAAGAGGTGATTGAGTATGTGCGCGTCGCGGCGCTGCTGTGTCACGACACCTTCACACGCCCGCATACGCCAACCGCACCGGAAGTGCAGAAACCTACGCTACACTAAGCGCGTCATTGCGGGCAGCGCTGCTGCCCGTTATCAACAGGGAGTGCAACTATGATCACACTGGAACAGTTCCGGCAGCGTCGTCAGGCGCTGATTACGCAGATGGCCCCCGGCAGCGCGGCGCTGATTTTTGCAGCACCTGAAGTTACGCGCAGCAACGACACCGAATATAGCTACCGCCAAAACAGCGACTTCTGGTATTTCACCGGGTTTAACGAGCCGCAGGCGCTGCTGGTGCTGATCAAAAGCGATGAACATCACAATCACAGCGTGCTGTTTAACCGCATACGCGATCTGACTGCCGAGGTGTGGTCTGGCCGTCGCCTCGGGCAGGAGGCTGCGCCGGCGAAGCTGGGTGTTGATCGCGCACTGCCGTGGGATGATATTGGCGAACAGCTGCACTTGCTGCTGAACGGGCTTGACGTGGTGTATCACGCGCAGGGCGAATATGGTTACGCTGACCAGCTGCTGTTTAGCGCACTGGAAAAATTACGTCGCGGTTTCCGGCAGAATCTTAGCGCACCAGCCAGCGTGACCGACTGGCGTCCCTGGGTGCATGAGATGCGGCTGTTTAAAAGCGCAGAAGAGATTGAGATACTGCGTCAGGCGGGAAAAATCAGCGCGCTGGCGCATACCCGCGCCATGCAGCAGTGCCGCCCCGACATGTATGAGTATCAGCTTGAAGGGGAGATCCACCATGAATTCTCCCGCCACGGCGCGCGCTTTCCTTCCTACAACACCATTGTCGGAAGTGGCGAAAACGGCTGCATTTTGCACTACACCGAAAATGAAAGCGCAATGCGCGACGGCGATCTGGTGCTAATCGACGCCGGCTGTGAGTTTCACGGTTATGCGGGTGATATTACCCGTACCTTTCCGGTAAACGGCAGGTTTACACCGCCGCAGCGGGAAATCTACGACATTGTGCTGGCTTCGCTGCATAAAGCGCTGTCGATGTTCCGGCCCGGCGTCAGCATTCATGAAGTGAATGATGAAGTTGTGCACATCATGATCACCGGCCTCGTTGATCTCGGTATTCTTGACGGCAATATCGACGAACTATTTGAAGCGCAGGCGCATCGCCCTTTCTTCATGCACGGCCTCGGCCACTGGCTGGGCCTGGATGTGCATGACGTCGGCGATTACGGTACGCCGAGCCGCGACCGCGTGCTGGAGCCGGGCATGGTGCTTACGGTAGAGCCGGGCCTCTATATTGCACCTGATGCCAGCGTGCCGCCGCAGTACCGCGGCATAGGCGTGCGCATTGAGGATGATATTGTGATTACGGCGACAGGCCATGAGAATCTTACTGATAGCGTGGTGAAAGATCCGGATGCGATTGAAGCCCTGATGGCAGCGGCGCGCGGCGTATGACCATTCTGATTGCAGGCGGGGGCATGACCGGCGCCACGCTGGCGCTGGCGATATCGCATCTGACGCAGGGCAGGTTACCGGTCACGCTCATTGAGCGCAGCGAGCCGGCCAGCCGTGCGCACCCCGGTTTTGATGGCCGGGCGATTGCGCTGGCCGCTGGCACCTGCCAGCAGCTGGCAGCAATCGACCTCTGGCGTTCGCTGGCGGACTGCGCCACGCCGATCACCCGCATTCACGTCTCCGATCGCGGTCACAGCGGCTTTGTGCAGCTCAGCGCAGAGGCGTATCAGCTGGCTGCGCTGGGGCAGGTGGTGGAGCTATTCGATGTCGGACAGCGCCTGTTTGAGCGTCTCCGGCAGGCGCCCGGCGTAACATTGCGCTGCCCCGATTACGTCACGCAGGTCACGCGTGATAAAGCGCATGCGCAGGTGACGCTTAACAGCGGCGAAACGCTGGAGGGTACGCTGCTGGTGGCTGCAGATGGGTCGCGCTCATCGCTGGCGGCATCATGCGGTATTCAGTGGCAGCGCGAGGATTATCAGCAGCTGGCGGTGATTGCCAACGTGTCCACTCAGCTGCCGCATCAGGGGCAGGCGTTTGAGCGTTTTACGCCGCACGGGCCGCTGGCGCTGCTGCCGATGTCCGGCAATCGTATGTCGCTGGTGTGGTGCCATCCGTCAGCCGCAGAATCCCGGGTGCGGGCGTGGGATGAAGAGACATTCCGGCGCGAACTGCAGCGCGCATTTGGCTGGCGGCTGGGTCGCTTTACCCATGCCGGTCAGCGTGAAATTTATCCGCTGGTGCTGCAAACCGCCGATCGTCAGGTGACGCACCGGCTGGCGCTGGTCGGCAATGCTGCCCAGACGCTGCATCCGATCGCCGGACAGGGCTTTAACCTTGGCCTGCGCGATGTCATGTCGCTGGCGGAAACGCTGGCCGGCGCCTGGCGCCAGCAGCAGGATCCTGGCAGTTATGCGGTGCTGCAGCATTTTGCCGCCCGGCGTCAGGCTGACCGCGCGGCGACAATCGGCGTGACTGACGGCCTGGTGCGCCTGTTCGCTAACCGTTATGCACCGCTGGTTGCAGGACGAAATCTCGGGCTGGTGGCTATGGATCACCTCCCCTGGCTGCAACATCCGCTGGCCGCGCGTACGCTCGGCTGGGTAAAGCGTTAATAAAGAGGCAGCAATGCAAACATTTGATGTGGTGATTGCCGGTGGCGGCATGGTCGGTCTGGCAGTGGCCTGCGGTTTGCAGGGAAGTGGTCTGCGCGTTGCAGTACTGGAGAAAGCGGCGGAACCGCAGTTCGATCCGGCAGCCGCCGCGTCGATTCGGGTATCCGCAATTAATGCAGCCAGTGAACGTCTGCTACAGAAACTCGACGTCTGGTCATCTATTCTCGTCCTGCGCGCCAGCGCGTATCACGGTATGGAAGTGTGGGATCAGGACAGCTTTGGATCTGTCAGCTTTGATGATGAGCAGCAGGGGCTGTCGCATCTTGGTTATATTGTTGAAAATGAAGTGATTCACAGTGCGCTGTGGCAGCGTGCCAGCCAGTGTAAAGATGTTACGCTGTTTGCACCGGCCCGCCTGCAGCAGGTCGCGTTTGGTGATAATGAAGCCTTTATCACGCTGGAAGATGGCACCATGATGAGCGCCCGGCTGATGATAGCCGCCGACGGCGCCGGCTCCTGGCTGCGCGAAAAAGCGGATATCCCGCTGACGTTCTGGGATTATGAGCATCATGCGCTGGTCGCGAACGTGCGTACTGATATGCCGCATGATGCTATCGCGCGTCAGGTATTTCACGGCGAAGGTATTCTCGCCTTTCTGCCGATGCAGGATCCGCACCTGTGCTCAATCGTCTGGTCGCTGGCTCCACAGGAAGCAGCGCGCATGCAGTCGATGCCGGCAGCGCTGTTTAATCAGCAACTCTCTGTAGCCTTTGATATGCGGCTGGGATTATGCAGCGTTGAGAGCGAACGTAAAACGTTCCCGCTAACGGCACGCTATGCGCGCAATTTTGCAGCTCATCGTCTGGCGCTGGTCGGCGATGCGGCGCACACCATTCATCCGCTGGCCGGGCAGGGCGTGAATTTAGGCTTTATGGATGCGGCTGAGCTGATTGGTGAGATCCGCCGCCTGCATCAGGCGGGTCGTGATATCGGTGAGCATCTCTCACTGCGTCGCTACGAACGCAGCCGCAAGCACAGCGCAGCGCTGATGCTGGCCGGCATGCAGGGATTCCGCGAGCTGTTCGCCGGCACGCATCCGGCGAAAAAGCTGCTGCGTGACGTCGGGCTAAAGCTGGCCGATACGCTGCCAGGCGTGAAGCCGCGTCTGCTGAAGCAGGCGATGGGGCTGAACGACCTGCCAGAGTGGATCCGCTAGCTAACCAGGACGTTGTCGTTTCGTATCCGCATCAACCCGGGCGCCATAAATGGCGCCCCTACGGTGGCTCAATACCGGACGTCATCGTTTCGCATCGCCCTGGCGTAGGGGGCGCATTAATGCGCCCCGGCAACCCCATCCCCCGGACGTTACATTTCGCACCCGCCCTATGGTAGGGGGCGCATTTATGCGCCCCGGCAAAAACCTCCTCCTGACTCCCTGTTCGCACTAAAACAGAGCGCTCTGCGCCATAATGATGCCTCGTTTGATTTATTCTAATTTTACCGCCAGATTCGCATTAGTTATTTTCATGCAGGATTAATCGCACAGCCGTGCCATTTAGCTCCTCACCCGCGGTGGCGTGTTTTATTTACTGAGATATCGCCCCGGAGTTGCATAATCTGCGCGTTTAATCACACAAAGGCAGCGGATTATGCTGCATGCTATGGGATGCACTGCAAAGATGAGGCCCGGCTTCGACCTCGTTTTGCTTATGGTTAAATCTGTTTTTCAGTGGTAACGTCAGCTGAAAGAGAACGTTTGCGTCGGCGTTTATTACCGCGCAGGCGAGCCCCGCTTATTGGTTTTCACAGGATGGTTATGACTCAGCAAACGCCTCTGTTTAAGCAGCACCAGCAGGACGGTGCACGCATGGTGGACTTCCACGGCTGGATGATGCCGCTGCACTACGGCTCGCAAATCGATGAGCACCACGCAGTGCGCAGCGACGCCGGCATGTTTGATGTATCGCACATGACTATCGTTGATCTGCACGGCGCACGGACCCGCGAGTTTCTGCGTTATCTGCTGGCAAATGATGTCGCAAAACTGACTCAACCCGGCAAAGCGCTCTACAGCGGCATGCTTAACGCATCGGGCGGCGTGATAGACGATCTGATCGTCTACTTCATGCAGGAGGATTTTTTCCGCCTGGTGGTCAACTCCGCCACGCGAGAGAAAGATCTCGCGTGGATAACGCAGCACGCCGCACCGTTTGGCGTGACGCTGACCGAGCGTCATGACCTGGCGCTGATTGCCGTGCAGGGTCCGAATGCGCAGCAGAAAGCACAGACGCTGTTTGATGAGAGCCAGCGTGCCGCCGTTGCCGGCATGAAGCCTTTTTATGGCGTGCAGTCAGGCGACCTGTTCATTGCCACCACCGGCTACACCGGCGAGGCAGGCTATGAAATTGCGCTGCCCGCTGACCAGGCGGAAATGTTCTGGCAGCAGCTACTGGCCGCGGGCGTAAAACCCGCCGGCTTAGGCGCGCGCGACACGCTGCGTCTGGAAGCCGGTATGAATCTCTATGGCCAGGAGATGGATGAAGGCGTTTCGCCGCTGGCCGCGAATATGGGCTGGACCATCAGCCGGGAACCGGCCGATCGTGATTTTATCGGACGTGAAGCGCTGGAAGCGCAGCGCGAGCAGGGCACTGAAAAACTGGTGGGGCTGGTCATGACGGAAAAAGGCGTACTGCGCGGTGGTCAGACGGTGCGCTTTACCGATGAGCAGGGCGTACCGCAGCAGGGTATGATTACCAGTGGTTCCTTCTCGCCGACGCTGGGCTGCAGCATCGCCCTGGCGCGCGTACCTGCCGGTATTGGCGGGCAGGCCATTGTGGAGATCCGCAATCGCGAAATGCCGGTAAAAGTGACTAAACCCGTTTTTGTACGCGCCGGTAAGCCGGTCGCTCAGTAAATTTTTCAGGAGAAATGGCGATGAGCAATGTGCCAAATACGTTGAAATACCGTGACAGCCACGAGTGGGTGCGTAAAGAAGAAGATGGCTCTTACACCGTGGGGATCACCGAGCATGCACAGGAGCTGCTCGGTGATATGGTGTTTGTCGATCTGCCAGACGTTGGCGCTACGTTTAGCGCGGGCGACGACTGCGCCGTCGCGGAGTCGGTTAAAGCTGCTTCCGACATCTATGCACCGCTGAGCGGTGAAATTGTAGCGGTGAATGAGGCGCTGACCGACTCACCCGAGCTGGTGAACAGCGCGCCTTATGGCGATGGCTGGTTGTTCCGCCTGCAAGCCAGCGATGAAGCTGAACTCGACAGCATGCTTGATGCTGACGCCTATAAAGCCAGTATCGATGAGTAACCGGTAGCCTCTGAAGGTGTCGCAGTGCGGCACCTCTTCTTTATCTGCCTGTTGTAAGTCCTTTGTGTAACCCAGCCCGATGCAGGATCGACTGTAATGACCCAGACTCTCAGCCAGCTTGAACATAACGGTGCATTTATCGAGCGCCATATTGGTCCCACCGACGCCCAGCAGGCCAGCATGCTGGAAGCGATTGGTGCCGGTTCGCTAAACGAACTCATCAGCACCATCGTACCGGCGGATATTCAGCTGCCCGGGCCGCCGGCCACGGGTGACGCCGCGACCGAGCAGCAGGCGCTGGCAGAGCTGAAAGCGATGGCCAGTCAGAATCAGCGCTACAAATCCTGGATCGGCATGGGCTACAGTGCAGTAATCACTCCGCCGGTGATCCTGCGTAATATGCTGGAAAACCCTGGCTGGTATACCGCCTATACGCCGTATCAGCCTGAGGTGTCACAGGGGCGTCTGGAGGCGCTACTGAATTTCCAGACGCTGACGCTGGATCTGACCGGTATGGATATCGCCTCTGCGTCGCTGCTGGATGAAGCCACCGCGGCGGCTGAAGCGATGGCGATGGCGAAACGCGTCAGCAAGCTGAAGAGCGCCACCCGCTTCTTTATCGCCGATGATATTCATCCGCAGACGCTGGATGTCGTACGCACCCGCGCCGAAACATTTGGCTTTGATCTGATTATCGATCGGGCAGAGAAAGCACGCGATCATGAGGATCTGTTTGGTGTTCTTCTGCAGCAGGTGGGCACCAGTGGGGAAGTACATGACTATCACGATCTGGTAGCAGAGCTGAAGAGCCGCAAAGTTGTTGTGAGCGTGGCCGCTGATTTCATGGCGCTGCTGCTGCTGGAGGCGCCCGGCAAACAGGGTGCTGACATTGTGTTTGGTTCCGCTCAGCGCTTTGGCGTGCCAATGGGCTATGGCGGACCGCACGCGGCCTTTTTTGCCAGCCGCGATGAGCACAAACGCTCAATGCCGGGCCGGATTATCGGCGTCTCACGCGATGCGGCGGGCAACACCGCGCTGCGCATGGCGATGCAGACGCGCGAGCAGCATATCCGTCGTGAAAAGGCGAACTCCAATATCTGTACCTCACAGGTTCTGCTGGCCAATATCGCCGGCCTCTATGCGGTCTGGCACGGTCCGCAGGGTTTGCAACGTATCGCCTCGCGCATTCATCGCCTGACCAGCATTCTGGCAACCGGCCTGCAGAAAGGCGGATTGACGCTGCGCCACGGCAGCTGGTTTGACACGCTGACCGTTGAGGTTGCTGACAAGGCCGGCGTGCTGAATCGCGCGCTGAGTTTTGGCGTAAACCTGCGCAGCGATACGCCTGACGCCGTAGGTATCACGCTGGATGAAACCACCAGCCGTGAAGATGTACAGGCGCTGTTTGCCATTTTTCTGGGCGACACGCACGGGCTGGATATCGATAAGCTTGATGCCACCGTATCGGCGGAGAGTGCGGCTATTCCGGCAGGCCAGCAGCGCCGCAGTGAATATCTGACGCATCCGGTATTTAACCGCTACCACAGCGAAACAGAAATGATGCGCTACATGCACAGCCTGGAGAAAAAAGATCTGGCGCTGAATCAGGCAATGATCCCGCTTGGCTCCTGCACCATGAAGCTGAATGCCGCCGCAGAGATGATCCCGATCACCTGGCCGGAGTTCTCTGAACTGCATCCATTCTGCCCCGCTGAACAGGCTACCGGCTATCTGCAGATGATTGGGCAGCTGTCGCAGTGGCTGGTACAGCTCACCGGCTATGACGCGCTCTGCATGCAGCCTAACTCCGGGGCGCAGGGAGAGTATGCCGGCCTGCTGGCGATCCGCCGCTATCACGAAAGCCGCAATGAAGGCCGGCGCAACATCTGCCTGATCCCCGGGTCGGCACACGGCACCAACCCAGCCTCGGCGCAGATGGCGGGCATGTCGGTGGTTGTGGTTGCCTGCGATAAACAGGGCAATATCGATCTCGGCGATCTGCGTGAGAAAGCGGCTCAGGCGGGCGATGCGCTCTCCTGCATCATGGTGACCTATCCTTCTACCCACGGCGTTTATGAAGAAACCATCCGCGAAGTGTGCCAGATTGTGCATCAGTATGGCGGTCAGGTATATCTGGATGGCGCCAACATGAACGCCCAGGTGGGCATTACTACGCCTGGCTATATCGGTGCTGACGTCTCGCATCTTAACCTGCATAAAACCTTCTGCATTCCGCACGGCGGCGGCGGACCGGGCATGGGACCGATTGGCGTAAAAGCGCATCTGGCTCCGTTTGTGCCGGGGCACAGCGTGGTGCAGATTGATGGCGTACTGACGCAGCAGGGCGCCGTGTCGGCTGCACCGTTTGGCAGCGCCTCGATTTTGCCTATCAGCTGGATGTATATCCGTATGATGGGTGCAGAAGGGCTGAAACAGGCGAGCTCAGTGGCGATCCTTAATGCCAACTACATTGCGCGTCGTCTGCAATCGGCCTATCCGATCCTCTATACCGGACGCGATGGTCGCGTGGCGCACGAATGTATTCTCGATATTCGTCCGCTGAAAGAGCAGAGCGGTATCAGCGAGCTGGATATTGCCAAACGCCTGATCGATTACGGTTTTCACGCTCCGACCATGTCCTTCCCGGTAGCGGGCACGCTGATGGTGGAGCCGACTGAATCAGAGGGCAAAGCAGAGCTGGATCGCTTTATCGACGCGATGCTGGCGATCCGCATGGAGATTGACCGCGTCACCGCCGGTGAGTGGCCTGCTGATGACAATCCGCTGGTCAACGCACCGCATACGCAAATGGAAATTGTGGGCGAGTGGCAGCATCCCTATACGCGAGAGCTGGCAGTATTCCCGGCAGGCAGTGCGAATAAGTACTGGCCAACGGTAAAACGTCTTGATGACGTCTTCGGCGATCGCAACGTCTTCTGCGCCTGCGTGCCGATGAGCGAATATCAGTAAGCGCGGTGAACTGACCCCTTAAGGACCGGCTGCCGGTCCTTTTTCTTTTGGAGGCACATATGGATCTGGCACTGGTTACCGGCGGCAGCCGGGGCATCGGACGCGCTACCTCGCTGCTGCTGGCGCAGGCGGGTTACCGCGTGGTAATCAACTACCGTCAGCGGGCTACGGACGCAGAACAGCTGGTCGGGGAGATTATTCGCGGGGGCGGCAGCGCCTGCACGCTGCAGGCGGATATTGCTGATGAGGCGCAGGTCGTGAGGCTGTTTGCGCAGCTGGATGAGCAGCCGGGTGCCCTGCGGATAGTGGTGAACAACGCCGGAATTCTGTTTACGCAGTGCCGGGTGGAGGCGCTAAGCGCTGAGCGTATTCAGCGGGTGCTGGCGACGAACGTCACCGGGACTTTTATCTGCTGCCGGGAAGCGGTGAAACGCATGAGCAGGGCGCACGGCGGGGAGGGCGGTGTGATTGTGAATGTTTCATCAGGTGCCGTACACAGCGGCGCGCCGGACGAATATGTGGATTATGCAGCATCAAAAGCGGCGGTGGACACGCTGACCCGCGGGCTGGCGCGCGAAGTGGCCGCCCAGGGGATCCGGGTAACCGGTGTGCGTCCCGGCTCCACGTATACCGACATGCATGCGGATGGCGGCGAGCCGGAGCGGGTTGATCGGGTGGCGCAGCGTATTCCGCTGGGACGCGGCGCGCAGCCGGAAGAGATCGCCCGCGCGATCCTCTGGCTGAGCAGCGATGCCGCCGCGTATGTCACCGGCAGCATGCTGGACGTGACGGGCGGACTCTGACATCCGCCCGCATCGCCGGTCAGAGCGTGGCGCCGTTGCTGGCGATCACCTGCTGATACCAGCTGAAGCTCTTTTTCTTTGAACGCGCAAAGGTGCCGCTGCCGTCGTCGTTTTTGTCGACGTGGATAAAGCCATAGCGCTTGCTGTACTGACCGGTGGTGAACGAGACGCAGTCGATGCAGCCCCACGGCGTGTAGCCCAGCAGCTCGACACCATCCAGCGCCACCGCTTTTTTCATCTCTTCGATATGCGCCCGCAGGTAGTCAATGCGGTAGTCGTCGGCGATAAAGCCCTCCGCATCAGGTTTATCGATCGCGCCGAAGCCATTTTCCACAATAAACAGCGGCTTCTGATAGCGCTCATAGAGTGAATTCAGCACATAGCGCAGGCCCACCGGATCGATCTGCCAGCCCCAGTCTGACGCTTTAACGTGCGGATTGGGTACCACGCCGTCAAAGCCGGTGATCGGATCATCCACGCCGCTGGCGCGGGTATCGACCGCGTTGCTCATGTAATAGCTGAAACCGATGTAGTCGCAGCAGCCCTGCTGCAGGGTTTCGGCATCGTCTGCTGCCATCTCGATGTGGTAGCCTTTGCGCGCCCACTCTTTCAGCGTGTAAGCGGGGTAAGCGCCGCGCATCTGCACGTCGCTGAAAACGTAACGCTGATGCATCGCCTCCTGCGCCCGCATGACATCATCCGGATGACAGGAGAAGGGATAGACCGGCACCATGGCGATCATGCAGCCGATCTGAAAACCGGGATTGATCTCATGACCGCGTTTCACCACCTTTGCACTGGCGACAAACTGGTGATGCATAACCTGATACATCGTCTGCTCTGGCTTCTCATGCTCAGTAAACACCACGCCGGAACAGCAGTAGCCAAACAGCGGATATTGCCAGTTGCGCTGGTTGTTGATCTCGTTAAAAGTCATCCAGTACTTCACTTTGTGCTGATAGCGCGTCATCACCACATCGCTGAAGCGCACAAAGAAATCGACCACCCGGCGGTCAGCCCAGCCGCCATACTCTTTTACCAGATGATAAGGCATCTCAAAGTGAGAGAGAGTGATCACCGGTTCGATACCATATTTCAGCAGCTCATCGAACAGGTCATCATAAAACTGCAGGCCCGCCTCGTTGGGCTGCGCTTCATCGCCGTTGGGGAAGATGCGCGTCCAGGCAATCGAGGTGCGGAAGCACTTAAAGCCCATCTCAGCAAACAGCGCCACGTCCTGTTTGTAGTGTGAGTAAAACTCTACCGCCTGGTGATTAGGATAGTGTTTGCCCGGCTGTACGCCGTCGGTGATCACGCGGTCAACGCCGTGTGCCCCACCGGTCAGCACGTCAGCGATACTGACGCCTTTGCCGCCCTGATCCCAGCCGCCTTCAACCTGATGCGCGGCTACTGCACCGCCCCAGAGAAACCCATGTGGTAACTGCAAATCATCACGCATTGTTCAGCCTCATCATACGTCGGGTGAAAACAGAATTTCCCGCAGTGTAACAAGCAGCCGGTGAATGTCACGCTATAACACCGCGTGCAGAATGTAACCTGTCACAGCTAAAAAACAGGGTGTTTTCAGGGGGATAGCATATGCGCCAGCGTGCGTCCCAGCGTTTCGATAATGTACATTACCGGCACCTGCGTGGTGATGTCGTGCTGCCCGGCCAGCGTGATCTGCGGCACGTGATAGGAGAGGGTAAAATCCGCCATTTTTGCCAGCGAGCTGGTGTCGTGATTGGTGATGGCGATGATTTTGCAGCGGTTAAGGCTGAACTGACTGGCGAAGCGCAGGATCTCTTCGGTCTCGCCGGAAACGGAGAGAATAATCGCCAGCGCGCCTTCACTGACTCCGGGCATAACCGGATAGTAAGGGTCGTCAATATGGTGGCTGAATTTGCCGACGTTGGAAAAGAAGCGTGCGCCATATTTACCGAGGCTGCCCGACGTGCCGGCACCAATAAAGAAAATATGCCCGGCCTGCAGGATCATCTGCGCGGCCTGCGCAATCTGCTGCTCAAACTCGGCATTGTGAATACTTTTGAAAAAACTCAGCATTTCGCCAGCGCCCGATGAGGGGATTGCAGGCGGGGTCTGCTCCTGAGCCAGGCGAAAGCGGATACGAAACTCTGACCAGCCGTCACAGTGCAGCTTGCGGCAAAAGCGCAGTACGGTGGTGGTAGAGACGCCCGCCTGCGCCGCCAGATCGCGAATGGTCATATAGCTGACGCTTTGCGGATGTTTGATGATGAAATGGTAAACCTGCATCTCAAGATCGTTCAGGCTGGAGAGATCGCGGTGTGCAAACATGCGGAACATCGCTCAGGCAGCAAAAGGAGCCTGCAGTGTACCAGATTGCACCGCAGGCCGGGTGACACACCCCGACACAGAAATAATTGAGCGTACATGTGTACACTGAAAATATTTCTGGTTAGGCTGAAGGGGTTAAAAAACACGCTCCTTTATCTTCAGGGATCCCGCACCATGGTAAAACCCGTACTCATTACGCCCGGTTATTCGCTGGCCGAAGAGATAGCCAACAGCGTCAGCCATGGCGTTGGCTGCCTGTTTGGTATTATCGGTCTGGTGCTGCTGCTGACGCAGGCAGTGGATACGCAGGCGAGCATCACTGCTATCACCAGCTACAGCCTCTATGGCGGCAGCATGATTCTGCTCTATCTCGCCTCTACGCTCTATCACGCCATTCCGCATCAGCGCGCCCGGCCGTGGCTGAAGAAATTTGATCACTGCGCTATCTATCTGCTGATCGCCGGCACCTATACGCCGTTTTTGCTGGTCGGGCTGAAATCGCCGCTGGCACACGGACTGATGGTGGTGATCTGGAGTCTGGCGCTGGCGGGCATCATTTTTAAACTGACGATAGCGCACCGTTTTAAGGTGCTGTCGCTGGTGACCTATCTCAGCATGGGGTGGCTGTCGCTGGTGGTGATCTATCAGCTGGCGATGCGGCTTTCCGCCGGAGGCGTCTGGCTGCTGGCGGCGGGAGGCGTGGTCTACTCCCTGGGCGTGATTTTTTACGTGTCGCGCCGGATACCCTTTAACCATGCGATCTGGCACGGCTTTGTACTCGGCGGCAGCGTGCTGCACTTCTGCGCCATCTACTTTTATGTGAAATAAACGGGCTTTATGCGCATTGCAGCGGGACGCCGGACGGCCTCCCGCTCTGTGCCTCTTACGCGTCCAGCGCGTAAGGCAGTGGCTGAATGGTGAGTTCACCACCTTCATCGCCTTCAGCACGCAGGATCGCATCTGGTTCCGGATCGTTATTCATCACCATCTGCACCCAGACGCTGCCATCCTCAAGCTGTACCGCACACAGTACCGTGCCGGTACGCCGCCAGCGATCGCCCATCTGCAGCTCCATTGAACTCCCCGCTTCCGGTACTTTACCGGCGCTACCCGCCAGCCAGAACAGGGCACGCTTGTTGGCACCGCGGAATTTTGCCCGCGCGACCATCTCCTGACCGGTATAGCAACCTTTCTTAAAGCTGATCGCATCCAGCGCCTGCAGGTTGGTGGCCTGCGGGATCAGCTGGGCGCTGGTAGCGCTATCGATAACCGGAATACCCGCTTCGATATCCAGCGCCAGCCACTGCCTGCTGTCGTTGAACTGCGCCTCGCCCTCGAGTGCTACTTTAATCGCTTCCGCTTTGGCAGGGGTGGTAATCACGACAAAACGTTCCGCAGGCTGATCCAGCCACAGCAGCGTGCTCTCATCCTGCTGCACTACCGCATGCGCGGCATCCGGCAGCGTGGCAAACAGATTCGTCAGTGCCGCACGCGCCTGAAAGCCGGCAACGCCCAGTACGACAGCTTCATCGTCAGCTTCGATGGTCACTTTGGCAAACACCGCATATTTTTTCAGTTCAGCAATCTGCTGGTCACGCAGGCTGCGGCGCACCAGATAAGCGTATCCCTCGCCGCGATGAAACAGACGCAGGTTGCTCCACATTTTGCCTTTGGCGTCGCAGTGGGCAGCCTGACGATGCTGCTCACTGGTCAGCGTTGCGACATCCAGCGTCAGCTGTCCCTGCAGATAGCTGGTGCTGTCTTTGCCCTGTACCGCCACCAGCGCCCACTCATCAAGCGACATCAGCGTCAGGGGCAGGCGTGCCGCAGCGACAGGCTGGCGGGGAGGGAGGGTAAAAATCGGCATGTGTCCATCCTGATTAATCAAGTTTGTCCGGAGTTGTTTGTTCAATGTTAAAAGAGCAGCGGGGCAATGCAAACTGTTTACGGAACCGGGCGCACAAATCGCGTGATGATGCGGCAACACAGCCTGCCGCTTTGCGTAATCCTGCGCAGGAAACAGCACTCAGCCTGCAGCAGGTAAAAAAAGCAGGTACACTGACCCCACTGTTTACAGCCGTGGAACACGACACATGGATATTCATGATAAATCACGCGTTAAGTGGGCCTGCCGTCGGGGCATGCTTGAGCTTGATGTCTCCATTATGCCTTTTTTTCACTATGAGTATGATTCGCTGAGTGATGAAGATAAGCGGGTGTTTGTTGCTTTACTGAAGAGTGACGATCCGGATCTGTTTAACTGGATGATGGACCACGGCGAGCCCGCGGATCCCGAGTTTAAGCGCATGGTAAAACTGATCCAGCAGCGCAACCGTGAACGCGGTCCGGTGGCAATGTAGCCTGCGTCCTTCACGCAGCGCCCGGCTGGCAAATCTGGCGGCGGGTTTCAGCTGCGTGACTCTGCTGCTGTTCGTCTGGCCTGCGGAGTGGCATGCGCTGCAGGCGCTGCTTTCCGTGGCGGTGCTGGCGGAAAGCTGGCGCACTGAGCGGCGCTTACGGCAACGCTGCGGCGAGCTGACGCGGGATGTTCAGGGAAGCTGGGGCTGGCAGGGAACCCGCTGGTATACCGCCCGGACGGCGCAATGGCAGCCGTGGGGCGTGCTGCTGACCCTGCAGAATGCGCAGGGCCAGCGCTGGCGTTTCTGGCTGATGCAGGACGCCATGACGATGCGCAGCTGGCGGCAGCTGCGCGCGCAGGACGCGCTCAGTGGCGCTGCAGACCGGCGTTAAAGCCGGTCAGCTGTTTCCGTGAGAATCTGTTCGCACCACTGCTCAATACGCTCGTCGCTCTGCTCAAACTGGTTAACATCATCCAGCGCCAGACCTACAAACTGTGTGCCGTCAGCGGTCAGCGGCTTGCGGCTGGTAAAGGTATACCCCTCCAGCGGCCAGTAGCCGACAAACTGCACGCCCATCGGCAGCAGCAGTTCGTGCAGCATGCCCAGCGCATCAAGAAACCACTCGCTGTACTCAATCTGGTCGCCCATACCGTACAGCGCCACAATTTTCCCCTGCAGGTTAAGTCCCGGCAGCTGCGGCCATACCGCTTCCCAGTCCTCCTGCAGCTCGCCAAAATCCCAGGTTG
The DNA here is from genome assembly GCF_007680655.1 of Pantoea sp. PSNIH1. NCBI lineage: Bacteria > Pseudomonadati > Pseudomonadota > Gammaproteobacteria > Enterobacterales > Erwiniaceae > Pantoea > Pantoea sp. PSNIH1. Next base: position 285,558 of record NZ_VEIP01000003.1, read on the forward strand.
GAATACCGAGGATCAGCAGGTCATACTGCTCCATCAGCGAGGGGTCATCATCTTTGAGGTTGTGCAGCGTCACCAGCTCTTCACCAATAAAATCGCGGATTTTTTCCGCTGCCATCTCGGTGTAACAGGTACTTGAACCGTAAAAAAGTCCGATATTCATGCGGTTAATGCTCTGTATGAAACTCACTCTGGCGCAATTGTACCAGAACCCCTCTGCTTTAAGGCATAATGAGCACGATTTCACACTGGCGAGAGGATAACGTGCAGGATAGCGATCTGATTGAACAGTTTCTTGATGCGCTCTGGCTGGAGCGTAATCTGGCGCAAAATACGCTGGCCTCTTATCGTCAGGATCTGCAAACCCTCACCGCATGGCTGCAGCATCACAATCTGACGCTGCTGACGCTGCAGGCGCTGGATCTGCAGCAGTTTCTTGCCGAGCGTATTGAAGGTGGCTATAAGGCCACCAGTTCAGCCCGCACGCTGAGCGCCATGCGCCGGCTGTTTCAGTATCTCTACCGTGAAAAGCTGCGCAGTGACGATCCCAGCGCGCTGCTCTCCGCCCCTAAGCTGCCACAGCGGCTGCCGAAAGATCTCAGCGAGAGTCAGGTAGACCGGCTGCTGCAGGCGCCGGCCACAGATATTCCGCTGGAGCTGCGCGATAAAGCGATGCTGGAGGTGCTGTATGCCACCGGTCTGCGCGTCTCAGAGCTGGTCGGGCTGACCATCAGCGATGTCAGCCTGCGGCAGGGAGTGGTGCGCGTTATCGGTAAAGGTAATAAAGAGCGGCTGGTGCCATTAGGTGAAGAAGCGATCCACTGGTTAGAGCACTATATGGAATATGGCCGGCCGTGGCTGCTAAACGGACAGACGCTGGACGTTCTGTTTCCCAGCCAGCGCGCGCAGCAGATGACGCGTCAGACCTTCTGGCACCGCATCAAGCACTACGCGACGCTGGCGGGTATCGACAGCGATAAACTGTCACCGCACGTGCTGCGGCATGCATTTGCCACACATTTACTGAACCACGGCGCTGATTTGCGCGTCGTACAGATGCTACTGGGCCACAGTGACCTGTCGACCACCCAGATTTATACGCATGTTGCCACCGAGCGGCTGCGTCAGTTACATCAACAGCACCATCCGCGCGCCTGAGCAGCGGCAACAAGGACTTATGATGAAAAAACAGTTTACCGTTCTGGCGCTGCTGGTCAGCGCCTTTTCCGCTCTGGCACAGGCTGATGACAGCGCTATTCAGCAGACGCTGAAAAAAGTGGGTCTGCAGCAGGCTGAGATCCAGCCCTCGCCGCTGCCGGGCATGAAAACCGTGCTGACGGAAAGCGGCGTGATTTACATTACTGAAGATGGCAAACATATGATTCAGGGCCCGCTGTATGACGTCAGCGGCGCACAGCCGGTTAATGTCACCAACCAGCTGCTGGACAAAAAAGTCGCCGCGCTGGCGCCGGAAATGATTGTCTATAAAGCGCCGAAAGAGCAGCACGTCATTACGGTGTTTACCGATATCACCTGCGGCTACTGCCGTAAGCTGCATGAGCAGATGGCGGACTACAACGCGCTGGGTATCACGGTGCGCTATCTCGCCTTCCCGCGCGAAGGGCTGAACGGTCAGGTTGAGAAAGCGATGAAGGCGATCTGGTGCAGTGCCGATCGCAACAAAGCGTTCGATCAGGCGATGAAAGGCGATACGCCGCAGATGGATGCGCCAGCGACCTGCAGCCTCAATCTCGATAAGCACTACAAACTCGGCATTCTGTTCGGCATTCAGGGTACGCCCGCCATTCTTACCGACAGCGGTATGATGATCCCGGGCTATCAGGGTCCGCAGGAGCTGAAACAGGTGCTTGATGGTCAGAAGCGGGGTGGTTAATTCACAGTGATGCACACTACAGAACTGCGTCGGCGCACGCTGCCGGCTGATGCCAGCCTGCCTGACGACCTGCCGCCTCTGCTGCGCCGTCTCTATCTGCATCGCGGCGTTAAAACCGCAGCAGAGCTGGAGCGCGGGGCAAAATATCTGCTGCCGTGGCAGAGCCTCGGCGGTATAGAGGCTGCGGTTGCGCTGCTGCACCGGATGCTTACGGGCGGCCAGCGCATTATGGTCGTCGGCGATTTTGACGCCGACGGCGCGACCAGCACCGCACTGACCGTGCTGGCGCTGCGCAGCATGGGCGGCAACGTGGACTACCTGGTGCCTAACCGCTTTGACGATGGCTATGGCCTGAGTCCGGAAGTGGTGGAGCAGGCGCGTGCGCGCGGCGCGGAGATGATCCTCACCGTGGATAACGGCATCTCCTCGCACGCGGGCGTCGAAACGGCGTCAGCGCACGGCATCCCGGTCCTGATCACCGATCACCATCTGCCGGGCGAAACGCTGCCGGCCGCCGACGCTATTGTTAATCCTAACCTCAGCGACAGCGCTTTTCCGTCGCGCGCGCTGGCAGGCGTCGGCGTGGCATTCTACCTGATGCTGGCGCTGCGCGCGCATCTGCGCGAGCAGGGCTGGTTTACCCCCCAGCGCAGCGAACCCAATCTGGCCGCGTGGCTCGATCTGGTCGCGCTCGGCACCGTAGCGGACGTGGTGCCGCTGGATGCGAACAATCGCATTCTGGTGTGGCAGGGGCTGAGCCGCATTCGCGCCGGTAAATGCCGCGCCGGTATTCGGGCGCTGCTGGAGATCGCAAACCGCGATGCGCGTCAGCTGGCAGCCAGCGATCTCGGCTTTGCCGTTGGCCCGCGTCTTAACGCGGCGGGGCGGCTTGACGATATGTCGGTTGGCGTGGCGCTCTTGCTGACCGAGGATATTGCGCAGGCGCGCATGCTGGCCAGCGAGCTGGATGCGCTGAACCAGACGCGCAAAGAAATTGAACAGGGCATGAAAAGCGAAGCGCTGGCGCTGTGCGATGCGCTGGAGCGTCAGCATAGCGACCTGCCGCTGGGCCTGGCATTTTATCACCCCGAATGGCACCAGGGGGTGGTCGGGATCCTCGCATCGCGCCTGAAAGAGCGTTTTCACCGGCCGGTCATTGCGTTTGCGCCCGCGGGCGATGGCACGCTAAAAGGATCGGGTCGCTCAATCGCCGGACTGCACCTGCGTGACGCGCTGGAGCGGCTGGATACGCTCTATCCGGGGCTGATTATCAAGTTCGGCGGCCATGCGATGGCGGCGGGACTCTCGCTGGAAACGGATAAGTATGACGCGTTTCGCGAGCGCTTTGCCGCGCTGATTGATGAGTGGCTCGATGGAGAAGCGCTGCAGGGCGTGGTCTGGTCTGACGGTGAGCTGCACGCGCAGGAGTTCAGCCTGCATACCGCTGAAATGCTGCGTGAGGCGGGGCCGTGGGGACAGGCATTCCCGGAACCGGTGTTTGACGGCAAATTTAAACTGCTGCAGCAGCGGCTGGTGGGCGAGCGTCACCTGAAGGTGATGGTGGAACCGCTCGGCGGCGGACCGTTGCTGGACGGTATCGCGTTTAATGTTGATACCCGCCTCTGGCCGGACACCAGCGTGCGGCAGGTTGAGCTGGCCTATAAGCTGGATATCAACGAGTATCGCGGTAACCGTTCCGTGCAGCTGATAATCGATCATATCTGGCCGCTCTGACCGCGCGCGCCGCTACAAACCGCGCGCGCTTTCGGGTAAACTCATGCGTTACTTTATCTTTTCTCACCGTATCGCCAAAAAAGACTGAAAAGCCATGTTTGAAATTAATCCGGTCAAAAATCGTATCCAGGACCTTAGCGAGCGCAGTGGCGTTCTTAGGGGGTATCTTTGACTACGATGCCAAGAAAGAACGTCTTGAAGAAGTAAACGCCGAGCTGGAGCAGCCGGACGTCTGGAATGAACCTGAACGCGCGCAGGCGCTCGGCAAAGAGCGCGCGTCGCTCGAAGCCGTCGTTGAAACCCTCGATCAGATGCACCAGGGCCTGGAAGATGTGCAGGGCCTGCTGGAGCTGGCGGTTGAAGCGGACGATGAAGAAACCTTCAACGAAGCCGTGGTTGAGCTCGACGCGCTGGAAGTAAAGCTGGGTGAGCTGGAATTCCGCCGCATGTTCTCAGGCGAGTATGACAGCGCCGACTGCTACATGGATATTCAGGCAGGCTCCGGCGGTACGGAAGCGCAGGACTGGGCCAGCATGCTGCTGCGCATGTATCTGCGCTGGGCAGAAGCCAAAGGGTTTAAAACCGAGATCATTGAAGAGTCGGAAGGCGAAGTTGCGGGCACCAAATCCGCCACCATCAAGGTGATTGGTGACTACGCCTACGGCTGGCTGCGTACGGAAACCGGCGTCCATCGCCTGGTGCGCAAGAGTCCGTTTGACTCCGGCGGCCGTCGTCACACCTCGTTCAGTTCGGTGTTTATCTATCCGGAAGTGGATGACAATATCGATATCGATATCAACCCGGCCGATCTGCGCATTGACGTCTACCGCGCATCAGGTGCGGGCGGTCAGCACGTTAACAAAACGGAGTCTGCGGTGCGTATTACCCACCTGCCGACCAACATTGTGGTGCAGTGTCAGAACGACCGTTCACAGCACAAGAACAAAGACCAGGCCTTCAAACAGCTGCGAGCCAAGCTCTATGAATATGAGATGCAGAAGAAAAATGCTGACAAGCAGGCCGCAGAAGAGAACAAATCGGATATCGGCTGGGGCAGCCAGATTCGTTCTTACGTGCTGGATGACTCCCGCATCAAAGATCTGCGCACCAGCGTAGAGACCCGCAATACTCAGGCGGTGCTGGATGGCGATCTGGATCGTTTTATTGAAGCAAGTTTAAAAGCAGGGCTATAAGGAACCGACATGTCTGAACAACAACCGCAGAACGCTGACGCCGCACTTGAGTTAAATAATGAACTGAAAGCGCGTCGCGAAAAACTCAGCGCGCTGCGTGAAAAGGGCGTGGCGTTTCCCAACGATTTCCGTCGTGACACCACCTCCGATCGGCTGCACGCCAGCTATGACGACAAGAGCAACGAAGAGCTGGAAGCGCTGGGCGTGGAAGTGAGCGTTGCCGGTCGTATGATGACGCGCCGCATCATGGGTAAAGCGTCGTTTGCCACGCTGCAGGATGTTGGCGGTCAGATCCAGATCTACGTTTCACGTGACGATCTGCCGGAAGGAGTCTATAACGAGCAGTTCAAGAAGTGGGATCTGGGCGATATTCTGGGTGCACGCGGTAAGCTGTTCAAAACCAAAACCGGCGAGCTTTCAATCCATATCTCAGAACTGCGCCTGCTGACCAAAGCGCTGCGTCCGCTGCCGGACAAGTTTCACGGCCTGGCTGACCAGGAGACGCGCTATCGTCAGCGCTATCTTGATCTCATCTCCAACGATGAATCGCGCCACACCTTCCAGGTACGCTCGAAAATCATGGCGGGTATTCGCCAGTTCATGGTAAACCGCGACTTTATGGAAGTGGAAACGCCAATGATGCAGGTGATCCCGGGCGGCGCTTCTGCGCGTCCTTTCATCACCCATCACAATGCGCTGGATATCGATATGTATCTGCGTATTGCGCCGGAGCTTTATCTGAAGCGTCTGGTTGTAGGCGGCTTCGATCGCGTGTTTGAGATCAACCGTAACTTCCGTAACGAAGGCATCTCGCCGCGCCATAATCCTGAGTTCACCATGATGGAACTCTATATGGCGTATGCAGATTACAAAGATCTGATTGAGCTGACCGAAAGCCTGTTCCGCACGCTGGCGCAGGACGTACTGGGCACCACTGAAGTGGCCTATGGCGAACATACCTTTGACTTCGGTAAGCCTTTTGAGAAGCTCACGATGCGTGAAGCGATCAAAAAATATCGTCCGGAAACGGACCTGGCTGACCTGGAAGACTTTGATAAAGCGGTAGCGATCGCCAGTGCGCTGCATATCAAAGTGGAAAAAAGCTGGGGTCTGGGCCGCGTGGTAACGGAGATCTTTGAAGAGACGGCGGAAGCCCATCTGATTCAGCCAACCTTCATCACCGAATACCCGGCAGAGGTTTCACCGCTGGCGCGCCGTAATGATGAGAACCCGGAAATCACCGATCGCTTTGAGTTCTTTATTGGTGGTCGCGAGATCGGTAACGGCTTCTCAGAGCTGAACGACGCTGAAGATCAGGCAGAGCGTTTCCTGCAGCAGGTGAATGCAAAAGATGCCGGCGATGATGAAGCGATGTTCTACGATGAAGATTACGTCACCGCGCTGGAGCACGGACTGCCGCCAACGGCTGGCCTCGGTATCGGTATCGACCGTATGGTGATGCTGTTTACCAACAGCCACACCATTCGCGATGTGATCCTGTTCCCGGCGCTGCGCCCGACGGCGAAGTAACAGCAGGCGCTGCCCGTCTCTCTCCCGCAGGGGAGAGTCGGGCAGCAGTTATCACGGCGCAATCGCCTCTGCCAGCCACGTCTGAAAACGCGCATAGGGTATGTAGAGTGCCACATCGCTATACAGCGTTTTTCCGCTTTGGTTATCATCGATCCGCCGGCTGTATCCTGTGATCACCCCAGCCAGCGTGTCATCACTGGCGTTATAGACTGCGCCGCCTGACATACCTTTCACTACGCCAGCACTGGCCGCCACCACCACACAGTTTGCTTTGTTCCAGCTGTTTACCAGCGTGGTATTCACCAGGTTCTCTCCGCTGGAGGCGACCGGCAGGGCAGAGATAAAGCTATAGCCATAAAGATTTACGCGATCGCCAATGTGGCCGTTACGGAACGCCGGCGGCAGGTTGCCCGCCCGGTTTTTATGGTAAACCACGGCGAGATCGCAGTCGGGGTGCCAGGCTTTCACCCGGTAGAGTGAGTATTTCGCCACGTGTGCCGCCGTCAGGCTGTAGTCGGCGGTGAGCGGGATAGTCGTGCCCAGCGTGCCGACCCCAAGAATGGTGGGAATACCGGTAACGGTCATATCCACCCGGCGCGCAGCTTCTTTACTGTATTCATAGTGTCCAACCGAGCAGCCGCTGAGGCAGCACGCCGCCAGCGCAATTATCCAGCGCATCTCTTTTTTCTCCTGTGGGGCGCTCACCTGCGCGCTGCGTTCTGACCGTTACCCGCTTCCGCCGGCTGAAAACCGGGCAACGCTATCACTATCCGCCACCGCGCCACAAGCCGGACCGGCGCTGATTATTGCCGCGCCGGCAATATAGCCTTGCGGCGCACAGGGTGGTTGCGCTGCCAGGGCTGTGTTTTAATGCAGCGTGACGCAGTTCAAATATTAATAAGCGTTCTGTTTTACCGTGCTGTGTTCGCAGTACGACCCGCCTGCAAAATTATCTTGGGAGAGTGTGTTATGCCTGTTGCATTACTGGCGCTGGCGCTGAGTGCGTTCGCCATTGGCACCACGGAGTTTGTCATCATGGGGTTGCTGCCGGAAGTGGCAGGCGATCTGCAGGTGTCGATTCCTTCAGCCGGCTGGCTGATCAGCGGTTACGCGCTCGGCGTGGCGATTGGCGCGCCGATTATGGCGCTGCTGACCGCCAGCCTGCCGCGCAAGCGCACGCTGAGTCTGCTGATGGTGATCTTTATTATCGGTAACGTGCTCTGCGCGCTGGCCTATAGCTATAACCTGCTGATGCTGGCGCGTGTGGTCACCGCACTCTGCCACGGCGCGTTCTTTGGCATTGGATCGGTAGTGGCCGCAAGCCTGGTGGCGCCCGGCCGTCAGGCGTCAGCGGTGGCGCTGATGTTTACCGGGCTGACGCTGGCAAACGTGCTTGGCGTGCCGCTTGGCACCTGGTTTGGTCAGCTGTTTGGCTGGCGTGCCACCTTCTGGGGCGTGGCGATTATCGGCATTCTGGCGTTTATCGCCCTGATTGTCAGCCTGCCGGCAAATAAAGAAGAGAAGCCGGTTCATCTGGCCAGTGAGATTAGTGCGCTGGCCAACGGACGACTCTGGCTGTCGCTGCTGATGACGGTCTGCTTTGCCGCGGCGATGTTTGCGCTGTTCAGCTATATTGCGCCGCTGCTGCTTCAGGTCACCGGCATCAGCGACCGCGGCGTGAGCTGGACGCTGTTCCTGATTGGCGCCGGCCTGACGGCAGGTAATATCATTGGCGGCAAGCTGGCGGACTGGAAAGTCTCTTTCAGCCTGATCCTCAGCTTCTCACTGATTGCGCTGTTCTCACTGCTCTTCAGCTGGACCAGCCATGCGCTCTGGCTGGCTGAAATTACGCTGTTCCTGTGGGCCATGGCGACGTTTGCCACTGTACCCGGCCTGCAGATCAACGTGGTGCGCCACGGCAAAGAGGCACCGAACCTGGTTTCCACGCTCAACATCGCTGCTTTTAACGTGGGTAACGCGCTGGGTGCCTGGGTAGGCGGCGCCGTTATTGCGCGCGGCTACGGCCTGACGGCAGTGCCGGTTGCGGCTGCCGCCATCGCCGCTGTCGGCCTGGTGGTGTGTGTCATCACCTTCCGCAACGCTAACGGTCAGGGCGATACGGTCCGCGTCTGATCAAGCTGCGCGGCGATAAGCCCCGGAAATGCTGCCACCTGCTGCTGCAGGTGGTGGCAGAAGCGGTCAACCAGCGCAGAGGCGGGCCGGTGCTGAGGGCGGATCAGGCTCACGGTAAACGGCACGCTGATACTGAAACGCCGCATCACCACGCCGCTCGCCGCGTAATCCAGCGCGGTGAGCGGATTTACAATCGATAAGCCAACCCCGGCGCGCACCATCGCGCATACCGACGCGGCGCTGTGCGTCTCCAGCACCAGCCGTCGCTCAACCTTCTGTTCCAGAAACAGCGCATCCAGCAGCTGACGATAGCTGTCATGCCGCGACAGGCTGACAAAATTCTGCTGATGGAAATCGGCAGGTGTCAGCACATCACGCTGACAGAGCGGATGCTGCGGCGGCAAAACGCACACTTCATCGCAGGTCAGCAGCGAGAGGCGTTCCGTGCCGGATGGCGCATGCTGTGTCTCAGTCAGGCCAAGATCGTAGCGCTGCGCCGACAGCCACTCCTCCAGCAGCGGCGACTCCTGCGGAATGATGTTCAGATTCACCTGCGGATAGCGCTGCATAAAGGGCTGCAGCAGAGGCGGCAGCAGCGACTGGGAAAATACCGGCAGGCAGGCCACCGACAGCTCGCCATGCCGGAACTGCCGTAATCCTTCCGCCGCATCGAGAATCCGGTCCAGTCCGTACCAGGAGCGCTGCACCTCTTCAAACAGACTCAGCGCCTGCATCGTGGGCTGCAGACGACCGCGCACCCGCTCAAACAGCGTCAGTCCCAGCTGCTGCTCCAGACGCGCCAGCTCACGGCTGACGGTGGGCTGCGAAGTGTGCAGCAGCGCGGCGGCCTGCGTCAGATTGCCACTGGTCATCACCGCATGGAAAATCTCAATATGCCGCCAGTTGATGTTCGCCATCGCTCCTCCATTAAAGGCATATCATATTTGCATAGCTGCCGCTAAAACAGATATTTCTGTGAATTAATGTGGTGTGGCTAAATGAGGGCAACAGTACAGGAGAATTGTTATGCCACGTCCGTTAGACACCACCGAATCTGCGCTTAACGCTACCCATCTGCTGCCGCTGGCGCAGCGCTACAGCGGTCCGTTCTGGGCCTATGACGCCGCCATTATTCAGCAGCGTATTGCGCAGCTCAGCCAGTTTGATGTGGTGCGCTTTGCGCAGAAAGCCTGCTCAAACATTCATATTCTGCGCCTGATGCGTCAGGCCGGGGTAAAAGTCGATTCCGTCTCGCTGGGTGAAATTGAACGCGCGCTGGCGGCGGGATTTGAACCGGGCGGTGAGGACATTGTGTTTACGGCGGACCTGCTGGATCTGCCGACGCTTCAGCGCGTGGCTGAGCTGCAGGTACCGGTAAACGCCGGTTCGGTAGATATGCTGCACCAGCTGGGCGCGCGTTCGCCGGGCCATAAAGTGTGGCTGCGTATCAATCCTGGTTTTGGTCACGGTCACAGCCAGAAAACCAATACCGGCGGCGAAAACAGCAAGCACGGCATCTGGTATGGCGATCTGCCGCTGGCGCTGGCTGCGATTCAGCAGCACGGTCTGCAGCTGGTGGGGCTGCACATGCATATCGGCTCCGGCGTGGATTATGCGCATCTGCAGCAGGTGTGTGACGCCATGGTCGATCAGGTGATTGCGTTTGGTCAGGATCTCAGCGCCATCTCAGCCGGCGGCGGGCTCTCTGTTCCCTACCGCTTTGATGAAGAAGCGATCGATACCGACCACTACTTTGGCCTCTGGAGCCGCGCGCGCGATCGCATTGCCGACCACCTCGGGCATCCGGTAAAGCTGGAAATTGAGCCGGGACGCTTCCTGGTGGCTGAATCGGGCGTACTGGTTTCACAGGTACGGGCGGTTAAAGCGATGGGCAGTCGCCACTTTGTGCTGGTTGATGCAGGCTTCAGCGATCTGATGCGTCCGGCTATGTATGGCAGCTATCACCATATTTCGGTGCTGCCAGCCGATGGCAGCACGCCGGAGGCAGTCACGCAGGAGAGCGTGGTGGCCGGGCCGCTGTGTGAATCAGGCGATGTGTTTACCCAGCAGGAGGGCGGCAAGGTGGAGACCCGCGCGCTGCCTGCGGTGCAGCCTGGCGACTATCTGGTGTTTCACGACACTGGTGCTTACGGCGCGTCCATGTCCTCTAACTACAATAGCCGCCCGCTGATCCCGGAAGTGCTATTTGAAAACGGCAGCGTGCGTGAGATCCGCCGCGCGCAGACGATTCAGGAGCTGCTGGCGCTGGAGCTGAACTGATGCGTATTTTGCCGCTCAGCAGCGTGCCGCATCACGCCAGTCAGATAACTGACTGGCTGTGGCAGGCGTTTGGCGATGGCACAACGCGTGAGTTTTATCACAGTGTCGTGCGCAGCAGCCTGAACGGTGCCGATCTGCCGGTGACGTTTGTCGCACTGGACGCGCACGATATTCCGCTGGGCACTATCGGTTTCTGGCGCTGCGATCTGATCAGCCGCCAGGATCTCTGGCCGTGGGCGGCAGCGCTCTATGTCGATCCCGCCTCACGCGGTCAGGGCGTGAGCGAGGCGCTGCAGCAGCACGTGATCGATTTCGCCCGCGATCGCGGCCACGCGCGTATCTGGCTCTGGTCAACGTTTTCCGGCTACTACGAGCGGCACGGCTGGGAGTATGTCTGCGAAGCGCTGGAGTTTCCCGCCGAGCGGGTGAGGGTGTATAAGCAGGATCTGTGACGGGAGCTGGTTCCGTTCGCCACGGGCGCGGGCGCCGGTTCCGTTCGCTGCGGGGCCCGGGGGCTGGTTCCGTTCGCTACGGGGCCCCGAGGCTGGTTCCGTTCGCCGTCAGCTGCGGCAGCTGCCTTTGCTCCGGCACGGCGACCGGGCAGAGGACGCCTGGCCGCGCCCTCTGCACTCCCCGGCCCTGCGCCAGCCCCGTCCGCCGCTGCGCGGTTCCCTCGCTCACGCCCGCTTCCCCGGGACCGGCCGCCATTCGCTCCTGCTCACCGCGCCCTTTCGCCGACGTCCTGTCGGCTCATCCCGGAACCGTGCCCTCCCTCGGCGGACCCGGATGGCGCTTCCCGCTGCTGCTGCTTTTTTTCTCTTCCTTAAATTTTTTATGGCTGAAGGTTTCGTGAAAACGCTTCAGACCACACCACAACACTTTTAAAAAACAAAATGAAGGATTTGCAGGCGGGGAGGGGGGCGCCATCCGCAGCGCCGGGCGCAGAGTGACGGCCAGGGCGAGCCGGCAGGACGCCGGCGAGAGCGCGGGCTGAGCAGGAGCGAATCCGCGCGGTCCGTTAGGGCCGGAGGGATAAGTCCGGGAATTCGCGAGGACGGCGCGGGGCGCGGATTGCTAAGGGGCGCGCCCACCCGCCCCTTAGCCCGTCCGCGTGCGGAGATGCCGCTGAAACTGCCAGAAGCCTGGCGGGCGGAACCCCTCCAGTGCCCCGCGCTGCTTAGCGCACAGCCGCGTGCTGCTGCCCCGGGGCCGGTTCCGTTCGCCGTCAGCTGCGGCAGCAGCCTGTGCCCCGGCACGGCGACCGGGCAGAGGACGCCTGGCCGCGCCCTCTGCACTCCCCGGCCCTGCGCCAGCCCCGCCCGCCGCTGCGCGGTTCCCTCGCTCACGCCCGCTTCCATGGGATCGGCCGCCATTCGCTCCTGCTCACCGCGCCCTTTCGCCGACGTCCTGTCGGCTCATCCCGGAATCGTGCCCTCCCTCGGCGGACCCGGATGGCGCTTCCCCCGGCTGCTGCTTTTTTCTCTTTCATGGTGGGATTTTATGGCTGGCAGCCCTGCGCCTGAGCTTCAGGCTTCGCCACTTTTAAAAATGAAAAAAATGAATTAGCAGGCGGGGAGGGGGCGCTATCCGCAGCGCCGGGCGCAGAGTGACGGCCAGGGCGAGCCGGCAGGACGCCGGCGAGAGCGCGGGCTGAGCAGGAGCGAATCCGCGCGGTCCGTTAAGGCCGGAGGGATAAGTCCGGGAATTCGCGAGGACGGCGCGGGGCGCGGATTGCTAAGGGGCGCGCCCACCCGCCCCTTAGCCCGTCCGCGTGCGGAGATGCCGCTGAAACTGCCAGAAGCCTGGCGGGCGGAACCCCTCCGGCGTCACGCGCTGCCGCAACCAGCCCCGCGCTGCTCAGCGCTCAGCTCTGCTCAGCGTCCAGCCCTGCGCTGCTTAGCGCCCAGCCCCGCGCTGCTTAGCGCGCTGTACAGCGCATCACTTATCCAGGCCCACCCACTGAGTGACGCCGCACCAGCGTCGGACTGAACATATTAGTGACTTCAGGCAGCTCGCTGCCGTGCGCCAGCGCCAGCGCCAGCTGTGCCGCCTGCTGCGCCATAGTGACAATAGGATAGCGCACGGTAGTAAGGCGCGGACGCACGTAACGTGACACCAGCACATCATCAAACCCGATCAGTGACATCTCCTCTGGTACGCGGATGCCGTTATCACTTAGCACCGCCAGCGCGCCAGCAGCCATCGAGTCGTTATAGCAGGCGACGGCCGTCAGAGACTTGCCGCGGCCCAGCAGCTCCGTCATCGCCTGCTCACCGCCTGTTTCATCAGGCTCACCCCAGGCCACCAGGCGGTCGTTACAGGGCAGGCCGTGTTCCCGCAGCGCATCGTAATAGCCCTGCAGGCGATCCTCTGCATCAGAAATGGTGTGCGTGGAGCAGATAAAAGCGATGTGCGTATGGCCCTGCTGAATAAGATGCCGGGTGGCGAGCCAGGCGCCATAGCGATCGTCAAGCGCAATACAGCGTGACTCAAAGCCCGGGATCAGCCGGTTCAGCAGCACCATACCCGGCACCTGACGCATCAGCATCTCCAGATCGTCTGCCGGGATTTTCTTGGCATGCACCACCAGCGCCGCGCAGCGATGGCGCATCAGCTGCTCAATCGCCTGCCGCTCTTTTTGTTCATTATGGTAACCGTTACCAATCAGCAGAAAGTTGCCGGTCTCGCCTGCCACTTCATCCACCGCTTTTACCATCGCGCCAAAAAAAGGGTCGGATACATCACCCACCACCAGCCCCAGCGTTTCAGTAGATTGCTGTGCCAGCGCGCGCGCATTGGCGTTAGGGTGATACTGCAGCTGCTCCATCGCCTGGGTTACCGCGAGGCGTGAACCTTCGCTGGCTTTGGGAGAGTTATTGATAACACGGGAAACGGTCGCAACCGACACCCCGGCCATACGGGCAACATCCTTTATGGTAGCCATGCAATTATCGACATCCAGGGAAAACGTTTACACATCGCATCAGTGTTACGGAAAAGCCCCTGGGCCGCAAGCGATCAGAATGCCAGCGTTGTCGCAAAAGCGCGGAAAATCAGCCGCTCACAGGCAGGCTTCTGGCGGAGTGCAGCCTCATGCTATGCTGCCGCGCATTCTCTGTTTATCTGCCGGACACTCTCATGAAAACACGCGTGCCGCACCTGGCGCACTGGGGCGCTTTTACCGCCGTGACGGAAGATGGTCGCCTGACAGGCTGCGAACCTTTCTTTGCCGATACCGATCCTTCACCGATGATCCACACCATCCCCGAGCTGGTTTACTCCGACAGGCGTATCCGCCAGCCAATGGTGCGCCGCTCGTGGCTGAAATCGCGCGAGAACAGCGATCGCACCCTGCGCGGGCGTGAAGACTTTGTGCCGGTCAGCTGGGACACCGCGCTCGATCTGGTGGCGGAAGAGAACCGTCGCGTACGTGAACGCTACGGGGCAGCCGGCATTTTTACCGGCTCATACGGCTGGTCCTCGGCCGGACGGGTGAACCATGCGCGGACGCTGGTGCGGCGTTTCTATTTTCAGGGCGGCGGCGGGGTCGATCAGCAGGGCAACTACAGCTGGGGCGCCGCCCAGTTCTTCCTGCCCTATGTGATTGGCACTTACATGCCGCTGACCGGGCGCGTAACCGACTGGCCGCAGGTGGTGGAGCATGCGGAGATTTTTGTCGCCTTTGGTGGCCTGGCGTTGAAAAATGCGCAGGTCGCGTCCGGCGGAGCGGGGCAGCACAGCCTGAAGCCGGCGCTGGAGCAGCTGCGCGCCAGGGGCACTCCGGTAATCAACATCAGCCCGCAGCGCGATGACTGTCCGGCGTGGCTAAACGCCGAATGGATCCCGATTCGCCCCAATACCGATGTCGCGCTGATGCTGGCGCTGGGCTATGAGATCCTGCGCAACGGCGCCACTGACGACACCTTCCTCGCTACGCACTGCACCGGCTGGCCGCAGCTGCGCGCTTACCTGCTGGGCGAAAGCGACGGCGTGGCAAAAACCGCAGCCTGGGCGAGCGCCATTACCGCTATTCCGGCCGCACGTATCGCACAGCTGGCACAGCAGCTGGCGGGCAGGCGCAGCTTTATGACCAGCGCTTACTCCGTGCAGCGCGCCCACCGCGGTGAGCAGCCCTACTGGATGATGATTGCGCTCTCCTGCATGCTGGGTCAGCCGGGCCTGCCGGGCGCAGGCTTCTCATTCGGGCATGGCTCAATGAACAGCGTAGGCAATCCGCGTCAGGAGGGACCGGCGCCGATGATGAGCACCGGGCCTAATCCGGCCAATCTGGCGATTCCGGTAGCGCGCATCAGCGACATGCTGCTGCAGCCAGGCGAACCTTACGACTTCTGCGGTGAGACGCTGCACTATCCTGATATCCATCTGGTGCACTGGGCGGGCGGTAATCCGTTTCATCATCACCAGCAGCTTAACCGGCTGGTCGCCGGCTGGCAGCGACCCGATACGGTGATTGTGCAGGATATTGTCTGGACGCCTGCGGCGCAGATGGCGGACATTGTGCTGCCGGTGACAACCACGCTGGAGCGCAACGATATTGGCGGATCGTCGCGCGATCGCTTTGTGCTGGCGATGCACCAGGCAGTCAGGCCACAGCATCAGGCACGCAACGACTTCGATATTTTTGCTGACATCGCCGATCGCCTCGGTTATCGCGACCGCTTCACGGAAGGGCGCAACGAGATGCAGTGGATTGAGCATCTTTATCAGCAGTGCGCACAGGCACATGCGCGGCGCGGTATCGCTTTCCCGGCCTTCAGTGAGTTCTGGGAGCGCGGGTTTGTGGAGATCCCCGAGGGCGGGAAACCCTATATCTTTATGGAGGAGTTTCGCGCCGATCCGCAGGCGCATCCCATCGCCACCGCCAGCGGCAAAATTGAGCTCTTTTGCCAGACCATTGCGGACTATCAGCTGGATGACTTCGCGGGTCATCCCACCTGGTGTGAGCCGCAGGAGTGGCTGGGTGCGCCGCTGAGCAGCGACTATCCGCTGCATATGATCTCAGTGCAGCCTGCCGACCGGCTGCACAGCCAGCTGGATGCAACCCCTGCCGTTCAGGCCAATAAAACTGCCGGGCATGAGACGCTGTCGATGCATCCGCAGGATGCCGCGCAGCGCGGCATTGCCGACGGGGAGGTGGTTGAGGTAAGCAATGCGCGCGGCCGTATGCTGGCCGGCGTGCGCCTGACCGACGGCGTCGCGCCGGGCGTACTGATTATCGCGACCGGTGCATGGTTCGATCCCGGCTTTGGCGGCACGTGGCAGCCGTGGGATCGCGCCGGCAACCCGAACGTACTGACGCTGGATATCGGGACCTCTTCCCTGACGCAGGGACCGAACGCCATGAGCTGCCTGGTCGAAGTCAGAAAACATCACGGTTGCACAAACCACTAACAATCTCACCGCTGGTTACATTTTGCGGGCAACTGTTGCGTTTAAGCAGGTGCAGGGCTGTCAGCTGGCTTGCTACAGTCAGGGTCCCAGAGGTATTGATGGGTGAACATCAAAACGTTTTCTTGATTACACCAACCTGCGCAGATGCGCAGGTTTTTTTTGTCCGTCATCTCTGCAAATAACTGAAACACAGTTTTCCTGTCAACTTGCCAGGCCTTTCTTTATAACAGCCGATAACCAGTCTGGATAACGACTCTCACCGCAGCGGAATGCTATGCCTCCGATTAAAAAATTTCTGGGTAAAGACCAGATTAAAGCCCCGTTTAACCCGTTTCGTTTTCGTCTGATCTGTCTGGGCGTGCTGACCTGTATGGGACTGCTGCTCGCCCGCGTCGGCGATCTGCAGCTGATCAACCATCCGATGCTGGAGCATGAAGCGGATCAGCGCTCGCTGCGCACCGTTACGCTGCCCACGAATCGCGGCACGCTGCTGGATCGCGACGGCCAGGCGCTGGCGCTGAGTGTACCGTCGCGCGACATCATTGCCGATCCTAAACGGGTGCTGGAGGCGAATCCCGACTTCAGCAGTGCAAAGTGGGGCTATCTGGCGGCGGCGCTCAGCATGCGGCCGGAAGATCTGCAGGCGCAGATTACGGCTAACCCGAAAAAGCGGTTTCTCTATCTGGGACGTAAGATTGAGCTGGGGATCGCCAAAGATATCGCCAAACTGCACCTGAAAGGGATCAGCTCGGTCTATAACGACAGCCGGTTTTATCCGATGAGTGAAGCGGCTGCGCCGCTGATTGGCATTGTGGGAGCTGACAGCAACGGGCTTAACGGGCTGGAGAAAGGGTTTGATCGGGTGCTGCAGGGCGAGCCAGGCAAAGAGGTCTATCGCCAGGATGGCGAGGGCAATATCATTTCGATGATCGATTATGAGCCGCCGAAGCAGCCGCCCACGGTGCAGCTCAGCATCGACAAGTTTGATCAGTTTACCCTTTATAGCAGGCTGCGTGACGGCGTGCTGCTGAATAAAGCGGACTCCGGCGCCGCGGTGCTGGTGAAGATCGATACCGGTGAAATTCTGGCAATGGCATCGTATCCCTCATTCAACCCGAATAATTTTGACAAGGCGACACCCGCCCAGATGCGTAACGTCGCCATCAATGACAGCTTTGAACCCGGCTCAACGGTCAAACCGCTGGTGGTGATGGAGGGCCTGGAGCGCCATCTGGTCAGGCCTGACTCGGTGATTGATACCACGCCCTACAGCGTCAATGGCCATCTTATCCGTGACGTCGGCCACTGGCCGCGTCTCACCATGACCGGCATTTTGCAAAAATCGAGTGATATCGGCGTATCGCATATTGCGCTGGCGATGCCGGCGGAAGCGCTGGTCAACACCTATCAGGCATTTGGTCTCGGCAAGCCTACCGGACTGGGATTAACCGGTGAGAGCGTGGGCTACTTTCCGCTGCATCGCGAGCGCTGGGCGGACATTGAACGTGCAACCTTCTCCTTTGGTTACGGCCTGCGCGTGACGCCGCTGCAGATTGCGCGCGAATATGCCACGCTGGGCTCGTTTGGCGTTTATCGTCCGCTGTCGATAACCAAAGTCACGCCACCGGTGCTGGGCAAACAGGTAGCCAATCCGCAGATTGTACAGACCGTGGTGCATATGCTGGAGAGTGACGTGCTGCCGGGCGGCACCGGTATCAAGGCTGCGGTACCAGGTTATCGCCTGGCGACCAAAACCGGTACCGCAGAGAAGATGGGCAGCAGCGGCAAATATGATGGCGGTTACGTGAACTATACCGCCGGGATCGCGCCAGCCAGCCATCCGGAGGTGGCGCTGGTAGTGATGATCAACCATCCGACCGCGGGCGATCACTTCGGCGGCTCGGTGGCCGCGCCCATCTTCGGCAATATTATGGGACCGGTGCTGAAGCACATGAACATTGCGCCGGATGCGCTTTACAGCAAGCCACCGCCAGATAAATCCTAGCTAAATCAAAATGTAACCAGCAGGATGCGCTGTTCATACCTGGTTGCATTTCGCTGAATACGGTTGCGTTTAGCCGCTGTTATTTCGCAGGCTGCTGCGCGACGATAGCGATCCCAGAGGTATGATTGGTGTGAAGATCGGCTGCTGCGGCAGCGATACCTGCACTGCAGGTATAACCCTGTTCGGTTGCACCGACCCACGCAGACGCGTGGGTTTTTTTTATCTTTTTTTTGCGGCCCCGCATCGCTGTTTGTCAGGGACTCCGCTTTAATTCTGCTCTGTACTTGTCGCCGCCCGGCAAATCCTGCAAGGTAATTACCATTTTTGACCTTGCTAAGGAGCTGGCATGCTATTTACCCTTTTGCGCACTCTCTGTCGCCTGCTATGGCGCGTGGAGCTGCGCGGCGATCTTACGGCGCTGCATAAAGAGAAAGTGCTGATCGCGCCTAATCATATGTCCTTTCTGGATGGCGTGCTGGTTGCGCTGTTTTTACCGATCAGGCCGGTATTTGCGGTCTATTCTGCTATCAGCACCCGCTGGTATATGCGCCTGCTGAAACCGATTATCGACTTTGTCCCGCTCGATCCCACTAAGCCGATGTCGATCAAACATCTGGTTCGCATGATTAACACCGGCCGCCCGGTGGTGATTTTCCCGGAAGGTCGTATCACCGTGACCGGGTCGCTGATGAAGATCTACAGCGGTGCCGGCTTTGTGGCGGCGAAATCGGGCGCGACGGTGGTGCCGATGCGCATTGAGGGAGCGGAGTACACGCCGTTTGGCCGTCTTGGCGGGGTATTTAAGCGTCGCCTGTTTCCCCGAATTACGCTGAGCGTGCTGCCAGCGACCCATATTCCGATGCCGGAGGCGAAACGCGCCCGCGACCGGCGCGTGCTGGCAGGTGAACACCTGCACCATATTATGATGGAAGCGCGCATGGCGGTGCGCCCGCGCGAAACGCTCTACGAAGCTTTTCTCAGCGCGCGTACCCGCTACGGACTGACCAAAGCCTGTATTGAAGATGTGAATTTTCAGCCGGACAGCTACACCGGGCTGCTGAAAAAGGCGCTCGGGGTGGGACGTATTCTTGAGCGCTACAGCCGGCAGGGAGAATATATTGGTCTGCTGCTGCCTAATGCTACCGTGACCGCTGCAGCGATCCTCGGTGCATCCATGCGCGGGCGCGTTCCGGCCATGCTCAACTATACGGCTGGCGTCAGCGGCATGCGTGCCGCGCTGACCGCCTCGCAGGTAAAAACCGTGTTTACCTCACGCCAGTTTCTGGAAAAAGGCAACCTGTGGCATCTGCCGCAGGGGCTGACTGAAGTCGAATGGATTTACCTCGAAGATCTTAAAGAGACGGTAACGCTGCAGGATAAGCTATGGATCCTTGGCCATCTGCTGCTGCCGCGCCGGGCACAGCTGGCGCAGCAGCCGGAAGAGGCGGCGATGGTGCTGTTTACCTCTGGTTCGGAAGGCCATCCTAAAGGGGTGGTGCATTCTCATAAGAGCCTGCTGGCTAACGTGGAGCAGATCCGCACCGTGGCCGACTTTACGCCGCGCGATCGCTTTATGTCAGCGCTGCCGCTGTTTCACGCCTTCGGCCTGACGGTGGGCCTCTTCACGCCGCTGCTCACCGGGGCGCAGGTTTTCCTCTATCCCAGTCCGCTGCACTATCGCATCGTGCCGGAGCTGGTTTATGACCGCAACTGCACCGTTCTGTTCGGTACGTCAACGTTTCTGGGTAACTACGCGCGCTTCGCCAGCCCCTATGATTTTGCCCGTTTGCGCTACGTGGTAGCCGGTGCGGAGAAGCTGCAGGAAGGCACGCGCCAGCTCTATATGGAGAAATACGGTATTCGTATTCTTGAGGGCTATGGCGTCACCGAGTGCGCGCCGGTTGTGGCGATCAACGTGCCGATGGCTGCCCGCACGCATACCGTTGGCCGTCTGCTGCCCGGCATGGATTCCCGTCTGATTTCAGTGCCGGGCATTGAGCAGGGTGGCCGGCTGCAGCTGCGCGGCCCGAATATCATGAATGGCTATCTGCGTGTTGACGCGCCCGGCGTGCTGGAACCGCCCGTGGCGGACAACGGCGAAGGTGTGATGGAGGCGGGCTGGTATGATACCGGTGATATTGTCAGTTTCGATGAAGGCGGTTTTTGTCAGATTCAGGGCCGGGCGAAGCGCTTTGCCAAGATAGCCGGTGAGATGGTGTCGCTGGAGAGCGTTGAACAGATTGCGCTGAAAGCCTCCGGTGAAAAACAGCATGCCGCCTCGCTGCGTCCGGACGGTAATCGCGGCGAAGCGCTGGTGCTGTTTACCACCGACAGCGAGCTGACGCGCGAGCAGCTGCTGCAGGCGGCGCGTGAAACCGGTGCGCCAGAGCTGGCGGTGCCGCGCGATATCCGCGTCATGAAACAGCTGCCGATGCTCGGCAGCGGTAAGCCAGACTACGTCAGCCTGAAGCAGCTGGCGGAAGAGGAGAGAGCATGAGCCAGCATGGGGAGGCCCGCGCTCCGCTGCTGTCGCGCGGTATGATTGCCGTGATCGTGGCGCAGTTTTTTTCCGCTTTTGGTGATAACGCGCTGCTGTTTGCCACGCTGGCAGTGCTGAAAAATCAGTTCTACCCCGACTGGAGCCAGCCGGTCCTGCAGATGCTGTTTGTCGCCACCTATATTCTGCTGGCGCCGTTTGTCGGGCAGATGGCCGACAGCTTCGCCAAAGGACGGGTGATGATGCTGGCGAATAGTCTGAAGCTGCTGGGTGCGCTGACCATCTGTTTCGGCTTTAATCCGTTTCTCGGCTATACGCTGGTGGGCATCGGCGCGGCCGCTTACTCGCCGGCGAAGTATGGCATTCTGACGGAAATCACCAGCGGTGAACGTCTGGTGAAAGCCAACGGGCTGATGGAGGCATCGACCATCGCGGCCATTCTGCTCGGTTCGGTAGCGGGCGGGATACTGGCGGACTGGCATCTGCTGATGGCGCTGGCCGCCTGTGCGCTGACCTACGCGCTGGCGGTCGTCGCCAATCTCTTCATTCCCCGCCTCAGCGCGGCGCGTCCCGGTCAGAGCTGGCATGCGCTCAGGATGCTGCGCAGCTTCAGCGGTGCAGCACGCCAGCTGTGGCATAACGGCGAGACGCGTTTTTCCCTGCTGGGTACCAGTCTGTTCTGGGGAGCAGGAGTCACGCTGCGTTTCCTGCTGGTGCTCTGGGTGCCGGTGGCCTTAGGCATTACCGATAACAAAACGCCCACCACCCTCAACGCCATGGTAGCGATAGGAATTGTACTGGGCGCGGCGGCGGCGGCTAAGCTGGTGACGCTGCAGACGGTGCGGCGCTGTATGCCGGCAGGGGTGCTGATAGGAGTGATGGTGGTGCTGTTTTCGCTGCAAACCACGCTGCTGAACGCTTATCTCCTGCTGATGGCGATCGGCGCCCTGGGCGGTTTTTTTGTGGTGCCGCTCAACGCACTGCTGCAGGAGCGCGGTAAGGCGAGCGTGGGTTCAGGTAATGCAATTGCCGTGCAGAACCTCGGCGAGAATAGCGCCATGCTGCTGATGCTGGGTCTCTATACCCTGGCGATTAAGCTCGGTGCCCCGGCGATTGCCACCGGCACAGGCTTTGGCATAGCATTTGCCGCCGCAATCGCGCTGCTGTGGTGGAAATCGCGTCCCGTATCCCCGTAGGGGCCGCATTTATGCGACCCTGGTGCATTCAAAGGGCGTCATTAATGACGCCCCTGCGAATTCCCATCGCATGATTCAAAATTCCCGCAGGGGTCGTATTCATGCGACCCTGGTGCATTCACAGGGCGTCATTAATGACGCCCCTGCGAATTCCCATCGCATGATTCAACATTCCCGTAGGGGTCGCATTTATGCGACCCTGGCGTATGTATCGATGCACCTGCGTTTATACGATTTCACCGCAATCAAAAAGGGCGTCATTAATGACGCCCTTGCGTTAATCTCCGCCGTATTCATATAACCCTGAAAAATTACGGTGCGGGATAGGTATACTGCCGGTGGATGGTTTCCAGCGCTTCCAGCACATCGGCGTTCAGCGTCAGATTAAAACTCTCCACATTCGTTTTCAGCTGCTCCAGCGTGGTCGCGCCCAGCAGGGTACTGGCAACGAACGGCTGCTGGCGCACATAGGCGAGGGCCATTTGCGATGGATCCAGATTATGCTGCTTTGCCAGGTCGACATAGGCGGCGATCGCCTGTTGCGACTGCTCACTGCTGTAACGGGTAAAGCGGCTGAACAGCGTGTTGCGGGCGCCAGCGGGCTTCGCGCCATTCAGGTACTTGCCGCTCAGAGTACCAAATGCGAGGCTTGAGTAAGCCAGCAGCTCCACGCCTTCATGCTGACTAATCTCGGCCAGCCCAACCTCAAAGCTACGGTTCAGCAGACTGTAAGGGTTCTGAATCGTCACAATCCGCGGCAGTTCATGTTTTTCAGCCAGCTGCAGATAGCGCATTACGCCCCAGGCGGTCTCATTCGAAACGCCAATGTAGCGGATCTTACCGGCGCGCACCTGTTCGGTCAGCGCTTCCAGCGTCTCCAGCAGGGTCACGGTCGCGGTACTTTCGCTGTACTCGTAGCCGAGCTTGCCAAAGTAGTTAGTCTGGCGCTGCGGCCAGTGCAGCTGATAAAGATCGAGGTAGTCGGTATTCAGACGCTTCAGGCTGGCATCCAGCGCCTCGCGAATGTTTTTGCGATCGAGCGCCTGATGCGGGCGGATCAGCGCGTCGCTGCCGCGAACCGGCCCGGCGACTTTGCTGGCGAGGATCACTTTATCGCGGCTGCCGCGCTTTTTCAGCCAGCTGCCAATGTATTGTTCAGTTAATCCCTGGGTTTCAGGACGCGGCGGAACCGGGTACATCTCTGCGGTATCGATCAGATTGATGCCCTGGCTCACAGCGTAATCGAGTTGTTCGTGGGCGTCGGCTTCGCTGTTTTGCTCACCAAACGTCATCGTGCCTAGCCCCAGTTGACTGACTTCCAGCGTACTATGGGGGATACGGTGATAATGCATTGCCGGCTTCCTTTTTTCATTATGAAACGGAATGTTCTGTCCTTTCGGACTATAGCCTGTCTGACACAGAGGAAGGAAGAGGGGAAACTCCGGGAAATCGCCTGCACGGAGGAAAACGCCGTGCAGGCCGGGTAATCTGGCACTTAACGTTCAATGATGGTGGAAACTTCATCACCGTTGATCTGCATAACGTGACCCTGCCGATCGGTGTACTCAACCAGGCCGGTCTCTTTATCGATCGAGGGCTTGCCCTCGGTCATAATCATCTGGCCATCTTTTGTTGCCATCACATAGTCACTACTGCAACCGCTCAGCACTGACGCTGCCAGCAGTAAACCCGCTACACCCGCTAACCCTTTCATTATCCGCTCCCTGAGCTGCTCCAACTGCAAAAGTGTAGTAATAAATGCTTTTACCTGACGAAGTAATCGCATGATTCTTAAAAAAGCGAGAGATAGCGTGCATTAGCTTGACAAGCAGGCACGTTTCCTGCTGGTTGCTCAGCACACTGAAGAGTGTAACGTTAGCTGGCGGACGCTGGCAAAACCAGACGTCGGAAAATGTGCGGTATAAGAGAGCGTGTAGTGAATTACAGTAAAAAATGGCGCGCCAGCAGCGCAGCCGTAAAGTGCTTTTTAAGATAGAAGCCGCGCGGCAGCGTCATAATGCGTTCACCATGCTCACCTACGGCTTCCGTCAGCGCCCGGTTGTTGGCTGCTTTGGGACGGATTTGCAGCCAGGCGCCGTGGCGGGCGGTAATACGCTCGACCTGCCCCAGCACAATCATATCCATCAGCTCCTCCCAGTCGGCGCGCAGCTGCTGCTCCTCTTCTGCGTCTGGCTGCCAGAGCAGGGGCGTACCCACCCGACGCTCAGCCAGTGGGATCGTGCGCTCGCCCTCAACCGGGATCCACAATACCCGCGCCAGCTTATGGCGCACATGGCTTGACGCCCAGGTCACGCCGCTGTTACCCGTCAGCGGCGCCACACAGACAAAGGTGGTCTCCAGTGGCCTGCCCTGAGCATCAACCGGAATGGTTTTAAGCTCGATACCCAAATGCGCAAAATCCTGCTCCGCTTTACTGCCGGCGCTGGCACCCAGGTGCAGCTCCAGCAGCATGCCGACCCAGCCTTTATCGCGTTTAAGATTATCAGGTACCGGCAGGTTAAGCCGGGCTGCCAGGGTTTCCAGCCGCTCTCCGGCCAGCTGATGCGCACGCTGCAGCAACTCTTCTTCACTTATCGGGGAACCGGGCAAAGGATCGTGAAATGTCATGATCAATATCTGAGTTGGTTAAAAAATAATCAGTTTGCGGGCGGGCAGGTTGTCCACATCGCCTCTTTCTGAACGGGCGTCATAATAGCATGATTCACACTGCTTTTTTGAATGACTGCAGCAGCAGGTACGGTTCAGAGAGACAGTTTATCCCGATTTGTCCGCCACAATAAACAGGATATCAGTGTAAGTTATCCACAGATAAATTGGATAAGCCCGTCCTGAGCCGAT
This sequence comes from Pantoea sp. PSNIH1, assembly GCF_007680655.1. Classification (NCBI taxonomy): domain Bacteria; kingdom Pseudomonadati; phylum Pseudomonadota; class Gammaproteobacteria; order Enterobacterales; family Erwiniaceae; genus Pantoea; species Pantoea sp. PSNIH1. Next base: position 310,288 of record NZ_VEIP01000003.1, read on the forward strand.
CCCTGTTTCTATTTACAGGGCCTGCTGAACCGCAATGCGCGATTTTTTTGCATCATCTGACCAGGTTTAGGGCATTCCTTGTGGATAAAAACAACGGCGGTTGTTTTTTAATCACACGTCTCTCTTTGTCTGACCCGCGCTAAAAAAAGCCTTTCGGACTGACACTATTTTTTTGATTAAGTTATTAATTATAATCATATATTTATCAGGATGAGAATCCTCTGTTTTGCGCTGGCGTTAAACTGTCTGCAGTTAATTACCGCGTTCTGCACAAAGCTATCCACAGAAAAAGTGCATAAGATCGCACAACAGGCAGGGTAACTGTTTATAAGTTAAGTCATCTCTGTGGGTTAACTCTTTTTTATTCTGCGGAGGTCCGGCTTATCCAGTGGTTTACCGCCTGTAAGGAGTGTGAAACAATCAGACCATTCAAATTAAGCTTTGAGGTAGTCCAGTGATCGATGATGATGGCTACCGCCCGAATGTTGGTATCGTAATCTGCAACAGGCAGGGGCAAGTGTTATGGGCCAGGCGCTTTGGACAGCACTCCTGGCAGTTTCCTCAGGGAGGCATCAATCCGGGTGAAACCGCAGAGCAGGCGATGTATCGCGAACTGTTCGAAGAAGTGGGTTTACACCGCAAAGATGTTCGAATACTTGCTTCAACCCGTAACTGGTTACGTTACAAGTTGCCTAAACGTTTGGTGCGTTGGGATACAAAGCCGGTCTGTATCGGCCAGAAACAGAAGTGGTTTCTTCTGCAGTTGATGTGTAATGACGCGGATATCAATGTGCAACACAGCAGCACACCCGAGTTTGATGGCTGGCGCTGGGTGAGCTTCTGGTATCCGGTACGTCAGGTGGTCTCCTTCAAGCGCGATGTTTACCGGCGCGTCATGAAAGAGTTTGCTGGCGTGGTAATGTCGATGCAGGAGAGTGTGGGGCAGCGCAATAACCCTGTTGCCCACCGTCGTAAAAGAGGATAGGCCACGCCCCTTATGCTCACTCAGTTGCGCGAAATAGTAGAAAAAGTGGCGGGTGCACCGCGTCTGAATGAAGCACTCGACATTCTGGTTAACGAAATCTGCCTGGCGATGGAGACCGAGGTCTGCTCGGTTTACCTCGCCGATCACGATCGACACTGCTACTACCTGATGGCGACCCGCGGTCTGAAAAAACCGCGCGGCCGTACGATCGCACTGGCGTTTGATGAAGGCATTGTCGGCCTGGTTGGCCGGCTTGCTGAACCCATTAACCTGGCCGATGCGCAGAGTCACCCCAGCTTTAAATATATTCCTGCTGTAAAAGAAGAGCGTTATCGCTCTTTCCTTGGTGTACCTATTATCAGTCGTCGCCAGCTACTGGGCGTGCTGGTGGTGCAGCAGCGCGAACACCGTCAGTTTGATGAGAGTGAAGAGTCATTTCTGGTGACGCTCGCCACGCAAATGGCGGGGCTGCTCTCACAGTCACAGCTCGGCCAGCTATTTGGCCAGTTCCGGCAGACCCGTGTTAAAGCGATTGCAGCCTCTCCGGGCGTGGCGGTGGCGATCGGCTGGGTGGATGAAACACAGCCGCTGCTGGATCAGGTTTCTGCCGCATCAACCCTTGATCCCCAGCGCGAGCGCGAGCGGCTGGTGGTGGCGATGGGGGAAGCGGGCAATGAATTCCGCCGTTTCAGTAAACGCTTTGCGGCCGGCGTGCAGAAAGAGAGCGCGGCAATCTTCGATCTCTACTCGCATCTGCTGACCGATGCGCGGCTGAAAAAAGATCTGTTTGCGGAGATCGAGCGCGGATCGGTGGCTGAGTGGGCGGTGAAAACCGTGATCGAAAAGTTTGCGGCGCAGTTTGCCAGCCTGCAGGATCACTATCTGCGCGAACGGGCCGGCGATCTGCGGGTGCTGGGGCAGCGGCTGCTGTTTCATCTTGATGATACGCTGGTGGGAACCAACGCCTGGCCGGAGCGCTTTGTGCTGGTGGCCGATGAGCTGACGGCCACGACGCTGGCCGAGCTGCCGCATGAGCGGCTGGCAGGCGTGGTCGTGCGCGACGGCGCCGCTAACTCACATGCGGCGATCCTGACGCGGGCGATGGGGATCCCGACCGTGATGGGTGCCGATATCCTGCCGGTGCAGCTCAACAAGCGGCAGCTGATCGTTGATGGCTATCGCGGGGAAGTCCTGATCGATCCTGAGCCGGTGCTGGTACAGGAGTATCAGCGTTTGATCAGCGAAGAGAACGCGCTGAGCAAAATGGCGGAAGGCGTGGTGGATCAGCCCGGTGAGTTGAAAAGCGGGGAGCGGGTGCAGGTCATGCTCAATGCCGGTCTTAGCCCGGAGCATGAGCAGGCGCTGGACAGCTGGGTCGATGGCATCGGCCTTTATCGTACTGAGATCCCGTTTATGCTGCAAAGCGGCTTCCCGTCAGAAGAGGAGCAGGTGGCGCAGTACCAGGGCATGCTGCAGCTGTTTTACGATAAGCCGGTCACGCTGCGCACGCTGGACGTCGGCGCGGACAAACAGCTGCCCTATATGCCAATCAGCGAAGAGAATCCGTGTCTTGGCTGGCGCGGTATTCGCCTGACGCTCGATCAGCCGGAGATCTTCCTGGTCCAGGTGCGGGCCATGCTGCGCGCTAACGTCGCCTCCGGAAACCTCAATATTCTGCTGCCGATGATCAGCCATATTGATGAGATCGATGACGCGCGCCGGCTGATCGATCGCGCCGGACGTGAAGTGGAGGAGGTACTGGGCTATCCCATTCCCCGGCCGCGTATCGGCGTTATGATCGAAGTGCCCTCAATGCTGTTTATGATCCCGCATCTGGCCAGCCGCGTTGATTTTATCTCGGTCGGCACCAACGATCTGACGCAGTATCTGCTGGCGGTGGATCGCAATAACACCCGGGTCGCAAACCTCTACGATCCGCTGCATCCCGCCATGCTGCGCGCGCTGCATACCATTGCGCGTGAAGCCCGGGAAGCCAAACTTGAGCTCTGCCTGTGTGGTGAAATGGCGGGCGATCCCATGTGTGTCGCGCTGCTGGTCGGGCTTGGCTATCATCATCTCAGCATGAACGGCAAAAATATTCCGCGGGTGAAGTACCTGTTGCGACATCTGGATCGGGAGGAAGTACAGAAGCTAAGCCAGCAGGGCATTGCAGCGCATACCGCTTCGGAAGTGCGTCATCTGGTTGCGGCATTTATGGAGCGTCGCGGTCTGGGTGGACTGATTCGCGGCGGTCGTTAACGGTTTACATTTCTGCGGAAACTGTGAAAAGCGGCTGTGCTATGATGCGCAGCCTTTTATTGTCTGGCCCTTTAGCCACGCCCGCGTTGGGCAGAAAAATCGATGGTGAATAATGAATAACGGCTACATTTCATTTCCCCAATTCGATCCGGTGATCTTCTCAATCGGACCGATTTCGCTTCACTGGTACGGCCTGATGTATCTGGTGGGCTTTGTTTTTGCCATGTGGCTTGCGGTGCGCCGCGCCAACAAGCCCGGTAGCGGCTGGACGAAAGACGAAGTGGAAAACCTGCTTTATGCCGGATTCCTCGGCGTCTTTCTCGGTGGTCGTATCGGCTATGTGCTGTTTTACAATCTGCCGCTGTTTCTGGAAAACCCGCTCTACCTGTTCAAGGTCTGGGATGGCGGCATGTCCTTCCACGGTGGCCTTATCGGCGTGATTGTGGTCATGCTGATTTTTGCCCGTCGCACGAAACGTACCTTCTTCCAGGTGTCTGACTTCATTGCGCCGCTGATCCCGTTTGGTCTTGGCGCGGGTCGCCTCGGTAACTTTATCAATGGCGAACTGTGGGGCCGCGTGGCGCCCGATTTTAAATTCGCGATGCTCTTTCCGGGATCGCGCAGTGAAGATCTCGCGCTGGCGGTGAATAACCCGCAGTATCAGCAGCTGCTGAATACCTATGGCGTACTGCCCCGTCACGCCTCCCAGCTCTATGAGCTGTGTCTGGAAGGCGTGGTGCTGTTTCTTATTCTCAACCTGTTTATTCGCAAACCGCGTCCAATGGGCAGTGTCTCCGGACTGTTCCTGATTGGTTACGGCGCGTTTCGCATTATTGTCGAGTTTTTCCGTCAGCCGGATGCGCAGCTGGGGCTGTTTGAAGGCGGTATCAGCATGGGGCAGATCCTCTCTGTGCCGATGATTCTGGCGGGCATTATCATGATGGTCTGGGCGTATCGTCGTCGTCCGCAGCAACAAACCCGAGAGGTAAAATGAAACAGTATCTGGAACTGATGCAGCATGTGCTGAATGAAGGCGCAGAAAAGGCCGACCGTACCGGTACCGGCACGCTTTCCATTTTTGGCCACCAGATGCGTTTCAATCTGCAGGAAGGCTTCCCGCTGGTCACCACCAAAAAAGTGCACCTGCGCTCTATCATTCACGAGCTGCTGTGGTTCCTGAAAGGGGAAACCAACATTCAGTATCTGAAAGAGAACAAGGTCACCATCTGGGATGAGTGGGCGGATGAAAACGGAGATTTAGGTCCGGTCTACGGCAAGCAGTGGCGCAGCTGGGGCAGCGCCTCTGGCGCAGAGATCGATCAGATAAGCAGAGTCATTGAGCAGCTGAAACGCGATCCGGACTCACGCCGCATTATTGTCTCAGCCTGGAATGTGGGCGAGCTGGATCAGATGGCGCTGGCTCCGTGCCACGCCTTTTTCCAGTTCTACGTCGCGAACGGCAAACTCTCCTGCCAGCTCTATCAGCGTTCGTGCGATATCTTCCTCGGCCTGCCGTTTAATATCGCCAGCTATGCGCTGCTGGTGCATATGGTCGCGCAGCAGTGCGATCTGGAAGTGGGTGATTTTGTCTGGACCGGTGGCGATACCCACCTTTACAGCAACCATCTGGAGCAGGCTTGCCTGCAGCTGACGCGCGAACCACGTCCGCTGCCGAAGCTGGTGATTAAGCGTAAGCCAGCCTCAATTTTCGACTATCAGTTCGAGGATTTTGAGGTAGAAGGCTACGATCCCCATCCTGCCATCAAGGCCCCTGTGGCAGTCTGATCTGCTCCCGATAGCACCTGAGCCCTGCCGCTGTGCAGGGCTTTTTTTTTGCCTGTCAGGCCACGTTTTTCTGACGCTGCCGCACAAAAAAATGGTTCTCTCTGTAGCGGCTGAAGCACGTCTGTGAGCCACTCCTGACCGCACAATTGTCACGCTTGTAGCGCTGCTGCGCTGACGGCAGAGTGACGTCATGAACAGAGATAATCATCACGGATTTACCCTGCCGGAACTGCTGATCGTCATGCTCATCGCAGGCGTACTGGGCGGCGGGGCGATACAGGGGTGGCAGCGGTGGCAGCAGCAGCAGCAGCTGCGCGAAAGTGTGCTGCAGCTGCAGGCGTTTTTGCTGCAGCTGCGTGCGCATGCGGGCTGGCATAATCGCGAGCTAAAGCTCTGGCTGCAGCCGGGTCAGGGTGGCTGTCTCGGTACCGGCCCCGTACCGCCTGCAGGCTGCACGACGCCCTCGCGCTGGTGGTTCACGCCACCGTATGCAGGCATACACCTCAGCGCACTGACGGGCGAACCCGGTTTTTACGGGCGCAGAGACGTAGCGCGCGCCGGTAGCGTGGAAATAACGAGCGCTGCCGGGCGCTGGCGCGCAATCATCTCTGCCCGCGCGCGTGTTCGTCTCTGCCAGCCGGAAGCAGCGACGTGCGGGTAGCTCAGGCCGGGTTCAGCCTGCTGGAAACGCTGATTGCGCTGGCGATAAGCGCCATGCTGATGCTCAGCCTGGGGCGCTTTCTGCCGCTGCTGCTGGAACAGAATCTGCGGCTGCAGCAGCGGGTACAGCTGCAGCAGGAGCTGGAGCAGATAGCCGGCATGCTGGAAAAAGCGCTGCGCCGGGCGGGCTACTGCCGGGGAACCTGCAGCGGTGCGCCACTGACGCTGGCAAACAGCGGCAGCTGTGTGCTGCTGCGCTGGGATGAGAACAGCAACGGTCGCTGGGAGGGAGCGGGGCATAGCGACAGTGATTACTACGGCTATCGTCTGCGTAGCGGGCAGCTGGAGATGCAGCGCGGCGTTGAGGCGTGTCACGGTAGCGGCTGGGAGCGCATCACCGATCCCGCATTTATGCTGCTGGAACGTTTTCAGGTCAGCCGCCAGCAGCGCTACCTGCGGCTGGAGCTGGCGGCACGTGCAGGTCAGCAGCAGGTCACGCTGGTACGCGTTATCGAAGGCATCAATCTGTGAACCAGCGGGGCAACAGTACGCTCGGCATGGTCATGATGCTGCTGCTGCTGGGAGGCGTAACGCTGCATGCGACCCGCCAGCAGCTGAGCCGCAGCATGGTGCTGGTTGCCGATACGCAGCACTACTTTCAGCATCACAGCCAGGCGCAGGCGGCGCTGCGCTGGGGAGTGCAGCAGCAGTGGTCGCCGGCTGAAGGCTGGCAGTGTCAGCAGTGGACAACCGCGCAGTGGCAGAGCTGTCTGCTGCGCAGGGAGGAAGGGCATGGCTTGTTATCCGCGCGCCAGGCAGGCAGCGCACTCTGGCTCTACCGCTGGGTTGAACTTCGTGGAGCGCGCGTGCTGGCCTTGCCGCACGGCTGGATTGACTTCTGCCCGCTGGCCGCGCCGGAGGCGTGTCCGGGAGAGGCAGTTACAGCGGGGATTTAGCCTCGCCGAGGCGCTGGTGGGCATGCTGCTGCTGGCGCTGAGCATCTCGACGCTGCTGCACTATCAGCGTGCGCTGACGCTGGGGTTCAGCCAGCAGTGGCAGCAGCGACAGGCGTGGCAGGTTGCGCAGCAGGCGTTGCTGGGTCATGACACAGCGGGCTGGCACACGCAGCGCCAGCAGCAGATTCTGCCAGGTAGCTGCACGCTGGAGCGGGTGACCGTGACCGGCCCGCATCAGCGCACAGCGATGCTGGCACGGCTGAAATGTCACGAAGATGACCAGATTAATAGGCATCTCCGCCGTTTAAGGGTAGAGTGACCAGGCTGTAGGGTACTGCTTTGTTAAAGGAGAATTATGTTCCGGGTTTACCACTCCAATCAGCTCGATCTGTTGAAAAATCTGGCAGGCATCCTGATTGAAAACCAGCCTCTCGCCGATCCTTTTGCGGCTGAACAGGTGCTGGTACAGAGCCCGGGAATGGCGCAGTGGCTGCAGATGGAGCTGGCAAACAGCTTTGGCATTGCCGCAAATATCGATTTCCCACTGCCTGCCACCTTTATCTGGAGCATGTTTGTGAAGGTGCTGCCGGGGATCCCGGAAGAGAGCGCCTTTACTAAAGCCAACATGAGCTGGAAGCTGATGCAGCGCCTGCCGGTGCTGCTGGAGCAGGAGACGTTTCAGTCGCTGCGGCTCTATCTGCAGGATGACGACGACAAGCGTAAGCTCTACCAGCTCAGCACCCGCGTCGCCGACCTCTTTGACCAGTATCTGGTCTATCGTGCTGACTGGCTCAACAGCTGGGAGCATGGTGCACTGATTGAGGGACTGGGTGACGCTCAGCAGTGGCAGGCGGCGCTCTGGCGCGATCTGGTCAGCTTTACGGAAAGCCTCGGTCAGCCGATGTGGCACCGTGCCAATCTGTACGCCCGCTTTATTGAAACGCTGGAACGGGCTGAAAGCACGCCGCCTGGCCTGCCGCCGCGCGTATTTATCTGCGGTATCTCCGCGCTGCCGCCAGTCTACCTGCAGGCGCTTGAAGCGCTGGGCCGCCATATCGATATTCATCTGCTGTTTACTAATCCCTGCCGCCACTACTGGGGGGATATTCAGGATTACGCGTTTCTGGCAAAGCTGCAGAGCCGTCAGCGCCGCCGTCTGCATTCAGAGGAGACGCTGCCGCTGTTTCGCGAACCTGAAGCCGCCTCCACGCTGTTTAACAGCAGCGGTGAACAGCAGCTGACAAACCCGCTGCTCGCCTCCTGGGGAAAGCTGGGACGCGATAACCTGTTTCTGCTCAGCCAGATGGAGTCAGCCGCCAACGATATCGATGCATTTGTCGATCTGCCTGATGACACGCTGCTGCACAACCTGCAGGCTGACCTGCTGAATCTTGACGATCGCGCGGTGATTGGTCTGAGTGCCGGAGAGCTGATGAACAGCGCAGAGAAGCGCCCTCTCGATCCGGCCGATCGCTCCATCACGCTGCAGATCTGTCACAGCGCACAGCGTGAAGTGGAGGTGTTGCAGGATCACCTGCTGGCGATGATGGAGGCCGATCCTGAGCTTAAGCCGCGCGATATCATCGTTATGGTGGCAGACATCGATAGCTATGCGCCCTTTATTCAGGCGGCATTTGCCAGCGCACCGCCGGATCGCTATCTGCCATTTGCCATTTCTGACCGTCGTGCCAGTCAGGCTCATCCGGCCATTCTGGCGCTGCTGAGCCTGCTGACGCTGCCGGAGAGTCGCTTCGCCTCAGAGGAGATCCTTGCGCTGCTGGAGGTGCCGGCGCTGGCGCAGCGTTTTTCCGTGGATGAGAGCGGGTTGCGTCTGCTGCGCCGCTGGGTCATGGAGTCCGGTATTCGCTGGGGGCTGGACGATGCCAGTATTGAAGCGCTGTCGCTGCCGGTTACCGGCCAGCACACCTGGCGTTTTGGCCTGCAGCGTATGCTGCTGGGCTATGCGCTTGAGAGCCGCAACGGTGACTGGCAGGGGATCCTGCCTTACGATGAGTCAAGCGGTCTGATCGCAGAGCTGGCGGGACATCTGGCCGAGCTGCTGATGCGGCTTGATACCTGGCGCAGCCGGCTGGCCGGTGAGCGCACGCTGGCGGAGTGGCTGCCGCTGTGCCGTGAGCTGATTGACAGCTTTTTCAGCGGAGATGCCGAAAGCGAGGCGGCGCTGCTGCTGGTAGAGACGCAGTGGAAAGAGATCATTGAACAGGGTATGGGATCTGCTTATCAGCAGCCGGTGCCGGTGACGCTGCTGCGTGATGAGCTGCGCTCACGTCTCGATCAGCAGCGCATCAGCCAGCGTTTTCTGGCAGGTCCGGTAAACTTCTGTACGCTGATGCCGATGCGCTCAATTCCCTTCAAAATCGTCTGCCTGCTGGGTATGAATGATGGCGTCTACCCGCGCACGCTGGCACCGGTAGGGTTTGACCTGATGCAGCAGCAGACGCGCAAAGGCGACCGCAGCCGGCGCGATGACGATCGCTATCTGTTCCTTGAGGCCCTGATTTCAGCCCAGCAGCAGCTCTATATCAGCTATATCGGCCGGGCGATTCAGGATAACACCGAGCGCTATCCCTCAGTGCTGGTCACGGAACTGCTTGATTATCTGGGGCAGAGTTTCTGCCTGCCGGGCGATGAGCAGTGCGAGCCGGACATCAGTGAACAGCATGTACGTGAGCACTTACAAACGTTGCACAGCCGCATGCCATTTGCCGCAGAGAATTTTGCGCCTGACACTCACCGGCAGAGCTTTGCTGCCGAATGGCTGCCGGCGGCTACCGGCCGCGGCGTGGCACAGCCCGACTTCGTGCAGCCGCTGGCGGTGAAAACGCAGGAGATTGTGACGCTGGAACAGCTGCTGCGCTTCTGGCGTCATCCGGTTCGCGCCTGGTTTCAGCAGCGTCTTGGCGTCTCATTCTGGACAGAAGAGAGTGAGTTGCCCGATAGCGAGCCCTTTGCACCTGATAGCCTTGAGCGCTATCAGTTAAACGCGCAGCTGCTCAATGCGCTGGTGAACGGCGAGGATCCGCAGCAGCTCTATGCGCATCATCGCGCAGCAGGTAACCTGCCTTATGGCGCCTTTGGTGAACTTTTCTGGCAGAGCCAGACCGAAGAGATGCAGGAGGTTGCGGCGGAAGTCGCCGGAGAGCGCCTGCCGGCAGAGAGTCAGGAGGTAAATCTGCAGCTCGGTACCGTGCGGCTGACCGGCTGGCTGACGCAGGTGCAGGCTGATGGCCTGCTGCGCTGGCGGCCTGGCGTGCTGAACATGAATGACGGACTGCAGCTGTGGCTGGAGCATCTGGTCTACTGTGCGCTGGGCGGCAGCGGCGTAAGCCGGATGTATGGCCGTAAACAGAGTTGCTGGCGCTTTCATGCCGTAGCCGCCGACCGGGCGCAGTCGCTGCTGGCAGAGTATGCCGCCGCCTGCGAGCAGGGGCTGGCGCAGCCGCTGCTGCTGTTAAACAAAAGCGGCGGCGCCTGGCTGGAGGCGAGCTTCGATCGCAAAAGCGGCCAGCTGCTGGAAGATGACGCCACGCAGAAAAAGGCGCTGAATAAGCTGCTGCAGGCGTGGCAGGGCGGCTATCAGGTGCAGGGGGAGGGCAGCGATCCTTATCTCCAGCGCCTGAATCGCACGCTGAATGAGGAGATGCTGCAGGCGATTATCGCTGCAGCACGGCAGTGGTATCTGCCGGTACGTCTCGCCCATCAGGATGATAAATAGCTGCTAAGCGTCGCGCTTACGCCAGAATAATATGTTGATAAACCTGCGCGGAAAACCAGCCGCAGGGCAGAGTAAGATTAAGGGGTTTACATGCGGATTTACGCACGCTGTATCGGCGCGCTGCTGTCAGGCGCGCTGGCGCTGAATGTTTTTGCCGATACCGGACAGGGCTGGCAGCCGGTTAATGACATTATCCGCAAAAGCGATCGCGATCCGCGCAGCTATCAGGCGATTACCCTGAACAACGGTATGACGGTGCTGCTGGTTTCAGACGCTGAGGCCCCGAAGTCGCTGGCGGCGCTGACGCTGCCGATTGGCTCGCTGGACGATCCCGACCAGCAGCCCGGGCTGGCGCACTATCTGGAGCATATGGTGCTGATGGGCTCAAAACGTTACCCCCAGCCCGATAATCTTGCGGAATTTCTCAAAATGCACGGCGGCAGTCACAACGCCAGCACCGCCTCTTACCGCACCGCATTCTATCTGGAAGTGGAGAACGATGCGCTGCAGCCTGCGGCAGATCGCCTGGCGGATGCGATTGCGGAGCCGCTGCTCGATCCGGTTAACGCCGATCGCGAACGTCACGCCGTCAACGCAGAGCTGACGATGGCGCGCTCGCGGGACGGGCTGCGCATGGCGCAGGTCAGTGCTGAGACGCTGAATCCGCAGCATCCGGGTTCGCGTTTCTCCGGAGGCAACCTGGAGACGCTGAGTGATAAACCGGGCAGCAAACTGCAGCAGGCGCTGCGCGACTTCTACCGTACCCACTATTCTGCCAGCCTGATGAAAGCAGTGATTTACAGCAATAAACCGCTCTCTGAGATGGCGCAGATGGCCGCCGCCACCTTTGGGCGCGTCGCGGCACATCCGGCTAGCGTGCCGGAGATAGATGTACCGGTGGTCACCGGGGCGCAGAAAGGCATCATTATTCACTACGTGCCGGCTCAGCCGCGTAAACAGCTGAAGATTGAGTTTCGGATCGCGAACAACAGCGCCGATTTCCGCAGCAAAACCGATACGCTGATTGGCTATCTGCTGGGTAACCGCAGCGCCAATACGCTGAATGACTGGCTGCAGAAGCAGGGACTGGCCGATGGCGTGACCGCAGGGGCCGATCCGGTCACCGAGCGCAGCAGCGGCGTCTTTGCTATTTCTGTGTCGCTGACGGATAAAGGGCTGACGCGACGCGATGAAGTCGTGGCCGCCATTTTCAGCTACCTCGATATGCTGCGCCGCAACGGCATTGATAAGCGCTATTTTGACGAGGTATCGCATGTGCTGGCGCTTGATTACCGCTATCCGTCAATTACCCGTGATATGGACTACATTCAGTGGCTGGCCGACACCATGCTGCGTGTGCCGGTCGCGCACACGCTGGATGCGCCTTACCTTGCCGATCGCTTCGATCCTGCAGCGGTAGCGGCACGCCTTGGTGAGATGACGCCGCAAAATGCCCGCATCTGGTATATCAGCCCGCAGGAGCCGCACAATCAGCAGGCCTACTTTGTTAATGCGCCGTATCAGGTTGATAAAATCAGCGCCGCGCAGTACAGCGACTGGCAGCAGCGTGCAGCGCATATCACGCTCTCTTTGCCCGCGCTCAATCCCTATATTCCCACTGACTTTTCACTGATTGCACGCGACGGGAAAAACTACACGCATCCGATTGTGCTCAGTAATGACGCGGCAATGCGTATTTTATGGATGCCGAGCCGGTTCTATCCTGACGAGCCAAAAGCGGCGATTACCCTGGCGCTACGCAATAAGGCAGCGATCGGCGACGCGCGTCAGCAGGTGCTGTTTGGTCTGAATGATTATCTCTCCAGCCAGGCGCTGGATGAGCTCAACTCGCAGGCGTCGGTGGGTGGCATCAGTTTCTCCGTGGGAGAAGATGATGGCCTGGTGTTTAACGCCAGCGGATTTACCCAGCGTTTGCCGCAGCTGCTGCAGGAGCTGGTCGCCGGTTACAGCAGCTTCCGTCCGGATGAAGCGCAGCTCGCTCAGGCTAAATCCTGGTATCGCGACCGTCTGGATGCGGCTGAAAAAGGCAAAGCGTTTGAACAGGCGATCCAGCCGATGCAGATGCTGTCGCAGCTGCCCTATACCCAGCGCGACGAACGCCGCCGGTTGCTGCCGGAGATCACGCTGCAGGAGGTGATCGCCTGGCGTGACGCGCTGCTGCATCAGTCGACACCAGAGATGCTGGCGGTGGGTAATCTCTCAGCAAAAGAGACGGAAGCGCTTGGCGTGGCCCTGAAAGCGCAGCTGCAGAGCAGCGGAGAGGCACCGTGGCGCAGTGACTATGTTGTGGTGGATAAACCGATCAAGGCGAACCTGCAGCAGGCGGGAAGCAGCAGCGATTCCGCGCTGGCGGCGCTCTATGTGCCTGTCGGGTATGATGAATATCAGAGCATGGCCGCCAGTACGCTGCTGAGTCAGATTATCCAGCCGTGGTTTTATAACCAGCTGCGCACGGAAGAGCAGCTGGGCTATGCCGTCTTTACCTATCAGATGCCGATAGGCCGCCAGTGGGGCATCGGTTTTCTGCTGCAGAGCAACAGCCGGCAGCCCGCGTTCCTGCTGCAGCGCTTCCAGGCATTCTATCCGCAGGCAGAACAGCGGCTGCGCAGCATGAAGCCCGAGACCTTTGCGCAGTACCAGCAGGCGATGATCAATGAGCTGAAACAGCGTCCTCAGACGCTGGAGGAGGAAGCCAATCGCTACAGTCGTGACTTCAGCCGTCAGAACTATGCGTTCGATACGCGAGAGAAAGTGATTGCGCAGGTGCAGCAGCTGACGCCGGCGCAGCTGGCCACTTTCTTCCGGCAGGCGATCCGGCAGCAGGGAATGGCGATGATTTCCCAGATCAGCGGTACGCAGGAGAGCGCACCGCAGGCAGATTACGCAGCGCTACCTGGCTTTACCACCTGGGCGGCGCTGGCGCAGCTGCAGCAGTCGCTGCCGATTAAGAGTGATACGCCATGAGTCAGCGTGCTGAATCCCTCAATCCGCTGACGCTGCCGCTGCGCGGCGAGCGCCTGATTGAGGCCTCTGCCGGTACGGGTAAAACCTTTACCATCGGCCTGCTTTATCTGCGTCTGCTGCTGGGGCTGGGCGAAGAGAACGCTTATAGTCGCCCGCTCTCGGTAGAAGAGATTCTGGTGGTGACGTTCACCGAAGCGGCGACGGCAGAGCTGCGCGGTCGTATCCGCGCGAATATCCACGCGCTGCGGCTCGCCTGTATTCGCGGCGTCAGCAGCGATGCGATGCTGACCGCACTGCTGCAGGCGATCCCGCAGCGGGAAGAGGCCGCCTCGCTGCTGCTGGCGGCGGAAAGACAGATGGATGAAGCCGCTATTTTCACCATCCACGGCTTCTGCCAGCGTATGCTCAATCTTAACGCGTTTGAGTCCGGCATGCTGTTTGAACAGCAGCTGATTGAAGATGAGCATCCGCTCCTGCGTCAGGCAACGGCTGATTTCTGGCGGCGTCACTGCTATCCGCTGACGCTGGATATCGCGCGCGTGATTGTCACCGAATGGCTGGGGCCGGAACAGTTGCTGGCTACCCTGCGCCCGTGGCTGCAGGGAGAGTCGCCCTCGCTGCGGCTGCCGCCGGATGACCAGGAGACGCTTGCGTCGCGGCATGCACGTAATATGGCGCGCATCGCGGAGATCAAAGCGCAGTGGCGAACGCTGGGTGATGACGTGCAGACGCTGGTTGAGCAGTCGGGCGTGGATAAGCGCAGCTACAGCAGCAAACATCTGCCCGCCTGGGTCAGTAAAGTGAGCCAGTGGGCCCATAGCGACAGCAGTGATTACCAGGTTCCGCCCGAGCTGGCACGCTTCGGGCAGCGGATACTGGATGAGAAAACCAAAAAAGGCGACGCCCCGCGGCACGCGCTGTTCAGCGCAATTGACGCGTTTCTGGCTGAACCGCTGTCGCTGCGTGATGTGGTCATTGCTCGGGCGCTGACCGAAGTGCGTGAGGCGGTGCATAAACAGAAGCGGCTGCAGGCGCTGCTGGGCTTTGACGATCTGCTGAGCCGGCTTGATGATGCGCTGCAGCAGGCGGGCGGCGCGCAGCTGGCGCAGCTGATCCGGCAGCGCTACCCGGTGGCGCTGATCGATGAATTTCAGGATACCGATCCGCAGCAGTACCGGATTTTCCGTACGCTCTATATGCATCAGCCTGAACATGCGCTACTGCTGATAGGCGATCCCAAACAGGCGATCTACGCTTTCCGCGGGGCGGATATTTTTACCTATATCCGGGCGCGTAATGAAATTGCGGCGCACTATACGCTGGACACTAACTGGCGCTCGTCACCCGCGATGGTAGAGAGCGTAAACCAGCTTTTCTCACGCTTGCCGGCTCCCTTTCTGTTTGCTGAAATTCCGTTTTTGCCGGTGCAGTTTGCGCCGCCTAACCAGGCGCTGTCGCTAAAGGCAGAGGGCAGAGAACAGCCCGCGCTGCGCTTCTGGCTGCAGCCCGGCAGCGGTGCCAGCGTCAGCGAATATCAGCAGCAAATGGCAAAGCAGTGCGCAATGGATATCAGCCGCTGGCTGCAGGCGGGGCAGCAGGGCGAGGCGATGCTGGGAAAAGGGCCGGCGCTGCGGCCCGTACAGGCATCGGATATCACGGTGCTGGTGCGCAGCCGCAACGAAGCGAATCAGATCCGCGAAGCGCTGGCGCAGCTCGCGATCCCCTCAGTCTATCTCTCTAACCGCGACAGCGTTTACACGACACCGGAAGCGCGCGAGCTGCTCTGGCTGCTGCGCGCTATTCTGGCTCCGGAACAGGAGCGGATGCTGCGTACGGCGCTGGCGACTTCGCTATTTGCGCTGGATGCGGCTCAGCTGGATACGCTCGATCGCGATGCGCGCGGCTGGGACACGCTGGTAGATACCTTTGCGCGCTGGCAGCGCCTCTGGCATCAGCGCGGTGTGTTGCCAATGCTGCGGGAAATTATGCTGGAGCGCCAGCTGGCCGAAAATATGCTGGCGTCGGAAAATGGCGAGCGCCGCCTGACCGATCTGCTGCATCTGGGGGAGCTGCTGCAGGAAGCGGCATCGCAGCTTGACAGCCCGCATGCGCTGGTACGTTATCTGGCACAGCAGATAGCGCGGCCCGACAGTCAGTCGGCCAGCCAGCAGCTGCGACTGGAGAGCGACCGCCATCTGGTGCAGATCGTCACCATCCATAAATCGAAAGGGCTGCAGTATCCGCTGGTCTGGCTGCCGTTTGCAGCCGGGTTCCGTGAAGCAGATATTGCGCTTTACCACGACCGCGATAATTTCAGCGCGGTGCTGGATTTGCAGGGCGATGAGCAGAGCCTGGCGCTGGCGGAACAGGAGCGACTGGCAGAAGATCTTCGCCTGCTTTATGTTGCGCTGACGCGCTCTGTGTATCACTGCAGCATCGGCGTGGCGCCGCTGTTTCGCGGCGCGCGCAAAAAAGAGGGCGAGAGCGACCTGCATAAAAGTGCGCTGGGCTATCTGCTGCAGCGCGGCGAAGCGGCGACGGCAGAGCAGCTCGGCGCGCTGCTGGAAGCGCTGAACGGCGAAGGGTGCGAGGTGGTGATGGCCGATCGTGCTGAAGCCGCACGCTGGCAGGTGCAGGCTGGCGTACGCGACGATCTGCATGCACGCGCGATATCGCGCCAGCTGGCTGAATCGTGGCGCGTGACCAGCTATTCAGGTCTGCAGCAGCACAGCGCGCATCGCCTGCTGGAGGTGGTGCCCCACTTCGACCTGGAAGCGGCGGGTGAAGAGCAGCAGGCGGCGACCGAAGAGGTTGTGCTGACGCCACATCATTTTCCGCGCGGTGCCGCACCGGGTACGTTTCTGCATGAGCTGTTTGAGTCGATCGACTTTACCCAGCCGCCAGGGACGGAGCTGCTGGAGCAGCATCTGCAGCAGAACGGCTACCCGCTGCACTGGCAGCCGGTGCTGAGCAGCTGGATTGAGCGGGTTGTGACTACGCCGCTTAATGCGCAGCAGATCCGGCTGGCTGACGTGGCCGCACGCGACCGCCTGATTGAGATGGAGTTTTATCTGCCTATCAGCGCTCTGCTTACCGCTCCCGCGCTGGACCGGCTGATGCGCCAGCATGACCCGCTCTCTGCGCAGGCGCCCGCACTTAACTTCAGTCAGGTGCAGGGCATGCTCAAAGGCTTTATCGACCTGGTGTTTCGCCGGGACGGAAAATATTACCTGCTGGATTATAAATCCAACTGGCTGGGGGAGAGTCATGAAGCCTATACCCCGGATGCCATGGCACAGGCGATGATTGACCATCGCTACGATTTGCAGTATCAGCTCTATACGCTGGCGCTGCACCGGTTTCTGCAGCACCGGCTGCCCGATTACGACTATGAGCAGCATATGGGCGGCGTGTTTTATCTGTTTTTGCGCGGTATGGATGGCAGTTCGCCTGATAATGGCGTCTTTTTCACCCGTCCTGCCGCTGAATTTGTCACACAACTTGATAGCCTGTTTCGCGGGCAGGGAGAGGATGCATGAGCGATATCACTACGCTATTAAAGCAGGCAACAGAGCTGCGGCTGCTGCGCCCGCTGGACGTGCAGTTTGCTCAGCTGATAGCCACCAGCGATGAACCCGCCCGCTTACTGGCTGCTGCCTGTCTCAGCGCTGAAGCGGGAGAAGGGCATGTCTGCCTGCCGCTGGCCCAGCTTAACCGCGAGCAGCTGTTTCGCGGCCGTCATCCCGAACTGGCGCAGGCGATCTGGCAGGCAGCAGGCGATCCGCACGACTGGCACAGCCTGCTGGCGGGCTGGGATGCGCTCAGCTCCCGCGATCGCGCGGCCCCTGTTGTACTGAGCGACGACCGGCTCTATCTGCATCGCTTATGGCATCATGAAGGTGACGTGGCGCGCTTTTTCCATCCTCAGGCTGCGCCGCAGCCGTTTGCCCCGGAGCAGGTACGCAGCGTGCTGGATGCGCTGTTTGGCACCGCGCCGGATGACTGGCAGAAGATTGCCGCTGCTGTCGCATTAACGCAGAAGACCGCGGTGATTTCCGGCGGGCCGGGCACCGGCAAAACCACCACCGTGGCAAAACTGCTGGCGGCGCTGATCCGCCTGAGCGACGGCGCGCTGCGCATTCAGCTGGCGGCCCCAACCGGCAAAGCGGCGGCGCGCCTGACGGAGTCACTGGGAAAAGCGCTGCAGCAGCTGGCGGTCAGCGAGCAGGAGCGCCAGCGCTTTCCGGAGGAGGCCACCACGCTGCATCGCCTGCTGGGCGCACAGCCTGAAACGCAGCGTTTGCGTTACCATGCCGGTAATCCGCTGCATCTCGATGTGCTGGTGGTGGATGAAGCTTCCATGGTGGATCTCGGCATGATGGCCAGCCTGATTGCCGCGCTGCCATCGCAGGCGCGGGTAATTTTTCTCGGCGACCGCGACCAGCTTGCCTCCGTAGAGGCGGGAGCGGTACTGGGCGATATCTGTCGCTGTGCGGAGGCGGGCTACAGTCCGGTGCGCGCCACGCAGCTGACGCTGATGACCGGCTGTGAGATCGGCGGCAGTAATGAAACCGCAGCACCCGCGGTGCGCGATGCGATCTGCCTGCTGCGTAAAAGCTACCGTTTTGATGCCAGCTCCGGCATCGGCCAGCTGGCAGCAGCCGTTAACGCCGGTGATGCGCAGGCGGTGGAGCGCGCCTTTCAGAGCAATTTCAGCGATATTGCGCGTGCGCCGCTAAACAGCGGTGAAGCGTATCAGCGAATGCTGAATGAGATTGGTGCTGGTTATCGGGACTTTCTGCAGCAGGTAGCTGAGGATGCCGCGCCGGCTGATATCCTCGCCTCTTTCGGCCGCTATCAGCTGCTGTGCGCGCTGCGCGAAGGGCCGTTTGGCGTGGAAGGACTCAATCAGCGTATTGAGCAGAAGCTGATACAGCTGCAGCTGATCCGTCGCCCCGCAGGCGGCAGCCGCTGGTATCCGGGACGGCCGGTAATGGTCACGCGCAATGACAGCGCGCTGGGCCTGTTTAACGGCGATATCGGTATCACGCTGACAGACGAGGAGGGCGTGCTGAAGGTCTTCTTCCCGCTGCCGGACGGGACCATCAAAGCGGTCCAGCCGAGCCGACTGCCGGCACACGATACCGCCTGGGCCATGACGGTGCACAAGTCGCAGGGTTCGGAGTTTGAGCACACCGCGCTGGTGATGCCGGCCCAGTTTTTACCGGTGCTGACGCGGGAGTTAATTTATACCGCGATTACGCGTGCCCGCAGGCAGCTGACGCTCTACAGTGATGAAAACATTTTCCGTCGCGCAGTCCAGCTGCGCACGCAGCGCCGCAGCGGCCTGCTGTCACGGCTTGGCGCGACGTCTGACGCGTAAAGCTTCGTACAGGATAATCGCGCCCCTACGTGCTCCTGTAGGGGCCGCATTAATGCGGCCCTGGGGGGAAAATAACGCGGCCCGGAGTTTCCCGTGCGGCCAGGGCGCCATAAATGGCGCCCCTACAGGATCACGCAGGGGCCGCATTTATGCGGCCCTGGAATACGTGGCTTATTTTAAATCTGCCATCAGTACCTTTGAACGACGCTGATAGTTATACATCTGCTGCTTGCTCTCTGGCAGCGACTCAATATCTACTGGCGTAAAGCCCCGCTCCTGAAACCAGTGAATGCTGCGTGTGGTGAGCACAAACAGCTTTTTTAGCCCCATCTGCCGCGCCTGTAGCGCCACGCGATCCAGCAGCAGCTCGCCGCGCGATGAGCTGCGATAGTCGGGATGTACTGCCACACACGCCATTTCGCCAATCTGCTCATCCGGGAACGGGTAGAGCGCGGCACAGGCGATGGTCATATTATCGCGCTGGATGATGGTAAACTTATCGATCTCCATCTCCAGCTGTTCACGCGAGCGCCGTACCAGAATACCCTGCTGCTCCAGCGGACGGATCAGTTCCAGGATGCCGCCAATATCGTTGATGTTGGCGCGCCGGATCTGCTCGGCAGATTCCATAACAATCTGTGTACCGATACCGTCGCGTGAGAAGAGCTCCTGCAGCAGTGCGCCATCCTCCTGATAGCTGATCAGATGGCTGCGGCGCACGCCGCTGCGACACGCTTTCACCGCGCCGCGCAGAAAGCGCACCGTACCGGACAGAAAATCGCCGTCGCTCTCCATCTCATCAATGCGCGCCTGCGCATCACCGGGAAACAGCTCTGAAATAATTGTGCCAGCGCGATCGGTCACGCCCTGCTCGGAGCAGAAGCCAATCATCTTCTCTGCCTTGAGCTTGATGGCGAGCTGCGTGGCAACCTCTTCTGAGGTGAGATTAAAGCTTTCGCCGGTTACAGAGACGGCGACCGGGCCGAGCAGTACAATCGCGTTATTATCCAGCTGGCGGTGAATCGCCTCTTCATCAATACGGCGAATGCGTCCGCTGTGACAGTAGTCAACGCCATCATCCACGCCCAGCGGCTGGGCAATGATAAAGTTACCGCTGACGACATTAATATGCGCGCCCTGCAGCGGCGTGTTGTTAAGGCTCATCGACAAACGCGCCGTAATATCAAGCTGCAGACGGCCCGCCGCCTGCTTTACCAGCTCCAGCGATTGCGCATCGGTCACGCGGGTGTGTTTGTGATAGAGAGGCTCCAGCTGCTGCTGCGCCATGCTGGCATCAATCTGCGGACGTGCGCCATAGACCACCACCAGACGGATGCCCAGGCTATGCAGCAGGCCAATATCGTTAACGATACTGGAGAAGTTTTCATGCTCAATGGCTTCGCCGCCCAGCATGATGACAAACGTCTTGTTGCGATGGGCATTAATATAGGGAACGGTATGGCGAAAACCCTGAACCAGCTCGGTACTGCGTTCCTTCACGGTGCACCCTCTGTGAATGGTTATTCGTAATTAGTGTATTTTTATTCTGTTTTTCGCCGTATTGCAAGCGTTGCGCCTGACGTTACTTTACGATTTTTCAGATGCATCCGTTGATAACAGCCTGCATTATCTGGCTTTTCCGACGAGACAAGCGTTGCCAGATTGGATAAAGTTTTCGCTTTCTGAGCGTCGGCTGACGCAGATTTATCCATAACACAGTAGTTGGAGTGGCATGTCCCAGGCTTTTTCCCGAAGACGGTTATTACAAGGTGCCGGTGCGCTATGGCTACTTAGCGTAACGCGTACCGGGCTGGCAGCGAGTCAGCACATTGTTGCGGTACGCATCTGGCCTTCATCAACGTACTCCCGCGTCACGCTGGAGTCGAATATCCCGCTGCACTACAAGCAGTTTGCGTTGAGCAACCCTGAACGCCTGGTCATTGATATCAAAAATCTGCATATCAATCCGGCGCTGAAAGGCATCAATAAGCTGGTGCGCACAGACGATCCCTTTATCAAAACGGCCCGGGTCGGGCAGTTTGATCCGCACACGGTGCGGATTGTGCTGGAGCTGAAGCGTAACGTCGCACCAAAAACCTTTACCCTGGCGCCCGTGGCCGGTATCAAAAACCGGCTGGTGGTGGATCTGTATCCCAGTCAGGCATCGCACGCCGACGATCCGCTGCTGGCGCTGCTCAACGATTACAACAAAGGCGATCTGGAGCGCGATCAGCCTGCGCAGGCACCGTTGCCGGGTAAGGCGGGGCGCGATCGTCCGATCATTATCATGATCGATCCCGGACACGGCGGCGAAGATCCCGGTGCGCACGGCAAATACAAAACGCGTGAAAAGGATATTGTGCTGAAGATTGGTCGCTACCTGCGGGCATTGATCGATAAAGAGCACAATATGAAAGCCTACATGACGCGTAACGAAGATGTGTTTATTCCACTGCGCGTGCGGGTGGCAAAAGCGCGCAAGCAGCGTGCCGATCTGTTTGTTTCGATTCATGCCGATGCGTTTACCAGCCGGGCAGCGCGTGGCTCTTCGGTATTCGCGCTCTCCACGCGCGGCGCGACCTCTGCCGCAGCCCGTTTCCTGGCACAGACGCAGAACGAAGCCGATCTGATTGGCGGCGTCAGCATGAGCGGCGATCGCTATCTCGACCACACGATGTTCGATATGGTGCAGCGTCAGACCATCAGTGACAGCCTGAAATTTGGCAAAGAGGTACTGGCGCGCATGGGGCACATCAACCATCTGCATAAGCGTACGGTTGATCAGGCGGGTTTTGCCGTGCTGAAAGCGCCCGATATCCCGTCAATTCTGGTTGAGACGGCGTTTATCAGTAACGTGGAGGAGGAGCGCAAGCTGCGAACCGCACGCTATCAGCATCAGGTGGCCGAAGCGATTTTTCACGGTATCAAAGCCTATTTTGATAAAGGCGGCGTGCTGGCACGGCGGTAAGGGCAGGGCGGCAGCGATGCCGCTTTTTTCCGGCGGCAGAAACAAAAAAACACCCGTTAAGGTGTTTTATGTTTCTTCATCAGAAGAATTGGTTGCGGGGGCCGGATTCGAACCGACGACCTTCGGGTTATGAGCCCGACGAGCTACCAGGCTGCTCCACCCCGCGTCCGTCTGTCGCACTGAGCGACGTTTCACATTGTATTCTTCTTAAGACAATTGGTTGCGGAGGCCGGATTTGAACCGACGACCTTCGGGTTATGAGCCCGACGAGCTACCAGGCTGCTCCACCCCGCGTCCGTCTGTCGCCTGAGCGACACTTCATATTGTCTTTTCATTAAGAAGAATTGGTTGCGGGGGCCGGATTTGAACCGACGACCTTCGGGTTATGAGCCCGACGAGCTACCAGGCTGCTCCACCCCGCGTCCGTGGATGCGCACTATACACCTGGCGCGTGACGATGCAACCCCTTTTTGCGCTTAACGGGTGAAATCCATAAGCAGTTGCTGAATAATGTCGCATCCGGATGAAAAAACGTACAGATGTGAAGGCGGTGGCGGGTGGCAGATTTCATTATGACCAGGGCTTTGCTATCGTCGCCGGGCGAACAACCGACAACAAGAGAGAGTCATGAACGGACACCGGGTAAAGTATGCACTCACTGGCGCATTTCTGGCGCTATTAGCGGGTTGTAGCTCAAAGCCGACCGATCGCGGTCAGCAATATATTGATGGCAAGCTGGAGCAACCGCTCGGGCTGGTTAATGAGCCTAATGCCAAAGGGCGTCCGGTTAACGGGCAGGATTTCGGCCTGCAGGTGCAGCAGATTCAGTCCGCTTCCTCGCGTCTGTTCAGCCGTAATAATGACACCTACAGCGCTATCCAGAACTGGCTGCTTTCGGGTGCAGATACGCGTCAGCTGCGTCAGTTCGGCCTGAATGCGTTTCAGATGGAAGGCACCGACAATTATGGCAACGTGCAGTTTACCGGTTACTACACGCCGGTAGTGGAAGCGCGTTACACCCGGCAGGGCGAGTTTCAGTATCCTATTTACCGCATGCCGCCGCGCCCGCGCGGGGCGAAGCTGCCGAGCCGCGCCGGCATTTATAGCGGCGCGCTCGATGAGCGCTACGTTATCGCCTGGAGCAACTCGCTGATCGACAACTTTATGATGGATGTGCAGGGCAGCGGCTACGTCGATTTTGGGGACGGACGTCCGCTGCGCTTCTTTGGCTACGGCGGTAAAAATGGCTGGGCTTATCACAGCATCGGTAAAGAGCTGATCGATCGCGGTGAAGTCAAACGCGAAGATATGTCGATGCAGGCCATCCGGCAGTGGGCTGAGGAGCATTCACCGCAGGAAGTGCGTGATGTGCTGGAGACCAACCAGTCCTTTGTATTCTTTAAACCTGAAGAGTACGTGCCGGTGCGGGGTGCCAGCGCAGTTCCGCTGATTGCCAAAGCGTCGGTTGCCTCGGACCGCTCTCTGATCCCGGCGGGCACGGCACTGCTGGCGGAAGTACCGCAGCTGAATGCAAAAGGTAAGTTCAACGGTAAGTATGAAATGCGTCTGATGGTGGCGCTGGACGTCGGTGGCGCAATCAAAGGCCAGCACTTTGATATCTATCAGGGCGTAGGCCCGGACGCCGCACATCTGGCCGGCTTCTATAACCACTACGGCCGCGTCTGGGTACTGAAGACGGCTCCCGGTGCCGGACAGCCGCTGTTCAGCACTGCGCAAAACGGCAATAACGGTTCACTGCTGACCGGTGCAAATTGATACACTGACAGCCAGCTCTCTGCAGGAGAGTACATTATCGGGTGCGCCACGCGGCGCACCGCATTCCGGAGTAAAGGTCAGATATGAAAGTGGTAAGCGACGCCTGGCGACAGCGCTTTGGCGGAACGGCGCGTCTTTATGGACAGGAGGCGCTGCAGCAGTTTGCAGAGGCGCATTTCTGCGTAATTGGTATTGGCGGCGTAGGCTCCTGGGCCGCTGAAGCGCTGGCGCGTACCGGCATCGGACACATTACGCTGATCGATATGGATGATGTCTGTATTACCAATACCAACCGGCAGATCCATGCGCAGCAGGGCAATGTCGGTCAGGCAAAAACGGAAGTCATGGCCGCCCGTATCCGCGCCATCAATCCGGAGTGCATTGTCACCTGCATTGACGACTTTATCACGCCGCAAAACACCGCCGAATTGCTCTCTGCCGGGTTTGACTATGTGATTGATGCCATCGACAGCGTGCGGCCGAAAGCGGCGCTGATTGCCTGGTGCCGGCGTAATAAAGTCCCGCTTATTACCACCGGCGGGGCAGGCGGACAGATCGATCCCACGCAGATTCAGGTCAGCGATTTGGCGAAAACCATCCAGGATCCGCTGGCGGCTAAACTGCGCGAGCGCCTGAAAAGTGATTTTGGCGTGGTAAAAAACAGTAAGGGCAAACTGGGCATCGACTGCGTGTTTTCCACTGAAGCGCTGGTCTATCCGCAGCCCGACGGCAGCGTATGCGCCTCGCGCAGCACGGCAGAAGGCCCGAAGCGGATGGATTGCGCTGCAGGCTTCGGGGCGGCAACCATGGTGACCGCCACGTTTGGATTTATCGCCGTATCGCACGCGCTGAAGAAGTTTCAGGCGCGCAGGGCGCGTCAGGCTGCCTGACGCGCCGCGCGCATTACCGCCTCTGCCAGCGCCTGCAGGCCGCTGCTGCGTGACGCGCTCAGCTGCGCGCGCAGTCCCAGCGTATCAAACAGCGCCAGCGGATCCTGCGCCAGCAGCTGTGCCGGGGTTTTTCCTTCGGTGGCGGTCAGCAGCACGGCCAGCAGGCCACGCACAATCCGCCCCTCACTGTCGCCATAAAAATGCAGCGTGCCGTCAGGCAGCTGCTGGCTGCTGAGCCAGACGCGGTTTTCGCAGCCGCTCAGCTCGATCTCCGCACACTTCAGTTCTTCCGGCAGCGCCGGCAGCTGACGGCTGAGCTGAATCAGCTGCCGGTAGCGATCTTCCCACTGCTGAAAGCGGGCAAACGTGTCGGTCAGCCCCTGAGCGGTGATCGTATGGCCAAAGGGGTGGGGAGCGAGCAGGGTTGTCATGAGATTATTCACCTAAAAGGTTCACGGCGCAGTGCATGGCGCGCACCAGCGCATCCACATCCTGCAGGTTATTATAAGGCGCGAACGAGACGCGCAGCGTACCGCTGACGCCCAGAGCTGCCATCAGCGGCTGCGCGCAGTGCTGCCCGGCACGCAGCGCAATGCCCTGTTCAGCCAGCAGCGTGACGATATCGCTGTGATGGATCCCCGCAATATCAAAGGCAAGCAGGCTGGAAGAGCCGCAGCGGAAGCTGCGAAAGCCGGGCAGCGCGCTTAGCTGCTCTTCGGCCAGGCAGGCGAGCTGCTGACTCCACATCTCCGCTTTTTCCTGATGATGGTGCGACAGCCAGTTCAGCGCCGCGCTGAGGCCCACCACACCTGCCACGTTGGGCGTTCCGGCCTCAAAGCGCCACGGTACCGGCTGCGGCGTAAATCCGCTGAAGTCAACCTGCGTCAGCATTTTGCCGCCGCCCTGCCACGGCTGCATCGACTCCAGCAACTCTGCTTTGCCATACAGCACGCCAATGCCCATCGGACCATAAAGTTTGTGGCCGGAAAACGCATAGAAGTCGATATCCAGCGCCTGCACGTCAGGCGGGCAGTGCACCACGCCCTGCGCGCCATCCACCATGACCTTTGCACCCGCCTCATGCGCCAGCGCGATAGCCTGCGCCAGATCCGGACAGCCGCCGGTGACGTTTGACATCTGGCTCACGGCCAGCAGGCGGGTGCGCGTGTTGATCAGCTCCGGCAGCAGGGCAATGTCGGGTCGGCGATCGGCTCCCAGCGGCCATTTCACTACCGTGGCGCCGCTTGCCTGAGCCACCATCAGCCACGGCACCAGGTTAGCGTGATGCTCCGCCTCGCTGACGATGATTTCATCACCCGGCTGCAGGCGCGGTGCCAGCCAGCTGTACGCCACCAGATTGATCGCCTCAGTGGTGCCGCGCGTCCAGACAATCTGCCGATCGTCAGCGGCATTCAGCCACTGTGCGACCGCGCCGCGCGCCTGTTCATACTGTGCCGTCAGCGCACGCGCCGCAGCAAACTGGCTGCGGTGCACGGTGCCGGCACTGAGCGAATAGAACTGTGCGGTGGCATCAATGACCGCCTGCGGCTTGAGCGCCGTGGCGGCGCTGTCAAGATAGACGCCGGCATCGTTTAGCGCAGGAAACTGCTGACGAAAAGCGCCAGGAGAGAAGATGGTCATATCGGGCCCACTCCGGTGATTTAGGGCCAGCCGTAACAGCAGGCTGCAGGCTGGCAAAGCTGTAAAAGCGCGTTATGCTCATTATGGCAAGGTTTGAACCGAAACCCGCATAACCCGTTCGCCATTTTCAGCCGTGCTTTCAGGCTGATGGCGCAATGTCGTGGCTGCGGGCGGTTTAATGCAATCAATCTGCAAGGAGATAGAAGATGAACAAACTTACCGCAGTGCTGGCTGTCTGCACCATGGCATTTACCCTGGCGGCCTGTTCCAGCAACTATGTTATGCACACGAACGATGGCCGCACGATTGTCGCTGACGGCAAGCCAAAAGTTGATGATGATACCGGTATGATCAGCTATAAAGATGCCAATGGCAATGAGCAGCAGATTAACCGCTCTGATGTGAAAGAGATGGTTGAGATGGGGCAGTAAAATTACGCAAAAAAAAGCACCGCAATTTGCGGTGCTACATAAAATCACTTTGGACAGACAGGGTAAATCTCAGGAATTAAAAGTTTGATCTGCAAGATTCAGATCAAAAAATGCAAACACAACATCACGACCACAAGCCAAAAGCTCTCCAAAAGTCTGCGATCTCTCGCACGTTTTCAGAAAACTTTTCGTTCCGGCTCTGGAAGTGCGGCAACTATAGGTATTTGCTGGAGCTTCCTCAACGGACAAATTATAATGTCTCGGATTAAAAAATCTAATAGCTGACGACGTTGTATAAGTTGCAGTTTTACACTATGAATCCATCTGTGGAAAACCATGTCTAAACGCCTTCCGCCGCTCAATGCTTTACGTGTTTTTGACGCGGCTGCCCGCTATCTGAGCTTTACCAAAGCCGCTGAAGAGCTGTTTGTGACCCAGGCGGCGGTGAGCCATCAGATCAAGTCGCTTGAGGATTTTCTCGGGCTCAAGCTGTTCCGCCGCCGCAACCGCTCGCTGCTGCTGACGGAAGAGGGGCAGAGTTACTATCTCGATATCAAAGAGATTTTTTCAGCGCTTAACGATGCGACCCGCAAGCTGCAGGCGCGCAGCGCTAAAGGGGCGCTCACGGTCAGCCTGCTGCCGAGCTTTGCGATTCAGTGGCTGGTTCCGCGTCTCTCCAGCTTTAATATGGCTTATCCGGGAATCGACGTGCGTATTCAGGCGGTAGACCGTGAAGAGGAGAAGCTGGCAGACGATGTTGACGTCGCTATCTTCTATGGCCGGGGCAACTGGCCAGGCCTGCGGGTGGATAAGCTCTACGCTGAATATCTGCTGCCGGTCTGCTCACCGCTGCTGCTCTCCGGCGATAATCCGCTGAAATCGCCCGCCGATCTGGCGCACTTTACGCTGCTGCATGATGCGTCGCGTCGTGACTGGCAGGCCTACACCCGCCAGCTGGGACTGCAGCATATCAATGTGCAACAGGGGCCTATTTTCAGCCACAGTGCCATGGTACTGCAGGCAGCGATCCACGGGCAGGGTGTGGCGCTGGCGAACAACGTGATGGCAGAGAGTGAGATCGAAGCAGGGCGCCTGGTCTGCCCGTTCAATGATGTGCTGGTAAGTAAAAACGCTTTTTATCTGGTTTGTCATGACAGTCAGGCAGAACTGGGTAAAATAGCCGCCTTTCGTCAGTGGATTCTGGAAAAAGCCGCTACCGAACAGGAAAAATTCCGTTTTCGCTACGATCATTAAGTTACCGTTCGCTGCACAGTGATGTGCGGCGGGACCATGAGGATAGATCGATGTCCAGTCGTGCCATGTTTATATTTGCAGCCATCAGCGGCTTCGTGCTGGTGGCGTTTGGTGCGTTTGGCGCGCACGTATTAAGTAAATCGCTGGGGCCATCTGAAATGGCGTGGATCCATACCGGCCTGGAGTATCAGGCTTACCACACGCTGGCGGTAATGGGACTGGGTGCCGCGATGCTGCGACGCGCTAATATCTGGTTTTACTGGAGCAGCGCAGCGATGGCGCTGGGTACCGTTCTTTTCAGTGGCAGTCTCTATTGCCTGGCGCTGTCGCACCTGCAGTTCTGGGTGTTTGTTACGCCGGCGGGAGGATTTTGCTTCCTGATCGGCTGGTTTTTGATGTTGATTGGCGCGCTGCGTCTGAAAACAAAGGCAGAACGCCATGAATAAAGTATTACTCTATTGTCGTCCCGGATTTGAAAAAGAGTGCGCGGCTGAAATCAGCGCTAAAGCAGCAGAGCGGGAAATTTACGGCTTTCCGCGGGTAAAAGAAGAAGCGGGCTACGTGCTGTTTGAGTGCTATCAGCCAGAAGATGCAGAGAAGCTGCTGCGCTCGCTGCCGTTTGCTGAACTGATTTTTGCCCGGCAGATGCTGGTTGTCGGCGAGCTGCTGCGCGATTTACCTCCCGAAGATCGCATTACTCCCATTACCGGCATGCTGACCGGAGTGGTGGAGAAAGGGGGAGAGCTGCGGGTCGAGGTTCCGGATACCAACGAAGCCAAAGAGCTGACTAAATTTTGCCGCAAGCTGACGGTGCCGCTGCGCGCCAGCCTGCGTGCCAGCAATATCCTGCTCAATTATGAGAGTCCTAAGCGGCCGGTGGTGCACGTGTTTTTTATCGCTCCGGGCACCTGCTATGTAGGTTATTCGCTGCCGGAAAATAATTCGCCATTCTATATGGGGATCCCGCGACTGAAGTTTCCTTCTGACGCTCCCAGCCGCTCAACGCTCAAACTGGAAGAGGCGTTTCATGTGTTTGTGCCGGCCGATGAGTGGGACGAACGCCTGGGAAGCGGCATGTATGCGGTCGATCTGGGCGCCTGCCCGGGCGGCTGGACCTATCAGCTGGTGAAGCGCAGCATGTGGGTCTACGCGGTTGATAACGGCCCGATGGCACCGAGCCTGATGGATACCGGACAGGTTACCCACTGTCGTGAGGATGGTTTTAAATTTCGCCCGCCGCGCAGCAATATCAGCTGGCTGGTATGCGATATGGTAGAAAAACCGGTGCGCGTGGCCACGTTAATGACTGAGTGGCTGGTAAACGGCTGGTGTCGTGAAGCGATTTTCAACCTCAAGCTGCCGATGAAAAAGCGCTATGAAGAGGTCACGCAGAATCTGGCGATGATGGATGAAGCGTTAAAAGCGCAGGGTATCAACGCCCAGATTCAGGCGCGTCAGCTGTATCACGATCGTGAAGAGGTAACGGTACACGTCCGGCGTATCTGGGCTGCTGCAGGCGGTCGCCGCGACGAACGCTGATCTGTCAGCAACGGGCGCCATTAATGGCGCCCCTACGATGATTGTAGGGGACGCATTTATGCGTCCCTGACGTATTTATGCGTCCCTGACGTATTTATGCGTCCCTGGCGTACCGCGATTTATCCTGCCTGATAGCGCAGCGTATTAAGGTTGCCCTGCAGCACTAAATCGCGTTTCAGCGTGGCAACCTGGCGGCAGATCGTGGCTGTTTCATGCTGGGCGTGTAATTTACTCTGCCACTTTGCCGGCACCTGATCCCACTGCTGATAAATCGCCTCCAGTGAACCAAACTGCGCCAGCAGCTCGCGTGCGCTTTTCGGGCCGATACCGGAGACGCCCGGAATTTTACTGCTGCTGATGCCGCATAAACCCCAGTAATCCGGCAGCTGTTCCGGGGCAACGCCAAATTCCTGTGCGATAAACGGCACATCAAGCCAGCGCTTCTGAAAATAGTCGCGAATGCGGATAGCGGGCGCCAGCAGCTGACAATATCCCTTATCGGTGGAAACGATGGTGGCCTGATGCCCGGCATCCGCCATTTTCACTGCCAGAGTAGCGGCCAGATCGTCTGCTTCATCGTCCCCGGCGATCCAGCAGCTGACGCCTGCGGTGCGAAAAGCCTCCTGCAGCAGCGGCAGCTCCTGTTGCAGATCCTCTGGCATTGGCGGTCGCCCCGCTTTGTAATCCGGCAGCAGCGCATGACGCCAGCCGGGCTGGCGCTCCGGACTGTCAAATACCGCCACCGCGTGGGTCGGGCGTGTATGACCAAGCAGCTGATGCAGCGCCGCAACACAGGCGTCGCGGCAGGGAGAGCCCTGAACGGCATGCAGGCGACGAATGAGATTCAGCGCATCAATAATTAATAAATGTAGTGCCATAAAAGCGATAAGCGGCAGCCCGCAGGCTGCCTTCCTGAAGGGTTATTTGATGATTTCGTAGCAGGGGATATAGGCACTGCCCGGTAGTTTCATACGCTGCTGCGCCACAAAGCCCTGCAGCAGTTCATCCATGCGATGCATCAGATCGGCGTCGCCGCGCAGCTGATAAGGACCGCGTTCACGGATCTCCCGGATACCGATTTCTTTTACGTTTCCGGCCACGATCCCGGAGAAGGCGCGGCGCAAATCAGCCGCCAGTTTTTCCGCCGGCTGATTCGGAAACAGGTTGAGATTTGCCATGTTTTCGTGGGTCGGCAGGAAAGGCACCTGCAGATCCGGCGCAATACGGATAGACCAGTTAAAGCTGTAAGCGTCACCGGTTTCGCGACGATGCTCTTTTACCTGCGGCATCGCTTTTTTCATCTGGCGCGCCACTTCAGCGGCATCATCAATAATGATCGTATAGTGTTTGCGCGCCTGCTCGCCCAGCGTATTGACGATGAAATCATCGAGCACGCGGAAATAGTCAGCGCTCTCTTTAGGGCCGGTGAGGATCAGCGGCAGCACCTGCTCGCTGTTTTGCGGATTCATCAGAATACCAAGCAGGTAAAGGAACTCTTCAGCGGTGCCGACACCACCCGGGAAGATCACGATGCCATGCGCGATGCGGACAAAGGCCTCAAGGCGTTTTTCGATATCGGGCATAATGATGAGTTCGTTAACCAGCGGGTTAGGCGGTTCAGCGGCGATAATGGAAGGCTCAGTCAGGCCGATAAAGCGGCTGTCATGATAGCGCTGCTGCGCATGACCTACCGCCGCGCCTTTCATTGGCGCTTCCATTACGCCAGGGCCACAGCCGGTGCAGATATTCAGCTCGCGCAGCCCCATCTGCGTACCAACATTACGGCAATACTGGTACTCCACCGCGTTGATAGAGTGTCCGCCCCAGCAAACCACGGTATTAGGATACTCCCCGACGTGCAGCGCGCGCGCGTTACGCAGTATCGAGAAAACCTGATTGGTGATATGCGCAGAGTCGTCAGCCTGACCCGCGAGGCGCTCTGGCAGAGCAAGCTGGCCGTTAACAAACAGAATATCGCGCAGCACGGCAAACAGGTTGGCCTGCAGTGAGCGGATGATACGCCCATCCACAAAGGCCTCTTCCGGCGGATTAATCAGCTCCAGCTTAACGCCGCGCTCGCGGCGCAGGACGTTAATAGCGAAATTTTCAAAACGCGAGAGCAGCTCATGACTGCTGTCTGTCTGGCTGCCGGAGTTAAGCACTGCAAGGGAACAGTTACGAAAAAGCTGGTAGAGATCGCTGCTGGCGGTCTGCTTCAGCATGTCGACTTCCAGCTGTGAGAGCAGATCCATTGAGCCAAGCGGGCTGATATGTGTAATCAAAAGAACTCCTTTACACGCCATAGCGTGACTGATGACACTGCGCTTAACCTGCTGAGCGCAGTGACGAAAATCCCTGGTCGCATACGCTTTACGCTTAACGCCGCAGACAGATTAACGCTCCCGGTTGTGATTGCTCAAGAGGAACCGCGCATCCCTGCTACGGCCTGCGAGGTGCCTCGCAATCTGTTACTGGCGTGCCAGACGCGAAAAGCCGGGCGTGAAGGGAACATTGCTGCGCCACGGGTTGATATCCAGACCGCCGCGGCGAGTGTAGCGCGCATAAACGGTTAACGCCTCTGGCTGGCAGAAACGCTGCACGTCGTTGAAAATGCGCTCCACGCACTGCTCATGAAACTCATTGTGCTGGCGGAAAGAGATCAGATAGCGCAGCAGCGCCTCGCGGTCGATACGCGGGCCTTTATAACGAATCATCACCGATCCCCAGTCGGGCTGATTGGTGATCAGACAGTTGGACTTCAGCAGGTGGCTTACCAGCGTCTCATCTACGATTTCATTGCCCGCGGCGTGCGCAAGGTGTCCGGCATCAAAACCGTAATCGCTGATGCTGATATCCTGTTCATCGATAACGCTGCCGCTGAACTGTCCGATAGGCTGGCTTTCCAGCTCGCTCAGGCGAAACAGCGCCACGCTGACGTTGCCGCTGGCGCAGGCGCGCAGATCGCGTTCCAGCGTCTGACGCACGTCGCCCCAGTCTGCGAAACGGGTCTGATTAAAGCTGTTCAGGTAGAGCTTAAAGCTTTTCGACTCAATCAGATTTACGCTGTCAGCATCCATCACCACTTCGCCAATCGCGACCTGCGGGACACCTTTGCTGTTTAGCCATGAAAGCTCATACAGGGTCCAGATATCTGCGCCGTGAAACGGCAGATTATCCGGAAAAAGATTGAGCGGTTCCCGGTTCAGACTGCGCGGCACAGATTGCAGCAGCGTGTTATCGTACTCATCTACATAGGCGACAGATTTGCCCAGGGTCAGGCCGCTTAAGGCCGGGTTTGGGTGTTCAGAAGACATAATGGTTACCACAAGGTGAATCAAAGTGGCTAAGTGTAACCGATCACCAGCGAGAAGATGAATGATGCAGCCCACCGCCAGCGCACTGTGTGCGTTTACCACCCGTTATATCGATCTCTGGCAGCAGCAACAGGGACACTATCCTGCCAGTAGCGATCTGGCAGGGATCCCTTCGCCCTGTATCATCAACACCGTTGATGACCGCGTTCTCTGGCAGCCGCAGCCTTTTTCGCCATCGTCAGGGCTGGATGCGGTGGAGCGGGCGCTGGATATTCAGCTCCAGCCTGATATCACTGCGTTTTACACTACCCAGTTTGCCGGCGATATGCATGCCCGCCTGCAGCAGCGCAGGTTAACGCTGCTGCAGGTATGGAGCGAAGAGGACTTTATCCGGCTGCAGGAGAATCTGATTGGTCATCTGATTATGAAACGGCGTCTGAAACAGAGTCCGACGCTGTTTATTGCTACTACTGATTCAGAGCAGGAGATGGTGGCGGTGTGTAATCTTACCGGTGAAGTCATTCTGGAGGAGCCTGGACGTAACAAACGTGAAATTCTTTCACCTTCTGTCCGGACATTTCTCGATGATATACAACCTGTTATCGGTCCGATGGAGTGATAACCGAAGCGCTATGTAAGAGATCTCTTACAAAATCTGTGCGAGATCGACATTTTGTGAGTGAACCTTTCAGAAAAGCTAAATGTAAAGATATTGTGAATCATAGAGTTATGGTATCAGTCTGAAAATTGAGACAATACTTGATCGATTAATGACTCATGCTTACTTGTTATTGTGGCGATTTTTGAGAGAATACCCACCGTTAGCAGGACGCTATGGACAGAGCGACGTTCAGGAGAATGTCAGCCAGGAGGCGGGAACGTAACGGAGTTTACGTCACAGGGAAGGCTTCAGGACGGAGCAGGACACTCAGGAATGAGTAAGGGACACCTCCAGGATGGAGAATGTGAGCCGTGCGGAGCAGGGCGAGCCAGGATGCTAAGGATGCTGTCATGAAGACAGGCAATGGAAAGCGCAGGAAGAGTTGTCACGGATGAGCAGGGAGCACTGCGGTGGCGGGAATGCTGCACAACGAACCGGGAGCACTGTTATTAACAGTGCTCCCTTTTTTTATGCGCTTTTTACGCCACCGGTGACGAGTGATATGCTTGCCGCCCATTATTTCACGGAGGCAACCTATGTCGACGCACACTATTACGCAGCGACTGCAGCAGGTCGAAGCAGTCATGCGCGAACACGATTACTGGCAGCAGAGCGCTCCTGACGCGGCCGCGTTTAACAGCGACCAGCCTTTCTGCCTTGATACTATGGCTCCGCTGGAGTGGCTGCAGTGGGTATTGATCCCGCGTATGTCAGCCCTGATCGCCTCCGGCGCGCCAATGCCTGCCGGTTTCGCCGTCGCGCCCTATTACGAAGTTGCTCTGACTCCGGTCACTCCCGGCTATACCGCTCTGCTAATCGCGCTGCGTGAGCTTGACGCGCTGTTTGCGGAGCCAGCACGCTGATGCTGGAGATTATCTATCAGGATGAGTGGCTGGTAGCAGTAAACAAGCCTGCCGGCTGGCTGGTGCACCGCAGCTGGCTCGATCGCAAAGAGAAAGTGGTGGTGATGCAGACGGTGCGCGATCAGATTGGTCAGCACGTCTTTACCGCGCACCGGCTCGATCGCCCGACCTCTGGCGTACTGCTGATGGGCTTATCGAGCGAGGCGGGCCGTTTACTGGCGCAGCAGTTTGAGCAGCATCAGATACAAAAAACCTATCACGCCGTACTGCGCGGCTGGCTGGATGGCGCGGCTACGCTCGACTATCCGCTGCTGGAAGAGCTGGATAAAATTGCGGATAAATTTTCTGCTGAACCGCGTGCACCGCAGCCTGCGGTCACGGATTATCAGGCGCTGGCGCAGACAGAAATGCCGGTGGCAATCGGTAAATACAGCAGCGCCCGCTACACCCTGGTGGAGATGTCGCCGCGCACCGGGCGTAAGCATCAGCTGCGCCGCCATATGGCGCACCTGCGCCACCCGATTATTGGCGACAGCGCCCACGGCGATCTGCGCCAGAATCGTGGCGCAGCGGCGCATTTCGGGCTCGATCGTTTAATGCTGCACGCCAGCGCACTCTCGCTGACGCATCCCTTTACCGGAGAGCCGCTGGTGATCCGCGCCGGACTGGATCCGATATGGCAGCAGATGCTGCAGCAGTTCGGCTGGCAGAATCGGTTACCGGACGTTCCCAGGGTTGAGTTTGACGCTGAGGCAGTTCAGGATAAGCCAACAGCGTAAAGGAGCAGCAAGATGGCAAAAATTGGCATTTTTACAGGCACGGTTTACGGCAATGCACTGCTGGTGGCCGAAGAGGCGCAGCCGGTGCTGCAGGCGCAGGGACATGAAGTAGAGGTCTTTGAGAATCCGACGCTGGCGGAGTGGCAGGCGTACAGCAGCGACGTCGTGCTGATTGTAACCTCAACCACCGGGCAGGGCGATCTGCCGGATAATATTGCCCGTCTCCATGCGCAAATCCATGATGAGCTCGGCTATCAGCCAGCGCTGCGCTATGGTGTGATTGCGCTGGGTGACAGCAGCTATCAGCACTTCTGCGGCGCAGGAAAAACCTTTGATGCCACGCTCCAGGCGCAGCAGGCGCAGCGTATTGGTGATGTGCTGATGGTGGATGCCGTTGAGCATCCGGAGCCTGAAAGCGTGACGACGCCGTGGGTGGAGAGCTGGGGTAAGCAGCTGTAGTGACCCGGGCCGCCCTGTATGGCGGCCCGGTATTAACGGTGCAGCCCGGTATCAGGTTACCGGTGCCGGATTAAATACCGCCAGCTGGTTGCGGATCCCCCAGCGATCGGACCAGGTCTGCTGACGACCGCTGGCGATCTCCAGAATCAGCTCAAACAGACGCCAGCCTACCTGCTCAATACTCTCTTCACCGGTGGCGATAGTGCCGGCGTTGATATCCATCAGATCATGCCAGCGCCGGGCCAGCGCGCTGCGCGTCGCCATCTTAATCACCGGAATAGCCGCGAGGCCATAGGGCGTGCCGCGCCCGGTGGTAAACACCTGCAGCGTAATGCCGGAAGCCATCTGCTGCGTACCGCAGACAAAGTCACTGGCAGGGGTAGCGGCGTAAATCAGTCCGCGCTGCGTAGGGCGCTGTCCCGGCGACAGCACTTCAGCAATCGGGCTGCGCCCCGATTTTGCAATCGATCCCAGCGCTTTCTCCACCACGTTTGCCAGTCCGCCTTTTTTATTGCCGGGTGAGGGGTTAGCGCTGCGATCGGTCTGTCCCTGATGCAGATAGTCGTCATACCACGCCATCTCTTCCAGCAGCCGTTTACCCACCGCTTCATTAACCACGCGCGGCGTCAGCAGATGAATAGCGTCGCGCACCTCCGTCACTTCAGAAAACATGACTGTGGCGCCGCAGCGCACCAGCAGATCGGAGGCGAAGCCCACCGCCGGGTTAGCCGTTACGCCGGAAAAGGCGTCACTGCCGCCGCACTGGGTGCCTACTACCAGTTCAGACGCCGGGCAGGGTTCCCGGCGGCGCAGATTAAGCTTTTTCAGATGACGTTCAGCGACCTGCAGGATCTCATCCACCATGGCGCCAAAGCCGACGTGACGCTCATCCTGCAGACGCACAATATCGTTATCATCCAGCGAGATCGCCTGTACATCAGGCGTACCGGTCAGCAGCCGCTCCGGCTGGAGCTTTTCACAGCCGAGGCTGACAATCATTACCTCGCCACCAAAATTGGGATTCAGCGCAAGATTATGAATGGTGCGGATCGGCACGACGGCAGCCGGGGCGTTGATCGCCACGCCGCAGCCATACAGATGATTCAGCGCGACCACGCCATCCACGTTGGGATAGCGCGGCAGCAGATCGCGTTCAATAAGCTGCACA
Organism: Pantoea sp. PSNIH1; assembly: GCF_007680655.1. Classification (NCBI taxonomy): domain Bacteria; kingdom Pseudomonadati; phylum Pseudomonadota; class Gammaproteobacteria; order Enterobacterales; family Erwiniaceae; genus Pantoea; species Pantoea sp. PSNIH1. The sequence goes on from NZ_VEIP01000003.1 coordinate 346,780, forward strand.
ACATAGTCCACGACGCCCGCCACACAGTGGACGCTGGTGGTAATGCCAAGCAGGTTGCGGGTTCCCACGCTGCCGTCTGCATTGCGATAACCATCAAAGGTATAGCCTTCCAGCGGCGGCAGTTCAGGCGGTACGTTGGTTGCCAGCGGCAGGCTGCTGAGCGGCGGCGCCTCGGGCAGGGCTACCAGCGACTCATCTATCCAGCTGCCGCGCGCAATAGAGCGCAGCGCCGTGCCGATCACTTCGCCATAGCGCAGAATCGGTGCATCCTGAGCGATATCCTCCAGCGCAACTTTGTGCCCCTGGGGCACATGCTCCGTCAGCTGCAGCCCGTCGGCAAAGCGTGTACCCGCGGGCAGGCCCTGGTCGTTGACGACAATCGCAACGTTATCCGCTTCATGAACTTTTATATAGAGTGGTTTTTCTGTAACGGGTCGGTTCATTGCTCACCTTCCGGGTAGCCGCACTGTGCATAGCAGTGCGATAAATAGTGGTTCTGGTCACGTCATCAAAGTCAGCCAGCTCCAGTATAAGCAGCACGCGCCCGCCAGCGCATTGTGCAACTGTCCGGCTTTTAGCCCCTTTCTCTCCGCACTTTGGTGGTTTTAACCAAAAGCAAGTGAAGGTGCTCACAAAGCGCTCTTTGGCTGTCTGTTTTTTGTACAATTATGGCGCTGCGATCGGCGTTTCGTGAGCCATCACGCAGCAGGATGTGCATATGCCACAAATTCTTTTTTGTTTTGACTGAATTGTCGGGCTTTCTTCCAGTGTTTCAGCCGCTGGCTGTTTTTATACTGATTTCCGTTCTTAGAGGTTTGGTTACCTGTCACGACGCATCAACGTTCGCCATAACAACAATCGCCGTGTTTAACCCGACATCATTCTGATACCCAACGCGATGTGTATGCAGTCAGAGTGAATGTAGCGTTCGCTATATTTCAGGAGTGCATCATGAATAGTTACAGCCAGACGGCAGAGGCGGTGCAGAAACGTACCAATGCCCGCTACTGGATCGTGGTGATGTTATTTATCGTCACCTCATTCAACTACGGCGACCGCGCCACCATTTCCATTGCCGGATCGGCGATGTCCAAAGATATCGGTCTCGACTCTGTCGGGCTGGGCTATATCTTTTCCGCCTTCTCATGGGCCTATGTGATCGGACAGATCCCGGGTGGATGGCTGCTGGATCGCTTTGGATCCAAGCGTGTCTACTTCTGGAGTATTTTCCTCTGGTCGCTGTTTACTCTGCTGCAGGGCTTTGTTGATCTCTTCAGCGGCTTTGGCATTGTGATTTCACTGTTCCTGCTGCGCTTTTTGGTCGGTCTGGCTGAAGCGCCTTCCTTCCCTGGTAACAGCCGTATTGTCGCGGCCTGGTTCCCGGCACAGGAGCGCGGAACGGCGGTCGCCATCTTTAACTCTGCACAATACTTCGCCACGGTGATCTTCGCGCCCATCATGGGCTGGCTGGTCTCTGAAGTTGGCTGGGCGCACGTGTTCTGGTTTATGGGCGGGCTGGGCATCATCCTGAGCTTTATCTGGCTCAAAGTGATGCACGATCCCAACAACCACCCCGGCGTGAATAAGGCGGAGCTGGAGTACATGGAGCAGGGCGGCGCGCTGATCAATATGGATGCGAAAAAAGCCGATCGCAAAGTCAGCCGCGGTGAAAAGTGGGATCAGATCAAACAGCTGCTCTCTACCCGCATGATGTGGGGCATCTATCTTGGCCAGTATTGCGTCAACGCGCTGACCTACTTCTTTATTACCTGGTTTCCGGTCTATCTGGTACAGGCACGCGGCATGTCGATTCTGAAAGCGGGCTTTATCGCCTCCGTTCCGGCGATTTGCGGCTTCCTCGGCGGCGTGCTGGGCGGCGTGATCTCCGACTATTTGATGCGCAAAACCGGCTCACTCAATATTGCCCGTAAAACGCCAATCGTTATCGGCATGCTGCTCTCCATCAGCATGGTGATGTGTAACTACACCGAAACCGAATGGGTTGTGGTGCTGTTCATGGCGCTGGCGTTCTTCGGAAAAGGCATTGGTGCGCTGGGCTGGGCGGTGATGGCCGACACGGCACCGAAAGAGATCAGTGGCCTGAGCGGTGGTCTGTTCAATATGTTCGGCAACTTCTCCGGTATCGTTACGCCTATCGCGATTGGTTACATCATCGCCACCAGCGGATCGTTTGAGGGCGCGCTGGTATATGTCGGGATCCACGCTTTTGTCGCCGCCTTTAGTTTTCTGTTTATTACCGGTGACATTAAACGCGTTGAGCTGAAACCGTATAAGGAGCCGAAATGAGTACGCAAAGTACGCCTGTCATCACTGACATGCAGGTGATCCCGGTTGCCGGTTACGACAGTATGCTGCTTAACATTGGCGGCGCGCATAACGCCTGCTTCACGCGCAATATTGTGGTGCTGACCGACAGCGCCGGCCATACCGGACTGGGCGAGGCGCCGGGCGGCGATACAATTTATCAGACGCTGCTGGCGGCAGTACCCCAGGTCAAAGGGCAGCAGATTGCGCGTATGAACCGGCTGGTGCAGCAGGTGCATAAGGGCAATCAGTCAGCGGATTTTGACACTTTTGGCAATGGCGCCTGGACCTTCGAACTGCGCGTAAACGCAGTAGCCGCGCTGGAGGCGGCGCTGCTGGATCTGCTGGGGCAGCATCTGGGCGTACCGGTGGCAGAGCTGCTCGGACCGGGCCAGCAGCGCGATGAGGTCACCGTGCTCGGCTATCTGTTTTATATCGGCGATCGTCATAAAACCGATCTGCCGTATCGCAGCGGTGATGCCGCCAGCCACGACTGGTACCGGCTGCGGCATGAGGAGGCGCTGACGCCGGAGGCGGTGGTGCGTCTGGCAGAGGCGGCGCAGGATAAATATGGTTTCAAAGATTTCAAACTCAAAGGCGGCGTGCTGCCGGGTGAAGAGGAGATCGCCTCGGCGGTGGCGCTGAAGCAGCGCTTCCCGGAGGCGCGCATTACCGTCGACCCTAATGGCGCCTGGCATCTGGATGAGGCGATCGGACTCTGTAAAGGCCTGCAGGATGTGCTGAGCTATGCAGAAGATCCCTGCGGCGCGGAACAGGGTTACTCCGGCCGTGAAGTGATGGCGGAGTTTCGCCGCGCCACCGGGCTGCCGGTTGCCACCAATATGATCGCAACCAACTGGCGTGAAATGAACCACGCCGTGATGCTCAACGCGGTCGATATTCCGCTGGCCGATCCTCACTTCTGGACCCTGAGCGGCGCAGTGCGCGTGGCGCAGCTCTGCGACGAATGGGGACTCACATGGGGCTGCCACTCCAATAACCATTTCGATATCTCGCTGGCGATGTTCACCCACGTGGGCGCCGCCGCCCCGGGCAAGCCAACCGCGATTGACACGCACTGGATCTGGCAGGAGGGCGATCAGCGCCTGACGCGCGAGCCGCTGCAGATCCGCAACGGCAAAATTGCCGTGCCGGATAAACCGGGGCTGGGTATTGAGCTGGATCGGGACCGCCTGCAGCAGGCGCACGAACTCTATAAGTCACTGCCGGCCGGCGCGCGCAACGACGCCACCGCGATGCAGTATCTGGTACCCGGCTGGTCATTTGATCGCAAGCGTCCGGCATTTGGGCGCCGTCCTACATAAGGAGCAGGAAATGAGTCAGACCCCTAAAATCGTCGCTATGCAGGTTATTCCGGTTGCCGGACACGACAGCATGCTGCTCAACCTGAGCGGGGCGCACGCGCCATTTTTTACCCGCAATATTGTGATCATTAAAGATAACGCCGGGCATACCGGCGTGGGCGAGATACCGGGCGGAGAAAAGATCCGTCAGACGCTGGAGGATGCCGCCGCGCTGGTGATCGAAAAAACCGTCGGCGAATATAAAAATATTCTCAACCTGGTGCGGAGCACCTTTGCTGACCGCGATGCTGGCGGGCGCGGCAGCCAGACGTTTGACCTGCGCACGACTATCCATGTGGTAACCGGTATCGAAGCGGCGCTGCTCGATTTACTCGGGCAGCATCTGGGCGTAAACGTCGCGTCGCTGCTGGGCGATGGCCAGCAGCGCGACCGCGTGGAGATGCTTGGCTACCTCTTCTATATTGGCGATCGCCGCAAGACCTCGCTCGCCTACCAGAGCCAGGAGCGCGATCCGTGCGACTGGTATCGCCTGCGCCATGAAGAGGCGCTTACGCCAGATGCGGTCGTGCGACTGGCAGAGGCCGCGTATGAGAAATATGGCTTCAACGATTTCAAACTCAAAGGCGGCGTGCTGCGCGGCGGCGAAGAGGCTGAGGCGGTTACCGCACTCGCCAGACGCTTTCCGGAGGCGCGCATCACGCTCGATCCCAACGGCGCCTGGTCGCTGAATGAGGCCATCCTGCTGGGCAAACAGCTGAAGGGCGTGCTCGCCTATGCAGAAGATCCCTGTGGCGCGGAGCAGGGCTACTCCGGCCGCGAGGTAATGGCGGAGTTCCGCCGCGCCACCGGGCTGCCGACCGCAACCAATATGATCGCCACCGACTGGCGGCAGATGGGCCACACGCTATCGCTGCAGTCGGTGGATATTCCGCTGGCCGATCCGCACTTCTGGACCATGCAGGGTTCCGTGCGCGTGGCGCAGATGTGCCACGACTTTGGCCTCACCTGGGGTTCGCACTCCAATAACCATTTTGATATTTCGCTGGCGATGTTTACCCACGTTGCCGCCGCCGCGCCGGGCGCGATTACCGCTATCGACACCCACTGGATCTGGCAGGAGGGTAATCAGCGCCTGACCAAAGAGCCGTTTGTCATTAAAGGCGGCATGGTGCAGGTACCGCAGAAGCCGGGGCTTGGCGTGGAGCTGGATATGGACCAGGTGATGCAGGCAAACGCGCTGTATCAGAAACATGGGCTGGGCGCGCGTGACGACGCTCAGGCGATGCAGTTCCTGGTACCGGACTGGACTTTTGATAATAAGCGTCCCTGCCTGGTGCGCTAACGCTTCAGGCTCCCTGAAAGGGGGCCTGCCGTCATATACAGGAGTAAACAGAATGAGTAATGCCTGGCCAAATACATTTCGCCGCCGCCTGCTGGCAGGAGAGACCCTGATAGGCAGCTGGTGCGCCCTTGCCAGTCCGCTGACTACTGAAGTGCTGGGGCTGGCAGGCTTCGACTGGCTGGTGCTGGACGGCGAACATGCGCCCAACGACATCACCACGTTTGTACCGCAGCTGATGGCGCTGAAAGGCAGCAGCAGCGCTGCGGTCGTGCGTCCGCCGTGCAATGAGCCGGTGATCATTAAACGCCTGCTCGATATCGGCTTCTATAACTTCCTGATCCCCTTTGTGGAGACGGAAGAGGAGGCGCGCCGCGCCGTTGCCTCAACCCGCTACCCGCCAGCGGGCATCCGCGGCGTGTCAGTTTCGCACCGCAGCAATATGTACGGCACGCTGCCGGACTATAACGCCACGATTAACGACAACATCACGCTGATGGTGCAGATCGAAACGCAGCAGGCGGTAGATAACATCGATGCGATCGCCGCCGTTGACGGCGTGGACGGGATTTTTGTCGGTCCGGGCGATCTCTCAGCCGCGCTGGGATACCTGGGCCAGCCTGCGCATCCTGAGGTGCTGAAAGTTATTCAGTACCTGTTTGAACGCGCCAAAGCCGCAGGCAAGCCGTGCGGCATTCTGGCACCGGTAGAAGCGGACGCGCGGCGCTATCTGGAATGGGGCGCCACCTTTGTTGCCGTCGGCAGCGATCTCGGGGTTTTCCGCAACGCCACGCAGGCGCTGTGCAACAAATTTAAACTGTAACGCAGAAAGGGGAAGGCAATGAAAATTGGATTTATCGGCCTCGGTATTATGGGCAAACCGATGAGTAAAAACCTGGTCAAAGCGGGTTACACGCTGGTGGTGCGCGATCACAACGCAGGCAATGAGGCAGAACTGGCCGAACTGGGCGCGACGATAGCAAAAACGCCCAAAGAGGTAGCAGAACAGGTTGATGTGGTGATCACCATGGTACCTAACTCGCCGCAGGTGCAGGAAGTCTGCCTGGGCGCGGGCGGCATCATTGAAGGTGCAAAACCTGGCCTGATTGTGATTGATATGAGTTCTATTGCCCCGCTGGCCAGTCGTGAGATCCACGACGCGCTGGCAGAAAAAGGGATCCGTATGCTTGATGCGCCGGTCAGCGGCGGTGAGCCAAAAGCGATCGAGGGCACACTGTCGGTGATGGTGGGTGGCGATAAAGCGATCTTCGACCAATGCTTTGAGATTATGAAAGCGATGGCAGGCTCGGTGGTGCATACCGGTGATATCGGCGCCGGTAACGTGACCAAGCTGGCAAATCAGGTGATTGTGGCGCTGAACATTGCAGCGATGTCTGAAGCGCTCTCGCTGGCAACCAAGGCGGGCGTGAATCCGGAGCTGGTTTATCAGGCGATCCGCGGCGGCCTGGCGGGCAGCACCGTGCTTGATGCCAAAGCACCCATGGTGCTGGATCGCAACTTCAAACCCGGTTTCCGTATCGACCTGCATATCAAGGATTTAGCCAATGCGCTGGATACGTCACACGGCATTGGCGCGCATCTGCCGCTGACGGCCGCGGTGATGGAGATGATGCAGGCGCTGAAAACCAGCGGTCAGGGCTCCGCCGACCACAGCGCGCTGGCTTGCTATTATGAGAAGTTAGCGCAGGTTGAGATCGCCCGGTAAAGCCGCTCTCCGGCGTCTGCGGAGGCCGGAGAACAGGCTGCGTGAGCAAAGCAGCATACCGTTACGTTACCCATCGCGCCTGGATTGCCTATGAAAATTGTCATCGCACCCGATTCATATAAAGAGAGTCTGTCTGCCCTGAATGTGGCTGCCGCAATTGAAGCGGGTTTCCGCGAGGTTTTCCCGGCCGCCGAGTATGTCAAAATCCCGGTTGCCGACGGCGGTGAGGGCACCGTTGAGGCCATGGTGGCCGCCACCAGCGGTACGCTTGTCCGGCTAACCGCAACCGGCCCGCTGGGCGAGCCGGTGGCGGCGTTTTATGGCCTGTCGGGGGATGAGCGCACCGCGTTTATTGAGATGGCTGCCGCCAGCGGCCTGGAACTTGTGCCGGTGGCGCAGCGCAATGCGCTGATCACCACGTCGTGGGGCACCGGTGAGCTGATCAAAAACGCGCTCGATCGCGGCGTAGAGCACATCATCATTGGCATAGGCGGCAGCGCCACCAACGATGGCGGTGCCGGAATGATACAGGCGCTGGGCGCCCGGCTGCTGGACAGCGCCGGCCGCGATCTGGCGCCTGGCGGCGCGGCGCTGGCGCAGCTGGCGCAGATCGATATCAGCGGAGTGGATGCGCGAATCAAAGCGTGCCGCTTTGAGGTCGCCTGCGATGTCACCAATCCGCTGACCGGGGAAAAAGGCGCTTCGGCGGTGTTTGGCCCGCAGAAGGGCGCCACTCCGGCACAAATCGCGCAGCTGGATCGGGCGCTGGCCCACTACGCTTCGCTTATTCAGCGCGATCTGGATATCGACGTGCTGCATATTGCGGGCGGCGGCGCGGCGGGCGGTATGGGTGCGGCGCTGCACGCATTCTGTCAGGCTGAGCTGCGCAGCGGCATTGAGATTGTGACGGAGGCGCTCGGGCTGGCGGAGCAGGTCAAAGATGCCGATCTGGTGATCACGGGGGAAGGGCGCATCGACAGTCAGTCTGTGAATGGCAAGGTGCCAATCGGCGTGGCGCGGGTTGCCAAACAGTTTAATAAGCCGGTGATTGGTATTGCCGGTAGCCTGACCTCTGACGTGGGGGTTGTACACGCTCACGGCCTTGATGCGGTCTACAGCGTACTGTTCAGCATCTGTTCTCTGGAAGAGGCGCTGGCCAGTGCGGAACAGAATGTGCGCCTGACGGCGCGTAACGTTGCGGCAGCCATCAGGATAGGCAAAGGGCTGTAGGCCGGACCGCGATGCGCGGCGGCCCGGCGGCTAAGGCCGGTATGGGCGTCGCCATAAAGATCGTTCTGACACGCCATTTTACGCCAGCGCCAGCCGCTTACGCGCCTCGCGCGCAACGTTGGCCATCTCATCACTCAGCTCCAGCAGTTCCGGCTCCAGCGCGGCAATATCACTCGCCTGGTGCAGGCTGCCTTCCAGCTGCTGGCAGAGCTGTTTCAGGCGCGGGACACCGCTGTAACTGGCGCTTCCGTGCAGCTTGTGAATAATTTCACGCAGCCCGTTTACGTCACCTTCAGCCATACAGTGCGCCACGCGCGCCTCCACCTCGGGCAGGAAATCGAGCAGCATCTGTAGCAGATCGCGCGCCAGGGCCGGTTTGCCGGCCGCCTGACGCAGCGCCAGTGACCAGTCAAGCGAGACGGCAACTCCCACCGCGGGCGGCTGAGAGGCGGGCGCAACCGGCAGATAGCGCTGCAGCAGCTGAGCCAGGCGGGTTTCATCAATCGGTTTTGCCAGATAGTCATTCATGCCGGCGGCAATCAGCTGCTCGCGCTCGCCATCCAGTGCGTGCGCCGTTACCGCAACGATTGGCGTGCTGGCGTGCAGCGGCAGGCGCCGGATAATCTCGCTGGCCTGAATACCGTCGATATCGGGCATCTGTATATCCATCAGGATCACATCCAGCCGCTGCTGCTGTGCGGCGTGTATGGCCTGCTCTGCGTTGTCACACAGAATGATATTTTCAACCTGCTCCTCCAGCAGCGCGCCGATAAGCCGGAGGTTAGCCGGGTTGTCATCCACCGCCATCACCGTCAGCGGCTGGCGCGGCAGCGGGGAGATCAGGCGGTGCTGACGGCTGCCGATATCCAGCAGCAGCGGGATAAAGCGCGTCAGCGAAACCGGTTTTGCGATACAGCCGGCAATGCCCCGCGCACGCAGATCGTCGGCAAACAGCATCATCTCACTCGGCAGCGCCAGCAGTACGGCATCCGCGCGATCGCACAGCTGCTGGATCTCCGTATCGGTCAGCGTTGCCGGGTGCGGCTTAGCGACCGGCATTCCCACCAGCAGCAGAGGATAGTGGCGTTCCGGCAGCGCAGCCAGGCTGGGATAATATTCTACCCTGAGCGGGGTGATACTGAGCATCTCCTGCACCACGCGCGCCACTGCCGGATGGGGCTCGACATAGGCCAGCGTTGTGGCGTGCAGGTCATCCAGCACGCGCGGAATAGTAGGGGCATTCGGGTTAAGATTGAGCCGGACGCGCACCCGGAAAACCGACCCCCGATCGGGCTGGCTGTGAAAAGCGATTTCGCCGCCCATCTCCTGCACCAGCTTCTGGGTGATCACCAGCCCAAGTCCCGTGCCGCCGTGTCGGCGGGTAATGCTGGCATCCGCCTGGCGAAACGCCTGAAACAGCTGCGGCTGCTGCATTTCCGGAATGCCGATACCGGTGTCATGCACCTGGATCTCCAGTTCCGCCTGCGTGGCGCTGAGATGCTGCAGCTCAACGCGCAGGTCGATATGCCCCTGCTCGGTAAACTTGATGGCGTTACCTATCAGGTTGATCAGGATCTGCTGCAGCCGCAGCGGATCGCCGATAACGTTGTCAGGCACGCTGTTTTGCAGGCAGACGGTGATCTCCAGCCCTTTCTCATGCGCGGAGGGCGCCAGCAGCACCAGCGTCTCATCCAGCGTGGCGCGCAGCGGAAAAGGAATAGATTCCAGCACCAGCTTGCCCGATTCCAGACGCGAGAAATCCAGCACATCGTTGATAATACTCAGCAGATTATTGGCGGAGCGCTCAATCGTACTCATATAGTCGCGCTGGCTGGTGCTCAGGCTGGTTTTCAGCATCTGGCGGCTGAAGCCGATCACGCCGTTGAGCGGCGTACGCAGCTCGTGAGACATATTTGCCAGAAACTCAGATTTAATGCGGGCCGCCTCCTGAGCGCGTTTCTTCGCCAGATCCAGCTCGACGTTCTGAATCTCCAGCTGCTCCAGCGTTTCGCGCAGATCCCAGGTGGCCTGGTCAATATTTTGCTGCATCTCTTCATGGTAGGCGGTCAGCGACATCGCCATCGCGTTGATACCGTTTTTAAGCATGCTGAGCTCGCCCAGCATATAGCCTTCCACCCGGCTGTCGAGCTGGCCGCGCCGGATGCGATCCACGGTGGCTACCATATTGCGTATCGGGCCGGTCACATCGCGCATCAGACGATAGGCGAACAGCATGGCGAGGCAGAGGCAGAACAGCAGCAGCAGCGTTGCGACAAATACCTCTTTATACTGCGCCAGCCGTACCGACTGCAGATCCAGCTCAATGGCGACATAGCCCAGGGGATTACCGTCGGGTTTGGTCTGTTCATCCGGCTGCTCATCAGCGGAGTAGCGTTCAGATATAATCGGCGTGCGCAGCACCAGCAGGTTACCCTGGCGTTCATGCGTTACGCCCTCGCGCAGCTGCGTCATATCCTCTTTTTGCAGCAGCGCCAGGTTCTGCTTACTGTTGGATGTGGCGTAAACGCGATTCTGGTTGTCGAAAACCGTAATGGCACGGACAATATCGGAATGGCGCCGGTGCAGCAGGCTGACCAGCTCGTGGATCGCAGCGCGATCGTGCCAGCTCATCCCATACTCACTGGATACCGCCAGAGGTTCGATAATATTTGCGCCGGCGTCAAAAACCTGGCGCTGCAGTTCGTTATAGCGGTGGACGACAAAAAAGGTGCTGAGCAGCAGACCAATCAGCAGCGTTGGCGCCAGTATTAAAATCATCATCCGCGCCCGCAGGCTGTATTTGGTCATCACGATGCCCTGGCGATTGCCGTGTTCCTGTGCACGCGTCGTGGCGGGCGGCACAACCTGATTAAAAGAGAATACGATTACTATGGCGCAATTTTACGCCGCAAAACAGCGGCCGACGACAAAGCAGCGGATCGCCGTCACGGTCGATGAGCTCGATCCGTTCGGCCAGGGCGTGGCACGCTATCAGGGGAAAACCCTGTTTATCAGCGGTGCGCTGCCGGGCGAACAGGCAGAGGTTACGCTGCTGGAAGATAAACGGCAGTTTGCCCGCGGTAAAGCGATAAAGATCGCACAGCCCAGTCCGCAGCGGGAAATACCGCGCTGCCGCCATTTTGGCGTCTGCGGTGGCTGCCAGCAGCAGCACGCTGCCGTTGCACTGCAGGAGAGCAGCAAGGCGCACGCGCTGAGCCGTCTGCTGAGCCGCGACGCCGCTTCTCCGGTGGCCGTTGAGGAGATTATCCGCGGCAATAGCTGGGGCTATCGCCGGCGCGCCCGGCTCGGACTGCAGTGGCAGCCGAAGCAGCAGCGGCTGGTGATGGGATTTCGCCAGGCGGCCAGTCATGCGCTGGTGCCCCTGCAGCAGTGCCCTGTTTTGGTGCCCGAACTTGAAGCGTTGCTGCAGCCGCTGCACCACTGCCTGAGCGCGCTGCAGGGGGTAAGGCGGCTGGGGCATGCAGAGCTGGTGCTGGCAGACAACGGCCCGCTGATGGTGCTGCGTCATCTCGACGCGCTTTCTGCGCGCGATCGCGCAGACCTGGAACGCTTTTCGCATCAGCACTCGCTGATGCTGTATCTGGCTGACGGCAGCGATGAGCTGCAGGCGATTAACAGCAGCATGCCTTACTACCGCTCGCAGGATTTAACGCTAACCTTTAGTCCACAGGACTTTATTCAGGTTAACGATCGCGTTAATCAGCAGATGGTGGCAACAGCGCTGGCGTGGCTCGATCTGCAACCCGATGACAGCCTGCTGGATCTTTTCTGCGGCATGGGGAATTTCACCCTGCCGGCAGGGAAATCTGTACAAAATGTTGTAGGTGTGGAGGGGGTTGCAGCATTAGTTAAGCAGGCAGAGTATAATGCCGCGCTTAACAATCTAAGTAATGTACGCTTTTTCCAGCATAATCTGGAAGAGGATGTTTCGCGTCAGCCGTGGGCGGCGCAGGGATTTAATAAGGTGTTACTGGATCCGGCGCGAGCCGGGGCGGCGGGCGTGATGTCGCATATTGTTAAACTTGCGCCAGAACGCGTGGTCTATGTTTCCTGTAACCCGGTGACACTTGCGCGCGACAGTCAGGTACTGCTGTCCGCGGGCTACCATCTGGAAAGGGTCGCGATGCTGGATATGTTCCCACATACCAGTCATCTCGAATCCATGGTGTTGTTCAGCAAAACATAAGCGACAGTTATGTCGCTGTGGCAGGAGAGGATATGGTTGCGGTCAGAAGTGCGCATTTAAATACGGCAGGGGAGTTTGCCCTCGATCAGTGGATTGCCAGCCTGACGATTAGCAATCCCCAATCCTGTGAGCGGCTGGCAGAGACCTGGCGCTACTGTGAAGCCGAAACGCGCGAGCACCCCGATCAGACTCTGCTGCTGTGGCGCGGTATTGAGATGGTGGAAATCCTCACTATGCTCAGTATGGATTGCGATAGCCTGTGCGCAGCGCTGCTGTTTCCGCTGGCCAACGCAGAGGTGGTCAGTGAGGAGAAGCTGGAGCAGGCGTTTGGCAAAGGGATTGTCTCCCTGGTGCACGGCGTACGCGACATGGATGCCATTCGCCAGCTGAAAGCGATTCATAATGACTCTATGGCTTCAGCCCAGGTGGACAATGTCCGCCGTATGCTGCTCGCGATGGTGGAAGATTTCCGCTGCGTGGTCATCAAGCTGGCCGAGCGGATTGCGCATCTGCGTGAGATGAAAGATGCGCCAGAAGATGAACGCGTGCTGGCGGCAAAAGAGAGCACGAACATCTATGCGCCGCTGGCTAACCGGCTCGGTATCGGCCAGCTGAAGTGGGAGCTCGAAGATTACTGCTTCCGCTATCTGCATCCGGATGAATATAAACGCATCGCGAAGCTGCTGCATGAGCGGCGCATCGATCGTGAACAATATATCGATAACTTTGTGACCAACCTGCGTCAGGAGATGCAGAAAGAGGGCGTGCGGGCAGAAGTCTACGGGCGGCCGAAACATATCTACAGCATCTGGCGCAAGATGCAGAAAAAGTCGCTGGCGTTTGATGAGCTGTTCGACGTGCGCGCGGTACGCATCGTGGCAGAGCGTTTGCAGGACTGTTATGGCGCACTCGGTACGGTGCACACCCTCTACCGGCATCTGCCGAGCGAATTTGACGATTATGTCGCAAACCCTAAGCCCAATGGCTATCAGTCCATTCATACCGTGGTGCTGGGGCCGCAGGGCAAAACCGTTGAGATTCAGATCCGCACCCGTCAGATGCATGAAGATGCCGAACTTGGCGTGGCGGCGCACTGGAAATATAAAGAGGGCCCGGGCGTCAGCAACTCGCGCGGGGCTGCCGGACACGAAGAGCGTATCGCCTGGCTGCGCAAGCTGATTACCTGGCAGGAAGAGATGGCGGATTCCGGTGAAATGCTGGAGGAGGTTCGCAGTCAGGTCTTCGACGATCGCGTTTACGTCTTTACGCCAAAAGGCGATGTGGTGGATCTGCCCGCCGGCTCCACGCCGCTCGACTTTGCCTATCACATTCACAGCGATATTGGCCATCGCTGTATCGGGGCGAAGATCAGCGGCCGCATTGTGCCTTTTACCTATCAGCTGCAGATGGGCGATCAGATCGAGATCATCACCCAGAAGCAGCCCAATCCAAGCCGCGACTGGCTCAACCCGAATCTGGGCTACATCACGACCAGCCGCGGGCGCTCCAAGGTACACGCCTGGTTCCGTAAGCAGGATCGCGATAAAAATATCGTGGCGGGCCGCCAGATCCTCGATAACGAGCTGAGCCAGCTCGATATCAGCATGCGCGAGGCGGAGAAGATTTTGCTGCCGCGCTACAACGTTGGCTCGCAGGATGAGCTGCTCGCAATGATTGGCGGCGGCGATATTCGTCTCAATCAGATGATTAACTTCCTGCAGGCAAAGCTCAATAAACCGAGCGCTGAAGAGGAAGATCGTGAAGCGCTGCGTCAGCTGACGCAGAAGTCGCATCACGCCTCAAACGCCCGTAAAGAGAGCGGTCGCGTGGTGGTGGAGGGGGTGGGAAACCTGATGCATCACATTGCCCGCTGCTGCCAGCCTATTCCCGGCGACGATATCACCGGCTTTATTACTCAGGGTCGCGGCATCTCGATTCACCGCGCCGACTGCGATCAGCTCAGTGAACTGATCTCTCATGCGCCAGAGCGTATCGTTGATGCCGTCTGGGGGGAGAGCTACTCCAGCGGCTATTCGCTGGTGGTGCGCGTTACCGCCAACGACCGCAGCGGCCTGCTGCGTGATATCACGACCATACTGGCGAATGAAAAGGTCAATGTACTGGGCGTCTCCAGCCGCAGCGATACCAGAAAACAGCTGGCGACCATTGATATGGATATTGAGATCTACAACCAGCAGGTGCTGGGGCGCGTGCTGGCGCGGCTTAATCAGGTGCCAGATATTATCGACGCGCGTCGTTTGAATTAACGCGCAGCCGGCACTGGCCCGCTGCTCTTCAGGGTCGCCTTTTACGGCGGCCCTTTTTATACCGTTGTTTGAGGATTTTTCATGACTGCCCTGAACCGTCTGCTTAGCCTGATGCAAACCCTGCGCGATCCGGCGCGCGGCTGCCCGTGGGATCGCCAGCAGACCTTTGCCACGATTGCTCCCTATACGCTGGAAGAGACATACGAAGTGCTTGACGCTATTCAGCGGGAAGACTTTACCGATCTGCGCGATGAGCTGGGCGATCTGCTGTTTCAGATTGTGTTTTATGCCCGCATGGCAGAGGAAGAGGGGCGTTTTAACTTCGACGATATCTGCGACGCAATCAGCGACAAGCTTGAACGCCGTCATCCGCATATCTTTGGCAGCGCCGAGGCTGAGAGCGCCGCAGAGGTGTTGCAGAACTGGGAAGCGATCAAACAGGATGAACGCGCGGCGAAAGCGCAGCACTCGGCGCTGGATGATATTCCGCGCGCGCTGCCGGCGCTGATGCGGGCGCATAAAATCCAGAAGCGCTGCAGCAGCGTGGGCTTTGACTGGGACAGCCTCGGACCGGTGCTGGATAAGGTGCATGAGGAGATTGACGAAGTCATGCATGAAGCGCAGCAGGCCACTGTCGACAGCGACAAGCTGGAGGAGGAGATTGGCGATCTGCTGTTTGCGACGGTAAATCTGTCACGCCACCTCGGCAGCAAAGCGGAAATTGCGCTGCAGAAAGCCAACGACAAATTTGAACGCCGCTTTCGCCACGTAGAGCAGATTATTACCGCGCAGGGATTGAGTATGCCTGCGGCGACGCTGGAGCAGATGGAAGCGGCGTGGCAGCAGGTAAAACTGAGTGAGAACAATCACTAACCTGTTAAGCGTCATACTGCTGTTTATTCCAGCAGTGTGCATAATTCAGCCGCTTGCGCTTACTCGATTCAGCCATCCAGCAACTTTGTGACATGCGTCAACATTTTCTGGCTGGCTATCCGCTATGTTAGCCGCTGCACGGCGCGGGAGGATGGTGTGATTCATCAATTGTGGCTGGGGACGACTTCGGGTATACTGCTTTCCCGTCCTGGTTATTCCATCGTCTTTAAACCTAAACTCTCAGGTTCAGCATGACAACGAATTATATTTTTGTGACCGGCGGGGTCGTTTCCTCTCTGGGCAAAGGCATTGCCGCAGCCTCCCTCGCAGCTATCCTCGAAGCACGTGGTCTGAATGTGACCATCATGAAACTCGATCCGTATATCAACGTTGATCCGGGTACCATGAGCCCGACACAGCATGGTGAAGTGTTTGTCACCGATGACGGGGCCGAAACCGATCTGGATTTAGGTCACTACGAGCGCTTCATTCGTACCAAGATGTCGCGTCGTAACAACTTTACGACCGGTCGTATCTACTCAGAAGTGCTGCGCAAAGAGCGTCGCGGCGACTATCTGGGCGCCACGATCCAGGTGATCCCCCACATTACCAATGCCATCAAAGAGCGCATCATCGAAGGTGGCGAAGGTCATGATGTCGTGCTGGTTGAGATTGGTGGCACCGTAGGCGATATTGAATCCCTGCCGTTCCTGGAAGCGATTCGCCAGATGGCGGTAGACGTGGGCCGTGAACACACCATGTATATGCATCTGACGCTGGTGCCATATATGGCGGCAGCGGGTGAAGTGAAAACCAAGCCTACTCAGCACTCGGTTAAAGAGCTGCTGTCGATTGGTATTCAGCCAGATGTGCTGATCTGCCGCTCCGATCGCGCGGTACCTGCTAACGAGCGGGCGAAAATCGCGCTGTTCTGCAACGTGCCGGAAAAAGCGGTTATCTCGCTGAAAGATGTCGATTCCATCTACAAAATCCCGGGCCTGCTGAAGTCGCAGGGTCTGGATGACTATATCTGTAAGCGTTTCAGTCTGAACGCGCCGGAAGCTAACCTTGCCGAGTGGGAGCAGGTTATCTATGAAGAAGCGAATCCGGGCGGGGAAGTGACTATCGGTATGGTCGGCAAGTATGTTGAGCTGCCGGACGCCTACAAGTCAGTGATTGAAGCCCTTAAGCACGGTGGTCTGAAAAACCGCGTAACCGTCAACATCAAGCTGATCGATTCGCAGGATGTCGAGACGCGCGGCGTGGAGATCCTCAAAGATCTCGATGCAATTCTTATCCCCGGCGGTTTCGGCTACCGCGGCGTGGAAGGCAAGCTGATGACGGCGCAGTACGCGCGTGAAAATAACATCCCGTACCTTGGCATCTGCCTCGGCATGCAGATTGCGCTGATGGAGTTCGCGCGCAATGTGGCCGGGATGGAAGGCGCCAACTCCACCGAATTTGTGCCAGACTGTAAATACCCGGTTGTCGCGCTGATCACTGAATGGCGTGATGAGCATGGCAACGTTGAGCAGCGTACTGAGCAGAGCGATCTGGGCGGCACCATGCGTCTGGGTAGCCAGCAGTGTCAGCTGACGCCGGAAAGTAAAGTGCGCCAGCTCTACGGTTCTGATGTGATTACCGAGCGCCACCGTCACCGTTATGAAGTCAACAATCTGCTGCTGAAGCCGATTGAAGCGGCGGGTCTGCATATTGCGGGCCGTTCCGGCGACGATCAACTGGTTGAGATTATTGAAATCCCGAACCATCCGTGGTTTGTGGCCTGCCAGTTCCATCCGGAGTTCACATCGACACCGCGTGATGGTCATCCGCTGTTTGCCGGTTTTGTGAAAGCCGCGCAGGAGCACCAGAAGCGTTTAGCGAAGTAAGAGTTTACGAACAACGCGCGAACTTTTCGCGCGTTGTTTGTCTTAGGATTGACTAACTTGTACTGAGGAAAATCGAATGTCCAAAATCGTTAAAGTCATTGGTCGCGAAATCATCGACTCCCGTGGCAACCCGACTGTAGAAGCAGAAGTGCATCTGGAAGGCGGTTTCGTTGGTCTGGCGGCGGCTCCATCAGGCGCTTCTACCGGTTCACGTGAAGCACTGGAGCTGCGCGACGGTGATAAGTCTCGCTTCCTGGGCAAAGGCGTAACCAAAGCGGTTGCTGCGGTTAACGGCCCAATCGCTGACGCGGTAAAAGGCAAAGATGCCAAAGACCAGGCGAACATCGATAAGATCATGATCGAGCTGGACGGTACTGATAACAAATCCAACTTCGGTGCAAACGCCATTCTGGCTGTTTCTCTGGCCGCAGCGAAAGCTGCTGCAGCATCAAAAGGCCTGCCGCTCTACGCACACATTGCTGAGCTGAACGGCACCCCAGGCAAATACTCTATGCCGCTGCCAATGATGAACATCATCAACGGCGGTGAGCACGCGGATAACAACGTAGATATCCAGGAGTTCATGATCCAGCCTGTGGGCGCGAAAAATATCAAAGAAGCCATCCGTATGGGTTCTGAAGTATTCCACAACCTGGCTAAAGTTCTGAAAGCCAAAGGCATGAGCACTGCAGTCGGTGATGAAGGTGGCTATGCGCCAAACCTCGGCTCTAACGCTGAAGCGCTGGCAGTTATCGCTGAAGCGGTAAAAGCAGCGGGCTATGAGCTGGGTAAAGATATCACCCTGGCGATGGACTGTGCCGCATCTGAATTCTATAAAGATGGCAAATATGTTCTGGCTGGCGAAGGCAACAAAGCGTTCTCTTCCGAAGAGTTCACTCACTTTCTGGAAGATCTGACCAAACAGTACCCAATCGTCTCTATTGAAGATGGTCTGGATGAGTCTGACTGGAACGGCTTTGCTTACCAGACCAAAGTGCTGGGCGACAAAATCCAGCTGGTGGGCGACGATCTGTTTGTCACCAATACCAAAATCCTGAAGGAAGGTATTGATAAAGGCATCGCGAACTCTATCCTGATCAAATTCAACCAGATCGGCTCTCTGACCGAAACGCTGGCTGCAATCAAGATGGCGAAAGATGCGGGCTACACGGCCGTTATTTCTCACCGTTCAGGCGAGACAGAAGATGCAACTATCGCTGACCTGGCGGTAGGTACTGCAGCTGGCCAGATCAAAACCGGTTCTATGAGCCGTTCTGACCGCGTAGCTAAATACAACCAGCTGATCCGTATCGAAGAAGCGCTGGGTGAGAAAGCGCCGTTCAACGGTCTGAAAGAAGTGAAAGGCCAGGCGTAATCGCCCGCCGGTGCTGCTCTGTGCAGCACGGTTTGCCTGAAGCCCCGCCCAGTGCGGGGCTTTTTGTTTTTCAGGGCACAAAGCGGCTGTGAAGCCGCAGTAAAAATCTGCCATAATCTGCGCCCCGAATGAGAGACGTGAGTGAAAAATGTTCTACCCGATTAACGAAATGTTCCAGACGCTGCAGGGCGAAGGGTTTTATACCGGCGTGCCGGCTATCTTTATCCGCTTACAGGGATGTCCGGTGGGATGCAGCTGGTGTGATACCAAACATACCTGGGAGAAGCGCGCGGATCGGGAGACCTCACTGGGTGATATTCTGGTAAAAACTGTGGAGAGCGATGCCTGGGGAAGTGCAGACGCCGCCACGCTGATTGAGACCATCGCCCGGCAGGGCTGGAGCGCGCGCCACGTAGTGATCACCGGCGGCGAACCGGCAATTTTTGACCTGCGTCCGCTAACAGAGGGTCTGGAAGCGCACGGGTTCCAGTGTCAGATCGAGACCAGCGGCACTCATGAGGTGCACTGTTCTGCGGCAACCTGGGTTACAGTCTCACCTAAGGTGAATATGCGCGGAGGCTACGATGTGCTGCTGCAGGCGCTGACGCGCGCGGATGAGATCAAGCATCCGGTGGCGCGCGAGCGTGACGTTGAGGCGCTCGATGAGCTGCTGGCGGAGCTGCATGACGATAAACCGCGTATTGTGGCGCTGCAGCCGATCAGCCGCGGCGATGCCGCAACCCGGCTCTGTATTGAAACCTGCATCGCCCGTAACTGGCGGCTCTCTATGCAGACGCACAAGTATCTGAATATCGCCTGATTCACAGCAGGGCGCATCAATGCGCCCCCTACGCACATATCCACAGGGGCGCCATTTATGGCGCCCGGATAGAAATCGCACATCGGCCAGGGACGCATTAATGCGTCCCCTACGCACATACCGGCAGGTGCGCCATTCATGGCGCCCGTGTTGAAATCGAATATTGCCGTAGGGGCGCCATTGATGGCGCCCGTGTTGGAATTGCATATCGGCCAGGGACGCATGAATGCGTCCCCTACGCAAATACCGGCAAGTGTGCGCCATTCATGGCGCCCGGGTGGGAAATCAAATATTACCGTAGGGGCGCCATTAATGGCGCCCGGATGGAAATCGAATATAATCGTAGGGGCGCCATTCATGGCGCCCGGATGGAAATCGAATATAACCGTAGGGGCGCCATTCATGGCGCCCGTGTTGGAATCGCATATTACCGCAGGGGCGCCATTGATGGCGCCCGCGTCAGCTACTGCTTCGCTTTATATGCGTCGAATGCCTGCTTAATCTCTGCTCTGGCCTTAGCGGCATCTTCAAAACCGTTGAGCTTGACCTTCTTACGGCCATCCGGTAACTGTTTATACACCCGGAAAAAGGCTTCCAGCCGCTGCTGTTCGATTCGCGGCAGATCGCTTATCTCTTTAATATCATCATAGGTTGGATCAATTTTGCTGGCGGGCACGGCGACAATCTTGTCATCCACCTCACCGCCATCAATCATCTTTAGCACGCCAATCGCGCGCAGCTTAATCAGGGTGCCGGGCTGTAACGGCGCCCGGGCGTAAAAAATCACATCCAGCGGATCGTTATCGCCACTCAGTGACTGAGTCAGCGAACCGTAGTTGGCGGGATAGGCGACCGGCATAGACTGAAAACGGTCAGCCACGATAAACCCGGTTTTAGCATCGGTTTCATATTTGATCGTCCCGCCTGCCGGAATTTCTGTCACCGCATAAAACTCCGCCGGCATACTCTCCGGCTGGGGAAAATCAAGTACGTTTTGCGCCTGAACGGCAGCAGAGGCAGAGATAAAAACAGCAAGCAGAGAAAGGTGTTTCACAAGGTTCATTGTTGATTCTCTTGATCTTTAACAGAGGAGACAACAACGTAGAGGGGGATCGTTACAAAGAGATGAATCAGCAGTAATCGGCTGTTCGAAGATTAATACAGGTATCACAGCGGTTCAGAGAGCGGCACCTGTGGTTCCACGTTGCAGGAAGGCGGCAACCGCGTTCATCCTCAGGCGCTTACATGAGTAAGCAACCGGGGGTGGAGAAGGGCAGCCAGCGCACCTGCAGCGTGGAAGAGGCCGCTCTGGTCAGCCGCGGTAAACGCAGCCTGCCGTACAGGTCTCTTTGATCATGACCGCGCTCAGCACCGGCAGCACCGGCTTAAGCTCATCCCAGATCCACTTCGCCAGCACTTCACTGGTGGGATTCTCCAGACCCGGAATATCGTTCAGGTAGTGATGATCCAGCCGCTCATAAAGCGGACTGAAAATCGCTTTCAGTTCAGCAAAATCCATAACCCAGCCGGTATACGCATCCACTTCACCGGTTATTTCCAGTCGCACCAGAAAGGAGTGGCCGTGCAGACGACCGCATTTGTGCCCTTCAGGCACGTGAGGTAAGCGGTGAGCCGCTTCAAACTGGAACTCTTTAAACAGCGTGGTAGACATAATCACTCTCAAACGAAAAAACCGCTGAAGTCTACCTCAAAAGCAGATTTTTCGCACCCGTGGGGGTGTAAAAGCGCATTTAACGCGATCCTGTACCGCGTCTGAAGATAAAAACCATATTTTACAAAGGGATAATTTACCACTTTTGGCGGTTAGCGATACCCGAAAAACCGCTTAGTCGTTTTGGTTATTTATTATGTCGAACCCTTATTTAATCGTTAATATACAGCTCGGTAACCTACCTCCTCTTCCACCGCTTCTCGGTCCGGACTTCTGACACTGGAATTTTTAACGCGATGACGACTCAGGCACCCCCAGGCTCCATGCTGCCGCTCTCTCCGGAGCAACTTGCGCGCTTACAGGCGGCGACCACGGAATTTAATACGACTCAGCTTGCCTGGCTTTCGGGCTACTTCTGGGGCATGGTCAACCAGACCCCTGGCGCGGTGGCGACACCTGCAGCTCCGCCAGCGGAAACCCCGGGCGTCACGCTGATTTCAGCCTCGCAAACCGGCAACGCGCGTCGCCTGGCAGAACAGCTGCGTGATGATCTGCTGGCAGCGAAACTGAACGTGAATCTGGTTAATGCCGGCGACTATAAGTTCAAGCAGATCGGCCAGGAAAAGCTGCTGGTTATCGTCACCTCGACCCAGGGCGAAGGCGAACCACCGGAAGAGGCGGTGGCGCTGCATAAATTCCTGCTGTCGAAGAAGGCACCGAAAATGGATGGCGCGGCGTTTGCCGTGTTTGGTCTTGGCGACACCTCTTACGAATTTTTCAGCCAGGCGGGCAAAGATTTCGATAGCCGTCTGGCCGAGCTGGGCGCAGAGCGCCTGCTGGATCGTGTCGATGCGGACGTTGAATATAGCGAGCTGGCCAGCGCCTGGCGCCTGCAGCTGACCGATCTGCTGAAGGCGCGCGTGCCGGTCGCCCCTGCGGCGCAGATTGCGGCCAGCAGCGCCGGCAGCGTCAACCTGGTTGATAGCAGTCCTTATACGAAAGAGCTGCCGCTGACCGCCAGCTTTGCGCTGAATCAGAAAATCACCGGCCGCCTCTCTGATAAAGATGTGCGCCATATTGAGATCGATCTCGGTGATTCCGGCCTGCGTTACCAGCCGGGTGACGCGCTGGGCGTCTGGTATGAGAATGATGCAGAGCTGGTGCAGGAGCTGCTGCAGCTGGTGTGGCTGAAAGGCGATGAGCAGGTAACGGTGCAGGGCAAAACGCTGCCGCTGGCTGAAGCGCTGCAGACGCAGTTTGAACTCACGGTCAACACGCCGCAGATAGTGGAGCGCTACGCTGCGCTGTCGCGCAATGAGGCGCTGCTGGCGCTGACGGAAGATAAGCAGAAGCTGCAGAGCTATGCCCAGAGCTTCCCGATTGTGGATATGGTGCGCCAGGCGCCCACCGAACTGAATGCCGAGCAGCTGACGGGCTTACTGCGCCCGCTGACGCCGCGTCTTTACTCTATCGCCTCCTCCCAGGCGGAGAGCGAAAACGAGGTGCATATTACGGTGGGTGCGGTGCGCTATGAAATCGATGGCCGTCAGCGCGGCGGTGGTGCCTCCACCTGGCTTGCCGACCGTCTGGAAGAAGAGGGCGCCATTCGCGTCTTTATCGAGCACAATGATAACTTCCGCCTGCCGGCCAATCCGGATGCACCGGTAATTATGATTGGTCCGGGCACCGGCATTGCGCCGTTCCGCGCCTTTATGCAGCAGCGTGACAATGACGGCGCCGAAGGTAAAAACTGGCTGTTTTTCGGCAACCCGCACTTCACCGAAGATTTTCTCTATCAGGTAGAGTGGCAGAAGTATGTTAAGCAGGGGCTGCTGACGAATATCGATCTCGCCTGGTCACGCGATCAGGCTGAGAAAGTCTATGTACAGGATAAAATCCGGGCGAAAGGCGCAGAGGTCTGGCGCTGGATCGAAGAGGGCGCTCACCTTTACGTTTGTGGCGATGCGAATCGCATGGCGAAAGATGTGGAGCAGGCATTACTGGATGTGGTGGTCGAACACGGCGGCATGGATCGTGAAACGGCTGATGAATTTTTAAGTGAGCTGCGCATTGAGCGCCGTTATCAGCGAGACGTTTACTAATGAGCGAAAAACACCCTGGACCGCTGGTGGTTGAAGGTAAACTTTCTGACGCCGAGCGTCTGAAAAAAGAGAGCAACTATCTGCGTGGCACCATCTTAGACGATCTCGACGATGGCCTGACCGGTGGGTTCACCGGCGATAACTTCCTGCTGATCCGCTTTCACGGCATGTATCAGCAGGACGATCGCGATATTCGCGCCGAGCGAGCTGAGCAGAAGCTGGAGCCGCGTCACGCCATGATGCTGCGCTGCCGTCTGCCGGGCGGCATCATTACCCCGACGCAGTGGCTGGCGATTGATAAGTTTGCGGCTGAAAAAACGCTCTATGGCAGCATCCGCCTGACGAACCGGCAGACGTTTCAGTTTCACGGTATTCTGAAAAAGAACGTGAAACCCACGCATCAGATGCTGCATGAAGTGGGACTCGATGCGCTGGCGACCGCCAATGACGTTAACCGCAACGTACTCTGCACCTCAAATCCGGTTGAGTCTGAGCTGCATCAGGAAGCTTATGAGTGGGCGAAAAAGCTCTCTGAGCACCTGCTGCCGCAGACCCGCGCTTATGCGGAGATCTGGTGGGATAAGGAAAAAGTTGCGACCACAGATAAAGAGCCGATTCTTGGCGAAACCTATCTGCCGCGTAAGTTTAAAACCACCGTGGTGGTGCCGCCGCACAATGATGTCGATCTGCATGCTAACGATCTCAACTTCATTGCGATTGCAGAGCACGGCAAGCTGATAGGTTTCAATGTGCTGGTAGGGGGAGGCCTCTCTATTGAGCATGGCAATAAAGCGACCTACGCCCGTACCGCCAGTGAGTTCGGTTTCCTGCCGGTGGAGAAGATCCTCGATGTGGCCGCCGCGGTAGTGACCACGCAGCGCGACTGGGGTAATCGCACCGATCGCAAAAATGCTAAAACTAAATATACCCTTGAGCGCGTGGGCGTTGAGACGTTTAAAGCGGAAGTGGAAAAGCGTGCCGGTCTGACTTTCGCGCCGGCGCGTCCGTATGAATTCACCACCCGCGGCGATCGTATCGGCTGGGTTAAAGGCATCGACAACAAGTGGCACCTGACGCTGTTTATCGAAAATGGTCGCCTGCTTGATTACCCGGGCCGTCCGCTGAAAAGCGGCATCGCTGAAATCGCCAGAGTACACCAGGGTGATTTCCGCCTCACCGCCAACCAGAACCTGATTGTGGCTGGCGTGCCGGAGGCGCAGAAAGCGCAGATTGAAGCGATCGCCCGCGAGCACGGCCTGATGGAAAGCGTAACGCCGCAGCGTGAAAACTCGATGGCCTGCGTAGCGTTTCCGACCTGTCCGCTGGCGATGGCAGAAGCGGAGCGTTTCCTGCCATCATTTGTTACCAAAGTCGAAGAGATCATGCATCGTCACGGCGTGGGCGAAGAGCATATCGTTCTG
The DNA here is from genome assembly GCF_007680655.1 of Pantoea sp. PSNIH1. Taxonomy (NCBI): domain Bacteria; kingdom Pseudomonadati; phylum Pseudomonadota; class Gammaproteobacteria; order Enterobacterales; family Erwiniaceae; genus Pantoea; species Pantoea sp. PSNIH1. Next base: position 371,351 of record NZ_VEIP01000003.1, read on the forward strand.
CGCGTAACCGGCTGCCCGAACGGCTGCGGTCGTGCGCTGCTGGCGGAGCTGGGGCTGGTTGGCAAAGCGCCGGGTCGCTACAACCTGCATCTCGGCGGGAACCGCGTGGGTACGCGCATTCCGCGTATGTATCGCGAAAATATCACCGAGAGCGAAATTCTGGCCACGATTGATGAACTGGTGGCGCGCTGGGCAAACGAGCGCGAGGCCGGTGAAGGTTTTGGTGACTTCACGATCCGCACCGGTATCGTTAAAGCGGTGACGGATCCGGCTCGTGACTTCTGGGACGCGGAGGCTGTATGACCCTGCCCGATCTCGCCGTACTCAACAGCGGCAGCAAAGTTGACCGTATTATGGCGCTGGCTGAAAGCAACGTGCAGCTGGAGAAACTCTCTGCTGAAGCGCGCGTCAGCTGGGCGCTGGAACAGCTGCCGGGAGCCTTTGTGCTCTCATCCAGTTTTGGGATCCAGGCGGCGGTGCTGCTGCATATGGTGACGCAGCAGCGGCCGGATATTCCGGTGATCCTTACTGACACCGGCTATCTGTTCCCGGAAACCTATCGCTTTATCGATGAGTTAACGGCAAAGCTCAACCTTAACCTGCAGATTTTCCGCGCGGAAACCTCGCCCGCATGGCAGGAAGCGCGCTACGGCAAACTGTGGGAGCAGGGGGTGGACGGCATTGAGCAGTATAACCAGCTCAATAAAGTGGAACCGATGAACCGGGCGCTGAGCACGCTGGGTGCTCAGACCTGGTTTGCCGGACTGCGGCGCGATCAGTCAGGCAGCCGTGCCAGCCTGCCGGTGCTGGCGGTACAGCGCGGTGTCTTTAAGATCCTGCCCATTATCGACTGGGATAACCGGCAGGTGCATCAGTACCTGAAACAGCACGGCCTGAGCTACCACCCGCTGTGGGATGAGGGCTACCTTTCGGTGGGTGATACCCATACCACGCGAAAATGGGAACCGGGCATGGCAGAAGAAGAGACGCGCTTCTTCGGCCTCAAGCGCGAGTGCGGTTTGCACGAAGGCTAACCACCATCCACAGGGCGAATTTTCGCCCTGTTTTTTGTTTCCCTCTCACGCACCTCTGTTAATTCCTAAAGTCATGCCCGGCTGGTTACAGCCGAAATCGTGCTGCCTGGAAAAAGCGTTATAAAATCAATTCTTAAGCAGAAAAACGCATCAGCTTTGCCAGCGCTATATTCCATTTGGTAACTACTCATGCGAAATCGTAATTTCATCTGGCGGAATAGCGCGACGTATAGTCGCGATAACTTATTGTAAAACTAGCAAGGTTATCGTGGATTATCTGCCCCTCTTTGCCGATCTCAGACAGCGTCCGGTGCTGGTTGTCGGCGGTGGTGAAATCGCTGCCCGTAAAATTGAACTGCTGCGCCGGGCTGGCGCGCGCATCCTGGTGGCCGCCCGCGAGCTGGGGCATGAACTGCAGGCGCTGGAGGCAGAACAGGCCGTAGAGTGGATAGCCCGCAGTTTTGAGCCGGCTCAGCTTGACGGCGTATTTCTGGTTATTGCTGCCACCGACGATAACGCACTTAATTCACAGGTGTTTGACGCCGCCAGCGCGCGGCACAAGCTGGTTAACGTGGTGGATGACCAGCCTAAATGCAGCTTTATCTTCCCTTCTATTGTTGACCGCTCACCGCTGGTGGTGGCGATCTCATCCAGCGGCACCGCGCCGGTACTGGCGCGGCTGCTGCGGGAGAAAATCGAAGCGCTGCTGCCGGCAAACCTGGGTCAGATGGCCGCGCTGGCAGGAGAGTGGCGCGACAAAGTCAAACAGCGCTATCGCAAAATGTCCGATCGCCGCCGCTTCTGGGAGCGCGCCTTTAATGGCCTGTTTGCCAGCCAGATGGCGGCCGGTAACGTCAGCGCCGCGCGCCAGACGCTCGATCGCGAACTGGAACATATCAGCGATAACCAGGGCGAAATTGCGCTGGTCGGCGCGGGTCCTGGCGACAGCGGTCTGCTGACGCTGCGCGGTCTGCAGGTGATGCAGCTGGCTGATGTGGTGCTGTATGACCATCTGGTCAGCGATGAGGTGCTGGATCTGGTGCGGCGCGATGCCGACCGCATCTGCGTCGGAAAACGCGCCGGCGCCCATTCGGTGCCGCAGGAAGAGACGAACCAGCTGCTGGTATCACTGGCGCTGCAGGGCAAGCGCGTCGTGCGTCTGAAAGGCGGCGATCCCTTTATCTTTGGCCGCGGCGGCGAAGAGCTGCAGGCGGCGAAAGCGGCAGGCATTCCGTTCCAGGTGGTGCCGGGTATTACTGCCGCCGCAGGCGCGACCGCCTATGCCGGTATTCCGCTGACGCACCGCGATTATGCGCAGAGCGTGATGTTTATTACCGGCCACTGCCGCGCTGACGGCGATGGCATCGACTGGCCATCCCTCGCGCGTGCGCGCCAGACGCTGGCTATCTATATGGGCACCGTAAAAGCAGCGGAAATTGCCGCCGGTCTGATTGACCACGGCCGCGATCCGCTGACGCCCGTGGCGGTGATTGGCCGCGGCACGCGTCAGGATCAGCAGGTGCTGACCGGAACCCTGAATCAACTTGAGGTGCTGGCAGCCGCCGCGCCGACGCCTGCGCTGTTAGTGATTGGCGAAGTGGTGAACTTGCACGGGCAATTAGCCTGGTTTCAACATTCTGCACAGCAGGGGGCTCGCGAGTCCGCCGTTGTCAATTTGGCTTGAGGAAAAACTATGGACCAAAATCGTCTTACTCATCTGCGTCAGCTGGAAGCAGAGAGTATCCATATCATCCGCGAGGTGGCGGCCGAGTTCAGCAATCCGGTGATGATGTACTCCATCGGCAAAGACTCCTCGGTAATGCTTCATCTGGCGCGTAAAGCATTCTTCCCGGGAACCCTGCCGTTTCCTCTGCTGCACGTGGATACCGGCTGGAAATTCCGCGAAATGTATGAGTTTCGCGACCGTACGGTGAAAAACATGGGTGCCGAGCTGCTGGTGCACCGTAATCCGGAAGGCGTGGCAATGGGGATCAACCCGTTTGTTCACGGCAGCGCCAAACATACCGATATTATGAAGACGGAAGGGCTGAAGCAGGCGCTCAACAAATACGGTTTTGATGCCGCCTTTGGTGGCGCGCGCCGTGATGAAGAGAAATCGCGCGCGAAAGAGCGCATCTACTCTTTCCGCGATCGCTTTCATCGCTGGGATCCCAAAAATCAGCGTCCTGAGCTGTGGCATAACTACAACGGCCAGATCAACAAGGGCGAAAGCATTCGCGTATTTCCGCTCTCTAACTGGACCGAACTCGATATCTGGCAATACATCTTCCTGGAAAACATCGAAATCGTACCGCTCTACCTGGCCGCGCCGCGCCCGGTACTGGAGCGCGACGGCATGCTGATGATGATCGATGACGATCGTATCAACCTGCAGCCAGGTGAAGAGATCACCGAGCGCATGGTGCGTTTCCGTACGCTGGGCTGCTGGCCGCTGACCGGCGCCGTAGAGTCTGAAGCGCAGACGCTGCCGGAGATTATCGAAGAGATGCTGGTCTCCACCACCAGCGAACGCCAGGGACGCATGATTGACCGCGACCAGGCGGGATCGATGGAACTGAAAAAACGCCAGGGTTATTTCTAAGGAGACGCAGATGAATACCGTTATTGCACAACAGATTGCCGAGCAGGGTGGCGTAGAAGCCTGGCTGACGGCGCAACAACATAAGAGCCTGCTGCGTTTCCTGACCTGCGGCAGCGTAGATGACGGCAAGAGCACCCTGATTGGCCGCCTGCTGCACGATACGCGACAGATTTATGAAGATCAGCTCTCCTCTCTGCATAACGACAGCAAACGTCATGGTACCCAGGGTGAAAAACTCGATCTGGCGCTGCTGGTGGATGGCCTGCAGGCGGAGCGCGAGCAGGGCATCACTATCGATGTCGCCTATCGCTACTTCTCGACGGAAAAGCGCAAGTTTATTATCGCGGATACCCCGGGGCACGAGCAGTACACCCGCAATATGGCCACCGGCGCCTCAACCTGCGATCTGGCTATTCTGCTGATCGACGCGCGCAAAGGCGTGCTGGATCAGACCCGGCGCCACAGCTTTATCTCAACGCTGCTGGGCATCAAACATCTGGTAGTGGCGATCAACAAAATGGATCTGGTGGAGTATCGCCAGGAGACATTTGAGCAGATCAAACAGGATTACCTCGACTTCGCGGCCCAGCTGCCGGGCGATCTGGATATTCGTTTTGTACCGATGTCCGCGCTGGAAGGGGACAATGTCGCTACCCCGAGCACGACTATGCCGTGGTACAGCGGTCCGACGTTGCTGGACGTACTGGAAACGGTTGAGCTGAAGCGCGTTGTCGATCACCAGCCCATGCGTTTCCCGGTGCAGTATGTTAACCGTCCTAATCTCGATTTCCGCGGCTATGCCGGAACGCTGGCGTCAGGCACCGTACGGCCGGGAGATCGGGTAAAAGTCCTGCCTTCTGGCGTGGAGTCGACTATCGCACGTATCGTGACCTTTGATGGTGATCTGCCGGAAGCGGCGGCGGGTGAAGCGATTACGCTGGTGCTGAACGATGAGATCGATATCAGCCGCGGCGACCTGCTGGTTGCTGCCGATGCTGAACTGCAGGCGGTACAGTCCGCTACGGTTGACGTGGTCTGGATGGCGGAGCAGCCGCTGCAGCCGGGTCAAAGCTATGAAATCAAAATTGCGGGCAAAAAAGCGCGCGGCCGGGTGGAAAAAATCCTGCATCAGGTGGAGATCAATACCCTGGCAACGCACACCGTTGACAGCCTGCCGCTGAACGGTATCGGACTGGTAGAAATCACCTTTGATGAGCCGATGGTGCTGGATCCTTACCAGCAAAACCCGGTAACTGGCGGCATGATCTTCATTGACCGGCTGAGCAACGTCACCGTGGGCGCCGGTATGATTAACCAGCCGCAGAGCGCAGCACCTGCTACAGCGGGTAACTTTAGCGCCTTTGAGCTGGAGCTGAATGCGCTGGTGCGTCGTCACTTCCCGCACTGGAACGCGCGCGATCTGCTGGGCGGTGCGTAATGGCGCAGCATGATGAAAACGTGGTGTGGCACGACCATCCGGTCACCCGGGCGGCGCGTGAGCAGCAGCATGGTCATCAGGGCGTAGTGCTGTGGTTTACCGGGCTCTCCGGCTCGGGTAAATCCACCGTGGCAGGTGCGCTGGAGCAGGCGCTGCATCAGCTTGGCGTCAGCACTTACCTGCTGGACGGTGACAACGTGCGCCACGGTCTGTGCCGCGATCTCGGCTTCAGCGATGACGATCGCCGGGAGAATATCCGGCGCGTGGGTGAGGTGGCCCGGCTGATGGTCGATGCCGGACTGGTGGTGCTCACCGCCTTCATCTCGCCGCACCGGGCTGAGCGGCAGATGGTGCGCGATCTGCTGGGCAAAGGTGAGTTTATTGAGGTCTTTGTCGATACACCGCTGGCGGTGTGTGAAGCGCGCGATCCGAAAGGATTATATAAAAAAGCGCGCGCCGGTGAACTGCGTAATTTCACCGGTATTGACAGCGCGTATGAGGCGCCCGAAGCCGCTGATATCACGCTGGATGGCGAACAATTGGTTACAAAACTCGCGGCCCAATTGTTAGACCTGCTGCGCCGCCGCGATATCATCAGATCCTGAACCGACGCGGCAAACGCCTTCTCCGGGTTTGCCGCATTTTAGCGTCAACAGGATCTCTATGCAGAACGTCACTCCCATGCTCGCACGCAAAGACGACAGCTTGCCCGAAGAGCCGCGCTCCTCATTACCCGGCGGCGTTATTGGCTTTTTTGCCTACTGGTGCGCGCTGGCCATTCCCTTTCTGCTCTACGGCTCCAATACGCTATTCTTTTTTCTCTATACCTGGCCTTTTTTCCTTGCGCTGCTGCCGGTATCGGTGCTGGCCGGCATCGTGCTGAGCCTGATGATGCGTGGGCACCTCTTCTGGTGCGCCCTGGCGACCGGTCTGCTGGTCATCTGCCTCTTCTGGCTGGTGTTCTCCTATCTGTCCGGCTGGTAAGCGCAGAGATGTGCAAACGCATCCGCTGGTTACAAAAGTTTGCCTGCTGTTTTTCGTGACCGCCTGCTATAAATAATCCGGATAAATCTGCTTACGCGCCATTTTCGCTGCCGCAGTGGAGTCCGGGCTCAAGTTATGGGATGATTGGGCCGTTTTTCAGGGGGCGGGGATGGGAAAACTGACGTTACTGCTGCTCGCGCTACTGGGATGGTTGCAATATTCCCTGTGGCTGGGCAAGAACGGTATCCATGATTACACACGCGTCAGCGAAGACGTGGTGTCACAACAGGCGAATAACGCCAAACTCAAAGCGCGAAACGATCAGCTGTTTGCCGAAATTGACGATCTCAATGGCGGTTCAGAGGCGATTGAGGAGCGCGCACGCAGCGAGCTGGGCATGATTAAACCCGGCGAGACTTTCTATCGCCTGGTGGCAGACCAGAACAAACGAAATGCGCAGCAGTCTGCGCAAAATCAGCAACGATAACAACATGACTCACCACTCTCACGCTGCGGATGTGATTGCCGTCGTGCCGGCTGCCGGTGTCGGCAGTCGCATGCAGGCGGCGTTTCCCAAGCAATATCTCACTATTGGTACCATGACGCTGCTGGAACACAGCGTGGCGCGCCTGCTGGCTAACGCCGCAGTGCAGCAGGTGATTGTCGCCGTCAGCGCTGACGACGGCTGGTTCGATTCGCTGCCGCTGGCGCACGATCCGCGCGTGGTGCGGGTTACCGGCGGCGCAACCCGGGCCGAGTCGGTGCTGGCAGGCTTACAGCACATCAGAGAGAGCGCATGGGTACTGGTGCATGACGCCGCGCGCCCGTGCCTTCATGCTGACGACCTGGCACGGCTGCTGGCCGTGCGGGAGCACAGCAGAGCCGGCGCCATTCTGGCAGCACCGGTACGCGATACCATGAAGCGCGCTGAGCCGGGCAAAACGGCGGTGGCACATACGGTGGAGCGTGACGATCTCTGGCACGCGCTGACGCCACAGTTTTTCCCGCATAGGCTGCTGACTGCCTGCCTGAGCCGGGCGCTCAGCGAAGGCGCTACGATCACGGATGAGGCGTCAGCGCTGGAGTATTGCGGCTATCATCCGCAGCTGATTAGCGGGCGCAGCGACAACATCAAGGTCACGCGGCCGGAAGATCTGGCGCTGGCGGCCTTTTACCTTACTCAGATTCAACGACAGGAGAACGCATAATGCGTATCGGTCACGGCTTCGACGTTCACGCTTTTGGCGGTGAAGGTCCACTGGTGATTGGCGGGGTGCGTATCCCGTTTGAGCACGGTTTTATTGCCCACTCCGACGGCGACGTTGCGCTGCATGCGCTGACCGATGCCCTGCTGGGCGCGGTGGCGATGGGCGATATTGGCAAGCTTTTTCCGGATACGGATCCGGCGTTTAAAGGAGCTGACAGCCGCGGCTTGCTGCGCGAAGCGTGGCGTCGTATTCAGGCGAAAGGCTACGCCATTGGCAACGTTGACGTCACGATTATCGCGCAGGCGCCTAAAATGCTGCCGCACGTGCCGCAGATGCGCGTCAATATCGCCGAAGATCTGGGCTGCCACATGGATGCGGTTAACGTGAAGGCCACCACCACCGAAAAGCTCGGCTTTACCGGACGCGGTGAAGGTATTGCCTGCGAGGCAGTGGCTCTGCTGGTAAAGGCTGACGCATGAGTGAGCTGCACTATCTGCACGGCGTGCCTGCTGCCACTGGCATAATTAAAGCGCGTCCGGATGATTTTGTGGTGATCGAAGATCTCGGTTATCCCTATGACGGCGACGGCGAGCAGCTGCTGGTACGCATCCGCAAAACGGGCTGCAACACGCGTTTTGTTGCTGAAGCCCTGGCAAAATATCTGGGCGTGCCGGCGCGCGACCTGAGCTATGCCGGCATGAAAGATCGCCACGCCGTGACTGAACAGACGCTCTGTTTCCGCCTGCCGGGTAACGCAATGCCGGTAATGAGCGGCTTTCAGCTTGAAGGGGTTGAGATCCTGCAGGTGATCCGGCACAGGCGTAAGCTGCGTACCGGCGCGCTGGCGGGAAATGCCTTTCGGCTGGTGATCCGCGACGTGTCTGATCGCGCCGACGTTGACGCGCGCCTGCAGCAGATTCAGGCTCAGGGCGTTCCCAACTATTTTGGCGAGCAGCGCTTTGGCCGCGGCGGGAATAACCTGCAGCAGGCGCAGCGCTGGGCAGAAGAGCAGTTTCATCCGCGCGATCGGAATATGAAAGGCCTGCTGCTGTCAGCCGCGCGTAGCTACCTGTTTAATCAGGTGACCAGCGCGCGTCTGCAGCGCGACGGCTCACTGCAGCTGGCGCAGGCAGGCGATGCGCTGCAGCTCGCCGGACGCGGCAGCTGGTTTGTCGCCGCTGCCGATGAGCTGCCAGCGCTGCAGCAGCGCGTGGCCGCGCATGAGCTGCGCATCACGGCACCGCTGGCGGGACGCGGTGAGGCGGGCACGCAGGGAGAAGTTGCCGCATTCGAGCAGCAGCAGCTGGCGCAGTCGCCGGCACTGCTGACGCTGCTGACGCGTGAACGGGTTGATACCGCCCGCCGCGCGATGCTGGTGGTGCCGGATAATCTGCAGTGGCAGTGGCAGGATGACGCCACGCTGGCCCTGCAGTTCTGGCTGCCCGCCGGCAGCTTCGCCACCAGCCTGGTGCGCGAGCTGCTGAGCAACGGCGCTGCGGCACCGCTCGGCGACGAGTAGCGCTGACGCCCGGCGCGTTAATTCACCCGGCCGCTGGCCGGGTTCTGACCACTGCAGAGACAAACCCTGCCTCTGTCACGATTTACGTCTACCACTTCCCACGCCTCATCGCTAGAATGCATCTATCCCTGTCTCACCGGCCGCTGGCGTAACTACGCCCGATTTTTCGCACAGCCGGCACCGGCTGGCGGGGACCGGTGAATGAACAAAGGTCAGAAACAGATGCGGATATTGCTGAGTAACGACGATGGAATCCATGCGCCCGGCATTCAGACGCTGGCGCACGCGCTGCGGGAATTTGCTGAGGTACAGGTGGTGGCACCCGACCGCAACCGCAGCGGTGCCTCAAATTCACTGACGCTGGAAACGCCGCTGCGTACCTTCACGCATGCCAGCGGCGATATCGCTGTACAGATGGGGACACCCACCGACTGCGTTTTTCTCGGCGTGAATAAGCTGATGCAACCGCGTCCTGACATTGTGGTCTCAGGCATCAATGCCGGTCCCAATCTGGGCGATGATGTGATCTATTCCGGTACCGTTGCAGCTGCGATGGAGGGGCGCCATCTCGGCCTGCCGGCGCTGGCGGTGTCGCTGAATGGTCATACGCACTATGACAGTGCGGCAGCCGTAACCTGCGTGCTGCTGCGTGCGCTCTCCCGGGCACCGCTGCGTACCGGACGCATCCTCAATATTAATGTGCCCGATTTGCCACTGGCGCAGATTAAAGGTTTTCGCGTCACGCGCTGCGGCAGCCGCCATCCGGCAGATCAGGTGATTTGCACTGAAGATCCGCGCGGCCAGCCGCTCTACTGGATAGGCCCGCCAGGCAAACAGCTTGATGCCGGCCCCGACACCGATTTTGCCGCCGTAGACGCCGGCTATGTTTCGCTGACGGCGCTGCATGTCGATCTCACCGCACACGCCGCGCAGAGCGTGCTGCATGACTGGCTGCTGCAGGCAGAGGTCTCACTGGCATGATAAACCGGCGCATCGACACGCTGTTAGCCCAGCTGCGGGCGCAGGGCATTACAGATGAGCGTCTGCTGCAGGCGATTGCGGATGTACCACGTGAGCGCTTTGTAGATGAAGCGTTTGAGCACAAGGCGTGGGACAACATGGCACTCCCTATCGGCAGCGGACAGACCATTTCCCAGCCCTATATGGTAGCGCGTATGACCGCGCTGCTGGAGCTGAACCCGCACTCCCGCGTACTGGAAATCGGCACCGGCTCCGGCTATCAGACCGCTATTCTGGCGCATCTGGTCAATCACGTCTGTTCCGTTGAGCGCATCAAAGGGTTGCAGTGGCAGGCTAAACGCCGTCTGAAGCAGCTCGACCTGCATAATATCTCTACCCGGCACGGTGATGGCTGGCTCGGCTGGCCCGCGCGCGGGCCGTTTGATGCCATCATTGTTACCGCAGCGCCCCCCGAAATTCCGACTGCGCTGATAGCACAGCTGGGTGAGGGTGGCAGAATGGTGCTGCCGGTGGGGGAGGACCATCAGGTGCTTAAGCGTCTGCGCCGCCACAAGGGCGAGCTGACGGAAGAGATTATCGAGCCGGTACGCTTTGTTCCGCTGGTGCAGGGTGACCTGGCGTAAGGGCGATCTTACGTATTTCTTCACAATCACAGCGTGGCATGGCGCAGGTGATATTGTTACTATCCTCTTTTTCGATACCGATGCGCGTTTGAGCCTATTCGCGTAGAGATTTATGCGGTTCAGGCCGCGAGAGAGTTCTGACCAGTATTGCCATCACGGGGGAGCAATGAGCACAGGAAGCACCGCATTTCAATTACGCCGTCTGGCGGCAGTCTCACTGGTAGGTTTCTGGCTGGCTGGCTGTAGCTCTGGCGATAATACGCAGGCGCCTATCAGTCAGGTTGGCAGTAATAATGGCGGCGGTATGCTGACCCCTCAGGGCGGCGGTATGGTCGCTCCACAAGGGGGTGGTATGGTTTCCGGGCAGAGTTCGCCGGTGCCCGCTATGCCACAGGGCGGAATGTTAAGCAGTAATACATCTTCTGCTGCTCCTGCGGGTGGAATGATTAGTGCCAGTAATAATGTAGCGACTGAAAACGGACGCATTGTTTACAACCGCAATTACGGGAATATTCCGAAAGGCAGCTACGGCGGTGAAACCTATACCGTCAAACATGGCGATACCCTGTTTTATATTGCCTGGATCACCGGCAATGACTTCCGCGATCTGGCTCAGCGCAACAATATTCCCGCGCCATACGGCCTGAGCGCAGGGCAAACCCTGCAGGTAGGCAACGGTAACGGTCAGACAATTACCGGTGGAAATGCGATTACAGCAGCCGATGCCAGCCAGAGCGGAGCCACCGGAACAACGGCGCAAACGCAAATAAAATCCCCTGCTGTTGCACAGCAACCTGTTATTACGTATTCTGATGATTCAGGTTCGACAGGTGGGAAAATGCTACCGTCGAAAGGAGCAACTAATGTGGCAACGACCACAGCTCCGGTTACCGCACCGCCTACAGTCAGCAGCACCTCAAATAGCTCAACCCCGGTGGGGAGCTGGCGCTGGCCGACTGATGGCAAGATCATCGATAACTTCTCTGCTGCGGAAGGCGGAAACAAAGGTATCGATATCGCCGGGTCTCGCGGACAATCTGTTGTCGCTACCGCATCGGGAAGGGTGGTGTACGCAGGTAACGCGTTACGCGGGTACGGTAATTTGATCATCATTAAGCATAATGATGATTATCTGAGTGCCTACGCCCACAACGATACAATGCTGGTCCGGGAACAACAGGAAGTTAAGGCGGGGCAAAAGATAGCTACCATGGGTAGCACCGGTACCAGTTCAGTTAGATTGCACTTTGAAATTCGTTACAAGGGGAAATCCGTAAATCCGTTGCGTTATTTACCGCAGCGATAATCCGGCAGAACCTTTGGTGTTCTGCCCTTGGATCACGGGTAGGAGCCGCTTATGAACCAGAATACGCTGAAAGTTAATGAGTTACATGAAGATGCGGAATTCGAGGAGAACGGAGCTGAAGTTTTCGATGAGAAAGCTCTTGTTGAGAACGAACCTGGTGATAGCGAAGTAGCAGAAGAAGAGCTGTTGTCACAGGGTGCGACGCAACGAGTATTGGATGCGACGCAGCTCTACCTCGGAGAGATCGGTTATTCCCCGTTGCTGACGGCAGAAGAAGAAGTCTTCTTTGCGCGTCGTGCTTTACGAGGCGATATTCCTTCTCGCCGCCGCATGATCGAAAGTAACTTACGCCTGGTAGTGAAGATTGCCCGTCGTTACAGCAATCGTGGTCTGGCTCTGCTGGACCTGATTGAAGAGGGTAACCTCGGCCTGATTCGTGCCGTAGAGAAATTTGACCCGGAGCGCGGGTTCCGTTTCTCAACGTACGCTACCTGGTGGATTCGTCAGACTATTGAACGGGCTATCATGAACCAAACCCGTACAATTCGCCTGCCGATTCATATTGTCAAAGAGCTGAACGTTTACCTGCGTACCGCGCGTGAACTTTCACACAAGCTCGATCACGAGCCGAGTGCGGAAGAGATTGCCGAGCAGCTGGACAAGCCGGTTGATGACGTGAGCCGTATGCTGCGTCTCAATGAACGTATTACCTCGGTTGACACCCCGCTGGGTGGTGATTCCGAAAAAGCGCTGCTGGATATCCTGGCCGATGAGAAAGACAACGGCCCGGAAGACACCACGCAGGACGATGACATGAAACAGAGCATCGTTAAGTGGTTGTTTGAACTCAATGCCAAGCAGCGTGAAGTGCTGGCGCGTCGTTTCGGCCTGTTAGGCTATGAAGCGGCAACCCTGGAAGATGTGGGTCGCGAAATCGGGTTAACCCGCGAGCGCGTTCGTCAGATTCAGGTGGAAGGGCTGCGTCGCCTGCGGGAAATCCTGCAGACACAGGGCCTTAATATCGAAGCACTGTTTCGTGAATAAGCCATAATCAGCAGCAAAAACGGTGACCTGTCTGGTCACCGTTTTTTTTTGCTGCGATCAGACCAGGCTTTTCAGCCGGTAGATCCACTCCAGCGCCTGCTTTGGCGTCAGGCTGTCAGGATCCAGCGCTTCCAGCGCGTCCACCGCCGGCGAGGTCTCTGCCACCAGCAGAGGCAGCTGCGCACCGCTGGCTGCCGAGGCGTTCTGACTGCCGGAAAGCGCCTCCAGCTCTTTCAGCTTCTGCCGCGCGCGCTTGATTACCTCTTTTGGCACGCCCGCCAGCGCCGCAACCGCCAGGCCATAACTCTTGCTGGCGGCACCCTCCTGCACGCTGTGCATGAAAGCGATGGTATCGCCATGTTCAACCGCATCCAGATGCACATTCACAACACCCTCCAGTTTTTCCGGCAGCGTGGTCAGCTCGAAATAGTGGGTGGCAAACAGCGTCATCGCTTTGATGCGACTGGCAAGGCTTTCGGCACAAGCCCAGGCGAGTGACAGGCCATCATAGGTTGAAGTGCCGCGACCTATCTCATCCATCAGTACCAGGCTATTTTCCGTGGCATTGTGCAGAATATTGGCGGTTTCTGTCATCTCAACCATAAACGTTGAGCGGCCGGAGGCAAGGTCGTCTGCCGCACCGACGCGGGTAAAGATGCGATCGACAGGACCAATCACGACCTCTTCAGCCGGTACGAAACTGCCTATCCACGCCATCAGCGCAATCAGCGCGGTCTGACGCATATAGGTGCTTTTACCGCCCATGTTTGGTCCGGTGATGATCAGCATGCGCCGCTGCATCGACAGCGAGAGCGGGTTGGCAATAAAGGGCTCTTTCAGTACCTGTTCCACCACCGGATGCCGGCCTGCGGTAATGCGGATACCCGCTTTCTCCTGCAGCACCGGCCGGCAGTAGTTCAGCGTCCAGGCGCGCTCTGCCAGGCTGGCGAGTACATCCAGCTCGGCCAGCGCGGCCGCGCTCAGCTGCAGCGCTTCAAGATGCGGCAGCAGGCGATCGAACAGCTCCTCATAGAGGCCTTTTTCCAGCGCCAGCGCCTTGCCTTTGGAGGTCAGAACTTTATCTTCATACTCTTTCAGCTCAGGAATGATATAGCGCTCGGCGTTTTTCAGCGTCTGGCGGCGCACATAGTGGATGGGCACCAGGTGACTCTGACCGCGGCTGACCTGAATGTAGTAACCATGTACCGCGTTAAAGCCGACTTTCAGCGTATCCAGCCCCAGTTTTTCCCGCTCGCGGATCTCCAGCCGGTCAAGGTAGTCACTGGCACCGTCAGCCAGCGCCCGCCACTCATCGAGTTCAGCGTTATAGCCCGGCGCGATGACGCCGCCGTCACGCACCAGTACCGGCGGTGATTCAATGATTGCCTGCTCCAGCAGCGTACGCAGCTCAGCAAACTCGCCCGTCTGCGTGCGCAGGCTCACCAGCCGTTCCGCCTTTGCTCCGGCCAGCAGCTGATTGATTTCCGGCAGCTGCTGAAACGCATGCCGCATGCGCGCCAGATCGCGCGGGCGCGCGGTGCGCAGCGCCAGGCGTGCCAGTATGCGCTCCAGATCGCCTACCTGACGCAGGACCGGCTGCAGCGCGTCGCTCAGCGACTGCAATTCTGCAATCGCATCCTGACGCCGGACAATTGTCGTAAGGTCACGCAGCGGCATATGCAGCCAGCGCTTCAGCATACGGCTGCCCATCGGCGTGACGGTTTTATCCAGAACCGCTGCCAGCGTGTTATCGATCCCGCCGGCCAGATTCTGGGTGATTTCAAGATTGCGGCGCGTGGCCGCGTCCATGATCACGCTATCCTGCTGGCGCTCCATGCTCAGGGAGCGAATGTGCGGCAGCGTGGTACGCTGAGTATCTTTGGCATACTGCAGCAGACAGCCCGCAGCGCGCAGCCCCAGATGTGCCTGCTCCACGCCAAATCCGCGCAGGTCGCGCGTGCCGAACTGCAGATTCAGCTGCTGGCGCGCGGTGTCGATCTCAAATTCCCACAGCGGACGCCGCCGCAGCCCGCGGCGCTGGTCAATGAGCGACATCGCCTGCAGATCTTCAGGGTAGAGCAGCTCCGCAGGATTCGTGCGCTGGAGTTCTGCTGCCATCGCTTCAGCGTCGCCCGGTTCGCTCAGGCGGAAACGCCCGGAGCTGATATCCAGCGTGGCGTAGCCAAAGCCGCGCTGGCTCTGGAAGATAGCGGCCAGCAGGTTATCCTGGCGCTCCTGCAGCAGCGCTTCATCGCTGATAGTGCCAGGGGTGACAATCCGTACCACCTTGCGTTCAACCGGGCCTTTGCTCAGCGCCGGATCGCCGATCTGTTCGCAAATCGCCACTGACTCACCCAGCTGAACCAGCTTTGCCAGATAGCCCTCTACGGCGTGATAGGGCACACCGGCCATCGGAATGGGCTCACCGGCTGAAGCACCCCGTTTGGTCAGGGAGATCTCCAGCAGCTGCGAGGCGCGCTTTGCATCATCAAAGAACAGCTCGTAGAAATCGCCCATGCGGTAGAACAGCAGGATGTCAGGGTGATCGGCTTTCAGGCGCAGATACTGCTGCATCATTGGCGTGTGAGCGCTGATATTCTCTAATGTACTCATAGTATTAGGGTGTCCATGTTTAAACATAAGCAGCGCGATACATGATTCTGATTCTCTTTTATCTGCCCCTCTTAGGGCTCAGCGTGGTTGCCAGAGGCTGACTGAAGGGCGGGCAGTAACCTGAATGTGTTCACGAGTACGTGTTGATTATGATAACGGAGTCTGTATAGCAGGAAAACCGGCGCGCAGGGCTGTTTCTTCGAGGATGCTCGAAACAATGAAATCTGGCGATAGCAATAAAGCTGATGTCGAAGAAAATAGAGGTTTACACGTATCATGCAGGAAGACTGGTGTTAATTTCTTTTCTATCGTTACCTAAGCCTGGTCGGCCTGCTCCCCGTTGATTAACACACCGCAATGTTAGTAATGTCTTCATCAGTCACATGGGGACATCTCCATGAAGACGCGATTTTCCGACGAACATCTCATCAGTATTCTCCGTGAGACCTGCGTGAATTCGCCTGGAAATTTTGGTATAATATTTGTTCGATGACTGTCCGCCCGGATTCTGCTGGAGTAACTATGAGCAACACCAAAAAAACTCAGACAACCTACGTAAAGCCATCTCGTGCTGACATCGTTCGCTCGGTAGCAACATCTACGGCTGTTGAGACAGGACAGTCCTCTGAGAAGATCGAAGCTTCCCTTGAAGCGACGCGCAAAAAATTTGCTCATTTGCGTCTTGCGGTTTAATCCCTTCTTAATGCCTCGCTGACCCAGTGTTTCATCGGTTCGTAGTCCATTGATATGCCAGCATGGATGGCCGATATATACCGGGTTTTGTTTTGCTCCCAGCTTTGATAATCCAGCGGTTTGTATCCTCCCTGCACGACCATCACGTCGGCTAACAGGCGTGACAAGCGTCCGTTTCCCTCTCTGAATGGATGGATAAGTATCAGCTCGACATGAGTTATGGCGATAGCGGTGATGAGCTGTTCATCATCCATGCCGCTACATGGCGTATATTGAGCCAGATACTTGTTGTCAAATTCGTTCAGCAGTTTTGGCAACTGCGCTGAGGGGGCAAACATAAAGCCGCCCTTGCTTATATTGACCGTTCTTTCTTGTCCAGCCCACTCGTAAATATTACCCAGCCAGCGGCGATGCCAGTTTTTTAGCAGGGCTACGCTGAGTTGTCCTTCCGGGAACTGTTCTTCAAAAACGGACCGGTAGAGTTGTTCTAACAGGACAAGTTCCGCTTCATCCATCTCATCGGAAGCAGAGATACCCAGTTTATTAGCCAGAACCTGTTCGCCAGAGTCTTTCTCATACTGGCCTTCCCTGCTGGATACATGGTATCGGCTCATGGAGATGCCCTGTGTTATCAAAGGAATGGAAAAAGGAGGGATTATAACGCTGGATGAGGAGTGTAAACAATAAACGTAAAATCAGTCACTTAAAATATAGCTTTTATAATCTGCTGGAAAAAAATTGTGATTAATCAGTGTCATCAGGCCAATGCATTATTAGCGTGTGAGCTGATATTCTCTAATGGACTCATAGTATCAGGAACGCAGGGCTGTTTCTTCGGGCAGGCTTCAGAATTGCAGAATGAGCCGGTACTGTTTCTGCGCTGAGGGCGCAAAATGTCATCGTCAACATTTCACGAAAGCTGCTACCATCGCGTTACTCCTGCTGACACTGCCGATAGCGAATGTTATGACCCGAAAAAGTACCAAAGCGGCCACCATTAAAGATATTGCGCAGATTGCCGGCGTAACCAATATTACCGTTTCACGCGTGTTTACTGCCCCTGATAAGGTTAAACCCGAAACGCGCGAGCGGATCCTGGCCGCAGCACGCACGCTTAACTATGTGCCTAACGCGTTTGCCCGCAATATCAAAGCCAGCCAGAGCCCTATTATCGGCGTGGTTACCGACGATACCTTTAATATTGTTTATTCCCATATCATCAAAGAGGTGTGCCGCCTGTCAGATGCCAAAGGCTATTCGGTCATGTTCTTTACCACGAACGGCAACCGGCAGATTGAGGCGCGCGCGCTGCAGACGCTGGTCAGCTATAAAGCGGCCGGGATTATTTTGTCGGTAGTGGAGGATTCTGACCGCTACGATAAAAGCCATATCGACGTGGTGCGCCACTCCTCAAGCCAGCTTATCCAGCTGGATCGTCAGTTTGATACGTTGCTGCCGGCGGTCTATATCAACAACAGCCGTGCCGGTGAGCTGGTTGCAGAAGCGATAATGAAAAAAGCGTTTCGCAATGTGCTGGTCATTGGCGGCAGCGAACACTCTCACATTACCCGGCAGCGTATTGACGGGATCCGAAGCGGGATTGACGAGCGCGTTACTCTGCACACGCTTTATACCGACTACCGCTACGAACATGCTAAGGCGATGATTCAGTCATGGTTCTCTACCACCCATGAACGCTACGATGCAATTGTCGGATTAAACGGCATGATTACGCTGGCGGCTATTAATCTGGCCAACAAGTGGGGAATGCACGACACCGGCTTTATCTCTGTTGATGAAGTACCCTGCGCCGAAGATTTTAATCAGGTTATTCCTTATGTCGCTCATGATACCGGCCAGTGGGCGCGGGTGGTGTCAGAAAATATCATCTCTGCTATTGAGGGCCGTCCCTACGAAACCCGCGTGATGCTTAATGGCTTCCTGAAAAACCTTTAGTTTCAGACGCCTGCCGGGTTTTTTCTGTAACAACACTGAAAGCGATGTTAATAAGATGTGACATGCCGCAAGGATCTTAAACTTGTCCATCTGAGAATGTTGACGTTGTCATTTCAGGTGTTTAAATTTTGATCTCATGTCTGTGGCGATGAATTTAACAATCCTCAGATAGCGTATTCCTGGCATACAGGACGTTTTTATCTTTATGTTAACGTCAACATTTCAGGTGTGGTTGCGCAGTGTTCCTGTACCGGCTTTATTTCGTAACGACGATAAGCAGTTAACTGAAAAGACCCGGAGAAAATTATGAAAGGCAAACTGAACACCCTGCTGGCGCTCTGTGTAACTACCCCTTTAATGCTGGCATCTGCACTGGCGATAGCAAAGCCGCTGACTATCGGCATGTCCTTCCAGGAGATGAATAACCCCTATTTTGTCACCATGCAGGAAGCGCTCAAGGCTGCAGCCGGCAGCATGGGGGCTACGGTGATTGAGGCAGATGCCCGTCACGATGTCTCAAAGCAGATCAACGACATTGAAGATATGCTGCAGAAAAAAGTCGACATCCTGCTGATTAATCCGGCGGACACTAACGGGGTGGAAAACGCGGTAAACGAGGCAAAAAAAGCGGGCGTAGTGGTAGTGGCGATTGACGCTCAGGCTAAAGGCCCAATCGACTCTTTTGTTGGCTCCAAAAATTATGATGCCGGCCTGCAGGCCGGAGAGTTTCTGGCGAAAGCGCTGGGCGGTAAAGGTAAGGTCGCCATTCTTGATGGTATTCCGGTGGTGCCGATCATCGAACGCGTTAAAGGGTTTGAAGATGCAATGAAGAAATATCCCGGCATCAAAATCGTTAACCGTCAGAACGGCAAACAGGAGCGTGATACTGCGCTAAGCGTTACCGAAAATATGCTGCAGGCAGCGCCGGATCTGGCCGGCATTTTTAGCGTCAACGATACCGGTGCGCTCGGGGCTCTGGCGGCGATTCAGGCGAACGGCGCAGATGTGAAACTGGTCAGCGTCGATGGTCAGCCGGAAGCGGTGAAAGAGATTGAGAAAGCGGGATCGCCGTTTATTGCAACTTCTGCGCAGTTCCCGCGTGACATGGTACGGCTGGGGCTGGGCGTGGCGATGGCGAAGCACTGGGGAAGTCAGGTGCCGGCTGCAGTACCGCTTGACGTAAAACTGATCACGAAAGAGAACGCCAGCGGCTTTAGCTGGTAATCACTCCGGGGAGGCGCTGCCATGCCGTTACTGCAACTCAGCGGAATCAGTAAATCATTTCCGGGCGTACGCGCGTTAAACAACATCAACCTGACGCTGCACGCCGGTGAAATCCATGCGCTGCTCGGTGAAAACGGGGCGGGTAAATCCACGCTGATGAAGATCCTGAGCGGTATTTATCAGCCTGACAGCGGCGAAATCGCTATCGACGATCGGCCGCAGCAGTTTGCTGGCTATCGTCAGGCGATAACAGCTGGCGTGGGAATTGTCTTTCAGGAGTTCTCGCTGATACCGGGTCTTAATGCCGTCGAGAATATTTTTCTGAATCGCGAACAGCGTACCCGCTGGGGATGGCTGGATCGCCAGACGATGCGCAGTCGTACGCTGGCGCTGCTGGCGCGGCTGGGGGTTGAACTCGATCCGGACATTGCGGTAACGCACCTCAGCGTGGCGCAGCAGCAGTTTGTTGAGATTGCCAAAGCGCTGGCGCTGGATGCGCGGATCCTGATCCTTGATGAACCTACGGCAACGCTGACGCCGGGTGAAGCTGAGCATCTGTTCCGGGTGATGCGCGACCTGCGACAGCAGGGGGTGGGCATGCTGTTCATCTCGCATCATCTGGAGGAGATCTTTGCGGTATGCGACACCATCACGGTACTGCGCGACGGAGGCTATGTTGGCACCCTCCCGGTGAGCGACTGCAGCAGCGAGCAGCTGGTAAAAATGATGGTGGGCCGTCAGGTGGCACAGCATTTCCCCGATAAGCTGCCGCTGCCGGCGGCAACGCTACCGCTGCTGGACGTCAATCTGCAGCGCCAGCGCCAGGGACCCGCAGACGCTTTTCAGCTCTGGCCCGGAGAAATTCTCGGCTTTGCCGGGCTGGTGGGATCGGGCCGCACCGAAACCGCCTGCGCGATGCTGGGTGCACAGGCGTGCTGGCAAAAGGAGGTGCGCCTGAATGGCGAGCCGCTGCGGCTGCGTACGCCCGCCGATGCCTTAGAGCAGGGGATCGGACTGCTGCCGGAAAACCGCAAAACCGAAGGGCTGGTACTGCCGTTTAGCGTGGCGCATAACATCACGCTGAACCGGCAAATCACCCACGGCGGATTTCTGCACCATGTGCGCGAGCGTGAAGTGGTCAGCGATCTTATCCGCAGGGTTGGCGTGAAAACGCCGTCAGCGGAGCAGGAGGTGAATACGCTTAGCGGCGGCAATCAGCAAAAGGTGGTCATTGCGCGCTGGCTGAATAATGACTGCAAAGTGCTGATCTTTGACGAACCCACACGCGGTATCGATGTAGGCGCAAAAATGGAAATTTATCAGCTGATGCAGCAGCTGACCCGTAAGGGCATCGCCATCATCGTCATCTCTTCTGAGCTGCCGGAGATTATTGGCCTCTGCCACCGGGTGCTGGTGTTTCGCAACGGACATATTGCGCAGGAGCTACACGATACGGCAATCAACGCTGAAACCATCATGCTACACGCTACGGGGAACGCATCATGAGTATTCTCTCTAATTCCATGCTGTCACAAACGTCGCGCAGGCGTGGCCGGCTTGACCGCTGTCTGCACCATCCCGCCTTCCTGCCGTTTGTCGGTTTTGTGCTGCTGTTTATTGTGATGATTTTTCTCAACGATAGCTTTCTGACCGCGAACAACCTCAGCAACGTGGCGCGTCAGGTCTCTATCAACGCCATTATTGCCGTGGGAATGACCTGTGCCATCTTAACTGGCGGGATCGACCTGTCGGTGGGATCGGTGATGGCGCTCTCCGGCACCGTGGCCGCCGGTCTGATGGTAGCGGGAATTCCGATGCCGCTGGCGGTGCTGGCCGGATTGCTGATCGGTATGGGCTTTGGTGCCCTGAACGGCGGCTGTATCGCCTGGCTGCGGATGCCGCCCATCATCGTTACGCTCGCCAGCATGGGGATCGCACGGGGACTGGCGCTGATGTATACCGGGGGATATCCCATCTCCGGCCTGCCGGAAAGCTTCATGATGTTTGGCCGTGCCAGCCTGCTGGGTATTCAGGTGCCCATTTTAATCATGATGGTGGTCTATTTGCTGGCGTGGATCCTGCTGCACCAGAAGCCTTTTGGTCGTCACGTCTACGCTCTGGGCGGCAATGAAGAGGCCGCGCGCCTGAGCGGTATCCGTGTTTCACGCACCAAGCTCTGGGTATATATCATTAGCGGACTCACAGCGGCGGTGGCCGGTATTGTGCTCAGTTCGCGTCTGATGAGCGGACAGCCCAACGCCGGTAACGGATTTGAGCTGGATGCGATCGCTGCTGTCGTGCTGGGCGGGGCGGCAATAGCTGGCGGTAAAGGTGCCATTCTTGGGACGCTGGTGGGCGCGATGATGCTCGGCATTCTCAATAATGGCCTGAATCTGATGGGGGTTTCACCCTATGTGCAGATTGTGATTAAAGGCGGGATCATTTTGGGCGCGATCTGGCTGAGTTCCGTTAAGCGTAAAGCACACCGTTAAGATAGCCTGCGGGCTATCTCTCTGTCATTCAATGTTGACGTTAACATTTATCGAAAAGGATACGCTATGAATATTCTGCCGCAACAGATCAAAAGCCTGGTGAACTATGGCCCGCGCGATTATCGCCTGGAGACCTTACCGCTGCCTGAGCCAAAAGCACGCGAGCTGCTGGTAAAAGTGGGGGCATGTGGTATCTGCGCGTCTGACGTCCACTGCTGGCACGGGGCGCCAATGTACTGGGGAGATGGTAATCCGGAAAAAGCCTGGGTTAAAACGCCAGTAGTGGTGGGGCATGAGTTTTATGGCACGGTCGTCGGATATGGCGAGGGCGCGCTGGAGCATTTTGGCGTGTCGCCTGGCGACCGCGTCATCGCTGAACAGATTATTCCCTGTAATCAGTGCCGCTTCTGCAAAGATGGCAAATACTGGATGTGCGAAAAGCACGACATCTACGGCTTTCAGACGCAGGACTCTGATGGCGGTATGACCGAATATATGCTGTTCAAAGCCAACAGCCGGGTGCATAAAATTCCTGATACGCTGACGCACGAAGAGTGCGCGCTGATTGAGCCCTTCGCCTGTGCGGTCCACGCGGTGAACCGCGCGGCGATTGAATTCAATGATGTGGTGGTGCTGGCAGGGGCTGGCCCGCTCGGCACCGGCATGATTCAGGCTATCCGCCTCAAAAACCCCAAGCTGTTTATTGTACTGGATACCATTCCGGAACGTCTGGCGCTGGCGAAAAAGCTGGGGGCCGATCTGGTTTTCAACCCGCTGGAGCAGGATGTGGATGCGGAGGTGCGCAAACTCACTGACGGCTACGGCTGCGACATCTATATAGAGGCGACCGGCAACCCACTGGCAGTTAATCAGGGACTGCAGATGATCCGGCGCATGGGCCGCTATGTCGAGTTCAGCGTGTTTGGTAAGCCTGCAACGGTAGACTGGTCGATCATTGGCGACCGCAAAGAGCTGGATGTGCGCGGCTCACATCTTGGCCCGCACTGCTATGAAACGGTCATCAGCTTTTTTGAGAAAAAATGGTTCACCGCAGAAGGCATTGTTACGCACAGTTTTCCGCTGGCGGAGTGGGAGCAGGGGTTTGCGATGGCATCAGGTCGCGAATCGATCAAAGTGCTGCTGGTACCCTGAACCGTTACGTGCGCCACCTCGTCCTGAGGGGCGCACACACCGCGTAAAGTTACGACATTACTCTGTCCGTTAATGCGCTGAACGACTACCATATGCGTTCAGGTTTTTTGCTCGCTTATGGATATCTAATGCGTATTAAGGTTGCCCTCATTCCGTTGTTTTTCCTGCTTGCTGCCTGCAGCAGCAAGCCTGCGCCTCATCAGCAAGGCGATGTTGTGCCGGCACCTAAAGGCGGCTTCCTGCTGGATTCGTCGCATGCGGTTCAGCCGATGTTTGGTGACTTTGCCGGCAACCCGGCAGCAGAACAATTTATCGATCGGATGGTAGCGAAACATGGTTTTGATCGCGATCAGCTGCATGCGGTTATCGGCCAGGCAAAGAGGCTTGATTACGTACTGCGCCTGATGGATCAGCAGGCACCGAGCTATACGCCGCCAGCGGGGCCAAACGGCGCCTGGCTGCGCTACCGGAAAAAATTTATCACGCCCGATAACGTACAGAATGGCGTAGCGTTCTGGAATCAGTATAAAGATGCTCTGCAGCGGGCGCAGCAGGTTTATGGCGTACCGCCGGAAATTATCGTCGGCATTATCGGCGTTGAGACGCGCTGGGGCCGGGTGATGGGCAAAACCCGTCTGCTGGATGCGCTGGCGACGCTCTCGTTTAACTATCCGCGCCGCGCCGCCTATTTCAGCAGCGAGCTGGAGACCTTTCTGCTGATGGCGCGCACCGAACAGGACGATCCGCTGGATCTACGCGGATCCTTTGCCGGGGCAATGGGCTATGGCCAGTTTATGCCCTCATCCTATAAAGAGTACGCGGTGGATTTCAACGGAGATGGTCATACCAATCTCTGGGATCCGGTTGATGCGATTGGCAGCGTCGCAAACTATTTCAAAGCGCACGGCTGGCGCAGCGGTGAGACAGTCGCCGTACCGGCGAGCGGACAGGCACCCGCGCTGGAGAATGGCTTCAAAACGCGTTATCCGGTTGCCACGCTGGCGGCGAGCGGTCTGACCCCGCAGGGCTCACTGAATGGCAACAGCGAAGCCAGCCTGCTGCGACTCGATCTGGGCACCAGCTATCAGTACTGGTACGGCCTGCCTAACTTCTATGTGATTACGCGTTATAACCACAGCACCCATTACGCGATGGCCGTATGGCAGCTGGGAGAGGAGGTCGCCAAAGCGCGGCAGGGCAATCTGCTTTAATGCTGTCCTTATAAAGTGTGAGGATATAATATGGCACCCTCTTTGCGGTGCCATTTCACCGCATGCAGATTATCAGGAGCACTTATGGAGCATTTACCCGCCTGTCCGCTGTGTCAGGCTGATTATACCTGGCAGGATGGCGACAACCTTAACTGCCCGTCGTGCGGCCATATCTGGTCTGCCAGCGCGGCAGAAGCGAGCGATACGCTGCTGGTACGCGATGCCAATGGCAATACGCTGGCAGATGGCGACAGCGTCACCGTGGTCAAAGATTTAAAGGTAAAAGGCAGCTCTTCGGTGCTGAAAATTGGTACCAGGGTCAAAAGTATTCGTCTGGTTGAAGGCGATCACAATATTGACTGCAAAATCGAGGGCTTTGGCCCGATGAAACTCAAATCTGAGTTTGTGAAAAAGAGCTGATGGCCGGACGGCGCAGGCCGTCCTGTTTTTTACCCTGAAGGTATTTACACCTCCCGCTTTCGGTTCCTGCTGCGCCACCCTCTGTACTGAACACCTCCGGTCTCACTCACTGCTGAACGTCAGCGCCTGCCTGGCACAGATCGCGACTATGCTTGATTAAGCGGTACTGACTCCGGCTGATCCGGCACGCGGCAACGGCACGCTGCTGTGCGCTTCCCCGCATCCGGTCAGGATGGCATGAAACCGGACCGGAGGCAGCGGAAGCAGGGGCGCAAATTTCACTGCTGCTGGTTGAAAAGCGCCGTCTGCCGCTCCATTTACTGCTAACGTTGCGCCGCAAAAGGAGAAAGCGATGAATGATGAACAGCTGCAGCAGTTAAGCCGTCAGATTGGCGAAAAGCTCATAGCGCGCCACGCCAGCGTGACGACGGCTGAATCCTGTACCGGCGGCTGGATTGCCAAAGTTTTCACAGATATCAGCGGCAGCTCTGCCTGGTTTGAGCGCGGATTTGTCACCTATAGTAATAGTGCCAAGCAGCAGATGGCAGGCGTGCAGGCGAGCACGCTTGCGCGCTATGGCGCAGTGAGTGAAGAGACGGTACGTGAGATGGTGGCAGGCGCGTGTCAGGCGGCGCAGGCACCTTATGGGATCGCTGTAAGCGGCATTGCAGGACCCGGCGGCGGCAGCGCAGATAAACCCGTGGGCACCGTCTGGTTTGCCCTTGCCGGACCGGAAGGTATCTTTGCGCAACGCTGTGTTTTTGCAGGCGATCGCGAGGCGGTGCGGCGTCAGTCGGTGGCGTGGGCGCTGCAGACGCTGCTTGATCAATTTCTGATAAATTAGGCTTGATACTGTATGATTATACAGTATAATTATTGGCAACAGAACGAGCGGACACAGCCAGTGTTTGCTCACCCGGCATGATTAGGAGTGTAAATGGCGATCGACGAGAACAAACAGAAGGCTTTAGCTGCCGCACTGGGCCAGATTGAAAAACAATTTGGTAAAGGCTCCATCATGCGTCTGGGTGAAGACCGCTCGATGGATGTAGAAACTATTTCTACCGGCTCCCTGTCGCTGGACATCGCACTGGGTGCGGGTGGTCTGCCGATGGGCCGTATCGTAGAGATCTACGGACCGGAAGCTTCTGGTAAAACCACGCTGACGCTGCAGGTTATTGCGGCTGCACAGCGTAAAGGTAAAACCTGCGCCTTTATCGATGCTGAGCATGCGCTGGATCCGGTCTATGCGAAAAAGCTGGGCGTGGATATCGATAATCTGCTCTGTTCACAGCCGGATACCGGTGAGCAGGCGCTGGAAATCTGCGACGCGCTGGCACGTTCAGGTGCCGTTGATGTCATCATCGTTGACTCCGTTGCGGCGCTGACGCCTAAAGCGGAAATCGAAGGTGAGATCGGTGACTCGCACATGGGTCTGGCGGCACGAATGATGAGCCAGGCGATGCGTAAGCTGGCAGGTAACCTGAAACAGTCCAATACGCTGCTGATCTTCATCAACCAGATCCGTATGAAAATTGGTGTGATGTTTGGTAACCCGGAAACCACCACCGGTGGTAACGCGCTGAAGTTCTACGCCTCCGTTCGTCTTGATATCCGCCGTATCGGTGCGATCAAAGAGGGCGACGAAGTGGTAGGTAGCGAAACGCGCGTGAAAGTGGTGAAGAACAAAATCGCTGCACCGTTTAAGCAGGCAGAATTCCAGATCATGTATGGCGAAGGGATCAACACCTTTGGTGAGCTGGTAGACCTGGGCGTGAAACACAAGCTGGTGGAAAAAGCCGGTGCGTGGTACAGCTACAACGGCGATAAGATTGGTCAGGGTAAAGCAAACGCGACCAACTTCCTGAAAGAGAACCCGGCAATTGCGAACGAGATTGACAGCAAACTGCGTGAGGCGCTGCTGACAGGTGCGACAGCAGAGGCAAACACTAAAGAGCCTTCTGACGCTGAGCTTGAAAAAGCAGGCGAAACTAACGAAGACTTTTAATATCAGCGGGAGCAGCAATGCTCCCGTTTTCTTTTTTACTCCTCTGCACGCCTTCCGCTCTCTGCCCCCCATGCTTTACCCTGTCCGTTACCAACAGTAAGGCTAATGTGTATGTCATCAACATCATCACAGGCACCGGTGCCTGACTTCTCCCGTTTACTTGACCGCGCTATGCGCCTGCTTTCACAGCGCGATCACAGCCGCAGCGAGCTGAAGCGCAAACTGCAGCTCTCCGGCCAGCGTGCGGCCTATCTGCAGCAGCAGGAAAATATCCCGATTCCGGATGAGCTGCTGGAAAAAGTGCTCGACTGGTGTCAGGAAAATGGCTGGCTGAACGATAATCGATTTACTGAGCGTTTTATCCAGAGCCGGGCGCGCAAAGGATATGGTCCGCAGCGCGTCAGGATGGAGCTGCAGCAAAAAGGCATCGGACGCGACGAGATCAATCATGCGCTGGGAGAAAGTGACGTAGACTGGACAGCGTGTGCTGCAGAGCTTGCCAGACGTAAGTTTGGCGAGCCGCTGCCGCAAACCTGGGCAGAAAAAAGCAAAGTACAGCGTTTTCTGATGACAAAAGGCTTTATGATGGAAGATATTCAGGCGGTTTTCAGAAATAGTGGCGACTGAAAGGCAATGTGATTTTACTTCCTATTGCAGAAATTTTATCTTATTCCCACTTTTTGTTCCTCAGTCAGCGACGGACCGGATAGACAGGGTTTGTCAGCGAAAGGGAACGTTCGTTAGCGTGATTCCAGGAATTTTATGAGCAAGAGCACTGCTGAGATCCGTCAAGCGTTTCTCGACTTTTTTCATAGCAAGGGACATCAGGTTGTAGCCAGCAGCTCCCTCGTACCGAATAACGATCCAACGCTGCTGTTTACCAACGCCGGCATGGTGCAGTTCAAAGACGTTTTCCTTGGCCAGGACAAGCGTGATTACACGCGTGCGACTACCTCGCAGCGCTGCGTGCGTGCAGGCGGCAAGCATAACGATCTGGAAAATGTGGGTTATACCGCACGCCATCACACCTTCTTTGAAATGCTGGGCAACTTCAGTTTCGGCGACTATTTCAAGCAGGAGGCGATTGCTTATGCCTGGGAACTGCTGACGGGTGAGCAGTGGTTCAGCCTGCCAAAAGAGCGTTTATGGGTAACCGTTTACGAAACCGATGATGAAGCCTTTGATATCTGGGCTGACCAGATCGGTGTGCCGCGCGAACGCATTATTCGTATTGGCGACAACAAGGGCAGCGCATACGCATCTGATAACTTCTGGCAGATGGGCGACACCGGTCCGTGCGGTCCCTGTACTGAAATTTTCTACGATCATGGCGACCATATCTGGGGAGGCCCGCCGGGCAGCCCGGAAGAGGATGGCGATCGCTATATTGAGATCTGGAATATCGTGTTTA
Organism: Pantoea sp. PSNIH1; assembly: GCF_007680655.1. Taxonomy (NCBI): domain Bacteria; kingdom Pseudomonadati; phylum Pseudomonadota; class Gammaproteobacteria; order Enterobacterales; family Erwiniaceae; genus Pantoea; species Pantoea sp. PSNIH1. The sequence continues at coordinate 399,270 of NZ_VEIP01000003.1, forward strand.
TGCAGTTCAACCGTCAGGCTGACGGCACCATGCAACCGCTGCCTAAGCCGTCGGTGGATACCGGCATGGGGCTGGAGCGTATCGCGGCAGTCCTGCAGCATGTGAACTCCAACTATGAGATCGATCTCTTTGCGCAGCTGATCAAATCTGTTGCTCAGGTCACTGGCGCAAGCGACCTCAATAACAAATCGCTGCGCGTTATCGCAGATCATATCCGCTCCTGCGCCTTCCTGATTGCCGATGGCGTCATGCCATCGAATGAGAACCGTGGCTATGTGCTGCGTCGCATCATTCGTCGTGCGGTCCGCCACGGCAACATGCTGGGCGCGAAAGAAGCATTCTTCTATAAGCTGGTGGCACCGCTGATTGAGGTCATGGGCGCTGCGGGTGAAGATCTGAAGCGTCAGCAGAAACTGGTAGAAAATGCGCTGAAAGCGGAAGAGGAGCAGTTTGCTAAAACGCTGGAGCGTGGTCTGGCGCTGCTGGATGATGAGCTGGCAAAAGTGAGCGGCGACACGCTGGATGGTGAAACCGTCTTCCGTCTTTATGACACCTTTGGCTTCCCGGCGGATTTGACCGCTGACGTTTGTCGCGAGCGCAATCTGAAGATTGATGAGGCGGGATTTGAAGCCGCTATGGAGCAGCAGCGCCAGCGTGCGCGCGAAGCCAGCGGCTTTGGCGCGGACTACAATAGCGTTATTCGCGTTGATGCCGTAACCGAATTTAAAGGTTATGAAGAGCTGGCGCTGAACGCCACGATTGAAGCACTGTTTGTTGATGGTCAGTCAGTGGAACAGATCACCGCTGGACAGGATGCCGTCGTGATCCTGAACGCTACGCCGTTCTACGGTGAATCAGGCGGGCAGGTGGGGGATACTGGCGTACTGACAGGGCAGAATGCTGAATTTAGCGTGCAGGATACGCAAAAGTATGGCAAAGCACTGGGACATATCGGTAAGCTCACTCATGGTCAGCTGCGTATCGGTGATGCGCTGCAGGCGCAGGTAAACGAAGCACGTCGGGCACGTATTCGCCTGAATCACTCAGCAACGCACCTGATGCATGAAGCACTGCGTGAAGTGCTGGGCGATCACGTCGGGCAGAAAGGCTCGCTGAATAACGATAAATATCTGCGTTTTGACTTCTCGCATTCTGAAGCGATGAAGCCGCAGCAGATCCGTGAAGTTGAAGATATCGTCAATGCACAGATCCGCCGCAACCTGCTGATTCAGACCGATATCATGGATCTGGAAGAGGCTAAAGCGCGTGGGGCGATGGCGCTGTTTGGCGAGAAGTACGATCAGCGGGTGCGCGTGGTCAGCATGGGCGAATATTCAGTGGAGCTGTGTGGCGGTACGCACGCTGCGCGCACGGGTGATATCGGCTTGTTCCGCATTCAGTCTGAGTCGGGCACGGCTGCCGGTATTCGTCGTATCGAAGCGCTGACCGGTGAAGCGGCAATTGCTCAGCTGCATGCACAGAGCGATCAGCTGGCTGACATTGCTCAGGTGGTGAAGGCCAACAGTAGCAACCTCAGTGAGAAGGTGCGCGGTCTGGTGGATAACGTACGCGCGCTGGAGAAAGAGCTGCAGCAGCTACGCGATCAGCAGGCAGCCCAGGAGAGCGCATCGCTGAGCAGCAGCGCCATTGAAATCAGGGGCGCTAAACTGCTGGTAAGTGAGCTGAGTAACACTGAACCGAAAATGCTGCGTACGATTATGGATGACCTTAAAAACCAGCTTGGGTCTGCCGTGATCGTACTGGCAACGGTAGCAGAAGGTAAGGTTTCGCTGATTGCAGGCGTAACTAAAGATCTGACCGACCGCGTGAAAGCAGGTGAGCTGATTAGCGCGCTGGCCGTTCAGGTGGGCGGAAAAGGCGGTGGACGTCCTGACATGGCGCAGGCGGGCGGTACCAATCCGCAGGCGCTGGCAGGCGCGCTGGCAGGCGTACAGGAGTGGGTAAGCAGCCGGCTGTAACAATTAAAATTAAGCGTTGTATAGCGCCAGGAACGTCTGTTCCGGCGCTTTTTAGTGCAATGGACACCAGGTAATGACAAAGTCCGGTCGATGTAGTGTATTTCGGCTAAACTGATTATCAGCAGAATGTATTGGTGTGACAAATCACAATGGTGTATTTGTCATAGGTATTGTTCAGCGGTATATGATGGATATGGCCGGGAGCCCGAACAGGCCCGACTCTTTTAATCTTTCAAGGAGCAAAGAATGCTTATTCTAACTCGTCGAGTTGGTGAAACCCTCATGATTGGCGATGAGGTGACTGTAACGGTGCTGGGCGTTAAAGGTAACCAGGTCCGCATTGGCGTTAATGCGCCAAAAGAAGTATCGGTACATCGTGAAGAGATTTATCAGCGTATTCAGGCTGAAAAAACACAAACCACGGGTTACTAACGTTTTCAGCGTCTCGCTCATGGGCGAGACGCTACCTTTCTGCTCCCTCCATCCGTTTATTTCTGTTTTAGCTTCCTCGCTTTTTTCATTACTGCTCTGGCTTTTGCTGTTGATAAATCACCCTTTTCGCCGTTAAATCAGCCGAATTGTGCGTCATTTGTGCAATCGAACGCGTAAGTGAAAAAAGTCGGGAGAAATTGTTTGACTTATAAGTCCGGGAAAGTAATATGTGCGCCACGCAGTGCCGATGAGCAGAAACAAGTTCAGAAGCACGGTTCGGAAGAACGCGTAAGGTGAGGTGGCCGAGAGGCTGAAGGCGCTCCCCTGCTAAGGGAGTATGCGGTCAAAAGCTGCATCCGGGGTTCGAATCCCCGCCTCACCGCCATTTCCGATGCATCCATAGCTCAGCTGGATAGAGTACTCGGCTACGAACCGAGCGGTCGGAGGTTCGAATCCTCCTGGATGCACCATCTTTTAGATGGTAGCGGATAAAGTTAAAGAATGAACGAGCAGTTCCTTTCATGGTGAGTTGTTAGCACCCTGCGTAATACAAGAATTACCTCAATGCATCCATAGCTCAGCTGGATAGAGTACTCGGCTACGAACCGAGCGGTCGGAGGTTCGAATCCTCCTGGATGCACCATTCTTTGTATCATTTCAGGCTTGTTGCAGTTAGTCCATCGTAAGAAATACCTCAATGCATCCATAGCTCAGCTGGATAGAGTACTCGGCTACGAACCGAGCGGTCGGAGGTTCGAATCCTCCTGGATGCACCATTCTTCACCCCCTTTCAGTGTTATCAACGTCGCTTCTTTGCAGGCTACGCTTCAGTGCATCCATAGCTCAGCTGGATAGAGTACTCGGCTACGAACCGAGCGGTCGGAGGTTCGAATCCTCCTGGATGCACCATTCTCTGCTTTTTCCCCATATGCTTCAGTTAAACCCGTTACCGACAGCTTCAGCACCCGGGCTGTGCTCTCCAAATCTCCCCGGCAGTACCAGCCGCTTTCGCAATTAACCCGTCTCTGTTCAGCGATTTTAGCGCCGCCAGAGTTCACTGGCGTTAATAGGAATGCTGACTCTCTTTTGTACTCTGTTTTGAAAAATGCTGCATTTACCGCCATTTATGCCCGGTTTTGTTCCCTGACCTTTTTCTGAAAACGAAAATTCCTAATGCTTTCAAAGCATTTGCGGTTAAGCCTGCCTGGCGACAACCTGAGCGCATTAAGCTAAAGTAATGGCTCATTTTGTCGTACGTGCGATATGCCATTACCGTGAATGATTTCCTGATTTATGGCTCGCTGCTGGGCAGCAGCTTTCTGAGCGCCACGCTGCTTCCGGGCAGTTCAGAAGCTGTACTGATAGCGCTGCTGGTTGCTCAGAAAGGATCGGTATATGGCCTGTTGCTGGCTGCATCAGTGGGAAACACGCTGGGTGGCCTGACCAACATTTTTCTTGGTCGCCTTATGCCGCAGAACGGGCAGGGGCGATGGCATGACACAGCATTGACGTGGTTACACCGATGGGGCCCTGCGGCATTGATCTTTAGCTGGCTGCCGGTTGCTGGCGATCTGCTTTGCGTTCTCGCAGGCTGGTTGCGCTTCAGCTGGCTGCCTTGCGTGCTGTTTCTCGCTCTCGGCAAAACGCTGCGTTATATCTTTATCGCGATCGCCACAATACAGGGTATGGAGTGGTGGCATTGATTCGCACAGATTCGAGGCTACGGTTAACATTATGCTGAACAAAAATAAATTATTCTCACAGCGGGAGGTTAATGTGATCCCGGACGTATCAAAAGCGCTCTCCTGGCTGGAAGCGCATCCCGACGCGTTAAAGGGTATCGGCCGTGGCATCGAACGCGAAACGTTACGCGTCGGGCCCGATGGTCATCTGGCTACTACCGGCCATCCGGCATCGCTTGGCTCGGCGCTGAAGCATGACTGGATCACCACGGATTTTGCGGAAACGCTGCTGGAGTTCATTACGCCTGTCGATAAAAATATCGATCGCTCGCTGACCTTCCTGCGCGACATCCATCGCCATGTGGCAAAACAGCTGGGTGAAGAGCGCATGTGGCCCTTCAGTATGCCCGGTCACGTTGACGATACCGATAAAATTGAGCTGGCGCAGTATGGCAGTTCAAACGTGGGCCAGATGAAGACCCTCTACCGGCAGGGGCTGAAAAACCGCTACAGCGCGCTGATGCAGATTATCTCTGGCGTGCACTATAACTTCTCGCTGCCGCTCTCTTTCTGGCAGGAGTGGGCGGATGTAAAAGATGCTGAGAGCGGTAAAGAGACCATCTCTGCGGGCTATCTGCGCCTGATCCGCAACTATTATCGTTTCGGCTGGGTGATCCCTTATCTGTTTGGTGCCTCGCCGGCGATCAGCTCCTCATTTCTTCAGGGGCGTGAGAGCCAGCTGCCGTTTGAAACGGATGGTAAAGATACGCTGTGGCTGCCGTATGCGACCTCTCTGCGCCTGAGTGACCTGGGTTATACCAATAAGTCACAAAGTAATCTCGGTATTACCTTCAACTCGCTGGAAGGGTATGTGAGCGCGCTGAAGGCCGCAATCAAAACCCCTTCTGAAGAGTACGCAGCCATGGGCGTCAAAGATGCTGAAGGCAACTGGCTGCAGCTTAATACTAATGTACTGCAGATTGAGAACGAGCTGTATGCGCCTATCCGTCCGAAGCGCGTTACCCGTTCGGGAGAAGCCCCTTCTGATGCGCTGCTGCGTGGCGGCATTGAGTATATTGAAGTGCGCTCGCTTGATATCAATCCGTTCTCACCGGTAGGTGTGGATGCCGATCAGGCGCGCTTCCTCGATCTGTTCCTGATTTGGTGTACGCTGGCCGATGCCCCTGAACTGAGCGCCAGCGAGCTGCTCTGCAGTCGCAAAAACTGGAACCGCGTGGTGATGGAAGGACGTAAGCCAGGGCTGGTTATTGGCGTTGGCTGCAGCGACACTGAACATTCGCTGGTTGAAGTAGGCAAAGCGCTCTTTGCCGATCTGCGTCGCGTCGCGGAAGTGCTGGATAGCAACGAGGGCAGCACGCAATATCAGCAGGTATGCGATCAACTGGTAGCTTCTTTTGACGATCCTGAGCTAACCTACTCGGCGCGCATTCTTCACGCTATTAAAGAGAACGGCCTGACCGGCGCGGGTGTTGCACTGGCGGAGCAGTACCGGCAGATGCTCTGCGCGGAGCCACTGGAAATTCTGACCGAAGCGGATTTCACTCAGCAGGCGCAGGAGTCTGTTGCTGCACAGCAGGCGCTGGAAGCGAGTGATAGCATAAGCTTTGAGGATTATCTGGCAGGTCGGGAAGGCTGAAAAAGAAAATGGCCACATCACTGTGGCCAAAATTAACATCTCTGTTGTCAGGGATGATGATAACAAATGCGCGTCTTTCATATATTCAGACGCAGAACGACGAGAAAAGTTTCATCGTTCAGAAAAAATTTTTCAAACAGGAGGTGACGTATGCCACTACTGGACAGTTTTACCGTTGATCACACCATCATGGCCGCGCCGGCAGTACGCGTGGCAAAGACCATGACAACTCCGCATGGCGATACCATCACCGTTTTCGATCTGCGTTTCTGCCGGCCAAACATCGACATTCTGACCGAGCGCGGGATCCATACGCTGGAGCATCTGTTTGCCGGCTTTATGCGCGATCACCTCAACGGTGATGGCGTGGAGATCGTAGACATCTCTCCAATGGGGTGCCGTACCGGTTTCTACATGAGCCTGATCGGTACGCCAGACGAGCAGCGCGTGGCGCAGGCGTGGAAAGGGGCGATGGAAGATGTTCTGAAAGTCAAAGATCAGAATCAGATCCCGGAGCTTAATGAGTATCAGTGCGGCAGCTATAAGCTGCACTCCCTGGACGAAGCGCAGCAGATCGCGCGTAATGTTCTGTCACACGAGATCGGTGTTAATCGCAACGAAGATCTGAAGCTGCCAGCAGAGAAGCTGAAAGAACTGCATATCTGATTTGGTCTTTCTGTAAAAACGCCGCATATTCTGCGGCGTTTTTTTGTATCACGATCCCACTGAGCTTTTCAGCGGCTGCTGCGGTGTAACCCGCACCTGCTTCACCATGTTGTCCTGCACGTCGAGAATATCGATGTCATAGCTGCCAACCTGTACCCGCGTTTCGGTCTGCGGGATCTCTTCCAGCGCCTCAAGCAGCATGCCGTTAATGGTGCGCGCTTCCTCTTCCGGCAGCGTCCAGTTGAACGCCTTATTGATTTCGCGCACGTTAGCGCTGCCTTCAATCAGCACCGAGCCATCATTCTGTGGCATCACCTCTTCTGCGAGAGAAGGGGACATGGAGGTAGTAAAGTCGCCAACGATCTCTTCCAGAATATCTTCGATGGTGATGAGCCCCTTAATATCGCCATACTCATCCACTACCAGACCCGCTTTTTTCTTATTGCGCTGGAACTTAACCAGCTGCACATTCAGCGGCGTGCCTTCCGGCACATAGTAGATCTCATCAGCCGCGCGCAGCAGACGATCCTTATTGAACTCCTTTTTTTCCGTCATCATGCGCCAGGCTTCGCGCACGCGCAGCATGCCCACGGTATCGTCCAGCGAATCGCGAAACAGCACAATACGCCCATGCGGTGAGTTACTCAGCTGACGCTCAATCGATTTCCAGTCGTCATTGATATTGATACCAACAATTTCATTGCGCGGCACCATGATGTCATCCACGCTGACTTTTTCCAGATCGAGCACGGAGAGCAGCATATCCTGATTACGGCGAGACATCAGCGAGCGCGACTCGTAGACAATGGTGCGCAGCTCCTCTTTGCTCAGCGCGGAGTTTACGGAGCCCTCTGTTTTAATCCCCACCATACGCATCAGCATGCGCGTAATGGTATTAAGCAGCCAGACCAGTGGCAGCATCACATACTGCAGCGGCGCCAGTAAAACGCTGCTGGGGTAGGCCACTTTTTCAGGGTAGAGCGCTGCGATGGTTTTAGGCAGGACTTCAGCAAAAACCAGAACAACAAAGGTCAGCACGCCGGTGGCGATAGCGACCCCGGCATCACCATACAGACGCATCCCTACGATAGTCCCCAGCGCGGAGGCGAGGATATTGACCAGGTTGTTGCCGATTAAGACCAGACTAATCAGGCGATCGGGCCGGCGCAGCAGTTTCTCAACGCGCCGCGCTGCACGATTACCGCTTTTCGCTTTGTGCCGCAGCTTATAGCGGTTGAGCGTCATCATGCCGGTCTCAGAGCCGGAGAAGTACGCTGAGACCAGCACCATGATGACAAGAATGATAATCATCGTGGTGGTTGAAACATGTTCCAACGAAAAATTCCTTAGTGGGAAGTGAGAAGATGCTGCAGTACGCGACTGCCGAAGTAGGCCATGGTCAGCAGCAGCGCACCGCCGCAGTTAAACCAGACCACGCGGCGTCCGCGCCACCCTTCACGGTAGTGCCCCCAGAGCAGCACGATATAGACGAACCAGGCAAGAATGGAGAGCACCGCTTTATCAATGTTCTCTGCGCTGAACAGGTTATCCATGAAGAAAAGCCCGGTGCAGAGCACCAGCGTCAGCAGCACCACGCCAATCTGCGTGATATGAAACATTTTGCGCTCAATGCTTAGCAGCGGCGGCATATCCTGCGTAAAGGCGAGCTTTTTGTTTTTCAGCTGATAGTCGATCCACGCCAGCTGCAGCGCATAGAGCGCGGCAATAATCAGCGTGGCATAAGCAAACAGCGACAGACCGATATGCACCATCATGCCCGGCGTGGTCTCGAGGTGCGTAATAAAGGCATTCGGGACAAAGGTGGCAAACGCCAGATTAATTAACGCAAAGCTATAAACCACCGGCAGCAGCAGCCAGCCACGGTTACGTGAAGCCACAATAGTCATAATGGCGCAAATCAGCAGGCTCACCAGCGATCCGATATTAAGTAAGCTGAGATTTTGCCCGCTGTCGATAGCAAATATCCGCTGCTGCAGCGCGACAGCATGCGCAATCAGCGCAACGCAGGCGGACAGGACAGCAAATCGCCGCCAGCCGCTGTTACGTTTCAGTAAGCTGGGGATGATAAGTGCAAGACTGAGGGAGTAGGCGAAGAGCGCCACGATCGCGAAAACGAACATAGATCCTTTCTGAGAGTGATGAGATAAGGAAAAAAGCAGTATAGCGTCAGCGGCAGTATGCTCCAAACGATCTCACGGTCAATTGCAGAGATCGCTCAGGCTTCGTGTTATAATCCGGCGCATTGTGTCGCTCAGGCGGCCTCGCTACGGTATTAAGTGAGAGAGCATGTTTGATAATTTAACCGATCGTTTGTCGCAAACCCTGCGCAACATCAGCGGCCGCGGACGGCTGACCGAAGAGAACATCAAAGATACCCTGCGCGAAGTGCGCATGGCGCTGCTGGAGGCGGACGTTGCGCTGCCGGTAGTACGTGAATTTATTAACCGCGTAAAAGAAGCCGCGGTCGGACACGACGTCAATAAAAGCCTGACGCCGGGTCAGGAGTTTATCAAGATTGTCCGCAACGAGCTGATTGCGGCAATGGGGGCTGAAAATAATACCCTGAACCTGAATGCGCAGCCGCCGGCCGTGGTGCTGATGGCGGGCCTGCAGGGTGCCGGTAAAACCACCAGTGTGGGTAAGCTCGGTAAGTTTCTGCGTGAAAAGCACAAGAAAAAAGTGCTGGTGGTCTCAGCTGACGTTTATCGCCCGGCGGCGATTAAACAGCTGGAGACGCTGGCGCAGCAGGTGGGGGTGGATTTCTGTCCCTCCGATCTCAGCCAGAAGCCGGTTGACATCGTTAAGCATGCGCTGAAAGAGGCGAAGCTGAAGTTCTACGACGTGCTGCTGGTGGATACCGCCGGTCGTTTGCACGTAGACGAAGCGATGATGGACGAAATCAAACAGGTCCACGCCGCCATTAATCCGGTGGAAACGCTGTTTGTTGTCGATGCCATGACCGGTCAGGATGCCGCGAACACGGCTAAAGCATTTAATGAAGCGCTGCCGCTGACCGGGGTGATCCTGACCAAGGTTGATGGTGACGCACGCGGCGGTGCCGCGCTTTCGATTCGTCACATCACCGGTAAACCAATCAAGTTTATGGGGATGGGTGAGAAAACCGAGGCGCTGGAAGCGTTTTATCCCGACCGTATCGCCTCGCGCATTCTGGGCATGGGCGATGTCCTGTCGCTGATTGAAGATATTGAAAGCAAGGTTGACCGCGATCAGGCGGAAAAGCTGGCGAAAAAGCTGAAAACCGGTGACGGTTTCGATCTCAATGACTTCCTTGAGCAGCTTAAGCAGATGCGCAATATGGGCGGTATGGCCAGCCTGATGGGCAAACTGCCGGGTATGGGGCAGCTGCCGGACAACGTTAAATCGCAGATGGATGACAAGGTGCTGGTGCGCATGGAGGCCATCATTAACTCCATGACGCGTAAAGAGCGTGAGAAGCCTGAAATCATCAAGGGTTCACGCAAGCGTCGCATCGCGACCGGCGCCGGTATGCAGGTGCAGGATGTCAATCGGCTGCTGAAGCAGTTCGATGATATGCAGCGCATGATGAAAAAGATGAAGAAAGGCGGCATGGCAAAAATGATGCGCGGCATGAAGGGTATGATGCCGCCAGGTTTCCCGGGCCGTTAAGATATCGCTACACAGCCAGAAAAGTATGCTACTGCGGTTGCTTTTTGCGCCAAAATGAGTAAAATTTTCGGGCTTTTTATATTGCACCCGGGCCCCGTTCCTCGATGGGGCCCGGTTGTTTTATTAACTAAAGAGGATGTTATGGTAACAATTCGTTTGGCACGTCACGGCGCAAAAAAGCGTCCGTTCTACCAGGTCGTCGTCACTGACAGCCGCAATGCACGCAACGGCCGCTTCATTGAGCGCGTTGGTTTCTTCAACCCGATCGCATCTGGTCAGGCTGAAGGTCTGCGTCTGGACCTGGACCGTATTGAGCACTGGGTTGGCCAGGGCGCAACGCTTTCCGATCGCGTTAACGCGCTGATCAAAGAAGCAAAAAAAGCAGCTTAATCTGTCACGGTGGTGAGCATGACCAGTAAACCTGCCGCACAGCCTCCTGTTAACCCCATCGTTTTGGGCAAAATGGGTGCCGCTTACGGAATTCGGGGCTGGCTCAAAGTGTTTTCCTCCACTGAAGACGCTGAAAGCATCTTCGACTACCAACCCTGGTTTATCCAGCGCGCCGGTAAATGGCAGCAGGTAGAACTGGAAGGTTGGAAGCACCACAATCAGGACCTGATTATCAAAGTCAACGGCATTGACGATCGGGACGCGGCGGCGCAGTTAACCAATTGTGAAATCACGGTTGACTCCACGCAGCTGCCTGCGCTGGGAGAGGGTGATTACTACTGGAAAGACCTTATGGGTTGTAAAGTAGTTAACCTCGACGGCTATGAGATGGGCAAAGTCATTGATTTGATGGAAACCGGCTCAAACGACGTACTCGTCGTTAAGGCGAACCTGAAAGATGCATTCGGTGTACAGGAGCGGTTAATACCGTTTCTCGATGAACAGGTTATCAAGAAAGTCGATCTCGCTACTGGCACTATTGAAGTAGACTGGGATCCTGGTTTTTGATCTCCGGACAATCCGGTAACGTAACGGCGAACGCGATGTGGATTGGTGTTATCAGCCTGTTTCCAGAGATGTTTCGCGCTATTACCGAGTACGGGGTAACTGGCCGGGCAGTTAAAAATGGCCTGCTCAACATTGAGAGCTGGAGTCCTCGTGACTTCACGCACGACCGGCACCGTACCGTGGACGATCGTCCTTACGGCGGCGGACCGGGAATGTTGATGATGGTGCAACCCTTACGGGATGCGATCCACGCAGCGAAAGCAGCGGCGGGAGAAGGTGCTAAGGTGATTTATCTGTCACCTCAGGGGCGCAAACTTGACCAGCAGGGCGTTTGCGAATTGGCGACTAACCAGAAACTGATTCTGGTCTGTGGTCGCTACGAAGGTATTGATGAGCGCGTGATCCATACAGAGATTGACGAAGAGTGGTCAATCGGTGATTACGTTCTCAGTGGTGGTGAGCTGCCAGCCATGACGCTGATTGACTCCGTCGCCCGGTTTATTCCCGGCGTACTGGGCAAGCAGGCGTCCGCCGATGAAGACTCATTCTCGGATGGTTTGCTGGATTGCCCGCACTATACCCGGCCTGAAGTGTTAGAAGGGATGGAAGTACCGTCAGTTCTGCTGTCGGGCAACCATGCCGATATTCGCCGCTGGCGCCTGAAACAGTCGCTAGGCCGTACCTGGCTAAGAAGACCTGAACTTCTGGAAAACCTGGCTCTGACTGAAGAGCAAGCAAGGTTGCTGAATGAGTTCCAGCGGGAACAGCAGCAGCAACAAAACGATGAAGCGGAAGAGTAATCTTCCCTGACTATCAGTTTACCCAGGATATGAGATTTAATTATGAGCAACATTATCAAGCAAATTGAACAAGAACAGCTGAAACAGGATGTACCTTCATTCCGTCCGGGTGATTCCGTGGAAGTGAAAGTATGGGTCGTTGAAGGTTCTAAAAAACGTCTGCAGGCATTCGAGGGCGTGGTTATCGCTATTCGTAACCGCGGTCTGCACTCTGCATTCACTGTTCGTAAGATTTCCAACGGCGAAGGCGTTGAGCGTGTCTTCCAGACTCACTCTCCGGTAATTGACAGCATTACTGTCAAACGTCGTGGTGCTGTGCGTAAAGCCAAACTGTACTACCTGCGTGAGCGCACCGGTAAGTCAGCTCGTATCAAAGAGCGTCTTGGCGCGTAAGCGACATCTCAAAGTTAATAGCAAACAAGGGGTTGGCATAATGCCAGCCCCTTTTTTATGGATGCTTTAAGCGATAAACCGCGGCCTCAACCGGCCCGTCCGGCAGCACAATCAGCCCGTGCTGGCAGCCTGTCAGCGTAAACCCGCTGCGTAATGCCACGGCGCGGCTGGCGACATTATCTGTGGCGGCCAGGATTTCCAGCTCCGTGATATCTGGCCGGCTAAAACCCAGGGTTATCAGTTGCGCTACCGCGCGTGTAGCCACGCCCTGACGCTGCGCATCGCTGCGTACCCAGTAGCCCAGCGCTGCAACCTCGCCGGGCTGACGGGCAAAACGGATCCCGGCCCCTCCCAGCAGACGATAACGGCTGTCTGCGATCGCAAACCTTTCGGCCTCACCTCTGACACGCTCTGCGTGAGCGAAATTAAACCAGCTTACTGCCTCTTCCGGCCGGTAATTTTCATGCGCCCACGTCATCCAGGGCAGCAGGGTATCAAGAGACTGATTGACGGCCTCAGCAAAAGCAGTTGCATCTGACAGCGCAAAGGGACGCAGGATTATCTCAGTCATAATCAGTCAGCCTTCATAAATTGTGAGGAATTACAGAATATTAACTGAGCGCGCAGTGAAAAACGAGTCGCAGCTCTACGATAGTGTAATTTTATATTTACATCCATCCGGCAAGGTATACAGTGTCATTTATTTATATATATCTGATAAATATGTATTTAAATGCAAATTTATACGGTGGTGCAATGCAGGTGGTAAAAATAGTGTACACGCATGGATTGCATACAATACAGCCTGTGATAGAGTAAGCGTCATCCTCACTGAGGATTCAAACCGCACAGATGAGTAAAAAGGATCGCCACCATGCAGAAAGACGCGCTGAATAACGTACATATCGCTGACGAACAGATTTTAATTACGCCGCAGGAGCTGAAAGCACGCTTTCCGCTGACGGCAGAGCAGGAAGCTCAGATTACTGCTTCGCGTAAAACTATTGCGGACATTATTGCCGGGCGCGATCCGCGTCTGCTGGTGGTCTGCGGTCCCTGCTCAATTCACGATCCGGAAGCAGCGTTAGCGTACGCCCGTCAGTTAAAAGATCTCTCTGTGCAGCTGAAGGATCAGCTCTATATCGTCATGCGCGTCTATTTTGAAAAACCCCGCACCACCGTAGGCTGGAAAGGGCTGATCAACGATCCTTACATGAACAACTCATTTGATATGGAAGCCGGGCTGCACATTGCGCGTCAGCTGCTGGTAAACCTGGTTGAAATGGGTTTGCCACTGGCGACAGAAGCGCTGGATCCTAATAGCCCGCAATATCTCGGCGATCTGTTTAGCTGGTCAGCCATTGGTGCGCGCACCACGGAATCACAAACGCACCGTGAAATGGCGTCTGGTCTTTCAATGCCGGTAGGTTTTAAAAACGGCACCGATGGCAGTCTCGGCACGGCGATCAACGCTATGCGTGCGGCAGCGATGCCTCACCGTTTTGTCGGCATTAACCAGGCAGGGCAGGTCTGCCTGCTGCAGACGCAGGGCAACCCGGACGGACACGTGATCCTGCGCGGTGGCAAAGCGCCTAACTACGGCCCGGACGATGTTGCACAGTGTGAAAAAGAGATGCTGAAAGCAGGACTGCGCCCGGCCTTAATGATAGATTGCAGCCATGGCAATTCTAACAAAGACTATCGTCGTCAGCCTGGCGTAGCCGAATCGGCTATTGCGCAGATCAAAGATGGAAACCGCTCTATTATTGGCCTGATGCTTGAGAGCAATATTCACGAAGGCAATCAGCCTTCAGAGCAGCCGCGCAGCGAAATGAAGTATGGTGTCTCGGTGACCGATGCCTGCATTGACTGGAATACTACCGAAACGCTGCTGCGCACGATCCATCAGGATCTGCAGGGAGTACTGTCGGCGCGTCTGTCACACGAGGTATAAAGAGTCATGGTGGCTGAACTGACCGCATTGCGCGATCAAATTGATGAAGTCGATCAGGCGCTGCTTGGGCTGCTGGCAAAACGACTGGAGCTGGTGGCACAGGTTGGCGAAGTAAAAAGCCGTTACGGCCTGCCGATTTATGTACCCGAGCGTGAAGCAAGCATGCTGGCGTCACGCCGGCAGGAAGCAGAAGCGCTCGGCGTATCTCCCGATCTGATTGAAGATGTATTGCGTCGTCTGATGCGGGAATCCTATACCCATGAGAATGATAAAGGTTTCAAAACCCTTTGTCCTTCACTGCGTCCGGTAGTGATCGTCGGCGGCAGCGGCAAGATGGGGCGTCTGTTTGAAAAAATGCTGACACTGTCCGGTTATCAGGTGCGCATTCTGGACAAAGAGGACTGGGATCGCGCCGATCGGCTGCTGCAGGATGCGGGCATGGTGATCATCAGTGTCCCAATCCATCTTACCGAGAAGATCATCGCCGATCTGCCTGCGCTGCCGGACGACTGCATCCTGGTCGATCTTGCATCGGTAAAAAACAGGCCGCTGCAGGCCATGCTTGCCGCGCACGCCGGACCGGTACTGGGGCTGCACCCGATGTTTGGGCCCGACAGCGGCAGTCTGGCAAAACAGGTTGTGGTCTGGTGCGACGGTCGTCAGCCGGAAGCGTATCAGTGGTTCCTGGAACAGATTCAGGTTTGGGGAGCACGGCTGCACTGCATCAGCGCCGCAGAGCACGATCAGAACATGGCCTTTATTCAGGCGCTGCGTCACTTTACGACTTTTGCTTACGGCCTTCACCTGGCTGAAGAGAATGTGAACCTGGATCAGCTGCTGGCGCTCTCCTCACCTATTTACCGGCTGGAGCTGGCCATGGTAGGGCGGCTATTTGCGCAGGATCCACAGCTCTATGCCGATATCATTATGGCTTCAGAAAGCAACCTGGCGCTGATAAAACGTTACCATCAGCGCTTTGGTGAAGCTATATCGCTACTGGAACAGAGCAATAAGCAGGCGTTTATCAGCAGTTTTGAGCGCGTGGAACAGTGGTTTGGCGATCACGCCCAGCGTTTTCTGGTTGAAAGCCGCAGTCTGTTACGCTCGGCTAACGATAGCCGGCAATAAAAAAAGGCACCCTCAGCGGTGCCTTTTCTGCTTATATGCGGGGTTCAACCGGAACCACATTTTCACCGGGATAGCAGCCCAGCACTTTCAGTGAGCGCGTCAGCTGGCGTAATTCTGCCAGCGCCAGCTGCATATTTTCCGACTGCAGATTGCCCTGCACATCAATGTAGAACATCTCTTCCCACGGGTTACCGTTAATCGGGCGATTCTCCAGCCGGCTCATAATCAGATTATGGTTGCGCAGTACCAGCAGGGCCTCTACCAGCGCACCCGCCTGCTGACCGGTAGCCATGATCAGCGTGGTTTTGGCCGGGACCTGCACCGAAACGTCAACCGGCTTGCGCGCCAGTACGATAAAACGCGTGTGGTTCTGCTGCTGATTTGCCAGGTTACGCTCCAGCACCTGCAGCCCATAGAGTTCACCGCCTGCTTCGCTGCCCAGGGCGGCAACCTCTGGGGAATTAAGCGCGGCGACTTTCTCCATGGCTGCGGCAGTGCTTTCGGTGTACTCAATTTTCCACTGCGGGAAACGGTTAATAAACTGACTGCACTGCTGAAAAGGCTGGGGATGACTGTAGACGGTTTTGATCTGTTTAAGCGTGGTGGTCTCTTTTACCAGTACACAGTGCTCGATAGGGATGGTCAGTTCGCCAATGATTGAGAGCGACGTCTGCTGCAGCAGATCGTAAACATCATTGATAGAGCCTGAGCTGGTGTTTTCAATTGGCATCACCGCATAGTCAGCCTGGCCAGCCTCAACCTGCTGGATAATATCCTGAAATTTCAGACAGCCGTTTTCAACATATGAAGAAAAATGGCGTGACGCATATTTACGGGCGGCCAGATGCGAATAAGATCCCTTAGGTCCCAGAAAGGCGATGCGGGGCGCCAGCGCGTGCGGGTGGTTCAGGTTTTTCTGCAGCAGCGCCTGCTGCGTCAGCACCGAATCTTCAATAATCAGCTGAAACAGACGGGTAATGTAGTGGGCATCGAGCTGCTGCTGCTTACCGAGGGAAATCAGATTTTCCAGCAGGGCACGCTCCCGCTCAATATCACGTATGGGCCGCAGCGTGGTCAGTTTCGCCTGGGCAACTTCGATTGCCAGCGACCGTCGCTCGGCCAGCAGCGTAAGTAGTTTGCTGTCAACTGCGCTGATTTTATCGCGCAGCACCAGCAGTGGATTATCGATACTCATTAAGCTCACCTGTAAATACAGTTAAAAAAAAAGCCTCCCGGCGGGGGAGGCTTTGTCATTCGTCTTCGCATTCATTTTCGCATGACGACGCGCCTCCCGTTCAGGGGAAGGTAAAAAAGAATGCGAAGAAAAATGGCTGATGTTTCATGGTTTATTCCGGCAGGTAAGTGTTCTGAGAGTAATCGTACTGCTTAAAAGCTGTCAATAAAAAACGCGCCAGCTGGCGCGTTTTTTGTAACTGCAGAGTTTATCCTGCCGGAATGAAATCTTTAACACTGCTGGCAGCGCGGCGTGCTTCAGGCTTGTGCTGAGCTTTATTTAGCTGGCGCTCCAGCTTCGCGATCAAATCGTTGATGGCGGTATACATATCATCATGTT
Organism: Pantoea sp. PSNIH1; assembly: GCF_007680655.1. Classification (NCBI taxonomy): domain Bacteria; kingdom Pseudomonadati; phylum Pseudomonadota; class Gammaproteobacteria; order Enterobacterales; family Erwiniaceae; genus Pantoea; species Pantoea sp. PSNIH1. The sequence goes on from NZ_VEIP01000003.1 coordinate 416,160, forward strand.
TAGCACTGGCAACCAGAGTACCGTTGGGCGTGTTAATGGTGGCATCCGCTACGAACTCTTTGGGCTCTTTAGACAACACGATGTGTGGATTGATGAGGTGGGCTTGCCACTTTTCCAGTTTAGCGAGACGGTCTTCGACATGGCTGCGAATTGCTGCAGTGATTTCCATTTGTTTGCTGGTAATGTTCAGAATCATAGTTAAACCTCTCTGTCATTTCCGTCTGGGTAGAGTCAGCATACCGCGCCACACAGGAATTTATGTGATCTGGATCACATACGAACGTCACATTTTGTCAACGCAGGAGATTTGCGAGAAAGGCCGGAGATTATTTAAAAAATGCTTGAAGCCAGCACTACAGCAGGGCAGGATTGACGGGTTAACCGCAACGCAAATGCCCTTTGCAGGCATAAAAAAAGCAGCCAAACGGCTGCTTTTTAAGCACGTTATCAACCACTTTTTTAACTGTTATTGGCCGCGATAATTTTCGCAACTTTGTCAGCTTCGGCCGTTAACTGCAGCTGGCGATAAGCATTCTCCATCAGCGGCAGCGCATCGCGTGTTGCCTGCGTATCCTGATAATCACGCATCATGCCTTCCACACGATTAACAACAGCGACATAAGCCCCGCGCTTGGTATAGAATTGCGCCACCGAAAGTTCATATTTCGCCAGACGATCTTTCAGATAGGTCAGGCGTTTCTGAGCATCCGCCGCATACTGGCTGTTTGGGTAGCTACGCAGCAGCTGGGAGAAGTCACGGAAGGCGTCGCGCGCATGGTTGGGATCGCGATCGGAGCGATCGATACCAAAGAAGCCCTGCAGAGCGGAGTCATCCAGGGCCATATCCGTCAGACCTTTCATATAGATGACGTAATCGATATTCGGATGAGTCGGGTTCAGACGCATAAAGCGCGAGATAGCAGCCTGCGCCAGCGGAAGATCGGCATTTTTGTAATACGCGTAGATTAAATCCAGCTGCACCTGCTGCGAGTAAGGACCAAATGGATAACGATTATCCAGCGCTTCCAGTTGCTTAATTGCCGCTTTGAAGTTACCGTCCTGCAGCTTTTGCTGAGCTGTGGCATAAATTTCAGACGGCGGGCTGTCCGGAACCGGATCAGATGAGCCGGAGCAGCCTACCAGGGCCAGGCTCAATGTGGCGGCAGCCACCAGATGTTTCATACGCGTCATGACGAAATGATTATCCTCAAAATGTTATGGCGGAAGCTGTCCGTATAGCTCCCGGTAATGACCAGTACGATAGCACATTATATTAAACGGCATCGCCGTAAAACCCAACGTTAACGAAGAAGCTGTATATGGCACAACAAGTTCAACTCACCGCAACGGTGTCCGAAGCACAGCTTGGACAACGTTTAGATCAGACTTTGGCAGAATTGTTCCCTGATTATTCACGCTCCCGCATAAAAGAGTGGATCCTCGATCGCCGCGTCAGCGTCAACGGCACTATCATCGATAAACCGAAAGAGAAAGTTCTGGGCGGTGAGCAGGTGGCTATTGATGCTGAGATTGAAGAGGAACAGCGCTGGGAAGCGCAGAACATTCCTCTTAATATCGTTTATGAAGATGACCATATTCTGGTTATCAATAAACCCCGCGACCTGGTGGTACACCCCGGTGCAGGTAATCCTGACGGCACTATTCTGAATGCACTGCTCTACCACTTTCCGCCGATCGCTGATGTACCGCGCGCCGGTATCGTACATCGCCTGGATAAAGACACCACTGGCCTGATGGTCGTGGCAAAAACGGTTCCGGCACAGACGCATCTGGTGGAAACGCTACAGCTGCGTGAAATCACGCGTGAATATGAAGCGGTTGCCATCGGTACGATGACGGCTGGCGGCACCGTTGATGAACCCATGGCGCGACACTCCACCAAGCGTACCCACATGGCCGTCCATCCGATGGGAAAACCGGCAACCACGCACTACCGCATCATGGAGCATTTCCGGGCCCATACGCGCCTGCGCCTGCGCCTGGAGACGGGCCGTACGCATCAGATCCGTGTTCATATGGCGCATATCAACCATCCGCTGGTGGGCGATCCGCTCTACGGTGGCCGGCCGCGCCCGCCAAAAGGGGCGTCAGAGGCGTTCATTAATACGCTGCGCGGATTTGATCGTCAGGCGCTGCACGCGACAATGCTGCGTCTCTATCATCCGATAACCGGTATTGAAATGGAGTGGCATGCTCCGCTGCCGCAGGACATGGTTGATCTGATTGACGCCTTAAAAGCCGATACGGAAGAGTTCCGCGATCGCATGGACTGGCTATGAGCGAATGGATCATCCCGGACTGGCCTGCTCCGCAGCGCGTTCGGGCCTGCTCCACGACCCGGCGGGGCGGTCATAGCCTGGCGCCCTGGGATTCGCTCAACCCGGCGGCTCACGTCGGGGATGCGCCCGCTCACGTGATGCGTAATCGCCAGCACATCACAGAAACATTATCGCTTTCTGCAATGCCGCAGTGGCTGGATCAGATACATGGCAATGCGGTAGTGCGCCTGCCTGCAGCCTGTGCGCTGCCACAGGCTGACGCGGCCATTACCCGGGAGCCGGGCGTGGTGTGCGCCATTATGACGGCTGACTGCCTGCCGGTGCTGTTTTGCAGTAAAGATGGCAGTGAAATCGCAGCAGCCCATGCGGGCTGGCGCGGCCTCTGTAACGGCGTGCTGGAACAGACGCTGGCGCAGTTTCACTGTCCGGCCAGCGAGGTATATGCCTGGCTGGGCCCGGCTATCGGACCCGGTGCGTTTGAAGTAGGAGCGGAAGTACGTCAGGCATTTATGGCCCACGATGCGCGCGCAGAAGTGGCCTTTCGTCCGGCAGGCGCAAAATATTTTGCGGATATCTGGCTGCTGGCCGAACAGCGTCTGCTTAGCGCAGGCGTAACCTCTGTCAGCGGTTCACGACGCTGCACGTTCACAGAAAAGCAGGATTTTTTCTCTTTTCGCCGCGACGGTGTTACCGGGCGTATGGCTACATTAATCTGGCTGCAATAACCTTACGCCCGGAGACGAGCCGGGTAGCCTGTTTTTTGCTCACAATATCAGGTCAGAAACCTTGAAAATTGGAGGCCTGACCTCATCTTAATCTCCAGTAGCATTTTGACCTGTAACGGGAGGAATTATGCGTCTGGATCGTCTTACCAACAAATTCCAGCTAGCCCTTGCTGATGCCCAGTCCCTGGCTCTGGGACAGGATAACCAGTTTATTGAACCGCTTCATGTGATGAGCGCTCTGCTCAACCAGGAAGGGGGATCGGTGCGTCCGCTGCTTAGCGCAGCAGGAGCCGATGTCGCCACTCTGCGTAGCAGTATTGAACAGGCAATCAATCGTCTGCCCCAGGTCGAAGGCACCGAGGGGGATGTACAGCCCTCAGCCGATCTGGTGCGGGTGCTGAACCTGTGTGACAAACTGGCGCAAAAGCGCGGCGATAACTTTATCTCATCTGAATTATTTGTTCTGGCGGCTCTGGATTCACGCGGTTCACTGGCGGATCTGCTTAAAGCTGCCGGCGTGACGTCTGACAAACTCGCGAACGCTATCGAACAATTGCGCGGAGGCGAAAACGTGAATGACCAGGGAGCTGAAGATCAGCGCCAGGCACTGAAAAAATATACCATCGATCTCACCGAGCGCGCCGAACGTGGCAAGCTGGACCCGGTAATCGGACGCGATGAAGAGATCCGCCGTACCATCCAGGTGTTGCAGCGCCGTACCAAGAATAACCCGGTATTGATTGGTGAACCCGGCGTGGGTAAAACCGCCATTGTTGAAGGGCTGGCTCAGCGCATTATCAATGGTGAAGTGCCTGAAGGCCTGAAAGGTCGTCGCGTACTGGCGCTGGATATGGGGGCGCTGGTGGCGGGAGCCAAATACCGTGGTGAATTTGAGGAGCGCCTGAAAGGGGTGTTGAACGATCTCGCGAAGCAGGAAGGCAATGTCATTCTGTTTATCGATGAGCTGCACACGATGGTAGGCGCAGGCAAAGCTGATGGCGCGATGGACGCAGGAAACATGCTGAAGCCAGCTCTGGCGCGTGGTGAACTGCACTGCGTTGGCGCAACCACGCTGGATGAGTATCGGCAGTATATAGAAAAGGATGCTGCCCTGGAGCGTCGCTTCCAGAAAGTATTTGTGGCAGAGCCCAGCGTCGAAGATACCATCGCTATTCTGCGCGGTCTGAAAGAGCGCTATGAGCTGCATCACCATGTGCAGATCACCGACCCGGCTATTGTGGCAGCAGCAACGTTGTCACATCGCTATATCGCCGACCGGCAGCTGCCAGATAAAGCGATCGACCTGATTGATGAAGCTGCATCCAGTATTCGTCTGCAGATCGATTCGAAACCTGAGCCGCTCGATCGTCTGGAGCGCCGTATCATCCAGCTGAAACTGGAGCAGCAGGCGCTGAAGAAAGAGTCTGACGATGCCAGCGTCAAGCGTCTTGAGATGCTGGAGACGGAGCTGAATCAGAAAGAGCGCGAATATGCAGAACTGGAAGAGGAGTGGAAAGCTGAAAAGGCGTCACTCACCGGTACGCAAAATATTAAAGCGGAGCTGGAGCAGGCAAGACTGACGCTGGAACAGGCGCGGCGCACAGGCGATCTGGCGCAAATGTCAGAGCTGCAGTATGGCAAAATTCCGGCGCTGGAAAAGCAGCTGGCGAGTGCCACTCAGGCTGAAGGCAAAATCATGAAGCTGCTACGCAACCGCGTAACGGATGTTGAGATTGCCGACGTACTGGCGCGCTGGACCGGTATTCCGGTAGCACGCATGATGGAAGGTGAGCGCGACAAACTGCTGCGTATGGAGCAGGAATTACATGCGCGGGTTATCGGCCAGAACGAAGCGGTAGAGGCGGTTTCAAATGCCATCCGTCGCAGCCGGGCGGGCTTATCCGATCCCAATCGCCCGATTGGTTCATTCCTGTTCCTCGGCCCAACCGGGGTAGGTAAAACCGAACTGTGTAAAGCGCTGGCAAATTTCCTGTTTGACAGCGACGATGCGATGGTGCGAATCGACATGTCTGAGTTTATGGAAAAACATTCGGTTTCGCGGCTGGTGGGTGCACCTCCGGGGTATGTCGGATATGAGGAGGGCGGTTATCTTACTGAAGCGGTACGCCGCCGGCCTTATTCCGTAATCCTACTGGATGAAGTTGAGAAAGCGCATCCGGATGTATTTAACATCCTGCTGCAGGTTCTGGATGATGGACGACTGACGGATGGTCAGGGGCGTACCGTAGATTTCCGCAACTCAGTGGTGATCATGACGTCGAACCTGGGATCGGATTTAATTCAGGAGCGCTTCGGTGCGCTTGATTACCCAGCGATGAAAGAAACGGTAATGACGGTAGTCGGACACCACTTCCGTCCTGAGTTTATCAACCGTATCGATGAAGTAGTGGTATTTCATCCGCTGGGAGAGCAGCACATTGCCTCTATTGCGCAGATACAGCTGCAGCGGCTTTATCAGCGTCTGGAAGATCGCGGCTATCAGCTGCACATCTCCGAAGCAGCACTGAAACTGCTTGGTGAGAATGGCTACGATCCGGTTTACGGTGCGCGTCCGCTCAAACGGGCTATCCAGCAGCATATTGAGAACCCGCTGGCGCAGAAGATACTCTCCGGGGCGTTTGTGCCAGGAAAAACCATCGAGATGGATGTAAGCGAAGGCGAAATTGTCGCTCACCAGTAAGTGTTGTGCATAAAAACGGGCCTGCGGGCCCGTTTTTTGTTTCTTTAATATACAGCTGAGCTGGTTTTTACAACGCATTGCCTGGAAAGTAAGCGCCCGAGCAAAAAAGTTGAAATTAGCACTTGTCACCCGGCGAGAACTCCCTATAATGCGCCACCACTGAGACGGCAAAGCGGCAACGCAGACGGGCTCAGCAGG